>CAZXGD010000026.1:0-44726 GCA_964640485.1 uncultured Isosphaeraceae bacterium | reverse complement strand
CATTCGCAGCGTTCACGTACTACTCCACGGTGCAGGGCTGGCGCACGGCGGTGGGGGGGCCACTGCTGACCGCAACCCATCACGGCGCTGGCCTTCTGCGCGCCGCAAGCGCGATGTCGTTGATGTGCAGGGACGGCACCGCAAACGGACGATAACGGCAGTCCCTCCGGGCTATCGCAACGGCCCTTGCCGTGCCGTACCCTTATCTGTCCCATGAGCCACGGAGCCGCCGCCCAGACTTCGCTCGACCCCGCGCGCATCAAGATCATCGTGGCCACAGATTGCGGGTCAACAACCACCAAGGCCATCATGATTCAGGAAGTGGACGGCCACTTTCGCCAGACTCATCGCGGCGAAGCCCCCACCACCGTTGAAGAGCCTTTTGCTGACGTCACACTAGGAGTGACCAACTCCGTCACGGAGATTGAAGAACTCAGCGGGCGCAAGTTGGTGGCCGCAGACGGCACCATCATTCGCCGCACCAATGTGAATGACCCTGTGGGGTGCGACATCTATATCAGCACAAGCAGCGCTGGCGGCGGACTGCAAATGATGGTGGCAGGCGTGGTGCGCCAAATGACGGCTGAAAGCGCCAAGCGCGCGGCGCTGGGTGCGGGTGCCATTGTGATGGACACCATCGCGAGCAACGATCAACGCAAGCCGCACGAACAGATTCAGCGCATCCGCGAACTTCGCCCCGACATGGTGCTGCTCTCTGGCGGCACCGATGGTGGCGACGACAAAAAGGTGGTGGAGCTTGCTGAACTCATCGCCCCCGCCAAGCCGCGCCCGCGCTTTGGGGGCGAGTACCAGATGCCCATCATCTTTGCCGGCAACAAGGACGCGGCGCCTACGGTCAGACGCGTCTTTAGCAAGGGCTTTGACTTGAGCGTGGTAGCCAACCTGCGTCCTACGCTGGAGTCAGAAAACCTTGGCCCCGCGCGCGACCGCATTCACGATGTGTTCCTTGAACATGTCATGGCTCACGCGCCCGGCTACGACAAACTCATCGGCTGGGCCAACGCACCCATCATGCCCACCCCGGGAGCGGTGGGAGACATTCTGCAGACCATCGCCAAGAATCGTGGCATCAACGCCGTGGGCGTTGACATCGGCGGCGCCACCACGGACGTGTTCAGCGTCTTTGACGGCGTCTTTAACCGCACGGTGAGCGCCAACTTGGGAATGAGCTACAGCATTAGCAACGTGTGCGCCGAAGCCACCATGCCCAGCATCATGCGCTGGGTGCACCTGCCCATGGACGAGCGCGAACTGCGCAACCGCGTCAAGAACAAGATGGTGCGCCCCACAACCATTCCGCAGTCGCTTGAGGCGCTGGTCTTTGAGCAGGCGGTGGCGCGCGAGGCCTTGCGCCTGAGCTATCAGCAGCACAAGGAGTTCGCCACGTCGCTGAAGGGTGTGCAGCAACAACGCACCGTGGGCGATGTGTTCGATCAGAAGCAGTCGGGGGCGTCCATCGTGGACAACATGAAGCTGGACCTGCTCGTGGCCTCCGGCGGCGTACTGAGCCATGCGCCGCGCATGGAGCAGACCGCGCTCATGCTCATCGATAGCTTTGAGCCTGAGGGCTTCACCGAACTTGCCAAGGACAGCATCTTCATGATGCCCCACCTCGGCGTGCTGGCCAGCGTGCACCCGCACGCGGCCATGGAAGTGTTTGAGAAGGACTGCCTAGTGTTCTTGGGAACGTGCATTGCTCCCAAAGGCCAGGGCAAGTTAGGAAAGCCGTGCTTTAGTTTCACGCTCACCGGGGCACTCACCGAACGCGGCACGCTGAACGTGGGTGACATGAAGCTCATTCGATTGAGCGGTGAGCAGACCTGCGAGATGGAAGTAACACCCGAGAAGGGGTTTGACATGGGCGCGGGCTCCGGCAAGCCAGTGAAGCGCATGGTGCGCGGCGGAATGGTGGGGCTCATTCTTGACGCGCGCGGCAGAGCGATCGCCGTGCCGCAAGCGGAGGCTGAACGCAGAGCCGCCATCGCACGCTGGGCTGCGGAATTGTGCATCTACGAATAGCGCAGGAGCAAGACACACACCATGGCCAAGGCATTTACACCAGGACTCAAGGTCAGCGCCAGTACCACGTATCGCGCGCGGCGCGTGCTTCCCATTGCCGGCGAAGTGCTGGCCAAGCAGGGCGACACCGTGCAGGCGGACATGATCGTGGCACAGACGTTCATGGAGGGCGATGCATTCCCCATGCGCATGGCCAACATGCTCGGCGCTCATGCCAAGGACCTGCCCGAGCTCATGCTTAAGAAGGTGGGAGAATCGGTAAAGAAGGACGAGCCGTTGGCAAAGTCCAAGGGCATCTTTGGCATGATGCGCACGGAAGTGAAGTCCTCCGCTGACGGTGTGGTGGAGAGCGTGAGCGACTCCACCGGCATGGTGCTTATCCGCGGACCCAGATTGCCGGTGGCGGTGCGCGCGTACATCGCGGGGCGAGTGATTGAAGTGGTGCCCACCGAAGGCGTGGTGGTGGAGAACCAAGTGGCGCTCATTCAGGGCATTTTTGGCGTGGGCGGCGAGACGCACGGACCGCTCAAGAGCGTTTGCGCACGACCCGACCAAACACTCGAAGAAGGCCAGATCACCCCACAGATGAAGGGGTGCATCGTGGTGGGCGGTGGACGCATGACTGCCGCGAGCATTCGCAAGGCCCAACAGGTGGGCGCTGCCGCCGTGGTTTCTGGTGGCATTGACGATCAGGATTTGCGCGACATTCTGGGGTACGACATCGGCGTGGCGGTCACAGGCAGCGAGAAGCTTGGTGTCACGCTCATTATCACCGAGGGTTTTGGCGACATCGCCATGGCGCGCCGTACCTTTGAACTTCTGCACGCGCACGATGGCAAGTCTGCCAGTGTGAACGGTGCCACACAAATCCGCGCGGGAGTGATGCGGCCAGAGATTGTCATTCCGCTTGCCACCGGCGCAGCGCCTTCAGGCGCAGCCACAGGCACGGACTCGGGCGCCACGGCGGGCGGAGCCGTTGCAGGCATTTTGGAGATTGGCACGCCGGTGCGAGTGATTCGCGACCCATACTTCGGCTTGCTAGGCACGGTGAAGGCGCTTCCGGAAAAGCTTGAAGTTCTGGGCAGCGGATCCAAGGCCCGTGTGTTGGTGGTTGCGCTGGAAAATGGTGAGTCCGTTACGGTTCCCCGCGCCAATGTTGAGTTGATTGAGGGGTAAGGTCAGCGCGCTCGTCCCCCGTTCGCCGGATGCGCCCACTTCCGCTAGGCTCCGCCCTCGTGTTGGACTCGGCGCTCGGCCTATTCATTCTTGCCCAAGACGCTGATGGCGCGCCGAGCGCGCAAGGTTTTGCATTCTTTGACGCTTTTGAGCCGGGCAAGTGGCCGTTAGCCATCGCGCTGATCGTGGTGGTGGTGCTGGTGCTCTGGGGCATTCTGCATGCGCGCAGGGGGGGCCAGATTCGGGTGCGCAAGATCGCCGGTCTTGCCGCCATTGACGAGGCCGTGGGCCGCGCCACTGAAATGGGTCGACCGATCCTGTACGTGCCGGGGATTCAGGATATGGACAGCATTCAGACCGTGGCGGGAGTCACCATTCTGGGTCGCGTGGCCAAAACCGCCGCGGAATACGACGCATCGCTGGTGGTGCCCACCACGCGCAGTTTGGTCATGACCGCGGCGCGCGAGGCTGTGCAAAGCGCCTACTTGGCAGCTGGGCGCTCGGACAGTTTTAACCCCGACAGCATCTTCTATGTGACCGACGAGCAGTTTGGCTTTGTGGCCTATGTGAGCGGCTACATGGTGCGCGAGCGCCCCGCAGCATGCTTTTACTTTGGACAGTTCTTTGCGGAGAGCCTGATTCTGGCGGAAAACGGAAATGCGGTGGGAGCGATTCAGATCGCGGGTACCGCCGAGACTGCACAGTTGCCCTTCTTTGTGGCCGCGTGCGATTACACACTCATCGGCGAGGAGTTCTTTGCAGCCAGTGCGTACCTGAGCGGGGAGCCCGATCAGATGGGCACCGTGCTGGGTCAGGACGCTGTGAAGGCGATCGCGTGGGTGCTGGTGGCGCTGGCGGCCGTGCTAACAACGGCAGTAGTGTTTTGGCCACAATTGACGGGTCTTAGCGCGTTTATGAGCGGTATGAAATCGGCCATGGGGGGCGGCTAAGTGAGTCGCACCATTGCCGTGATCTTGGCTTCGCTGGCCGGCCTGCTGATGGTGGTGAGCGTTTTCATCACATCCGCGCAGCAGTTCAGTGAAGTGGCCATCAACTGGTTCAACATCCTGGCGGGCATTGCGTTCGTACTGGGTGCGGGCAGTCTGGTGAAAATGAATCTGGCCAAGATGAGTGCGCGCGAACCCGGCTGGGGGTACGCGGGTGTCACGCTGGCGGCATTTGCGGGCATGCTGTTTGTGGGTCTGCTGAAGATTGGCGTGCACCCTTCGGATCTTGATGCCAATGTGGTCATGAGCGGCAAGAAGGATGAAGAGGGCAGTGCATTCTGGTGGATGTACGAATTTGTGATGAGCCCCATCACCAGCACGCTCTTTGCCATTCTGGCGTTCTATGTGGCCAGCGCAGCGTTCCGCGCGTTCCGAGCCAAGAACACTGAGGCCTTGCTATTGCTGGGCACCGCGTTCATCGTGCTGCTGGGGCGCGTGTATGCGGGTGTGCTCATTACCAGTTGGATTCCAGCAGACAGTGAATGGTTCAGCTGGCTGCGCTTGGAAAATGCCAGCGGCTACATCATCAGCATCTTTAACGCTGCGGGCACACGCGCCATGCTCATGGGCATCGCCATCGGTGTGGCGGCCACCAGCCTCAAGATCATGCTGGGCTTGGACCGCAGCTACCTGGGGAGCCGAGACTGACATGAGCTCCAACCCCACCAACACCCATGACGTTGGACGCAAGGGTTTCTTGCACAGGCTGAACAACGTTGATCGACGCTGGATTTTCTTGGCCATGGCGCTCTCGGTGGCAGGCCCCATCATTTGGGTGGGTGTCACGGGCAAGACATTCCCTGAAGAGCCCACCGCTCCGGTGCGTGGTGCTTTCAAAACCATTCAAGACCTGCCCCCCAAGTCCAAGATTCTGTTGAGCTTTGACTTTGACCCAGCGTCTGCAGGCGAATTGCAGCCCATGGCTACGGCGTTCATCAATCATTGCGCCTCCAGGGGGCACATGATTTATTGCATGACGCTCTGGGCCCCAGGTACCCCGCTCATCAGCGCCACCAAGGCGGCGGTGATTGATACGTACTACCCCGGTAAGTACACGTATGGCGAGAACTTCATTGACTTGGGCTATCAGGCGGGCAATGAGGCGGTGATCAAGCTGCTGAGCACGAGTGTGAAGCAGGCGTACCCCAACGACTCAAAGGGCAAGCCGCTCTCGCAGTACCCCATGATGGAGGGCATTGTGAAGGTGAGCGACTTTGACGCGCTTGTGTCCATTAGCGCCGGTCAACCTGGCGCCAAGGAATGGGTGCAATACGCCGTCAGCCAGACGCTCACGTCCGACCGACCGCTGCCATTTGTGGCCGGTTCCACCGGAGTGCAGACGCCACAACTCATTCCCTACTACCCGCAGCAGATGAAGGGCATTCTGGGCGCCATCAAGGGTGCGGCAGAGTACGAGTTCCTCGTGAACGAAAGCGTGCAGAAGGCCAATGATTGGAAGCAGATTCCGCCACCTTTGGTTGACGCGCAACGCCGCATGGCACCGCAGTTGATGGCGCATGTGCTGATGGTGATCTTGATCATTGCGGGCAATGTCATCTTCTTTTCACAGCGAAGGGCGGCACGCGCATGAGCGGTGCTGACCTACAGAACCACGAAGTGGCAGCCGCGCGCGGACGTCAGCGCACCGCGTGGATTGTGGTGTTGGTGATCATTGGCGTGCTGCTGGGTGTGCGCGCTATGGTGGGCTCCACCGTGCAGTCCATGGACGGCAAGGGGCCGAGCAGGGAGTACCGCGGGTTTGGCTTGGCATTCGTTGAAGAAAAGCAGAAGGCATATGCGCCCCCTTCTGAGCAGCAGTTGTTGGAGTATGAAGCCAAGCTGACGGACTATCAGGCGAAGATGGAGGAGTTCAAGAAAGCGAAGGCCGCCTCGAATAAAGCCCAGGCAGCCAAGTTGCAAGAACCCAAACGACCCGAGCGCCCCACGTGGAAGGCCGTCCCCCTGAATGACCACGACAAGGCTGGCGTGCGCTGGACCACATACGCCGAAAGCACTCCGGTGGCGTATGTGCAGGCTGAAGACAAGGACGCCAACCAGTCTGCTATCCAGTACAGCTGGCCGCGCACATTGGGCATTTGGATCGCCGCGTTCTTCACCCTGGCGGTACTTAGTTTCCTTGTCAGGGACAATCCTGCCTACAAGTTCACTGAGTCAGTGGTTGTGGGCGTGAGCGCTGCGTATTGGATGACTGTGGCCTTCTGGGACACACTGGTCCCCAAGCTTTTTGGCGAGTTGTTGCCAGACTTGGTGAAGCGATACCTGATGCCCGCCATTGAAGTGGACAGCGTTAACTGGGTGATGCTGGCTCCGCTCATCCTGGGCATCCTGCTGCTTTGCCGCCTGAATCGCAAGGCCAGTTGGCTGGGGATTTTCCCGCTGGCGTTCATCGTGGGCACCTATGCAGGTCTGCGCTTTGTGAACTTCACGGAATCAGATCTGCTGCGCCAGATTGCGGCCATGATCACTCCGCTTATCGTGATCAAGGAAGGCAACCTGGCAGGTTCGGTGGGTCTTTCCGTGGCCGCCATCCTGATGTTCGTGGGTGTGCTTAGCGTGCTGGTCTACTTCTTCTTCTCGCTGGAGCACAAGGGTGTGGCGGGCAAGACGGCGCGATTGGGAATCTGGTTCCTCATGATCACCTTCGGTGCCAGCTTTGGCCTTACGGTCATGGGTCGAATTGCGCTGCTCGCTGCGCGCTTTGAATTCTTGTTTGACGACTGGCTCTGGCTGGTCGATCCAAGCGGCAAGCATTAAGCACGGCGCGTCAAGACCGGGTTGCGGTCCAACTCCTACCATGCGTGCATGTCTGCGGACCTGCCACCAATCATCGGTATCACCATGGGGGATCCCCTTGGGATTGGCGCCGAGGTCACCGTGAAGGCGCTCGCCGATGTCGCGCTGCGAAAGTTGGCGCGCTTTGTGGTGTACGGCTGCAACGATGTGCTACTTGAGTCTGCCGAACGCGCGCGCGTGAGCCCCGATTGGTTTCGCGTGGAGGCAGCCAGCCAACGGGCGCAGGGGGGCAGCGCACTGCAGCCGTTGGTGCTTGATTACGCGCATGAGGGTTCGCTGCCGGAGTACCGCCGAGGGCCCTCGCGCAAGGGTGGACTGCTGAGCAAGGCCTTTGTTGAAGACGCGATTACGGATGCCATGCGCGCGCCCAGTGATCCACGGCATATTGACGCAATAGTGACCGGTCCCATCAGCAAAGAGAGTTGGAATCTTGCGGGGTTCAACTGGCCGGGGCACACGGAGTTGTTTGCGTTTAGAACCAAGGCCCGCCGGCACTCCATGATGTTTTGCAGCCCGCGATTGCGAGTGGCACTGGCCACGGCGCACCTGCCGCTGATGGATGTGCGCAACGTGCTCACCATCGGCAAAGTGTTCGACCCCATTGATCTGGGAAACCAGTTCTGCAAGCAACTTGGCATCGAGCACCCGCGCATCGCGGTGTGCGGTCTCAATCCTCACGCGGGCGAGAACGGATTGTTCGGCGACGAAGAGCAGCGCATCGTGCGCCCCGCGATTGACGCGGCCAAGCACGCGGGCATTCAGGCCCATGGGCCGTTTCCTGGAGACACGGTGTTCATCTCTGCCGCAGCCGGCGAATGGGATCTGGTGGTGGCCATGTACCACGACCAAGGCTTGATCCCGGTTAAGTTGCTGGGTTGGGACAAAGCCGTGAACGTGACCGCAGGTCTGCCCATTGTGCGCACTAGCCCCGATCACGGCACCGCGTTTGACATTGCTGGTCACAATCGTGCCAGCGAAGGCAGTATGAAAGCGGCGATTGAACTTGCCGTAAAAATGGCGCGTGCCCCGCGCTGCGACTGGAATTCGTCGCCGGCACGGGGCACGGCAGCAGGCAAGTGATGAGGATTGTTCGTTAAAAGGGGGTTAGCGAATCACGATGGTGGAGCCATCGCACAAGAGCTCGTAAGCCACTTGAACTTCGGCGTCACCCAAACGCACGCAGCCCATGCTGGCCTGCTTGCCGATTGACGTTGGATCCACCGTGCCGTGGATGCCGTATCCGGTGAAGCGTGCGCTCTCTGGCGTTGCGCCCTGCAGTCCGATCCAGCGTTCGCCGATGGGATTCTTGGGGTCGTTCTTGGCAAAGAACTCGCCGGTGCGCGGATTACGCCACTCAGGATCTTGCAGTTTGCTTCCCGCGCGAACCTTGAAGGTGCCCACGGGCGTGGAGTCGCCTTCGCCCAGGCCGCAGGGCAGGCTTGCCACCATGATTCGATCGTTGCCCTGCCCGGAGTAGATGTTCAGACGGAAGTCACTCTTGACCACTTCAGCGTCGAAGGGGCCGTAGTGCAACTTCAGGCGCATGTCTGGGCGGAGTGCACGTTCATTGGGCAACGCGTTGACGCGCTGAATGAAGCCCCACTCAACGTTGAGGCCCTCGCGCTTGGCGATGCGGGCCAGGCTGTCCCCGCGCTTCACCATGTAGCTCTGGCTCACCGTGTCTCCGGGAACAATCTTCTGGCTAAAGAACAACTGTTCCGCCAGCGTATTGATGGCCTGATACGCGGCCACGCGTTCCATGGGTGAGAGTTGGTTGCTGTCCAGCAGGCGCGTCAATTCAAGGCGCGCGCGCACCGGATCGGTAGCGATCATGGAGGTTGCCTGCTGAACGCGCAGTGCAGCGGTGGGCAGGGTGCCCGCGGGAGTCGCAGTGGGCGGGGTGGCCGCAGGAGCCGCAGTGGGAAGTGCAGCCGTGGGCACCGTGGTGCCGGTGGCTACCGGACTGGGGGCGCCCAAAGCTGGCGTTGAAGTGGGAGTCACAACGGTGATCACAGATTCACCACTGTTGGTGCTGGGCTGAGCAGCCAGTGGATCTACCACGGTGCCTTGTTCAGCAGTGACCCCAGGTGTGGGAGTGTCGTTCTTGTGCGTGAGCAACCAACCGGCAGCGGCGCCACCGAACCCCAGCACCGCGATGGCGATGAAGAGGCCGCGAGCGCTGCGGGCGCTGGAACCGGATGCGAACGGGTTGAGACGGGGCGCCTGTGTGGAAGGCGACGAGCTGGGAGGGGTCATCCTTGACCTCAAATGAAAAGAAGGCTTCTTGATCGGGGCGCACGGCAATCCGAACCGCGCATATGCACTACATCGGACAGTGTCGCACAATCGGCGCAGTTTGTGCGAGCACTAACGACTCACACGCAGGATGCCCTCGGGCGTCACCACCGCGTTCATCGGTACGTCATGCGCTTCACGCGGAAGTTCGGGCACCATTCGATTGGCCTCCACGCAGCCGATACGAAAAACGCCGGCGGGAAGACTGGCCAACAGACGGTCGTAGATGCCCGCGCCCCGCCCCAGGCGGTGTCCTTGGTTGTCAAACGCCAAGCCCGGAACGAGCGCCACCGAAATGCTTGCGGCGCGGACGGGAACATTTGCGATGGGTGCCAGCATGCCCCAGGCATCCTCTTTGAACGCTGCCAAGTTCCAAGAGGGTGCGGAGTCACCGGCACCTTTCGACCCGAGAGCGAACGCATCTTCTGGTAGGGCTTGGATTTGTGGCAAATGTCCACGATTCGTACAGTTTGGCACCGCCACGGTCCATTTAAGCTCAATCGCAGCAATTAGAAGCAATATTGGGTCAATTTCGCTGCGAGTTGGCACATATGCCAGCAAACAGCCTGGTTTCAGATCCCGGATAAGCGAAAGTGCATGCTCGGATGCCCGCCGGCTGGCGGTTGATGGGCTATTTTGGTCTCGCGCTCGCATTTTTCCCCTGGCCCACGCTCTGAAAGCCGCTTTCGGCTGGCTGGGAAGGGGAACTGGGTCCGTGCCAGAATCTGGCGTGGGGCTGGGCGGGTTTGCAGACATTGTGGTGAGCGCATCTTCGCCCGAACAGGCGGCAAATGCCACTCTATTGGGCGGTCAAACCGCCCACAATGTCCGATCTATCACCGGTGGCGGTCGTACAGAGCCCTTGCGGCTTTGAAGGTCCGCCGGCCGCTCGACCATCGATTAAGGAGTCCTAGCGCATGTGTGGAATCGTTGCCTACATTGGAAAAAAGCCCGCCACTCCCTTGTTGTTGGAGGGGCTCAAGCGGCTTGAGTATCGCGGCTACGACTCCGCCGGCATGGCCGTCATTGACTCCAAGGGTCACATGGCCATCGCCAAAAGCGTGGGCAGAGTACGCGTGCTCGAGGAACTCGTTGAAACTCGCCACGGCTTCGACGGCACCGTGGGCTTGGCGCACACGCGTTGGGCCACACACGGCGGCGTGACAGAGGCCAATGCTCACCCCCATTGCGACGACATCACCAAAGGGCACGGCATTGCACTGGTGCACAACGGCATCATTGAAAACTACGCATCGCTTAAGACGTACCTGCTTGAGAAGGGCCATGTCTTTAAGAGCGAGACCGACACAGAAGTGCTCACGCACCTGATCGGCGAGCTGTATCAAGGCGACTTGGAAAAGGCGGTTCAGGCGGCGTTGCGTGAGGTGACGGGCGCGTACGCCATCGCGTGCATCAGCGAGAAGGAACCGGGAGTACTTGTGGTGGCTCGCAAGGGCAGCCCTCTGATGGTGGGCGTGGGATCGGACGAGTATGTGGTGGCCAGTGATCCCAGCGCGATTGTGGCACACACCACGCAGGCGTTCACGCTTGACGATTACACCGTGGCCAAACTCACGCGCGAGGCCTTCCGTACCAGCACCGTTGACGATGTGCCGGTAGACACCAAGATCCGAGCGCTTGAGGTTGAGTTAAGCGAGATCGAACTCGGCGGCTTTGAGCACTACATGCTCAAGGAGATTTTTGAGCAGCCCGCGGCGTTGACTCGCACGCTGCAGGGGCGCGTGGACCACCGGGCAGGGCAGATTGTGCTGGGCGGCATTCAAGATCATGCCCGCGTACTGGCATCAGCGCGGCGCATCACGTTCGTGGGGCAGGGCACTGCGTTGCACGCCGGCATGGTGGGCAGTTACTTGATGGAAGAGCTGGCCAAGATTCCCAGTGAATGGGACTTTGCCAGCGAGTTTCGCTATCGCAACCCCATCGTTACCGAGGGCAGCGTGGTGGTGGCCATCAGCCAGAGCGGCGAGACCGCAGACACGCTGGCCGCGCTTCAGGAAGCCAAGCAGCGCGGCGCATTGGCGCTGGGCATGATTAACGTGGTTGGCTCCACGATCTCACGAGAAACTGACGCAGGCATTTATCTTCGCGTGGGGCCGGAGATCGGCGTGGCTAGCACCAAAGCATTTGTTGGCCAGGTGATGGTGAGCGCCATGCTGGCGCTGTATGTGGGCCGACGTCGATTCTTGAGTCAGGAGTTTGTCTCCGGGGTGCTGCGTGAACTGGATCAGATCCCCGGCCACATTGAGCGCATTCTGCAGCAGTCGGAGTTCATTGCCAAGTCCACGGCCAAGTACATCGAACGTGAGAACTGGCTGTATCTGGGCCGAGGCGTGAACTACCCCGTGGCACTTGAAGGGGCACTCAAACTCAAGGAAATCAGTTACATCCACGCGGAGGGAATGCCCGCCGCGGAAATGAAGCACGGCCCGATCGCACTGATCGATCAGGGCATGCCCTGCGTGTTCGTGGCCACACGCAACAGCCAGTATGAAAAGGTGCTCGGCAACATTCATGAGGTGCGCAGCCGGGGCGGACACGTGATCGCTGTGGCGACAGAGGGAGATGAGCACATCAAGACGATGGCTGAAGATGTGTTCTATGTGCCCGATGTCACGGAGATGTTGCAGCCGCTAGTGACCGTGGTGCCGCTGCAGCTGTTGGCGTATCACGCCGCACTGATGCGCGGCAAGGACGTGGACAAGCCAAGGAACTTGGCCAAGAGCGTCACCGTGGAGTAGTGAGCACGGCCAGGGCTATTTTCCAATCACAAATGACTTGCCCTTGTAGTCCACGTGAATGACGGACTCTGGAGGGAACTCGCCCGCCAGGATCTTGCTCGCCAAGGGATTCTCAAGCCGCTGCTGAATGACGCGTTTCAGCGGACGCGCGCCATACTGAGGGTCGTAGCCTTCATCCGCCAGGGCTTCCACGGCATGTGGCGAGAGTTGCAGGTCCAGCTTGCGCTCCGCGAGCCGTGCACGCAGGTTGCGCAACTGAATCTCAACGATTCCATTGAGGTCCTTTCGCGTGAGTTGGTGGAAGATCACCTTCTCGTCAATGCGATTCAAGAGTTCGGGGCGCAAGTGTCGCTTGAGTTCAGCGGTAACGTGCGCTTCGATCATTGAATCTGGCTCGCCTTTGGAGCTCATCTCCACAATGGCGTGGCTGCCGAGGTTGCTGGTCATGACGATGATGGTGTTCGTAAAGTCCACCGTGCGACCTTGGCCGTCGGTCAGGCGACCATCATCAAGCACTTGCAAGAGCACGTTGCTCACGTCGGGGTGCGCCTTTTCAAACTCGTCAAAGAGCACCACGCAATATGGGCGGCGGCGAACCGCTTCAGTCAAGCGGCCGCCTTCTTCGTAGCCCACATACCCCGGCGGAGCGCCGATGAGCCTGGCCACGGAGTGCTGCTCCATGAACTCGCTCATGTCAATGCGCACCATGGCCTCTTCGGTATCAAAGAGATACGCGGCGAGCGCCTTGCACAGCTCAGTCTTGCCCACGCCGGTGGGGCCCAGAAAGAGGAACGATCCAATGGGGCGATTGGGCTCGCCGAGCCCCGCACGATTTCGGCGCACGGCTTCTGCGACGGCCTCCACGGCTTCTGGTTGCCCCACCACGCGGCGCTTTAGGTCACTTTCGATGTGCAGCAGCTTCTGGCGCTCGCTCTCGATGAGCTTGCTCACGGGAATGCCCGTCCAACGGCTGACCACCGAGGCAATCTGCTCAGCGTCCACATCCTCCTTCACCAGCGTTTCACCGCTTGATAGGCGGGCGGTGAGATTCTTCTGAGCGGCCACGGCGTTCGCTTCGAGGGTCTTGATGTCCTCATACAGAATGCGGGCGGCCTTTTCAAAGTTTCCTGCGCGTTGCGCTTGCTCGGCCTCAAACTTTTTCTCTTCGATCTTGCGCTGCGCATTCTTCATGAGGTCCAAGTCCTTCTTCTCGGACTCCCATTGCGCGGTGATGCGGCGATCATCTTCCTTCAGGTCGGCGATCTGCTTTTCCACTCGTGCCAGATGCTCCTTGCTGCCGGAGTCCTTCTCGAGTTTGAGCGCCTCGCGTTCGATTTCAAGTTGCATCAGGCGACGTCGTACCTGGTCCAGCGCGCTGGGCATGGAGTCATTTTCAATGCGCAGACGGCTGGCGGCCTCGTCGATCAGGTCAATGGCTTTGTCGGGTAGGAAGCGATCCGCGATGTACCGCGCGCTCATTTGCGCGGCGGCCACCAGCGCGCCGTCCTGAATGCGGACGCCGTGATGCGTTTCATATTTGGCCTTCAACCCGCGCAAAATGGCGATGGTGTCGTGAATACTGGGCTCGCCAACGTACACCGGTTGAAAGCGCCGCTCGAACGCGGGGTCCTTTTCAATGTGTGTGCGGTACTCATTGAGCGTGGTGGCACCGATGGTGCGCAACTCCCCTCGACTGAGTGCAGGCTTGAGCAGTTGACCCGCGCCTGGACTGCCAGTGTTAGCGCCCGCGCTCACGACGGTGTGAATCTCGTCAATGAAAAGAATGATCCGCCCCTCGCTTGAGCTCACCTCCCGAATCACGGCCTTCAAACGCTCCTCAAACTCTCCTTGGAACTTGGCACCAGCCAGAAGTTGCCCCACGTCAAGGGCCACGATACGAGTCTCTTTCATTTGCTCGGGGCAGTCGCCGTTGACAATTCTCTGCGCCAATCCTTCCACCACGGCGGTCTTGCCCACGCCAGGTTCGCCGATGAGCACGGGATTGTTCTTGGTACGCCTGCTGAGCACCTGCATGCAGCGGCGGATCTCTTCATCACGGCCGATCACGGGGTCCAGCTTGCCTTGCTGCGCGCGTTCGGTGAGGTCAATGCCGTATTTCTTGAGTGCTTCGTAGTTGGATTCAGCGTTGGGATCGTTCACGTTGGTTACTCCGCTGGCCTGGCGAATCTCTTGGATCGCTCGGCGCAGCTTCTGTTCACTGGCGCCCACCGCGTCGAGTGCGGTTCGCGCGCTGCTCTTGCCCGCTGAGGTGGCAAGTAGAAGGTGTTCTGTGCTGATGTACGCATCCTTCATGGACTGTGCGGCGCGCTGCGCATCGGTCATCAGTTGTTGTAACTCGCGCCCGGGCTGGGCGGATCCGCCCGCCACGGTGGGCAGTCGGTGCAACTCGGCAGCCACCACGCTGGCGGCACGCTTTGAATCCACGCCGGCACGTTGGAGCACGCTGCTTGCGGTTGATGCGGGGTCTGCCAAAAGCGCCCCCAAGACATGTAACGGCGTGAGCTCAGCGTGCTGAGACGTGCCCGCAGCAGCGTTGGCACTGGCGAGTGCTTCTTGAGCGGCGGATGTGAATTGTGGTGCGGCCATGTGTGGAAGAAGCAGTGAGCAAATGGCGTGCCGGAGGGTGGGAACCCCAACAGACAAGCGGATTATCGCAGCCCAGCGGTTCGGTTGGGTCGAATGAAAGCAAAGATTCACATTCGTGAGCCGTCAGGTCACCATTCCACGCATTCTGTAGCGAAGGGTGCGGTTTGCTTGGACGGCCGGTTCTACGTGAGCCCCGCCAGCCTGAAGTTCTGAACACATGGCCTACCGAAGCATCACACTCACGCCTTCGATGAAGGCGGGCCGGAATGGTGAGCAACGTCTACGCCTTACTCATTGCTCTTCAAGAGCGGAACGACCACCTATGAATACCTGTCAGCACGTCTCGAAGGTGCAGAGTGGAAACCTGACTCCCGGCTATTCCGGAGCGCAGTTCAATTGCGGTGCGGGCAACCGAATCCGGGGCACATCGCCACGCTCAAAGATCGGGAGTATGGCGCGCGCTGTGTGGAGAGCGGGGACTTGTCTCCCGAGAGTGAGACGCAAGTTTGGCGACTTTGCCGCCTTGGGTCTGGCCCTGCTCGTCGTCGTCATGGCCACTCACGCTAGTGCTGCCGGAAGCGGGCAAGCTGGACAGGTACGCGCCTGGTACTACGACTTCGAGTTTGGATACGGCAAGGGAACTGTGGTCGAGCTCACGCTTCCGCCGGGTCTCGGAGACTGCACCGCGGTAGCCGTCGGCGGCGGGCATTTTGCCGCCATCCGAGCCTCTGGCGCAGCGCTTGTGATGTGGGGAGCAAACAACGTTGGTCAGGCTCAGGTGCCGGGGAATCTTGGGCCGTGCGGCGCGGTTGACCTCGGAGAATCGCACACGCTCGCGATCACGTCCGCAGGAGTTGTGCGCGCGTGGGGATCAAATAGCCACGGGCAAGCGGTAGTTCCGCCGGGTTTGGGACCCTGCAGTGCGATCGCTGCAGGCGGCCAACATTCGCTGGCCATTCGCAACGATGGAACGGTGATTGCTTGGGGATCGAACGAACAGGGCCAATCTTCTGTTCCGTTCGACTTGATTGCCTGCACGCAGGTCGCAGCAGGAGATTCACACAGCGTGGCTCTTCAAGTTGACGGAACCCTTCGGGCATGGGGGGCGGCATGGAACGACTGCGGTCAAGTTGAGTTTGCCGATGGCGTTACCGATGTCCGCTCTGTGGCTGCTGGTGGCGAACGTACGGGGGCGATCAGGCACTTCCTATCCAACAGTTGGTGGGGCTGTGGTTCATGCATGTCGCTTCCATGGGACAAGTATGGATACAGCTCGGTTACGCCGGGAGATATCAACTTCGCTTTGACCCGCGACGCGCGCATAGTCGGAAATGGCTTAGTGCTCGACTCCTGGTGCACCGGATTCGACTCGGTGAATGACCCATCGCTGTTCCCCAGCAATACTGAGCGGTGGAGTGAACTTGACGCCCATGGAAACATGTACATCGGAATTGAGAACGACGATTGCGATAGCAGTGGGACCGCAGACTCTCTGGAACTCGAAGGCCACGATTGCAATGGAAATGGGTTTCTAGATGCGTGCGATGCCGCCAACGGTCTCATCGAAGACTGCAATGAAAACGGGCTGGGTGACACCTGCGAAAAGCAGCTGTGGGTGAAGGCTCAATCACCGGTGTTTCAGGGTCTTGGGTATCCCGCCTCTTTCGTTTGGACGATACCCGAGGCCTCATTCGCGGCTTCTTGGGTGGAGGTTTGGGTGCATGCGTCAGGCGACTTGGAGTCCGTCATGGAAACGGTTCGCCTGCAGGTCGGGACCGAGGTTGACATTGTGCTGTTCGGACACGAAGGGGATTTCGAATGGATCGGGTTCTGTGAACCAGCGGAACGTTTGGTGGGCTTGTCTCCACAGCAGCTGAACGCCGCCATTAGCCTCGACGGCACGCTCCAGTTCACGCTGACGCCCAGCATTGCAGTAGACGCCAATGCGTGCCCGCAAGGGTCATGGATCCAACTTGAACTGAGGTACTTCGGTGCAAACAGCGCCGACTGCAACGGCAACGGCCTGCTCGATAGTTGTGAGATTGCCAACGGATGGGCTGCCGATGCCAATTCAAATGGCCGTCCAGACGAATGCGAGTCGCCGCTCACCGAGTGCCCGACGGATCTTGATGGCAACGGTCTGACGGATGGCGCGGACCTCGGAACGCTGTTGGGTGCGTGGGGACCCGCGTTGCCCGGAGCCTTGGCAGACTTGAATCACGACGGCATCGTTGATGGCGCGGACTTAGGGACTCTGCTCGGCGGCTGGGGGTCCTGTGCTCAGTGATCAACGCGGTGTGAGGATGCCAAGTCGGTGACTTGGGCTAAGCACTTCGGGCGCCTAGGTCCGTGGTTCGCCGCAGTGGCGATTCTGCTCGCACTGACGGTGGTGCCCTTCGGCGCACCCATGGCAAACTGGCATGCGGCTGCGGTCGCTACGGTTGGAGTCTTTGCGCTCCTCAGTGCACGTCTGGGCGCCCCAGGCGATTGGAATTCAATAGCTCTGTGGCCCGTTGTCGCGGTGCTGCTGGCGACAGCAGCCTCGACAGCAGCCTGTTCGTCGCCGGTGCTTGCTGCAGAGCGAATGCGCTTGCTGCCGCTGTTTGCATTGATCTTTCCCTTGGCTCAAGTGGCCTCGTGGAGTCGTAACGCCCTGCAACTGGTGTGTTGGTCAGGCGTGCTTGCGGTTCTGCTGGTCGTGGTTGATGTGTGTTGGTCGGCAGCGATGGGCGAGCCGCTTTTGCGCGAGGGCACCGCCTCGCAGGGCAGGTTCTCTGCAAGCCAGGGCAACGCCAACGATCTCGCCGCAGTGAGCATTCTCCTGCCGCTTGCACTGCCTGTGTTACCCACTCGATGCAGACAGTGGGCGTACCCCCTGTGCTGCATGATCGCCGCGCTGCCGTGGATTCTGAGCGCAGGCCGCCAAGCCATGGCTGGTTGGTTCGTGTCAAGTGTCGTACCGCTGGCAACGCAGTTTCGGACGAAGCAGTTTCTTCTGTCATCAGCAGGGCTGCTGGTGTTGTCGGTAACGGTTATTGCGGTGGTTCCATCCCTCCGTGAACGGGCTATCGAGACTTACCAACTGGGCCTGGACAGCCGCGCGATCTTGGCAGCCTTCGGTTGGTCGCTGTTCTGGCAACACCCGCTCACGGGGAATGGGCCAGGGCTCTTTGGCGAGGCGTTTCTAGAGGCCGCCCGAGCGGGCTGGACTTGGCAGGGCCAGATGTTGCCGCGCACTCGTATGCCATGGGTCCATTGCCTTCCGCTTGAAGTGTTGAGCGATTTGGGCGTGGTGGGCGCACTGGCCTACGGCGCAGTCGTATTTGCGGCGGCGAGGCGAGTATGGCGGCTGATTAGAGACAACGAATGCTCGCGCCCTCTAGGAGTTGCCGTCGGAACGATGCTGATATCGGGGCTTTTGGTCAGTCTGGTCGACATGTCATTCATCAAGGAATGGGTGTGCTGCGTGTTCTGGCTGACTCTCGGGCTTGCGTTTGCCCGCAGCCCCCGCAACCCTAGCGTGGCCGCCGGGTAGGACCTTCGTGCCAGCCTTCCTGTTTGAAGCTCGCGACGCCCAAGGCGCCCGTGTGCGTGGCACGTTGGATGCAGCATCGCAGGCTGCCGCATTGGCGGACTTGCAATCGCGCGGTCTTGCGCCAGTCAATCTTGAAGAACGCAAGGCAGGGGCAGCGCGAGCGCGGGTGTCGGGCCGTGCCGTTTCCGCGAGCTATCGCCAGCTCAGCGACCTCTTGCGCGCGGGGGTTCCGTTGTTGCGCGCATTGCGATTGCTAGGGCGCGGAAAGGCCAACCCCAAACTTGCGTCGGTGTGGAATCAAGTGGCTGATGGCGTTCAAGATGGTGAACGTCTTGGTGATGCCATGGCACAGCACCCGGGGGTGTTCGCAGCAGTTCAAGTGGCCATGGTGCGCGCGGGCGAACGCGGCGGCTTTCTTGACGAGGTCTTTGCGCGCCTATCTGTGTTTCTTGAGAACCAAGCGGAGATGCGCTCCAAGATCGTTGGAAACCTGATCTACCCAGTGATTCTGCTGGTGGTTGGAGCGGGCATCGTGCTGGCCGCGCTCATCTTCTTTGTGCCACGCTTTAAGAAGTTTCAGGCCAAAGGCAATCTTCCGCCAGTGACCAAGATGCTCATGTGGGTGAGCGATGTACTGGTTCAACAGTGGCCGTTGCTCTTGGTGGGCGCAGCGATTCTGGCCACCGCAGCATGGTGGGCTTGGAGCAGGCCCGCGTTGCGGCGAACGGTGGCTGATGCACAACTCAGGCTGCCGGTGTGGGGCGGATTGGTGCGAGCCGTCTGCGTGGCTCGATTCACTCGCGTGCTTGGAACGCTCTTGGGCAACGGCATTCCACTTCTTGCGGCCATGCAGATCAGCCGCGACGCCGCCGGGCACCCTGCACTGGAAGAGTCCGTAGACCGTGCGGTGGAAGCCGTTCGCGCGGGTGAGCCCCTGGCGCAACCGCTCAGCCAGAGCGGTTTCTTTGAGGAAGACGTGACAGAAATGGTGTCCGTGGGAGAGAGCGCCAACAACCTGGCGGTAGTCCTGAGCGGGGTGGCGGACACCCTTGAAAAGCGCGTAGACCGGGCAATCGGGGTGGCGGTAAAGCTCATGGAGCCTGCGCTCCTGCTCTTCCTTGCGGGGGTCGTATTGAGCATATTTCTGGCCTTGGTGCTGCCAATGCTGCAATTGGGTGGCGCGGCGCGATAATCGCCGATGCAACCCTTGCCCCACGCTCCGGTAGGCCGATAGTCGTGGGGCGCCCCACTGGCGCTTGCTGTGGGCTGTTTCCCGCGGTGGCCGCTCTGGAGAACTGCATGCATCGCACATCTGGCCGCGCTCGTCGCGGCTTCACCATTCTGGAACTGCTCATCGTCATCGGCATCTTGATTGCCTTGGGCGGCATCGTCATTTACAACCTGACCGGGCAGTCAGAAAAGGCGGACAAAGGCATTCAGCTCTCACAGATGCAGATGATCAAAAAGGCTGTGATGATGTTCCGCAATGATGTCAAGCGCTTGCCCACTGAAGAAGAGGGGATCGTGGTGCTCTGGGATAAGTCCGCGCTTGACGAAGAAGTTGCCGCGCGCTGGCAGGGGCCGTACTTGGAGGAGGCCATTCCCAATGACATCTGGGGGCGCGAGCTGAAGTACGTGCCGACGGAAGATTCTTCGTTTGGATTCGACCTGGTGAGCGTGGGACCCGATGGTGAAGAGGGCACCGCTGATGACATTACGCTTGCCAAACTTGGTGCTGAAGGTGACATGGGTGGATCCTCGGGAAGTTCCAGTGGATCATCAGGGACAGGGGGCACGCGCTAAGGCGCCCAACTCATGACGCGCCCCGCGTTCCATGTGCTGTCTGCCCACACACGCCGCAAAGCAGTGCGCGCGTTCACCCTGCTGGAATTGCTGATGGTGCTTGGTGTGGCAATCGCGCTGGCATCGCTGGTGATGCCGCTGTACACGCCCATGCTTGACCGGCAGGAGTTCGACAACACCGTGGACGCGGCGCTGGCGCAGTGCGAACAGGCACGGGCAGCGGCGCAAGAGCGCGGAATGGCGATTGAACTGGTTGTGACTGACGCAGGCACACGCCTCGAAGCGCGCCCGGTCGATTTGCTGGCGGACGCTGACGACGATGTTGACACCAACGGACACTTTTACGTTGACGGCATGGAGAGGGCTCTGCAAGGCAGCGCGGCAGCACGAGCACTCGGCGCCAAAATGGAACGCAGAATGCGCGACATCTCGCCAGGTGTGCGCCGTGGAAATGAAGCAGACCTGCCCGAACTCAACGAGTCGTGGACCACGCTTGACTTGAGCGCGGGAGTGTGTGCCAGCGTGGAAGCCCCGGAGCAGTCCGATCAACGCGCAGAGTTCAATGGCGGGACTGATGGTCGGGTGGCACTCTTCTTGCCGGACGGCAGCGCCATCGCTGCGCGCGGTTGCTGGCTGACCTGGGGTTCGCGCTCGGTGCGCGTAGATGTGAATCCGCTGTTGGGCCACGCGGCACGGCGCGATGTGGTGCAGCCGAAGGTCGAGGCAAGGAATGACGTGTGACCGCGCGCGGCTCAATCCTGCTTGAAGTTCTGCTGGCCATTGCCATTTTTGCATTCGCGGGTGTGGTGGTGCTGGGTGTGATGCAAGAGACCGTGGCCGCGGGCGCTCGCGCTGAACGGCGCGCATTGGCCATGGACATGGCGCGCACGCGCATGTCTGACGTTGAAGCTGGCATGGCGGACGATGAACCGATTGCCGAGGCATCTGGAGTTGATCCGCGCCGAGGTCTTCGCGTGGAGCATCGATTGGAGCCCAGTGAGCACCTTGGGCTCGCGCTGGTGGTGGTTGAAGTGTGGGATGACGCCAGTGCTGCGCCCACCGCACTTGCCCAAGCGCTGGGAGGCAGCAGCAGCGCGGAGGCCCCGCGACTGGCCGTGCTTAGACAACTGGTTCGAAGCGAAGGCGGTGGCAGCCCCGCGCCACGCCCTGAGTTCGGTGGAGCATCCGCACGCGCTGTTGGTGCAACACGATGAGAGGCAGCACACGTCGCTCCGCCTTCACGTTGCTGGAAGCACTGGTGGCCGTTGGCATGATCATGTTGCTGGCCGGCGCGATGGCCATGTTCGTAAGCGATCTTGGCACCACGCGCGCCCATGTCACGCGCACCACCGATCGCGCGCGCAGCGCGGAGGCGCTCTTTCGGGTGGTAGAGACCGCGCTGCAATCGGCTGTGGTGGATGGCGGTATGCGCGGTGCGGGTGTCAGCGGCACCACAGGTGGACTGCGGATACTCAGCAACCGCACTGATGCAGCAGGTGGCAATGCCCAAGACCTGGCGCGCGCCGCGTTCGCGCCGCTGGTGGCCACTGAAGTGCGTCAGTCGGGGCGCAGTGTGAGCGTAGGGCGCAGTGGACAAGGCACCCTTCTGCCAGCCGAGATTGGTGCGGTGCAACTGCGCTACTTTGACGGTGAGCAATGGTCAGACGAGTTTGATTCTCTCAGTGCAGGAAGGCTGCCGATTGTTGTGGAAGTGTCGCTGTGGTTTTCTTTGGAATCTGCGGGCCAAGAAGTGGATGAGCAAGTGCCGGCCGAGCAATCGCCCGTCAATCGTCCACCGCCAGATCGCATGCGACGATTTGCAGTGCCGGACTCGCTGGCTTCCGATGGGGCGGTGCTGCCATGAACAAGGGCAATCGGCGCGGGGGCAATTGGCGCGGGGGCAATTGGCGCGGGGGCAATCGGCGTGGAGTCATGCTCTTTGCGGTCATCGTGGTGCTGGCCGTGGCCGCACTTGCAGTGGGTGCGCTAAGTGTGGCGCAAGAAGCAGAGCACGCGGGCCAAGTGGCGTCGCAGGATCAATCACAGCAACGTGCGGTGGCGTGGAGCGGGGCGCAAGCCGTGGCGGCCGCATTGGCCGCGCAACGCGAACTTGTAGCGGCGGGCGAAGATCCCGTCTTGCCCGCAGAAATGGTGCTTTGGGAGGCGGATGGTCGCACAGCGGTGGTTCGCTTGTTGCCCGTGGGGCCGCTCGGCGAAGTTGCGGTGAGCGAAACCGCCAAGCGTTCGTTGGCGCGGCTCACTGCGGAACAGTTGGCGTTAACCGGCGTGGTGAATGCGGAATTGGCCGCGGCCGCGCTCAAGCGCAGAGATTCCAGCGACTCCATCGAAGGACTTGTGGATGCCAGTGTGGGCTTGTCGCCTTCGGTGGTGCTGGGCCCGGTGGTGAGCACCATCGCCGAAGGAGTGCGCTCGGCACAAGAGGGTGAACGCGCTGGGCTTGAGGGGGTGGCGCGCCCGCTGGCGTTGGCGGATGTTGTGACACCATTTCAAGCGCAGCAGGCACTGGGTGAGCGCGGAGTGGCGGGGCTGCAGCCGCGTACTGTGCTCAGTGGAGAGTGGACCTCTGAATCACAAGCTGCGATCGACGAGGTGACTGCGGCGGGTGTGGCGCAACGAATTCAGGATGCGCTGCAAGGGAAAGCACCTGCAGATGCCAGCGAATTGGTGACCGCGATGATCGCGGCCAAGGTGGAGCCCGCTCAATGGGGTGCGGTGCTTGAAGCGGTGATCTGCAATGAAGAGCCAGTTGAAGTGGGCCGAGTGGATCTTGGCCGAGCCTCTGAAGCGGTGCTCCGCTCGTTGCCCGGCGTGAGCGCCGAAAAGGCCACTCAACTGGTGCAAGAGCGGCAGTCACTTTCTGCGGCGGATCGAATGCAGGTGGCATGGCCTGTCGTGAAGGGGGTGCTAACGCCGGAGGAGTTTGCCCAACTGGCGCCGCACATTTGCTCACGCAGTTGGCTTTGGCGGTTGCGACTGGTCAGTGGTGTTCAAGATCACCTCACTGAAAGCGACACGCTGCAGGGGGTCCAAGTATGGGACGTGGTCGTGGATCTGTCAGAGGATCCGCCTCGGTTTGCCAGCCTTCGTGACTCAACGCTCCTGCCTGTGGCGGTGGCGTTGGCGGCACAGTTTGCCCGTGAACGCCAGGGGCAGGACGAGTCGGAAGGGCGTGTGGCGTCCGCGAAGAGGCGGTTGGCAGAGGCAGAACTCGAGGTGGATTCGCCGCCTGCAACCCAGGAAACCTCAAGCGGTATTCAAGGTTCGCCAAGCGATCAGGGTTCTTCTGAACCAGCGGTTGCAGAAAAATCCACCACGCGAGATTGGCGCTCGCTTGGTCAGACCGCGCAAGCTGAACGCGCCGCGCGTCAGCGCGCAGAAGAAGATCGTCGCGCCAAAAACCGCGAGTGGAGCCACTCGCCGCCCGAACGCGCCGATCAGTGGGAGCGCCTCGCTGACCGCGAAGCGCAACGTGTAACGCAACGCGATCGCGCGCAGCGCGCGCCGAGCGGTGGCACGCCCACAACCGTACCGGACGCTCCGCGTTCGGACGATGAATCTGCATCCGATGGAAGCGCCAGCGGTAGGAGGGCCAGCGATGCGCCCTCCGCGCACACGCCGACAGGTGGACTGTCGGGGCGGTGGCGCACGCGCGGATCTGCAGGGCGTTGACCCGGCGTTCACCGCAACGCTGAAGGAGATATGGCTTCACGCAGCATGCTGGCGATTGACGTGGGCTTCCGCGATCTTCACGCTGTGGAGGCTGTGGCAGAGCGTGGCCGCATTGCCATCGTTCGCGTGGTGCAGGTGCAGCTTCCGGAGGCCGACGCGGACACCACGCCCGAGCAGCGCGGGGCACAGGTTGCAGAGTTGCTGAAACTTGCGGGAGTCACCGCAACGGGCGCGGTGTGGACGCTACCCCGGGAACGCGTGGTCTTTAAGAAGCTGGATCTTCCTGGCGCGGAACCGCACGAGCTTCCGGGAATGGTGCACTTGGCCATGCAGCACGAGACCAGCATGAGTGCAGACTCGGTGATTGATTACGTGGTGCAGGCGGGGTCCGGCAACACGCGAGAAGTGTGGGCGGTTGGCGCGCCCGCCAACGAGTTGGAAGTGCTGCGGCGCATGGCGAGTGCGGCGGGAATCTCGGTGGATCGCGTGGCCCCACGCACGTGTGGAACATCAGCGTTGCTTGCATCGCTTGCGTCAGCACCTGAAGCAGCAGCCAGCCGCGAGTTAGCGGTGGCATTCGATCTATCAAGCGAGAGCGCGGAACTTGTGGCGGCAGACGGCGCTGGTCTGCGCGCCACTCGTGGAACCACACTCAGTTCAAGCACGCCTGAAGCCGCGGTGACTGAAGCCCGGCGCAGTTGGACCGCCCTCAGACTTTCGCAACCGGATCTTGGCGCGGTGCGTGCGTGGGTGTTGGGCGATGCAGGCCCCGTGGCGGCGTTGGCCAGCGCCATCGGCGGCGACATTCCGGTAGCCAAACTAGACAGCCACCCGGAGATTCAGACTGATGGACATCAGTTGGGCTGCGCGTGGCCTTTGGCAGGTCTTTTGCTTGAGAGCGTTCGTCAGGAGCCCAGCATTAACTTGGCGCATCCGCGCAAGGCGCCCGATGTGGCTGCGCGCAGGAGGATTCGCGTGTACGCGGCGGTGGCGATGGTGGCCGCTGCGTACTGCGTGGGTTGGGCACTGGGCAAGCAGGATCGGCAGTCGCTGGAGACGCAGCGAGTGCAGTTAGTGAGCCAGGAGTCAAAAGCGCGCACCGAATACCTGCGCATCAAACGCGATGAACTGAAGGCTCGTCACCTCAACGCATGGCTTACATCACAGCCTCAGTGGCTTGACACCATGTTGCACCTGCATGGGTTTGCTCCCGATCCAGCACGAGTGCTCTTTGCCAGTTGGGGCGGTCAAGTTGAGGAAGCGGTCGTGGGCGTGAACAAGGACGGTGTGTTCAGCTTGCCGCCGGCAGTGCGTATCTCCATGGATGTTGAAACCACCGATCGCGCCATGGCTGATGCGCTGCGTGAAGCACTGATCGCGCGGCGTGAGTGGGTGGTCAAGAGCACCAGCAGTGAAGGCAAGGTTGGGCGCCGACTGCCCGTCGCGGTGGAATTGCTGCTGCTCGCGCCGTCAGGCACGCCTGTCGAGAAGGAAGCCGCACCGGTCACCGTGAGCAGAAGGGAGATGCCATGAGCGGGCAGGGCATCCGAGCAATGTTCACTGGTTGGACGATGCGTCTGCGCTCCAACTCACGCAGCCGTGCGCCAGTGGGCGTGGCGCTTGCCGTGATTGCTGCGGGATTCCTGGGATGGTCCATCCACAGCGGTCGGCTTACGCAACTTTCCGGCTTCAACCGCCTCGGCAACGCGCAAGACATCGCGCGTAGCACGGAGTTTCTGCGAACGGTGAAAGCGGCACGTGAAAAGCGCCCCGATCTTGACGCGCGATTGGCCGTGGCAAGCAATGCCTCGCTGGGTGACCGCTTAGATGTTGTAGACGGCGCACTGCGCGCGCGGCTGAATCGCATCGCTGAAGAAACTGGGCTTCGCGACCTTATCGTGGCCACTGCTCAGGCCATCGAACGCCGTAATCCCGCTCGACAGGAAATGACCCGTCTGAATCTGCCGCGAGCCATGCGCGAGGAGCCAGACTTTGTTGAGGTGCGTGCCACCATCAGTGGCGAGGGAGCGGTGGATCAGGTGCTGCGGCTCGTTCATCGCATCGCGGTAGACCCCATGGTGAAGCGCATTGAGACGGTGAAGTTTGATCCCGTGAAGGATGGAAGCCGAGTGCGCGTGACGCTCAGATTGGCCACGATTTTTCTGCCGGGTGTGCCGCCGGATGGAATGCCCGGCGCCCCCAGTGCAGAAGCGCTTGCGGGGTTTAGTAAGTATGCGGTGCTTGCTCAGCGCAATCCGTTTCGATTGCCCGAGCCGACGGCGCCCAATGCACCCCCAACGGCGGTTGCGGCTGCACCCGTGGCACCGGCCTCACCCGCGACGGCCACGCCAGCGGCGATCGAGGCCACGCCAGGGTTCCCATACGGACAGTGGATGCTCACCGGGTTCATTGACGGCCCCGCGGGCACCGAAGCGTGGTTTCGCAACGCAGCAACCAATGAGTCGCGCGTGTTGCGCGTAAACGACACCATCGCAGAGTTTGCACTCGTGGGCCTTGCGCCCCAAGGCGCACGCATTGCTGCAGGCGGCGCCACGTACATGCTGCGCGTGGGCGACACCTTAGAAGCACGCGCAGTTGAGACCGCGGCGAAGTAGCGCACAAGAACACACATGCACAGGACACACATGAATACGCTCCACACTCGCGCAACATCCATTGCTTGGGCGGGTTGCGCCGCACTCGTGGTGGGCATCGCTGCCGCGCCCATTGCCTCGGCGCAGATTCAACCCGCGTCGGAAGTGCTGCCGCTTCCCCCCGCAGCACCGCCGTCAACAGGAGTGCTTCCACAAGATCAACCGCCGCCGAGCGCAGGGGGCATTCGCTTTCAGTTCAAGGGCCAGTCGTGGGACCAGATTCTGGACTACTTCAGCCGAACCACAGGGCTGCCCGTTGTGCGCGAGACGGACGTACCCAAGGGCCAGGTTGACTACATCAGTTCGCGTGTACACACCCTGCCTGAGGCGCTGAGCACGCTGAATCAGTTGCTGCAGACGCAGGGCGTGATGCTGCGTGTGGAGTTCGACAAGCTCTACCTACAAAAGCTCGGCGACATGAAGCGCGAGAACATTCCCACGTATGTGGATGAACTTCCCGCGCAAGTGACAGACGACACCATCGTGACGCTCATGGTGCCATTGCGCACGGCTCGCGTGGGCGCCATTGCCACCCAATTGGGAACGTTGGTGGGCGCCTACGGCAGTGTGACGCCACTTGAGGCACAGAACACTCTGATTCTGGTTGAGACCGCTGGCCAAGTGCGGCGCATGCTCAAGCTCATTAGTTCCATCGACCAATCTGAACCCGATGCGCAGGTGCGGTACTTTCCAATCAAGTACGCCAAGGCCTCAACGCTTTTGGTGAGCCTCTCGGCATTGGCGGGCCATCGCCAAGTTGAGTACATCATTGGCGCTGACGGCAAGAAAACCAAGATCGAGGAGAGCCGCATGGAAGGGCTCTCCATGACCGCGGACGAGCGCACCAATGCAATCGTGGCGCGTGGAGCCACGCCCAAGCTTGACCAATTGCGCGACATCATTGCGTTGCTCGACGTTCCGGGTCAGGGGGATGCCGGCGCAGGTGTTCCCGGCGCGCCCGCTGCAGTCGTACGCAGCGTTCGCACCGTGTCGTTGCGCGGCGCCACACCAACGGAAGCCAAGAAGCGATTGGACGAGCTGTATCAGGGGCTCCCCAAGGAAGTGCGTCCCACCGTGCTGGCCATGGACGAAGTGGGCAAGCTTGCCATCGTGGGTCCATCGCAGAGTGTGGCTGAGGGGGCAGCATTGATTGAGGAACTTGATGGCGAGCGCCGCGCGCCGGGCTCACCAAAGCGCTTGCCCGAAGAAGACCCACAATTGGTTCAGCTCATTCCGCTGCGCAACGCCGATGCCGCCAGCGTGTTGCCGCAAGTGCGCAGCTTGCAGACCCCGCAGCAACAGAAGGTGGTGACCATTGCTCCGGGCCCCGATGGGCGAAGCCTGGTCGTGAGCGCGTTGAGCAGCGAGGTCGATCAGGTGCGCAAGATTGTGGAGATTCTGGACCAGACCGGACGCATGGAACGACGCGTGCAAGTGCTCAAGGTGAACAGCGCGCTGCCGGCAGACACCATCGCCATGGCTCGGCGCATCTATGACGCGGAACAGGACTCCCGCAATCCCGCCAACACGTTGGAGATTGAAACCGGCACCGATGGTCGCACGCTGACAGTTGCGGGAACGCAGGCCGCCATTGCGCGCTTTGCAGAGGCGGTCAAGATGGCCGAGAGCGCCACGATCGTTGAACGCACCACACGCGCGTTTCCGTTGAAGTACGCCGTGCCCAGCAAAGTGGCGCCGCAACTGTTGGCCATGGCGCAACAGATTCTTGCGCCCAAGGACGGCACCGCCTTCACAGCTCCGCAGATTGAAGCGATGGACGCGCTGAAGGAAGTGCAGATCACCGCTACCCCCGCGCAGATGGAAAAGTTGGTGCTCTTGGTTGACACCGTGGATCGCGCTGAGCGCACCGGTCGCATGGTGAGTGTGCGCCAGGCGCGCGCCTCGGAGATCGCCCCCATGGTGCGCGATTTGCTCACGCGCATGCACACGGACAGCCCGTCGCAGAGTGCGGTGCAGCCCACCATCGAGCCCATCGAGCAGACCAACGCATTGTGGGTGGTTGGAGAGCCTGCGCAGTTGGCCGCCGTTGAAGCGCTGGTGCGCGAACTTGACACGGTGACGCCCGGGCAATTGCCCCCCATGCGACTTGTGCAGGTGAAAGCGGCAGACGCCATGCAATTGGCTCAGCTCTTGAGCAATCGCTACGACCAGCGCCCCGCAGAACAGCGAAGGCAGCAACCAGTGCGCGTGGAGGCCGACGCGGCTACGAACACGCTCATCGTAACGGCGCATGAAGATGTCTTTCCTGAGATCAGAGACTTTGTGGAGCAAGTGAATCGCTCAGATGACAAGAGCGCCACCGTGCGCGAAACGGTGATCATTCCTCTCAAGACTGGACGTGCCGTTGAAGTGGCTGCGGCCCTCGAGAAGCTGTACCCGCAGCCACCCGTTCCGCTGGATGCGCGCGGTAGGCCGCTGCCGCACTTGCAAAAGCAGAAGGATGTGTTTGTCACTGCCGACGCGGCCACAAACACGGTGATCATCGAGTGCCCGGGAGATCGCAAAGCAAGCTTCCAGTCACTGGTGGAGCAGCTGGATCGAATTGAGATGCCGCCGCAGGCACAGGTGCGCACCTGGAGACTGGATCGTGGGGATCCGGAGAAGATTGCGGCCGCGGTGCGGGCACTTGCCAGCAGCGGAGCACTTGTATCGAGCGGCACCAACGGACGCAAGGGCGTTGAAGTAACCGTGTCAGTGGAAGCCGCCAGCCGCACGCTGATTGTCACTGGCGACGACCAGGCCTTTGCCAAAGTTGATCAAGTGATCAAGGATTTGCAGACCGTTCCGTTGAGCGGCCTCAAGACCTTTGTGCTCAAGGGGGGTCGCACCGATCAGGTGAGCACGCTTCTGCGGCAAGTTCTCACCTCGCGCGCCAAGCGTGAGTTCCCCGGCGGGGATCAGTTGGTAGAAGTGACCGCAGATCAACGCACCAGCACGCTCATCGTGAGCGCACCAGAGAGCTTGATGCCCGTGGCTGAGCAATTGGTGCAGCAGTTGGACAGCACGCCTGCCATGATCGGAGCGGACCGCAAGGAAGTTCGCGTGATCCCGCTGACATTTGCAGAAGCATCGCAATTGGCCCCCGCGTTGCAGCAAGCCTCTGCGGCGTTGCCCAGCCCGGTGACCAATGAACCAATGATTGTGCAGATCACCCCGGCGGCGGGCAGCAACGCGCTCATCATCACCGGACTTCCCGCTGACATTGAAGAAGTCAAGAAGCTGGTGGAGCCGCTGGACAAAAACGGCACCAGCGAAACCGGGCTGGTGCGCACCATTCAACTCAAGCACGCGCGCGCCGAAACCTTGGTGCCATTGGTGGAGAAGCTGCTGGCAGATCGCGTGATGCTCAGCCTGCGGGACATGCCCGCCGCCGTGCGTCAGGAGTACTTGCGCCGTGGCATGGACCGTGCGCCGGTGCGCGTCGCTGCTGACACGCGACTGAATGCCGTGATCGTCAGCGGACCACAGGCGGTGCTAGAAGTGGCTGAGCAGATGGTGGCGCAACTGGACGTTGATGCCACAGTGCAAGGCGGCCAGCAGAGCGTGCGCGTGCTCACGCTCAAGAACGCTGATGCCAACGACGTGGCCACCACACTGACGGGCTTGCTGCAGGACGACCGTTCCGGTGAACCCGCACCGGTCATTCGAACCAACGCGGCTGCCAACGCACTTATCGTGAGGGCCAGCGATGCGCAATTCGCGCAGATTGAGACCCTCGTACAGCAGGTGGACCGAGCCGCGGTGGCCAGCGGCCGCGAAATGCGCACCATTGCGCTTGACCCAACACGGGCGGATGCGTCAGAGCTGGCGCGATTGCTTGAGCGAACGCTCCAGCGCGAGGGTCAGTCAGGCGCAGAAGTCATTACGGTGGAAGAGTTGCTGAAGCGAGCGGCAGAGACTCCACCCGCCGGGGGCCCACCCGCGACGCCACCGCCGGCGAGCGCTCCGTCGGCAAACGCTCCGCCGGCAAGCGCTCCGCCGGCAAACACAGCGCCTGCGGCAGCCCCGACCTCTGGTGCCACAAATCAATCACATTCGGGGGGAGTTCGGAGTGCCATCGCGGTCGCAGTGTTGGCCCAGGCCGCGCCCACCGCGCCAGTGCAGTCCACGCAAGCAGCTCCCGCCATTCCCGACGATTCCCAAGATGTCACCATCGCTGTCGACCCAACCACCAACAGCTTGGTGATCGTGGGCAGCAAGCGCGCCGTGGAGCGCATTCAACGACTTGCCCAACAAGCGCAGATGGTGCTTCCACCGGCGGGCAGTGTGGTGCGAGTGGTGCAGCTTCCGCAAGGAACTGACCCCACGCAGTTGCGCGATGTCGTCATGCAGACCGTGCAGATGCTTACACCAATCGGCGGTCGGCCTGGTGAGATGGCGCGCCGCGTGAGTGTGGTCGCGGACCCCGCAGGCGGAACACTCGTGCTGGCGGCACCACAAAGCGACATGTCCATGGTGCTGGACGCCGTGGCCAAGATCGTGGCCAGCGCCAAACAGTCAGAGCCGGCCACCAGGGCGGTGGTGCGTACGTATCCGTTGCAGCAGGCACGCGCCACCAAACTCGTGGACACGCTGCGTGGCATGTTCATGAGCCGCAAGGGGGCCAATCCTCTCAGCGCGCCGCAGTTTGCGGCTGATGACCGCACCAACACCCTCATGGTGTCCGCGGCCCCCACAGTGCTGCCAGAAGTGGAAGCACTCATTCAAACGTTGGACACCAGCACGCCGCGTACTGAGGTGCAGGTGAAAACCATTGAACTTAAGAATGCATTGGCCGAGGAAGTGCAGTGGACATTGCGGCAGCTGTTGCAGACGCGGGGAGATGCGCAGTCACTTCGCGTGGACAGCGATCGGGCCACCAATCGCCTGATTGTGGCGGGCACGCCAGAACAAATTGCAGTGGCTGAGCAGGTGCTCTCAGAACTGGACAAGCCATCACAGACCCCAAACACCACAGACTTTGTGTCGCTGAAGCATGCTGAAGCGCAAAAGGTGGCCGAGGCATTGGAGTACTTCTATGGCCCATACGCCACGAATGCAGAGACTCCCGGCCGTCGCGCCGTGCGCGTGGTGACGGATCCCGCCACGAACAGCTTGGTGATCAGCTCTCCGCAGAGCGAGTGGGACGGTATCCGCGCCATGCTGCAGAAGTTGGACAGCGAGGAGTACGACAGCACGCTGCAGTTACGCGTGTTCCCGTTGAAGCACGCGCAGGCGCAGAGCGTGGCTTCGGCCATTAACACCGCATTCAAGGGCGATCCGCAGGAGCGCCAGCAGGCGGTGCCGGTGGGCCCAGATGGCCGACCCGTGCGCAATGTTCCCAGTTACCTGGTGAAGAATGAGAACTGGGTGAGTGCGGTTGCCGAGCCACAGACCAACAGCGTCATCGTGAGTGCCAGCCGCCAGAACCTCAAGAAGATTGACTCCATCGTGCAGGAGTTGGACGGAGAGCAGGCCGCCAAACTTCCACCGCCGCGATTGATTCCTGTGAAGGAGGGTGGCTCTGCCACCATGCTGGCCAATGCATTGCGCACGGTCTTCGCGCCCGAAGGAGGAAACGCGGGCACGACCGCACGTTCGGCGCGCATTACGCCCGACGAAACTGCCGGCGTCATCATTGTGCGCGCTGAAGATGATGACTGGCACCAGATCCGCCAGCTTGCCGAGACACTACAGGTGCTCAGCCCACAACCGGGAAGCAGCCTGTTCATGGTGGAGCTGAAGCACATTTCCGCGGACGCTGCCGCACAGGTGGTGCAGACGTTAGGCATGGGTGGCCAGGGTCCGCCCGACGCTCGCGGTCGAGTGGTGAAGGGCGCAGTGCGCGTGGCACCGGTGCCAGGAAGAAATGCAGTTGCCGTGGCTGCGCTGCCGGAGGACCGGGCGATCGTGGCAGATCTGCTCAAGAGTGTGGATCTTGAACCCGCCTTCGCGCAGAGTGAAGGTCGCATGGTGCGCTTGAAGGTGGCGTCTGCGACTGCGGTGGCTGCATCGGTTCAGAAAATGCTTGATACCGCCGCCACGCCGGGTGCTCAAGGATTGGCCAAGGCGCTTCAAGAGCAAGTACGCCGGCTGCGCATTCACCGTGACGGTGTGCTTACGCCGGACCTGTCACTGGACCTTACCAAACCTATCCGCCTGAGCGCGGACGAGAAGACCAACTCCATCATGGTGACCGGCGCTCAAGAAAACGTCGACGCCGTGCGCGAACTCATCGCCATGATGGACGACGTGCCCATGACCGAAGCCGTCACCTTGCGAATCCTGCCCATGGAGAACATTCCTGCGGCGGACTTTGCCCGGCTGGTGAAGGACCTGCTCACGCAAGGCAAAGCGCTTGGAACGGTGCCCGGAGCCGCACTCCAGGGCGTGCCTGAGGGCGACCTTGGGCGAGCGCTCTTGGATTCGGTGGCCATCTCTGTGATTGATCGCACCAACACCGTCGTGGTGGCGGGGCGCGAGGAGAGCGTGGCACTGATTGAAGCGCTTCAGCTGAAGCTGGACAACAAGACGCAAACCGGCTGGGTGGAACCGCGCATCATCAAGTTGCGCTATGCCGCTGCCTCAGACTTGGCCGCGGTGCTGGATGCCGTGCTGGTGCAGGGGCAAACCAATCTGCCCGATGCGGGGCCTATGCAAAAACAGGTGGCTCGGCTGCGAACTGTGCAGCAGCTTGAGAGCGGCGCCCCCGGGCAGATCATCGAGAGCGATGTCTTTACCCCCATGAGCCGAACGCTCATTCGTGCAGACGAGACGCTCAACGCGCTCATCGTGGTAAGCACGGCCAACAATCTGGCAACGGTTGCAGAGTTGGTCAAGATGCTCGATGTTGAAGCGGCATCACCCGCAGCAAGCGTGCGCACCTATCCGCTGGCACGCGCCGGTGCCAGCGCCACCGCGCAACGGCTCACCGCGTTCTTTGAACAGCAGGCCACCGCCAAGGCCATCCGCCCAGAGGACAAGGTTCGCATTCTTCCTGACGAACGCACCAACAGTTTGGTGGTGAGCACCAGCGGCAAGAGCTTCGCGGTGGTTGAGGAACTTCTCAAGCAACTTGACCGGGAGATTCCAGCTGATTTGCGAGAGCTCAAGACACTGGCCCTCGTGAATGCCAGTGCCAATCGTCTAGCTCCGCTCATTCAGCAACTCATGGATGCACGGCTTGAGCGCATGCGCGCGGTGGAGCCTCGAGCGGCGGACTCGCAAAAGATCACAGTGCTTTCAGACGAACGCAGCAACATGCTGTTGGTAGCAGGAGGCGCTGATGCGTTTGATGTGGTGAAGGGAATCGTGGCGCAACTGGACACTGTTGAATCCGGCGATGTAGCGCCACTTCACGTGCTTCCCATGCAGCGCGGCAATCTTGAACGCGTGGCTGCCGCCGTGAACCAGATCATGGAGCGGCGCTACGCGGATTTGCCCACCACCGTCTCCAAGCGCGCCCGGCCGTTGGTGATGACCGACCCGCGTTCCAATTGCTTACTCATCGCAGCCACCGAGGCCGATTTCAAAGACATTCAGAGCTTGGTCGCCAAGATTGAGGAACAGCCTACGGATCCCGCGGTGGGCGTGCATGTGGTGGCGGTGCAGGGTGTGCGCGTGGAGACCATTGCTACGCAACTGCAGGGCATCATGCGTGACCGCGCACAGTCGCTCGGCGATACCGCTCGCCCGAGCGATAGAGTGAGCATCGGTAGTGACTTGGCCACCAATTGCCTCATTGTGGCCAGCAGCCCTGAGAACCTAGAGATTGTGAAGGGCCTCGTGGAGAGCCTGAAGGCGGCGGGCGCGGACGGTGTGAGCGGCCGCGAGTTTCAGATTGTGCAACTGAAAAAGAGTCGCGCGACTGATCTTGTTCAGATGTTGGACAGCATGTACATCCGCGAGGAAAACCGTCGGCGCGGCGCAGACAGCGTGCGCGCCATCGCAGATCCGCGAATCAACGCAGTGATTTTAAGTGGCGCTTCATCGGACATCACAAGCCTGCGCGGATTGATCGGAAACCTTGAGGATGCCAAGCCCAACCAAGTGGTAGAGATCAAGTACATCGCGTTGCAGTACGCCAATACGCTGGAGGTCACCGGGCTTATTGACAGCGTTCTAAGCGGCAACAATCTGGCTGGCCGAGGACAGCAGCAGGCCACTGTGGTGCGATATCTCAAGCAGGCCGTGGGCATGCCCGATGAGGCCACGGAGATGGAGGTGAATGCCGCCGTCCGCCAAGCCATCAGCCTCACCCCCGATGTGCGGTCAAACACCGTGATTGTGCGCGCGCCCAAGGAGTCCATGGACCTCATCGAACGCATGGTCAAGGACCTTGACCGCGACGATGCCAGCGCACAGAACGTGCGAGTCATCAAGATGAAGCATGCCGAGGCGGACAGCATCGCGGAGATCTTGACCGACCTCTTTAGGCTGAATCGCCGGGGGAATCTTTATGTGCTCAAGCCGCGCGACTCTGCGGCTGTGCCCGATGATTCCGGCGTCGCCACAGCACCAGAGAGCGCCGGCCGTTCAACAACCATTGCCGGCCTGGAACTCAACATGGTGCCGGATGAGAAGCAGGAGCTTTCCATCACGGTTGACCCGCGCTCCAACAGCCTGCTCATCAGCGGCACACCCAACTATCTCAATGCGGTCGAGCGGGTCGTCAAGGAACTTGACACCGAACAGTTTGGCAGCCGCGAAGAGCAGGTGTACAAACTTAAGAACGCGGGAGCCGCCGATGTGGCCGCCACACTCACCAAGTTCGTGGATGGCGAGCGGAGCAAACTGGTGGAAGCCTACGGAGCCAATCGCCAGGGAGCGGCGAGCAGATTGCTTGATCAAGCCGTCACCGTTGTTGGAGACGTCAAGAGCAACTCGGTGCTTCTGACTGGTAGCCAGCGGTATATGGAACGGCTCAAGGGGATCATTCGCGAGCTGGATGTTGAGCCGCCACAAGTGCTCATCCAGGTGATGCTGGCAGAAGTCACGCTGGACAACACCGAAGACCTTGGCTTGCAATTTGTCAGCACGCGCTTTGGCAACGGGTACAACGTGGCTGGAGGATTTGGCTTGGACAAGGGGGCGTTCGCAGCCAATCAGCCCAAGCCACCCGGGTTGCTGGCACTTGCACCCGCGCTGTTTGCGGGCTTGGGCGTACCCAACATCGCCATCGCGGGCCCGGACTTTGACTTGCTGCTCAATGCGCTGGCGGCGCAGAGTCGAGTGCAGCTGTTGAGCAACCCAAGCATCATGGTGTCCAACAACACCGTCGGTCGCATTCAGGTGGGCCAGACCATTCGCGTGCCGGACGCCGTCACCGTGAGCTCGGCGGGCCAACAGAGTGCGGTGACACCAGAAGAAGTGGGCATCATTCTTGAGGTCACTCCATCCATCAATCCCGATGGCTTTGTCAAAATGGAAGTCGAGCCCGAAATCTCAATTCTGAGCAAGCAGACGGTGGACATCAGTGAGACGTTCCGCAGCCCCATCATTGACCGGCGCCGCGCCAATACCACCGTGACCGTGCGCGACGGAGAGACTGTGGTAATCGGCGGGCTCATCAATGACCGCTTTGAGCGTGTTGATAAGAAGGTGCCCATCCTTGGCGACATTCCCTTGTTGGGGCTGCTGTTCAGGCAAAAGAGCGAGACCACGACCAAGACAGAACTGCTCATCGTGCTGCGGCCACACGTGGTGCGCACCCCTGCCCGATTGAGTGAGATTACGGAGGCCGCTGTCAATCGAATGACCCTGCAGCCGGGCCTCAAGGAACAGATTCGCAAGAGCGAACTGAAGGGCATGCAAGGTCGCTTTAATGAGAATGGTGAACTGGTGGATCCCATCGGCGCACCCAGCGAAACACCGGAAGCCGATGGAGACGTTCCACTGCGTGAAATGCCTAAGGAAACCCCACCCAAGGAAGCGGCGCCCAAGGGCGCATGACATGACAGACACACGTACGTTGCAGCGCGGATGCACTTTGATTACGGCGGCCTTCACCGTCGCAGCAGCGGTCGCATGGTCCGCCGGATGCGAAACCGTCAGTGAGACTTCTGACGGGCGTCCGATGCCGCCACGCGCCCGCACGGTGGAAGGGGCACCCACATCTGCACCGATCAATGCGCTCAGTGTGCTTTTTGGGCCGCAACCCTCAGACTCCAACGCCAATGGGCGTCCTGACCGCATCTCCGTGGAGTTGTATCTATTTGCCAGGCCATACCCCATGCCGGTGTGGCGCCAGGGCACGCTGTACATCACGGCCTATCCGCTGGGCCAAGCAGGATCGGTAGAAAGCCCCAGCACCAAGCCTTTCCACGAATGGAAGTACACCACCAACGATCTTGAACTGGGCCGGTTCAAGAGTCTCATCGGCGAGGGCTACCGATTTCAATTCACGCTCTTGGGTGAAGACAATTCACACATCGATGCTGATGGGCGAAAGCGCATGGGCACTGACCTAGTGCCCAACAACGCGCTGGACCTCATCGCACGGTTTGAGCCCGTGGATGGCACTCCAACGGTGTGGTGCGATGGTGTACGCACATTGAGTTTTCAACCCGCCGGATCTCCGGTGGGAAGGTAGCCGGCTTCTATTGGCCCTTGCTGCGCACCAGACCCACGCCGTAAAGGCCGCACACACAGGCCACCGCCGCCACTGCGGCTCCACTGATCACGCGATAGGCGCCGGGCGCGGAGATGGTGTCGTCAATGTCGTGCAGGTTTACGAATCCGGACACCATGAAGTACATACTTAGCACGCTCAGTGCCGCAGCCATGGTCATCAACAGGATGCCGCTGGCCAGAGCCACCCGTGGACCGTGCGGAAACTTGCGTGAGACCGCCTCGTTCTGGGCCGGGGGACGAGAGCGCCGAGACTTGGAAGTTAACTTGGCGATACGCATGGCGATCAACATGGTCAGAATCGCCGATGCTCCAAAGAAGTAGACCCCCGCGCGCACATCAACCGTTACCAAATCTCCAAGCTTGGCGGCCACAACCATCAAGCTAATCACAAACACATCGGCCATGGACCATTTGCCCGTCACCGACACGCGGTGCAACCAGCGTGCTTCATCGGCAGGCGTCAAAGAGCGATACCAAAGCACCAACAAGGCCGCAATCTTGGCAAGCGGAAAGAAGATTGAGAGCAGAAACAGCACCAGGCCAAGCAACACATGTCCCTCACGAAACAAGGTGATCAGCCCAGACGCAATTGAAAAGACGTTGTGTTCGTTAACGACATCCACGCCAATGACGTAGAAGTGCTTGGAGAGTTTGAGAACGGGCCACGAGATTCCCAGCAGGAAACTCAGTATTGCCGCCAAGAACAACCACCTCATGTACTTGTTCTGGTCCGGATAGCGACTCGCGGTGGAGACAGCGTTTGCACGCGTGCCCTTTAAGATGCCCGTGAAGGCGGAAGGCATCCTGAGAATCTTGGTCCAGGTGGGGCGCTCCAAGAGGTCATCCATTTCCAAGGTCTCTAACCGTCAATCCAAAGCGAAAGCGGCCCTTGATCCTAGTCGAATCGCCCGATCGATCAACGCTTACGACCACACAGACTCGCCGCACTCGCCACAGACCTTATCCGGCTGCAATTGCACTACGAATCCGCAGCGACGGCACGTGTTCACCCCGTGAAGCGCAAGTTGAACTCGCAGATGCGCACGCATTGATCGACGAAGGCGCATCGCTGCGACCACCTCCAAGACGCAAGCGCCCGCCAATGCTGCCGCGAACACAGCGAGTGCCCGCGAACCCGTTGGGTGTACTCCACCTAGTGATCGAGCGAGCGCCATGAAAATGCCAAACAGCACTAACGCGGCCGTTGGAATCAGCAATAAACAGCCAACCATCGCCAGCGCGTGTGCTCGGACGGCCCCGCGCCATGCCGACGTTCGATCCGCGCGTCCGCGAAATGCCTGCAGTTCAGGAAACAGTCTGTTGATGATGGCCATGAGGTATTCCGAGCCCTTGACGGGCGCAACCTGCGGGTGGTGTTGCCCGAGCTGCGCGATTGTCGCGACGCACGTTACTTACGAAGATCCTTCGGCTGAAGTACTCGGCGCACCGCATTCTGGACAAATGGGCGTTCCTCTAAGTGGATAGCGGCAAATCATGCATGCGCCGAGCGCTCTTCGTCCGCGATTGGCCCAAGCTCCGCCAATCGCGAGGGCGATCGATGGAGCGAGTGTCCACCAGAGTGGAAACACCAGCCTGTCGCAGTGACGCGCGGGTCTCGCCGAGCGCATGGTTGCTGCGGTCTCATGTTCTGGGAATGTCCAATCCTCCCAGCTGCTGGACCACTTCCAATGTGGTGCCGCACTCTGTCTCTGCAGACCATTTTCAGGCCAGCCGCCGATGAAGAGGATCTCAATATCACCCCACACAACGCACACTTGTCCAGACGCTACGACAAATCCCAGGCTGGTACCGATCCACCGGGCGAACCACCATCCGCTCCACAGCGAGACTGCGAGTGTCAGCAGGGAGAACAACGCCAGTGGCCAGCGCAGGCGAACGATGAGGCGCTTGAACATGGTGCAATCCCGAAGGGGACTCTCACTGTGTGGCCGAGGGCGCCAGCCGTCGAGCGTGAGTGTAGACCGTACTGCTTCGATCGGTTCCGCAAGGAGTACAACAATGATCGTCCTCACGAGGCTCGAGTACCCGGCGCACGTCGAGACTCGCTACGTGAGCGGCAACGGCGGCATGCGCTGGAAGCAGCGCTGGGTCAACGTGAGCATGTGCTGCGCCGACGAGTAGTTTGGCTGGAGGAGATCGATGATGGAGTGTGGGACGCGCCTTTCGGCAGGGGCAGGCGTCACGAGGTGTTACCCATGTACCCGGACTAAAGTGTTACCTATCAACCCGGCCGTTCACACTGTGTCGATTGGCTTCTCACCGATGCCATGGTGTCGGCACGCACGACCCCATCTCAGCGACCCGGCGAACGGGAGGCATAGATTGCAACTGGAGCACTATGGACGGGTTTGCGGGAGGGCTTGGTTAGGTCACGTCATCGTCAATCTCGTCTCGCACAATCTTCAGGCGTAACGGGCCGCTGCCGTGGACAAGCCCGCAAGAGGCACACTCCATCCACATGCCCTCGCGCTTGTTTCCGCCTGCAGGACCGCTCTTGCCGCAGAATGGGCACAGCATCCGCAGTCTGCCGAACGCCATGAGAATCCCCATGAAAGCGCCGATGAGACAGAGCAGAACGAGAGCACAAATGGCGATGAACCGCACGCGCCCGAGCAAGCTGTCGCTTGGAGCAGAGAACGTGGCGAAGATGGTGGCGAACAGAATGAAGCCACCAACCTTCGCGAGATAAAACCAGAGCCGAAATGGCATGAGCGTGTCGAGCGACCTAACGTTGCGTTGTGCCGCACGTCAGTGCGGCCGAGGGCGTCTGCCCTCGCTCTGAATGCTAGCCCGCACTGATGTGTCGGTACGAACGCTCAGTTGGGCTGCTGCAGACGCTCGTGTCGGGTCATCGAACCATTGCTCCAAAGTCCGATGCAAGACAGACTGATCTGCAGTTTTGTGGGCCTGCACTGGTGGCATTGGAGCGCGGGCACCGTCTGCCATCGGGAGCACATTTCCGGCGCGGCGGCTCCGGCTGAGTGCTCATCCGGGAGATGACATTTATTCTGCGGGGGTGGGTTTGGCACTCTCTAGGCTGTGCCCGGTCCCCAAAACAAGCAGAGCCTGACTTGCCATCAATAAATTTGGTGGCACATTCCGTATACCTACGCGGCCAGCCGTTGGCGGCGCGCAGGACTTCCCGGGGTGCTCTTGGGAACGCGAGGTCGAGGCAGGCAAGGAAAGGGATTCCGGTACATGAAGAGTTCTATTCTGCTTTGCACTGTGCTGCTGTGTGGCTCTGCTCTTGCAGCGCCACTACAGGCACTACCGCCGTATCGAGTGGTCTTGATTGACGATGTCAATGTGAACATCGGAATGCTGGGAGGACTGTCACAGTTTCCGTACGGCGAACGAAGATTTCAGATGGCGGGCACTCTTCCGGATTTGGTTGTGGTCGGAACCGCAGCTTTCCAACGCAATGATGGCACGAACAATGAGTGGCTCGCCCGCGGACGAACATGGACGTGGAATTCCGGCTCGTGGACAGAGGCGCCCATCATCTCTGAGGGCAGCGGCAACCCGCGCATTGCCACTCTCGCGATGGATATCAATGCTGACGGGGTCATCGCTGGGGCCATCGCAGCGCCCAACATTTCGAGTGTCTGGAACCGCAACGCATCAGTATGGCGTCCAGTCAGCTCATCCCTCGTGCAGAGCGATTTGGCTGCACCGAGCGGAAGTTGCCAGCCCACCGACTCAGTGGCACTTGGTGTAGGTCCGGGTGAGGATCCAGCCGTGGCGGGCTTTGTGGCCACTCGGTGCCAGTACGGCTTGTACGAGCCTTTTACGGGCTGGCTTGACGCTGATCCGAACTACGGAGGGTAGATGGAACCTGCGCTCGGCTCCGTCTTCCGTTGCGATTTCAACCAGCCCGTGATCGTTGGTGTGGCGCACGCGATCGTGCCTTGGCAGGGTGACGAAGTGCTCGCAATTGGCGACCGGCTGGAGTACTCGGGGCAACCGAATTGCCAAACGCCACTTACGCCGTGTGACGACACGGGAATCACGTCCTATGACGCGCATGGATGGTGGGTGGGGGAAGGCAGTGCCAACGATCTTGTGATCGCGGGAAATTCCGGCTACCGATTCTGGGCCAGTGACGGGCAGGCAATGCCTGAAATCGTAGAGACTCCGGGATGGTCGGTGGCAGGAGGCTGGTTGCGTGAATCAAGCGGGGAAGTCTGCTACGACAACGCTGCCGTGTACATCGGCTACATACCGGACACGCCGGGGTACCAGTCATCGTTTGGCCAAGGCACCACCTATCCAATCCAACCGGCAATCGTCCTCAGCGATGAGACCGACCCTGATGAAATGCCTTCCTCTCACGCGGCAACTGCTATTCGAGCAGACGACCCGTCGAAGTCGCCAATTGACTGGGTTGCTTGTGGCTCGAGATTTGGGAATCGCGACTACGGATTTATCTGGGGGGGACGTGATGACGGCGAGGGAGGAGTCGAGTGGTGTGGTCGCAACGTAAACGATCCAGATGTGGGATGGCGCGCCAGCGATTCGCTTCAGGTAACCGCCGTCCACGACATCTTGGCCGACGGAGTTGGAATCGGAGTTGCACCCGGCGATGGATCTACTCAGAGACTCGTAGTCTTGACCAGCGTGGGCGACATCAACTGCGATTTCGTTGTTGATGGTGCTGATTTGGGAATTGTGCTCGGCCAGTGGAGTGGGTCCTACGTGAGCAATCCATGGAGAACAGCGGACCTGAACCGGGACGGGTACGTCGATGGTGCGGATCTTGGAGCACTCCTCAGCGTTTGGACTGGCGGTGCCGACGTCCACGTTTTCGTGGGATGCGTCGATTGGCAAACAATTGAACCATTCGATTTGGAAGGCGCTCTTCAGCTACTTGGATTTGGTGGTTCACAGGAACTGGGTGAGTACTGTCTCTCACTTCCGCTCGAGGAAGCGGTCGAAGTCGCCGAATATGTGGAGTTTGTCGCTCGCGCAATCGCAACGGAGGAATCAGAATGAAGACTAGAATGAACGCACTTGGCGTTCGCCACACGCCAAAACTCTTTGTCTTTGTTGCGGTCAGCCTTGCGGGGCGTTCCGCGGAAGCTTCGTTCGTACTACATACGAACTATCCAACATGGCAGACGCAAGTCAATGGACCGATCATTGACCCGCACATCAACACACATTTCGATCCTGCGGACGGTCCGGTGCAGCCCGTCCCCGGCGACACCTTCGCCGATCTCGGGCTTGTGATGCAGTCGTCGTCTGGGCTCTTCGCACACCAGTATCCCTCCTCACAAAACTTTTATCTGACCACCGACTCTCCGGGCACATCGGTGGAGTTGCTTTTCACTACGCCGATCACAGCGGCGTGGGTGAACAGCACGGTGAACAATCCGCAGATGGGATCAGACCATGGCTATTTCGTGCAGTTCTACAATGGTCAGGCGCTTCTCGGGCAGTCCACAATATTCGGTTCAGTGGGCGCAATTTCCAGCGAGGCATTCGATCGCGTGGTGATCGGAGCGCCGCTCGCAAGCGACACTGTGATCTATTCCGCCGTTCGTTGGGTGCAAGTGCCAAGCCCCGGCTCTTTGTGCTTTCTGGCTGGCGCATGTCAATTCATGGGGCGGCGAAGGCGAAGTCTATAAGCGCAAAGTTGGAAGGCGGACTATTGGTGGTTCGAACGGCCGCACGAAGTTCCTCCGGCGAGCGCGTGTTCAATCGGAGCACGCGGGGCAGCACGAGCACAAGTCGCCCAAAGTACACGACGCACAGTCCGAGCAAGAAGCATGCGATACCGCCGACCCATCCTCCGACGACGCCGAGGCGACTTCCCAGCGAGACGCCGCAAGTGGTCATCTTTGGCAAGAGCAGCCACCGCAAAAGGATAAGAGATGGCAAACATCGGTCTGCCCAACGTTGCGTTCTGCTGCACGTCAGTGCGGCAGGGAGCGAGCGCTCCCGCGGATGAGTCTAGCCCGCACTGATGTGGCAGCAGGAACGCTCAGTTGGACAGCTGGGCGTGATGCGCAAGCCTTGAGTGTGGAGGAGCACACGCATGAGTTGTGGACGCGTAATCCATGCGTCCGGAGTCCCGTTGCCGCGAAGCTTGTGTGTGGCTTCAAAAGCCGCGAAATCCAGGCTTGACCAAGACCATTGGCAGGCTATGCTCAGATCGAGTTGATTTCGAGCGACGGAACGGAGTATTGGTGCTTGGCCACGCGGATGTCAAGAACGGTGCACATCTTTGGCTCATCCTTCTTGGCGCTCGCGGCGGCCGGGGCGCTGCGTGCGTCCACTGGAGATGGGGCTCCGTGTTTACTTTCCACTGCAATTTCGGGGCTTCAGGAAGAATGCGGAGTAGGCGCCCTTGACGAACCGCTTCAGCCGCGGGGTATCAACAATTTGGGTGACTGGGTGGGCTTCCGGAACTTTTGTGGAGATGCAAACTCCTACCAAACGGCACTCAGTTGGACGGCGGAATTTGGAGTGCGGTCGTTGCCCGTACCCCCGAGCACGGTTTCAACACAAGCTTACGGAGTCAATGATCAAGGCACTGCGGTTGGCGTGCGGATCGGGATGACCAATGGCTTGGCGCATGGAGATTGGGCGTGCATTTGGATCGGATCGGACTTCATAGAGGTGCCGCCCATGGGCGGCGATCCACCCCACAGCGCCGCAGTCGCAGTGAACAATTGGAATGTGGTCGTGGGTTGGAGGAACACCAGCCTGCCCGCGCTGCGGAGTGCCTTCGTTTGGAGCAATGGCGTGGTACTTGACATCGATCCTGTGCAGTACGGATTTACCAGCGCAGAGGCAGTTGGCATTTCCGATGCCGGCGTTGTGACCGGCGTTCTCTATGGCCCAACGACAATGAGGGCGTTTCAGTGGCAAGCGGGCTCGCTCACCATTCTGGAACCATTGGCTGGCGCACTCTATTCCCGGGCTCGCGCAATCGGCCAGTCGGGCATGGTGGTCGGCCACTCCGAGTTTCCCGCCGAACCCGGACTGCCTGGGCAGATTCTTCCAACCATTTGGGATGGACAGAGCGCAGCCACTCTTCCACTTCTGCCTGGCTACTCTTGTGGCGCCTGCCAGGCGATCGCAGGAAATGGAGTAATCCTTGGTCGTGCGTTTCGGCCCATTCAAGCGGGACTGCCGAACTCGCAATGGATGCTTTGGATCGCTGGGGTGCCCCATGCGTTAGGGAGCCTCGTCGAGGTTCCGAGCACATCCCAGCTTGGAACCGCGTGGGCAATGAGCGATTCGGGCAAGGTCCTCGGGTCGGGTCCCATTCCAGTAGTGCCCGCGGGAAGTGCTTGGGTACTTAGTCCGACCGCCTCGCGCGCCGACCTGAATATGGACTGCGTCGTGGATGGGGCAGACCTTGCGATTCTGCTCGAAGCGTGGGGTCCCGAATCTAGATCCGGGGCCGACATTGACAATGATGGCAAAGTTGATGGAGCCGATCTTGGGGCGCTGCTAGGCAGTTGGTCATAGCCTAGATAGTATGTCCCTAGTGTCTAGGTTGATCGTGCAACCTAGCGGCGGCATTCCTTCTGCAGGAGAACTACATGAAAACTGGTCCGTGGAGTTTGATGGTCTTAGCAGGCCTACTTTCGCTTCTGGTCAACGCGAGCGCTACTGCCCAGTCGGGGCGGCGGCCCGAGGAATGGAGAGTCTCTCCTCCGTGACCATCTTCATCGCAGACTCC
>CAZXGD010000025.1:0-47181 GCA_964640485.1 uncultured Isosphaeraceae bacterium | reverse complement strand
CTCGGCGATGACCGCCCCCGTCGCCGCAGCCCACACCCGAGCGGTACTGTCATCCGACGCAGTGACGATTCGGGTGCCGTCCGGACTATATGACGCTCTCGAGACCACACCGGTGTGCCCCTTAAGTTCGACGAGGCATGCGCCAGTCCTCACATCCCACACCCGCGCGGTCTTGTCATCCGACGCCGTCACGATCCGAGCGCCATCCGCGCTGAACGACGCAGACCTGACCGCCCCGGTGTGCCCCTTGAACACGGAGAGGCTTGCATAAGTGCGGGAGTTCCACAACCGCGCGGTCATGTCGCCCGATGCTGTGACGATACGAGTGCCGTCCGGGCTAAATGAGGCAGACCTGATCACTCCGGTGTGCCCCTTGAGCTCGAAGAGAACTGCCCCAGTCGCCGCGTCCCAAACCCGCGGAATCATGTCCTCCGACGCCGTCATGATTCGAGCGCCATCCGGGCTAAACGCCGCCCGGCCCGTCCACCTTGTGTGTCCTTTCAGCTCAGTGATGCTTGATCCAGCCATCGCGTCCCACACGCGCACGGTTGCATCGCCCGATGCCGTGACGATCCGCGTGCCGTCCGGACTGAAACTCGCGCACCAGACCGCACCAGGATCCCCTTTGAGCTCGGATAGGACCGCCCCCGTTGCCACGTTCCACACCCGCGAAGTCTTGTCATACGACGCCGTCACAATCTGAGTGCCGTCCGGGCTAAATGACGCCTGTGAGACCACATCCGTGTGTCCATGGAGTTCGACGATGCTTGCGCCAGTCATCGCGTCCCACACTCGCGCAGTCATGTCCTCCGACGCCGTCACGATCCGACTGCCATCCGCGCTGAATGACGCAGATCGAATCTCTCCGGTGTGCCCCTTGAGTTCGAAGAGGCTTGCGCCCGTAGCCGCGTCCCACACCCGCGCGATCTTGTCCTCCGACGCCGTCACGATCCGTGCGCCGTCCGGGCTGAATGACGCAGATCGAACTTCCGAGGTGTGCCCCTTGAGCTCGGAGAGGATTGTCCCCGATGCCGCGTCCCACACTCGCGCGGTCATGTCGGCCGATGCCGTGGCGATCCGAGTACCGTCCGGGCTGAACTCCACGGTCCAAACCACACCGGAGTGTCCCCTGAGCTCGGAGTGAATCGCTCCCGTCGCCGCGTCCCACACCCGCGCGACAAAGTCATTCGCTGCCGTGGCGATCCGAGTGCCGTCCGGGCTGAACTCCGCGGACCAGACCGACCCGGTGGCCCCTCTGAGCTCGGACAAAGCCGCGCCGGTCACCGCGTCCCAAACCCGCGCGGTATTGTCATACGACGCTGTGACGATCCGTGTGCCGTCCGGGCTAAAGGACGCGCGTACGACCCACCCCGTGTGTCCCCTGAGCTCGGCGAGGCTTGCACCAGTCCTCGCGTCCCACACCCGCGCCGTCCCGTCGCGCGACACCGTGACAATCTGAGCGCCGTCCGGGCTAAATGACGCTCTAAGGACCACGCCTGTGTGCCCCTTGAACTCGGCAAGGCTATTGTCGGCGGACGCGTTCAGCCACGCCCATTCCCAGCCGCGCAGGTGCTCAGGACAGGCATCAAGCCGCTGGCGAACGCGATCGAACTGCCTGAAGTCCATTGCGGAGGCGGACATTTCTACATTTGCAACATAGGAGTTGTATTCAACCTCCCGAGTCTTGGCATCCGCTGTCTTCCGCGCCTCAGCTTCGGATAGCGCTAATCGGCGTTGTTCCGCTTCGGCTGCGCGTGCATTCGCTTCGGCGGTGCGCGCATTCGATGCTTCAACCCGGGCCAGTCTCTCCATCGCTAGAGTCGCAGCGAGTCCGACCAGCAGCGTGGCAAACACCGCCGCCCCGGCAATGACCGGCCCCCTATTGCGCCGAGCGAACTTGCGCAGTCGGTAGCCCGCAGACTCCGGTCCCGCCTCGAGCGCCTGACCATCCAAATAGCGCCGAATGTCCTTCGCCAAGTCCGCCGGCGTGTCGTACCGCGCTGTGCGATCTTTGCGCAGCGCCTTGAGCGGGATCCAGTCAAGCTCGCGTCGCAGTTGGTTGGCAAGATGCTCGCGCTGGATCACGCGGTGCCGCGCAATCTTCGCTCCCGTGACATTGTCAACCGACGACAGCCGCGTGCTCGGCTTGGGTGCGTCCTGCTCCCTCAGCACCTTGCGGATCGCGTCAAAGCCTGCCGCGCGCAACGACTTTGCGTCGAAGGGAAGCAGCCCAGAGAGCAATTCGTAGAGCACCACGCCCAGCGAATAGACGTCGGTCCGCGTGTCAATGTCCGTGGCGCCCATCTCCGCCTGCTCGGGGCTCATGTATTCGGGCGTGCCGATCAACTGCCCGGTCTCGGTAAAGATGGTCTTGTCTGTCAGCGTATGGCTGATCGCCTTGGCCACACCGAAGTCAATGATCTTGGGCAGCGCCTTGCCATCGCGCACCGTCACCAAGATGTTGCTCGGCTTGATGTCGCGGTGGATGATCCCCTTGTGATGCGCATGCTGAATCGCCTCGCAGACCGGGATGAAGAGCTCGAGCCGCTGTCGCACCGAGAGGTTGTGGCGGTCGGCGTACTCGGTGATCGACTCGCCGGGTACATGCTCCATCACGAAGTACGGGCGGCCCGCGGCCGTTGCACCGGCGTCGAACACCTTCGCCACGTTTGGATGGTCCATCACAGCCAGCGCCTGCCGCTCCTGCTCGAAACGCGCGATCACGGCCTTGGTGTCCATCCCCGCCTTAATGATTTTCAGCGCGACGCGCTGCACGATGGGGCTTCGCCGCTCGGCAAGCCAGACGGATCCAAAGCCGCCCTCCGCGATGAGCTCAAGCAGCTTGTACGGCCCGATGAGCTCGCCAGCGCGATTGAGCAATTCCCCGCGCTCCTGCCGAGGCGTGTCCAAGGATTCGGTTGCCGGATCGTCACCCATATGAGTCCCGGCCCAGCGATGGGCGGGCGGCTCAAGGTACCAAGGTGAGCGCACTGCGCTCCCAGCCTCCGCACCGGCAGGTCCAGAACCGAATCCAGCGCTGGGATTACGCGTTGGGACCTTGTGCATTGCGGGAATGGTCCATGGATGCGCGGCAGGCCGGGAGGATTCCGCCTCTCTTGTGTCCACTTTTGATGGGTAAGACCGGCACCGCGGACGGCGCGGATCTGGTCCTCTTGCGTGGCAACTGGTCCGAGCAAAAGCGGAGCGGTGACGACCTAGTTACATCGCCGTGACAAGCGCTGAGCTTTGGTGCCGTACTTTGCTACGACCGCGATGAATGGAGAGGCTTACCGCCCTTCCGATCGCGGCCAAAGAGGAGATTCACCATGAGAACGACGGCACTTTCGTTGATGATCGGTTGCGGCCTGGCATGCGGAGCGGCGTGGGGACCAACGGCGGCACCGCCGTCTAAGAGCATCCCGGTACCCAACATGCCCGTTCTCACGACCACCACACTCGATGGAGGAGTCATCATCGAGGACATGAAGCTGGGCAATGGGTACGAGGTCAAGCCCGATGACATCGTCGTGGCCCATTACGCCCTGGCGCTGAAGGCCAGCCCCACCGAGGTGTTCGATTCCACGTACAAGCGCGGCGAGCCCGCGGGCTTCCCTCTAGCGAACGTCATCCCGGGCTGGCGGATGGGAATGCCGGGCATGAAGGTGGGTGGGATCCGTCGCCTTACCGTCCCAGCGGTGTCGGCCTACGGAGAGATCTCCCCCAGCCCTGATATCCCGGCCAATTCCGACCTAGTATTCATCATCGAACTTGTCGACGTGATGCAGGTTGATGACCTAAAGGTGGGCGTCGGCGAAACTGCTACAGGACGGTGGGTTGCCGTTACCGCGCACACGATCACCAACAAGGACGGCAAGGTGATCGAGAAGCGCGATGCCATCAACCCCTACATTTGGGTTCGGGGCGAGTACCAGCCAATGGCCCTTGGTCTTGAAGGCATGAAGCAAGGCGGCAAGCGCAAAATCGCAGTTCCCGCGGCGCTTAACCGCACCGATCCGCGCTTTGGGACTGAGCGGTTGGAAAACGTGCCAGTGATTATCGAAGTGGAGTTGCTAAACTTGAAGCTCGTCCCACCTGACGCCGACGCGCCGGGTTGTTGACGCGGTGAGAGTGTCGGGAACAAGCAGCGCGGCCCCTCTGCGCTCCGATCTCCGACCAAGCACATGTCCCTGAACGAAGGATGGCTAACCCAGCTAGCCTGTCGGGCGTCCCTTCCTCCAACGAAAGCCACACATGAAGCACCTCAATCGAACACTATTCGCCGCGCTCGCGGTGGGCGGAGCCGCCTTTGCACTCTCAGCGTCTGGCTGCGCGGAGGACGGCCCAGCAACCAAAGCTGGCAAGGCCGTCGACGATTCTGTGGAAAAGGCAGGTGCGGCCACCGGCGATGCTTTGAACACGGCGGGCGACGCCGTAAAGGATGCCACCAAGAACCCCTAGTGGAAGCGGGCAGTCACGACTGACCGGATCAACGGATGCGTTCCTACTGATCACGTTGGGACGCGTCCACTCTGGTTGCATCCCTACTCGTCAACAGTCGCCCCATGCGCCGAGCAGGGTTCCGAGGTCCGCTCCATCGACCTCGCCGTCTCCGTTCAAATCTTGCGGGACTCCCGAACTGCCCCACGCACCCAGCAGGCTTCCGAGGTCTGCGCCATCCACAATTCCATCATTGTTGAAATCTCCGACGCAACCTACAAACGGGATCGCCACGCGCCAATCGGTGCCCGTCTCAGATGGGATCTCGTATTCGAAGATTGGGAGGTTGTCAACAATCACACTCGTAATGCCACCCCACGTCGCACGGATGGGCGACGAAAGGGCGGCTTGGGCCGCTCCCGTTCCGCCGTAGCTGGAACTGCAAGCGGCGTACAAGCGAAACTCGACCGTGATGGGAACGCCGAACTGAAAATTGTAGGAGCCGGGGACAACATCGATCGGATCACCGTTGTAACCAGGCGAAGCCATTTCAGCTCCGTTGAAAACACCTTGGCGGAGCACCTCTAGAAACCCGCCTCCTAGGTTTACGGTGGTGCCCCATTGCACGTAGCAGAGTCCGCCGGGCGCGGAGATGCCACCGCTCACCTGAATGAGGAAGTTCATGACTCCTGCCGTCCCGGTAGGAACTCCAGGAGCAGTGATCATGATCGTGTCGCGAACCAGACCATCAGGTTGCACGGTGCCCGACCCGAAGAAATGTCCATCCACTTGGAGCGCACCGGTTTGCACTTGCACCGAACCAGAACCCTGTGACTCGAAGCCGCCGGATGCGGATCCAAAAATGCTCAAGCTGCCGGGTTGCTGGAGGCTCGCATAGAACGGGCCCGTGCCCCCTACAAACGATGGGGAGACGCTCAGGTTGGCTTCATTGATATCGCTTGCGTGCGCTGTTGCAGTCAGCGCGACAGCGACCAATGCGGTGCGCGACAACACGTTCAGAATGGTCATGGCTTGGCTCCCAGTGTGTTGTATCGATCCTGTTGTCAAAAGTGTAGTTCCTAGGCGTCATTCTCATAGCTACCCAGAGCATTGGCCCCAATTCCCCAGCAAAATGCCCAAGTCGGCTCCGTCAACATTGCCGTTGGCGTCCAAGTCCACGTTTCGATCGCTGGTGCCCCAGCCGCCGAGCAATGCACCTAGATCGGCGCCGTCAACTTGGCCATCAGCATTCACGTCGCCGCATTGCCCCACCTGGCATGTTGGAGCAGCCACGTACGCGATGGTGTTCAACATCAGCCGATCGTTGGCTGAACCCTTCGCGAAGTAGCCATCGTAAAACGCGGAGACATCGCTGTAGGCCACCACGGCACCACTGCAGGCCGCCAACGCGTGCCGCGGAAACACAACCAAACCCGGGAGTCCTACTTCGTCCACCACTCCCAGAACTTGTGCTTGAGCGGGAACTACATTGAACCATCCGGTCCAACCCACCGTCCACGTTGAGACTGTTCCAAAGGGCCCACTGGTCACTGGAGATGCCTGCGGATCCGCAATGGTCGCCGATTGCGCCCAAGGAGATCCTGTGCCCGTGACATCAATCCCCACCGGATCGAGCACGCTTTCATTGGCGGCATCGGTTCCGCCGCCAGCGTATGAGTCATTGTCGGCCACCAGCACTGCGGTACCGCCGCGATCCACAAATGTGCGGACCGCGGAGATCTCGTCGGCGCTAAGCGGAACAATGGCAGTTGAGCCCGACGAGGCAGAACTAATGAACAGGATGTCAATCCCACTCAGGTACTCGGGGGTCAACACCGCCGCTCCAGAGTACGTTGTCTGAGGGAACGCGATTGAGATGGAGGCCCGAAGCTGCGTGAGTGCGGCGCCTCCCTGAATGGCCAGCACTCCACCCCGCGCCGTGGAGAATCCTCCGATGACGAGCGATTGCGCGTCAGCGTGAGACACTCCAAACGCGAGCGCAGCACTCGCGGCAACACAATTCATGAAGATGGCTTGACGGTGCATGTGAACCTCGCTTTCAAGGTGGGCCGATGAATCAGTCCGCATAGTACGAGCCAATGTCCAGTTTTCACTGCCGAATATATTCCAGCCGGATATTCGGCGACCCGTCATTTACCATGCACCAACCCTCACAATGCCTTGATTAACCCGGGAGTTCCCGACATGTTGTTTCTTCAGAAGTTCATTACTCGCATTCTGCCTCGCACATGGGCTGAGAACATGGCTGCGGAGTCACGCCAATGGATGGTGCAGTGTTCGTGCGGGTTTGCACGGTCAATCTGGGAGTTGGGCGGAGTGCGGTGGAAGGCCGCGGGAAAGCCACGCATCTTCATGAAGTGTTCTGCGTGCGGCAAGCCCTCTTGGCATCAGGTTTCCCGCGATGCACAAGCGACCTCGGAGCCGCCAACGACTTGACTTCCGTTACTCCTCGGAACAGCGGACGGCGTGAACATGGGCGACCGTCATTAGTGATCACTTGAGCGCGTCAACGTATTCATTGCGCGTTCGGTCCACGTCTGGCGCCCTCTCACTTCGCGCCCGGGTGCTTGGGAATGTTCAATCCCAAGATGATGTCGCGCTCACCCACGCTCAGGTCGCCCACCTTCACAAGCCGAAGCACGCCGCTGCCGCATCGATTCTCAAGTTTGCGCCGCTCCTTCGCGGTGAGCAGTGGGTCGTCATCAAAGACGAAGTCATCGATGTAGTACGCGTCGAGGCCGGGCTCCTTGATGGTGGCGTGAACGTGATCGGGCGCATCACGCGTGGGGTACGGTCCCGGCCGAACGGTCAGAATCTCGTATCGCCCATCGGCTGCCGTTTTCACCCATCCGCGGATTGAGCCGTGCGTCTGCCCCAGTTCGTTGGGCGGCATGCTTCGCGGCACGGCGGGATTGTGGATGTACCGTCCCTCCGTATTGGTGTGGTAGTAGTACAACACGATTCCCGACGCCGGCGTGCGGCCATCGGGTTGATAGATCGTGCCTGTGAGTTTGATCCGCTGCCCTCGTTGATTCCACCCGGGGCTTGTGTCCTGCCACGACAGTTCAGCGGGCGCGCCCTGCATTCCGTCCGGCCCATCGATCCCGCCGCCAATCGCTCCCCGTGCAGGTGTGGGCGGCGCAGTCGCCGAGCCGCGCACTTCGCAGCCGCAGAGCGGCACAACGCCAGCGACGCACATGAGCACCAGCGCCGCGCGGCACCGCCGAGTTGTGGGTGTGATGAAGGTCAAGCGCATCGTGCTCTCGCGAATCTACCCCGGCGTGTTAGTTCTGCGCCGCAAGCACGGACTCTGCAATGAAGAACGCTTGCGCTGAAAACTCGGTGAACGGCTCAAACAGCAGATTGCTTTGCATCGACACCACGAGGCCTTCAGTGGGATAGATCACAAAGAACGACATGGATCCAGGACCCGTTCCGCCGTGGTGTACCACGGGCACCACCCTGCCATCAGCCAGTGTGCGTTCACTGCGCCGCCAACCCAAGCCATAACCCGCCCCTGACTCGGTGCCATTGGAAAGAAGTTGCGGTGTGGTGAGCAGCGCAAAAGTCTCTGGCTTCACAACCCGACCCGCGAGCACGGCGTTGCCCACCTGCACCATCTCAAGCGGTGTTGACACCAGCCCACCTGCGGCCCACTTGTTGCTCGGGTCGCCCACCCGCGCCGGCACAATGCGGCCCATGTACCCCGTGACATAACTCGTTACCAGATCTGGTTGTGGCGGACGGTTCGGCCCGGTTCGCTTCAGGCCGAGTGGCCGAACGAGCCGCGTGTCCAGCGCAGTGAGAAAGTCTGTGCCTGAAGCGCCCTCGATGGCGGCCGAGAGCAGCACAAAGTTGTAGGCCGAGTAAGCATGGCGGCTGCCGGGTTCAAACACCAACGGATCGTCAGCGAACACCTTTACTGCTTCATGCACACTCTCAAAGTGTTTGGTGTTGTCGTACTCACCTGCGGCGCGGTTGTAATCGCGCACGCCGGAGAGGTGACCGGCCAGAAGCCGCGCCGTAACCGGCTGCTCTTTCACTGGAAAATATGGAACGTACCTCTGGATGGGAGCATCAAGGTCCAGCTGACCTTGTTCGACAAGCTGCCCAAGCACCAGCGATGTAAGCGGCTTTGAAGTGCTACCCAGCGGAAACACTGACTCAGGAGTGATGGGCGCAAGCGTTCCCAGATCGGCGACACCGTAGGTGGCACTCCACACGACGCGGCCGTTCAGCCCGACAGCTACAGCAAGCCCCGGAATGCGGCGATCGGCCACAAAGGCCTGCGTGCGCTCATTGAGCACGCTTGCGTTTCGCAATTCAGTCGCGGGCGCAACCGTTGTGGTGGAACACGCCACCATGCACGAAAGCGTTACGAATAGCACACAAAAACGGCAGATCAGCGTGGCCAAGTGAATCCAATGCTACCCATGGTGTGCACTCATGAGAGAGCGCGACTTTCGGCTAAAATTCACACCGCCCCGCTGCTTCGCGTTACGGGTGCGTGTGTTGCGCATCTGCAAGCAGTTGATTCAATGTCAAGCCGACGTACAGCGGCTCATGGAGAGGTACCGATCGATGTTCGCACGAACTCACGCACACGTCGCGGGCGCCACGCGCGCCGCGCTTTCAATGATGATCGTCTTGGCGCCACTGGCGGCCTGTTCCGCCTTTGCAACCTCTCCAGCGCAACAGGCAAGCGCGCCGGCGTCTGAACTCAGCGAACACGAAGCCACCGCTCTTGGAACTGAGGCGTACATCTATGGTTACCCGCTGGTGACGATGGAAATGACGCGGCACATCATGACCAATGTTTCACAACCTCAGGGGACTCGGGCTCCGATGGGCCAGTGGGTGCGGATGCGTGAGTACCCCACGGCAGCGTTTCGTGACGTGACCGCGCCTAACGCCGACACGCTGTACACCACAACCTGGTTGGATGTGTCCAAGGAACCGTGGGTGTTGAGCCTGCCCGACTTTGGCGACCGCTATTACCTGATGCCGATGCTCAGCGGCTGGACGGATGTCTTTGAAGTACCGGGCAAGCGCACCACTGGAGGCAAGGCGGCCAAGTACGCAATCACCGGGCCGGGGTGGACCGGCACCTTGCCTGCCGGAGTCAAGGAATACAAGTCTCCCACCTCCATGGTTTGGGTGCTGGGGCGCATCTACTGCAACGGCACACCCGCCGATTACGCAGCAGTGCACAAACTGCAAGACGCCATATCTGTAGTTCCGCTCAGCGCGTACGGAAAGCCCTATACCCCAGCCGCTGGCAGCGTGGACCCTGCTCTAGACATGAAGACCGCCGTTCGGGAACAAGTGAATGCGTTAGATGCCTCCAGTTACTTCAATTTGCTTGCGGAACTGCTGAAGGAGAATCCTCCCGCTGCAGCGGACGCGCCGATGGTGGCCAAGCTCGCACGACTCGGCATTGTGCCTGGCCAGCCGTTTGACGCCAAGAAACTGGGCTCGGCGGCGCAACGTGCACTGGCGGGCGTTCCGAAGGACGGCTTTGCGCAGGTGATGGCACACTTTGCCAAGGCCGGAACGAACGAGAATGGTTGGATCTTCACCACCAAGACCGGCACCTACGGCACCAACTATCTGAATCGCGCATTGGTCACTGCTATTGGCCTGGGCGCCAATCTTCCGCAAGACGCGGTCTATCCAACATCAGAGGTCGATGCGGATGGCCAGCCGTACACCGGCGACACAAAGTACGTGATGCACTTTGAAAAGGGCAAGATGCCACCAGCCGAAGGATTCTGGTCGCTCACCATGTACGACGGAAACTACTTCTTTGTGGCCAACCCGCTGAATCGCTACACCCTGGGCAGTCGGAGTGAGTTTAAGGAGAACGCCGACGGATCGATCAGTTTGTACATCCAGCACGCCGATCCGGGCCCTGACAAACGCGCCAACTGGCTGCCCGCACCAGCCGGAAAATTCATCCTCATGCTCCGTCTGTACTGGCCCAGAGAAACTCCTCCTTCGATCCTCAACGGCTCGTGGAAGATCCCGGGAGTGACGGAAGCCAAGTGATCTGACGGGAACGTGTACGCACCGCGTTTGAGAGCGGCGGATCTGCGGATCCGCCGCTCTCTTCTTTCGAACCCCTAGTTGCCACCACCCGTGCTGCGCAACTGCTCTTCAATCTTGCTCAGGTTGAAGGAGCCTGGCGATTGGCTCGGCGGGTACTCCTTCATGGTGGCAAGGAACTGAGCCGCCAAACCCTGAATGGGCACGATGACGAAGGGCCTTTCTAGGAACCAATCGTTGTAGGTGTTGGAGTTGTGCTGGGCCTTCTCAAACGGATCGCGCCGAAGGTTGAACAACAGCGGCACACGGAGCTGTGTGAACGGCTCGCGCCATACACCAAATGCTTCACCGCGATTCTCTAGAAACACGACCTTCCATGCCAGATACCGGGCGGCCACAACTTGGCCGTCATCATTGACGTACCAGAATTCGTTGCGCGGGGACTCTTGGGACTTGCCGCTGAGGTAGTCCAGCATGTTGTAGCCGTCTACGTAATTGCGATATCGGCGACCATTGATCTCTGTACCAGTTCGAAGCTGCTCTTTAACGTTGGGATTGCCGGCGGCTGCCGCAAAGGTGGGCAGCCAGTCCTCGTGTGCAACGATTCCGTTCAGCGTGACTCCTGCCGGAAAGTGACCGGGCCACTTGATGAACGCGGGAACTCGGTACGCGCCCTCCCAATTGGAATTCTTCTCGCTGCGAAATGGAGTCGTTCCTGCGTCAGGCCACGAGTTGTAGTGCGGCCCATTGTCGGTGGAGTACTGAACGATCGTGTTGTCTGCAACTCCTAGATCGTCGATCAGCTTAAGCAACTCACCGACGTGCATGTCATGCTCCACCATGCCATCGCCGTACTCGTCCTGCCCAGAAATGCCACGATGTTCGGCCTTCACGTGGGTGCGGAAATGCATGCGTGTTCCGTTCCACCAGCAGAAGAATGGCTTGCCTGCCTTCACTTGGCGCGTAATGAACTCCTTGGCTGCAGCCACGGTTTCATCGTCAATGGTCTCCATGCGCTTCCGGGTCAGCGGACCGGTGTCTTTGATGGTTTGCTTGCCCACGCGCCCGAAGCGAGGATCTTCCGTCGGGTCATCAACATTCGTGGCCTTGCAATGCAAAACGCCACGCGGACCAAACGTTTGCAGAAAAGTCTTGCCGTTGGCCAGCACAGCGTCCCGCGGATAGTCTTCGTGCTCAGGTTCCTCTTCCGCGTTCAGGTGATAGAGGTTTCCCAAAAACTCATCAAAGCCGTTCACGGTGGGCAAATGTGCATTGCGATCACCTTCGTGGTTCTTGCCGAATTGTCCCGTGGCGTAACCCTGTCCCTTGAGAACAGTTGCCATGGTGACATCCGTTTGCTGCCATCCCTCCTTGGCACCTGGAAGTCCCACCTTGGTCATGCCGGAACGTACGGGGACTGATCCGCTGATGAACGCAGCACGACCAGCCGTGCAACTCTGCTGGCCGTAATAGTCGGTGAACGAGATGCCTTCCTTGGCGATTCGGTCGATATTGGGAGTCTTGTATCCCATCATGCCGCGACTGTTGTGGCTGATGTTTTGCATACCGATATCGTCGCCCCAGATCACCAGAATGTTGGGCTGTTTGGCGGTTTTGGAAGGAGTGGCAGACTGCGCTACTGCGGCCGAACCGAGAGAAAGAACCGCAACAACGCATGTAGATACCACGGCGCGGAAGATGGGTGTTGCCATTCCCGCAGTATATCGCTGGCGTGTTTTGCACACCATCGGACCTCACGTCCACAGGCGGATCATTCGGCCGATCCTTGCCTTCCTCTTGCCACTACTCTAACGCTCCCTGTGTCAACCGCCCTTCCTACGTCAACGCTCTGCGTCTCCATACCCAAGGAGATTCACGCCGGCGAATGCCGCGTGGCCGCAACGCCGCAGACGGTGATGAAACTAAGGGCCATGGGGTTTCAGGTACTGGTGCAGGCTGGAGCGGGCGCGGAAACCGCGTTCAGCGATGCGGCATATCAAGAGGCAGGCGCAACAATCATTCAAGATGTGCCAGAGCTCTGGTCACGCGCCAATGTCGTGCTGAAAGTTCGTCCACCTGAGTTGAACGCCGCACTAGCGGTTCATGAAGCGGATCTACTGGCGGAAGGCGCATGCCTGATTTGCTTTGTGTGGCCCGCGCAGAACCATGAGCTGCTGGAGCGCTTGAGTGCGCGGCGTGCCCGAGTGCTGGCCATGGACTGCGTACCGCGGATCACGCGTGCGCAGAAGATGGACGCCATGAGTGCCATGGCCAACTTGGCCGGATACCGCGCCATCATCGAGGCAGCCAGTCACTTTCCACGGTTCTTTGCCGGGCAGATCACCGCGGCTGGCAAGATCGAGCCCGCCAAGGTGCTGGTGATCGGCGCGGGAGTGGCTGGACTTGCGGCGATCGGTGCAGCCAAGTCGCTGGGCGCCATTGTCCGCGCGTTTGATCCGCGCCCCGCCACCGGTGATCAGGTGCGCAGCATGGGTGCCGAGTATCTGCAGGTGGGCAAGCATGAAGACGCGGAGGGCGCGGGCGGCTACGCCAAGGTGATGAGCGATGCATACCTGCGCGCTGAAATGGCGCTCTTTGCCGCGCAGGCCATGGAAGTGGACATCATCGTCACCACCGCCCTCATTCCCGGCAAGCCAGCACCCAAACTCATCACCGCGGGAATGGTGGAGAGCATGGAGCCCGGTTCCGTCATTGTTGACCTTGCCGCTGAACAGGGTGGCAACTGCACCATGACACGACCGGGCGAAGTGGTGGTGCACAAGGCGGTCACCATCATTGGCTACACCGATCTACCCAGCCGAATGTCCAGCCAGGCAAGCCAACTCTACGCATCGACCGTGGTGGCGTTGCTGTCAGAGATCTATAGGGACGGCGGCATCCACATCGACATGAACGACCAGGTGGTGCGCAGCGCGCTGGTGACGCACGAAGGTGTGGTCACATGGCCGCCGCCACCCATGGCGGCTCCGTCACCGCCACCCGAACCGGGTGTGGCCGCCACGATGTCTCGGGCGGAGGGCGCCAGCACCACTGGTCGCCCAGATGTCGCGAAGGCCAAACCCAGTCGCCAAATGTTCTGGCTGGGCCTCACGGGGGTTGCGTTCCTGGGAATCGGCCTCGTGGCCCCCGCGGAGTTCCTTGGACATTTCACAGTGTTTGTGCTTGCGTGCTTCGTGGGCTGGCAAGTGGTGTGGAGTGTGAAGCCCGCGCTTCATACACCACTCATGAGCGTGACCAATGCCATTAGTGGAATCATTCTGCTGGGTGGAATGCTGCAACTGGGCCAGGATGATGGCCGTTCGGCCACGGCCATTCTCGGTGCCATCGCGGTGCTCATTGCCACCATCAACATTGCTGGCGGATTTCTGGTGACGCACCGAATGCTCTCAATGTTTCACCGATAGCGGTGACCACATACACCTTGCCTCACTCACTCGTCACCATCTGCTACCTAGCCGCCAGCGTGCTCTTTATCTTGAGCCTTGGGGGTCTCTCGCGCCAAGAGTCCGCGCGAAAGGGCAATGTGTTTGGCATTGTGGGCATGGCGCTGGCTTTGGTGGCGACTGCTACCAGCAGCGGTTTTGGGGGCTACGGACTGCTGTTTGTAGCGCTTGTTCCGGGAGCAGTGATCGGCGTTCTGTTGGCGCGCAAGGTTCAGATGACTGCGATGCCGCAGTTGGTTGCCATACTGCACAGCTTTGTGGGGCTGGCAGCAGTGCTTGTGGGGTTAGCTACATATCTGGCTGGATACGCGGAGATGACTCCGGCGGAGATTGCCCTTCACAACGCTGAGATCGCCATCGGAGTCAGCATCGGATCGATCACATTTACTGGATCAATCGTTGCGTTTCTCAAACTGCAGGGGCTGGTCTCGGGGCGCCCGTTGATGGTGCCGGGCAGGCACGTGATCAATCTGGCGCTGGTGGCGCTTACGGTGTGGCTTGGCCTCCAGATGCATGCCGCAGAAGGCACAGGGGGATTGGCTTTTCTCTTGGTGGCAGTGGCGGTGACAGGCATTCTGGGTGCGCACTTTGTGCTGGCCATCGGCGGCGCGGATATGCCGGTGGTGGTGTCCATGCTGAACAGCTATTCCGGCTGGGCAGCGGCGGCGGCGGGCTTCATGCTCTCCAACGATCTCTTGATCATCACCGGCGCCCTCGTGGGCAGCAGCGGCGCCATTCTGAGTGCCGTGATGTGCAAGGGGATGAACCGTTCATTTATCTCTGTAATCCTTGGCGGATTTGGCGCGGCCGAAGGGAGTGCCCCTGCAGCCGGTGCGCCCACGGGTGAAGTGCACTCCGTGCTCGCGCCGCGCGTGGCTCAACTCTTGCAGAGTTCGCGCCGAGTCGTCATCGTGCCGGGCTACGGCATGGCCGTAGCGCAAGCGCAGCGATCCATGGCCGAGTGCACGCGAATCCTCAGGGACTCAGGAATCGAGGTTCGATTTGCCATTCATCCCGTGGCTGGACGTCTGCCCGGCCACATGAACGTACTACTGGCAGAGGCGGATGTGCCCTACGACATCGTGCTCGAGATGGAGGAGATCAATCATTCGCTGCCGGAGATTGACACGGTGCTGGTGATCGGGGCCAATGACATTGTGAATCCCAGCGCAGAAGATGATCCAGCCAGCCCGATCGCGGGCATGCCGGTTCTTCAAGTGTGGAAAGCCCGCACCGTGGTGGTCATGAAGCGCAGTATGGCCAGCGGCTACGCGGGGGTAGAGAATCCGCTCTTCTACCGAGACAACACACTCATGCTCTTTGGCGATGCCAAGAAGAATGTGGATGAGATTCTGGCGGAACTCACCACCAGCGTGCGCTAACGCACACGGATTACATGGCCAGCTTGGAGAGCATGGCCGCCGCAAACGTAAGCACAATAAAGAACCCGCACATATCGGTGACCGTGGTGAGTATTGGCCCGGCACCGATGGCCGGGTCAAGCCCAAATCGTTTGAGCATGAGGGGCACCGACCCTCCCACCACCACCGAGACCACGGTATTCAGCATGAGCGCTCCTCCGACCACGATGCCAAGATAAATGTTTCCCTTCCACGCCCACGCCACGAGCCCTAACAGAATGCCAAGCACCAGTCCATTGATCATGCCCAGCGACACTTCGGCCACCACAGTGCGGCGCAAGTCAGATGGAGTAGCCACACCCAGCGTGAGCTCACGCATGCTCACGGCGACTGATTGATTGCCCGAGCACCCACTCATGTCAGAAATGATGGGCAGAAAGACGGCCAGTGCGATGACCGCTTCGAGAGTGTCCTGATGCACAGCAATGATGCTTGCCGCCAGAATGTTGAGCGCGATATTGATGCTAAGCCATGAAAGCCGCCTGCGCGCCCGCAGGAAGAGCGGCAGCGAGCGAAGTTCCTCGCCGCCAAAGATGCCCTGGGTGTGGCGATAGAGTTCTTCGCTGTGCTCCGCCACGGCCGCTTCAACCGCGGATTGCTTCACGACCCCGCACAGCACCCCCGAGCCGTCCACAACCGGTACGCCAAAGAAGCGGTGCTCATCAAAGAATCGCACGAGGTATTCAAGCGAATCCTGGTCTCGCACGGAGAGGGGTGCAGGAATCATGATCTCGCGTAACACTCGTGAGCGATGAGAGAGAAGCAGATCTCGCATTCGCATAACGCCCACCAGTCGACCACCCGATTCAATGACATACGCATATTGAATGTCGTAGTTGGCGTAGCGACCGGCGTTGTTGCCGAGATCTTCGATCACCTCGGCGATGGTGGCGCTGTCTGGGTACGCCAGATACTCCGTCACCATGAGTCCGCCCGCAACGTCGTCCTTGTACTTCACAAGTCGGCGAACATCCTTGGCGTCATCGGCGCTCAGGTGGCGAATGATGGCGTCGGCATCGGAGTGATGAAGCTCGCCAATGAGGTCCGCCTGCTCGTCGCTGGGCAACTCACTCAAAATGCGCGCGGCTGCCACTGGAGACAAGTCTTCCACGGCGTCCACGGCGAGCGCCTCCGGCAATTGCGCAAGGAGGGCCGCAGCATCGTCGGGATCAAGCAGCGCAAAAAGTTTGGCGCGGTCATCCTCTTCAAGTTGCGCCACTGCATGCACCTGATCCCGAGGGTCCATGGCTTGAATCACGTGCGCGCACTCGCGGTGTTCGCCGGAGTTCAGCAGCGATCTCAGGGCATTCAGGCCCGCCTGCGCCTCCGCGGCGGTGCGAGAGGGCGCGGCTTCTGCGTGCGGCTCACCTTGGTGCTCTGGCTTCCGCGGATTGCTCATGGGTGGAGCATATGGAGGGTTCAGGAGGTAAGGCCGGTGTTTGGCAATCTCACGACAACAATCAACGCAGCCATCGTTCACAGGTCCCTGGGCTCCGTTCAGATGCCGGATATCAAGCCAGGATTCGTGCGCAGCACTCAGCCGCTTGGTTCGTCCCTGCTGGAATGGGTTGACTGAGAGAACAGTAGCATCACGGCCATGCCTCGCCGAGTTGCCGTTGTCGCCGCCATTCGCACTCCTGTTGGCCGCTACGGCGGTGCGTTGGCGGCGGTGCGGCCTGATGATCTTGCAGCGCATGTGATCCGCGCGGTAGTCCAGCGTTCTGGCATTGACCCGGCAGCGGTCGACGAGGTGTACTTTGGTGCTGCCAATCAGTCTGGCGAAGACAACCGCAATGTGGCACGAATGGCCGCGTTGTTGGCGGGTTTACCGGCAACCGTGCCGGGGGCCACGGTCAACCGTCTCTGTGCCTCCGGGCTTGAAGCCGTCAACGTAGCGGCGCGCATGATTGAATGCGGAGGGTGTGATGTTGTGATCGCCGGGGGTGTGGAGTCAATGAGCCGGGCCCCGTATGTGCTGGCCAAGGCTGACCACGCGTTTGGGCGCGGACAGGAATTGCATGACACCACGATCGGTTGGAGATTTGTGAATCCTCGAATGGCAGCGCTGCACCACCCGTACTCCATGGGCGAGACAGCGGAGAAAGTCGCTGGCGCATTCAAGGTTTCTCGTCAGGATCAGGACCGATTTGCGCTGTCAAGCCAACAGAAATGGGCGACGGCCAACAGCGCGGGGCGATTTGCCCATGAACTGGTGGCGGTTGAAGTACCGCAAGGCAAGCGCCCCCCGCTGGTGGTGAGCGTCGACGAACACCCCCGCCCAGATGCCACCTTGGAGTCTCTGTCTGCGCTCAAGCCCGTCTTCGTGACTGACGGCACAGGCACCGTCACCGCAGGAAACTCGTCCGGCATCAATGATGGCGCAGCGGCTCTGCTCCTTGTGGAAGCCGCACGTGCAAAGGCGCTGGGACTGCACGCGCTGGCCTATGTCGGTGCCAGCGCGTCCGCTGGGGTGGACCCCGCGCACATGGGGATCGGCCCTGTACCGGCGATTCGCAAGCTCTTGGCTCGAACAGGCGTGACCGTCGACGCCGTTGACCTGTTCGAAATCAATGAAGCATTCGCGGCACAAGCCGTCGCCTGCGTGCGTGAGTTGAAGTTGGATGACTCCAAGGTGAATGTCAACGGTGGCGCCATTGCCATTGGGCATCCGCTCGGCGCGAGCGGAGCGCGGCTGGCAGCGACCCTGGTGCACGAGATGGGGCGCCGCGGTGCGTCGCGCGGAATTGCCTCCCTGTGCGTCGGCGTGGGCCAAGGATTGGCAACAATGTTTGAACGAGAGTGAACAAAGGGTGCGGTGACACACCCCGCTCAGCTAGGCGATGTGGCTCGAAGTCCACCCTCAATCGCTTCCACCAGCGCATCAATTTCCGCCTCTTTCATGGGAGTGGAGAGCATGGCCGTGCACGTGTTCACAAGCAGAAACCCAGATTGGAACAGGTGCTCCAAGAGCGCCTTGAGTCTGCGGGACTCTTCAGCATTCAGGTAAGCCTCGCGGTAATTCTCCGGAGCCTTGGCTTTGACATGCACCCGGAATGTAGATCCGGCGCCCGTGACACACGCGCATGCCCCGGTGCGCGCGATCGCTTCTTGAATGCCGCGCATGGCCCGCTCGCCGAGGGCATTTAAGCGCGCCACGGCGGCGCGATCGAAGTCTCGCATGGCCACCAGCCCCGCGGTCATGGTGACAGGATTGGCAGAGAAGGTTCCCGAGAGTGGGTAAAGGAGGCGTGCAGAACTGGGGTTCATCACCTCCATCACGTGCGCACGACCTGCGATGGCACCGGCAGGGAATCCGCCGCCGATGAGTTTGCCCATGGCAGTGAGGTCGGGTTCAAGCCCGTATCGCGATTGCATTCCGCCGACTTCAGTGCGGAATGTAATCACCTCGTCCAGCACCAGTAGTGCGCCGTTCTGCGCCGTCCATTCACGCATCGCAGAAACGAACGCAGGATCTGCGGGGCGAAGCCCGGCTCGATGCGGCATGAGATCCAAGAGCACGCACGCCAGTTGCGTCTTGTGCTCGTTGAGAATGGCAATGGCGCGATCCACATCGTTGAATGGAATGACCACCACATCGTCAAGAGCGGATTTGGGCGAACCATGCACCAGCGGAACTCGGTTGGGGTGGTCCGCGCTGCCCCAGGAGTCGGGGCGCGACTCTTGGCTGACCTCGGCGTAGTCGTAGCCACCGTGGTATGCGCCCTCCACCTTGGCCACTTTGGGGCGACCGGTGAACGCGCGAGCTGCCTTCAGGCCCGCCATGATGGCCTCGGTGCCGGAGTTCACAAATCGCAACTGCTCAAACGCTGCGCTACGACCCACCAAATGCTCCGCATAGTTCACTTCAGCCTCAGTGGCCATCATGAATGCAGAACCGCGCGCCAGTTGTGCCGTAACGGCCTGCACGATGGGCGGATACGCATGCCCATGAATGAGCGAGGCCATGTTGTTCGAAAAATCTACGCGGGTGATCCCCTCAATGTCAGTAATGCGACAGCCCGATCCGTAGTCAGCGTATGGAGGGATGGGTGCACGGAGCACAGTATTGCGGCTCACGCCACCAGGCATCACGCGACGCGCGCGCTCAAAGATTTCTGCACTGCGAGTGGTGGTGTCTGGTGTCTTCATGACGTTGCCTGGATTGGTGCCGAGGTGCGCTCGGTGACGTATGCAAGATCAACTCCGGGGGCCAACTCCACAAGTTGAAAGCCCGCAGGGGTGACATCAATGACGCACAAGTCGGTGTAGATGCGATTGACGATGCCGCGTCCGGTGAGCGGATAGGTGCATGCATGGACCAGTTTGGGCTCGCCCTCTTTCGTGGTGTGCTGCGTGATGACATACACGCGCTTCACTCCAGCCACCAGATCCATCGCTCCACCCACGGCGGGAATGGCATCTGAGCCTCCAGTCGACCAATTGGCCAAGTCTCCGTTGCACGCCACTTGGAGCGCGCCGAGCACGCTGAGATCAATGTGCCCACCTCGAATCATGGCGAAGCTGGTGGCTTGATCAAAATATGCGGCACCAGGCATGGCGGTCACCTGTCGCTTGCCGGCGTTAATGAGTTCAGGATCGCCCTGCCCTGCTGCGGGCGATGGTCCCATTCCCAAGAGGCCGTTCTCGGTGTGGTAGACCAACGTACGCCCTTCGGGCACAAATCGCGCAACAAGTTCTGGGATGCCGATCCCCAGATTGACGTACCAACCATTGGGAATGTCCTGCGCTACTCGGCGTGCAATCTCATCGCGCGTCCAGCCAACGGTTGCGGCTTCTGCGGCATTCACGGGGTGGCTCACGGGTATCGCGCTCCTGCGGCCACAAGTTCACTCTCCAGTGCCGGGTGCGGCACGTGCACTACGCGATCAACAAAGATCCCTGGTGTCACCACCGCTTCGGCGTCCAACGTTCCGGCATCAACCACGCTGGCCGCCTGCACAATCGTCACACCACCTGCCATGGCCATGACAGGGGCAAAGTTACGCGCAGTTCGGTGGTACAGGACGTTGCCATGAGTGTCAGCGGTGCGCCCCTTGATGAGGGTGAAGTCCGCGCGAATGCCGTGTTCCAGCAGATACTCCCGGCCCGCAAAGGTGCGACACTCCTTGCCCTCCGCCAGTGGAGTGCCCACGGCGGTTGGTGTAAAGAACGCTGGTATCCCCGCGCCTCCCGCGCGAATTCGCTCAGCCAGTGTGCCCTGCGGAACGAGTTCCAGTTGAATGTCGCCAGCGCGGTACAAATCAGGAAACACCGTGGAGCCCGCGGTGCGCGGAAAGGAGCAAATGATTTTGGCCACACGCTTCGCCCGCAACAACGCGGCGAGCCCCACTTCACCAGTTCCCGTGTTGTTGCTCACCACAGTAAGGCCCGACGCACCCTGATCAATGAGCGCATGAATGAGTTCGATCGGGCTGCCGGCTTCGCCGAAGCCACCGATCATCACGGTGGCGCCATCAAAAACATCGGCGACCGCCGCACGTGCATCTTCGACCCGCTTGTCAATCATCGGCAGGCGGGCGTAGGCGCATGTGTCACGCGGAAACTCTTCACGCGGTCGTAGGCATACAGACCCGCTTCGTCAAAGAGAACGCGGTCTTCGTAGCCGTCAAACCAAAGCGCTTGCGGGTTACGCCCCACGATGCAGACCTTGCCGCGATCGGGTGCGGAGCTCGCATTGCGAAGGATCTTAAAGATCACCACGCCGTTCTCACTCCCTGCAAGTCCTGGAATGGGCGCATTGGTGACAGCGTTCACTTCAGTCTTGCCCTTGTAGTGAGTGATTGAGAGGCGCGCGTGCGTCTCCACCCCTGAGAGCCCCTTCTGCGATTCATTCAGAATCTGCCATGCACGTTCGATGGGCACGTTAAACGCACGGTACGCCACAATGTCGCGCCCGCAGAAGAAATAGTGGTTCTCACCACCCGCGCGCTTGAATTCGCGCTGCAGAATGCGTAGAGCATCAGGATCGTCGTTGATGCCCTTGATGATGGGCGTCTGATTCTCCACCGTCAACCAGCCGCGGGAGACCAGCCGGCGCATGGCATCACCCGTGTCGGGCACCCATTGCAGGAAGCCGACGTCGTTTCTGCGGTACGCGCCATCCGCATCCTTGGCGAGGAATTCATCAGGGTGTTCAAAGTGCACAATGATGTGCAAGCCAACGTCTGGATAGGTCTCGTGGAAGCGATCAAGCATGGCCACAAATGTGGGGTCAAATCGCTGCGGATAGAAGGCCATCTCCTTGGTGCCGATACGAATGGATTCCACGCCCGCTTCTGCGAGCGCAGCCAGCCATGCCGCGATCTTGGCGTTGTTCAGCACCATGGGGTCGCCACCAGAGAGCAGAATCTCGCGAAGCTTGGTCCTACCGCATACTGGATGCACGCCACCGTTGGCCGCCACGGCCTGGTTGAAGCGGCGAATGTAACCCACCACGTCGGGAATATTGGCCAGACCCTTCTTGGCGACGGTTCCGTCCTGACGCTTAATCTCCTTACGGGCGATGAGTTCTTCGCGGTAGCAAAACCGGCAGTGCGCCGAGCAGGTGGAGACCACGTAGAGCAGCCCCATCTCGTACTTGTGCAGCATGCCCTCGACCGGGCTGTAGTCCATTTGGAATCCGGGGTCTTCAGATCCGGCAAGATCGAGCGTTTCGTCGGGGCTTGCCTTCACCAAGCGCTGCAGCGACGGGCTTGTTCGCGCCAATTCGTAGTAGTGGCGGGTGACCTTGACAGGCATGCGCTTTTCAACATCGCGCTCAGTGGACTTGACCACGCGCAGTTGCACGATTTCTTGCGCGTTGTAAAAGTCCCGCATGTCCTGAGGCGCCCGATCGTCAAAGAACGGAGCGAGCCCGTTGATGATGTTTCGCTCATGGCGAGCGTCTTCCACGGAGGCCAGAAATGCCTGCTCGCGTGCGGTGGGAACGTGTTCCAGCGTTTCTGACATGCGTAGATCCTTGCGAAAGGCGACAGGCCGGGACGGAAGACCCAGCCGCTCAAGTGTACAGATCGGCCTTTCTTGGGCAATGCAATAGCTAAATGGATTCTCCCAAGCGTTGGCGATGCGCTCCGCCGCCCATCGAACCCACCCCGAGCGCTCCGGGATACCCTTGGGGGCGATGGATCTACCCACCTACAAGCGCACAGTTCTCAGCCAGTTTGACGCCACTCTCACCATGCTGGAGGAGTGCATTCGCTCCTGCCCGGTCAGCAAATGGAAGGGCAAAGTGGGCAAGTACGCATTCTGGCATGTGGCCTACCACGCGCTGTACTGCACAGACCTTTACACCGCACCATCCGCCAAGGTGTGGAAGACCACGCCTCGCTTCCACCCCGGAGGCATGGCTGATGTGGAGGGTGAATATCCCACGCGCGTCATGACCAAAAAGGAATTGCTGGCGTATGCCACCCACATCGGCAAACTGGTTCACACGTCAATGCGTCGTGAGACATCCGCCACACTGAGGGGCCCAACGGGGTTCGAATGGTTGACATTCACTCGAAGCGAACTTCCGCTTTACAACATGCGGCACGTTCAACACCACACAGGACAGTTGTCGGCCTTCCTTCGAAAGGCAAAGGTCAAGACGCACTGGCAGAAGGCGGGTCGCGGCTGAAAGGGATTTGCCCGGCATCACAGTGATGGCGTGCAGGGCTTTCCCTTCACCGACCATTTGTAGTCAACACAATGTGCAGATTCCGGCAGGAATGACGTCTGAATGTGACGCATTTCAGTATCGCGCGCGGGTCAATCTTGTTTCAATGGGGGACAGTTCGTCTTCTCACACGGAGATTGGCCATGCACTCACCTCGTCGTCGCGGACTGCTGCTTTCATCCTTGGTTGTGGCTGGCGCTGGGCTGGCTGCTGCTGCATACATGCACGCGCCTGCTCCACCCGATGGCAGTTACGCGCTGGTGGCGGTGAACGAGCTGGGCATGCACTGCATGCAAGATGACTATTCAGAGTTCTGCATTCTGCCGCCGTACAACTCCATTCGCGCACAACTCATCCAGCGCGGAAACCCCCCGCACATTGTGGAGAGTGGCGTGGGTGTGAGGTACACGCTTCCCTCTCAACAGCGGGCGACGGATCAAACGAACTTCTGGGTGTATGCGCCACAGACGTTTGGAGTGACGCTTCCGCCCGGAGTTGGTTTGGCAGGCACACGCACATCAGGAATCATGCAACCGACAGGTCATGGAATCTTTGAGGCGACCGGTGTTCCCGTGCTCTCGTCAGATGACGAGGGGCGCATCGATCCCTATCCGCTCGCACTCGTCAGCGCCTCCGGATCCATGGGAATGGCATATGCACCACCGGTGGTGCCGGTCTCAAGCGAGATGAGTTGCAGTTTCTGTCATGGTGCCGAGGGCGGCTCCGTCGCCTCATCCTTTCTGACCGCACATGATCGATTGCACGGAACTTCTCTCATGGACGCTCGCCCCGTGCTCTGCGCCTCTTGTCACTCAGACAACGCGCTTGGCGCACCGGGCGCGCCTGGAGTCTCCAGTCTGTCATCCGCGATGCATCTTTCACACGCCGACCGCGTGGAGACGTTGGGACTCACCAACAGTTGCTACGCGTGCCATCCGGGCGTGCGCTCGGAATGCCAGCGAGACCTGCACGTCACCAAGGGCGTCACGTGCACTGAGTGCCACGGAGGAATGTTGGCTGTGGGGTCTCCGCTTCGAAATCCATGGATTGATGAACCACGGTGCGGATCGTGCCACGACGATGATGACAAGGAGTTTGAGCAGCCTGGGAAGAACTTCAAGGAATCCATCGGCCACGGCGGGGTGCGCTGCACAACCTGCCACGGACCTCCTCATGCCATGGTTCGCGCAACCAATGAATTGGACAACTACCAGTACCTACGGCTCACCGGCTCTTCGGAGCGCATTGAGGATTGCTTGACGTGCCACACTTCGGAACCTTCTGGCGATTTCTTCCATCGTGTGTCGCGCTGATTCCACGTTGATCGTTCTCTTTGGAGATGCATCATGTTGACTCTCATTGCCCATGTGCTTCCGTTACTGACCCTGACGGTTCAGCAGTACACCGTTCGCACTCTTGCGCCTTTGGCACAGACCGCAGATGCGGCCCGTTTTGAACCTGGAAGCCGGGCTACTGTCCTCGCGGATGGAGGTCTGGCTGCGGGCTCGTCAGTCACTGACACGCCCACACGCAACGTGCATGCATGCAAGTGGATGGCCGTTGGTCCACCCGTGGACTTGGGCGTGCTGGGCACGGACATTCACTCCATGGTGCTAGGCGGCAATGCGGCGGGAGATTTGGTGGGGGTGAGCTTTGTGCTCGGCAAGCGCGTCACGCATGGCGTCCTTTGGAACGCCAATGGAACCACCATCGCGCTCGGTGATATGGAACCCGTGGACATCAATAGCGGTCTTGTGATCGTTGGTGCCAAGAACGCCACGGGCAACATTCCCGCCTGCACACGAGCCGTTCGTTGGTTTGCTGGCACCACCACAATCTTGCCACCCCTCGCGGGTGGTCCCTCGGCGCGTGCGGCGGCCGTGAATGATGCGGGCTGGACCGTTGGTTGTTCTGTGCTCAGCGATCGGTCGACAACGCACGCGTGCCTCTGGACGGGAACAGGTGCGCCGATTGATCTTGGAACGCTGGGCGGGACCAGTTCATTTGCTCGCGACATCGAGGGCACGACCGTGGTGGGAGTTGCCGATCTGCCAGACGGAACTCCGCATGCGTGCCGATGGAACTTAAGCGCTTCGGGAACGGTTCTCTCGATTGTTGACTTGGGAGCAACACCGGGGGCCCCTGGTAGTAGCGCCGAAGTAATCGCGGCGGATGGGCGCATTGGAGGGAACTCTGGCGATGCGGCGGTCCTCTTTGGGGCAGGCGGGACGGTGGACTTGAACACGCGCATACCTGCGGCGAGTGGTTGGCAGCTCACGCATGTCACTGCGATGGGCAATGGTGGCCGCATCGTGGGGCGAGGTCGCTTGAATGGCATTCCCAGAGGCTTTGTGCTGGAACCGGCGCCGTTGTCCGCCGACTTCAATCATGATGGCGTGGTTGATGGCGCGGACCTTGGAGTTCTGCTGGGAGCTTGGGGGCCGTGCAAGAACTGCCCTGCCGATTTGGACGGTAATGGCATCGTGGATGGCGCAGACCTCGGGTCGCTCCTAGGGGCTTGGACCTAGTCCTCAGGCCCCCGGGCGCAATTGCGTGCGGCCCTCCCGGCATCATCACTCCACCCCGTGGGTAACCTGTTTTCATGACTCAGTGGCCCTGCCCTAGGTGTCACTATGACCTCGCGGCAAATGTGGCCCACACTCAAGGGAGTGTCACCTGCCCCGAATGCGGTGGAGTCACCAGTTGTACAGAGTTACAAGAATGTGCCACGCGCGCCAAGGCGGCGGTGTGGATGTGGCTTGGCTGCACGCTGGCCATCGGTATGGGATTGATGGCACTTCCACAGTTCCAATCAATCTCGTGGGCGATGGTCACACCCGTTGTCTGGACCGTGAGTGTGTTGGCCTTCACTCACGTGTTTGCAAGGTGGCTGCGCCGAGGAGGACGGCCAGGCCGCGCGAGCGCGTTGCGGTGGATTGGTTTTGCTGTGGCTGTGCTCACCGGATTGGCGTGGGCAGGGTTCGTGCTTCTGGTCCACGAATTGCGAGGCATCGGGCCGCTTTAGCGCCCGCACTCCAGTCACAGGGGGGGCGCAATAAAGAGTTCACTCTTGGGAAGTGAGCTCATCAGCGTTGCGGGCTGGCCAAAATTGGTTGCAAGCACGTCCACAGGATTGCCCGCCAGCCACTGTGAAAGATTGATGGCCTGATAGAGACCGGTGTTGAAGCCAATGAGGATTCGGGCAGAAGCCTTGCCCACGTTTTGAATGGAATGCCCGTATCCCTGCGGGATGTACCCCACGTCGCCTGCGCTGAGACTCTCGGTGCGCACGCGGCCATGCGAACCGAACATCGTGACGGACACCGTGCCTTGCACGACGTATTGCCACTCGTCAGCGGTGGGATGCCAGTGCAATTCTCGCAGAGCACCCGGGTCAAGATCGAGCACCACCCCCGTGATGGTGCGCGCGATAGGAAAGTGACTGCTGTCCACCCGCCACTCGCGTCCACCATCGAACACTCGATGCGGCTTCTGGCTGAGCAACCGATACTTATGCGTCTGCGGAGTGGAGGTGGCACCCCGCAACGGCAGCGCGGCTGGTTCGGGCGGAACGGCGCCTCGTGCAAAGTACACCTCTCCTTTGGGGAACGACGCAAACGCACTCTCTGGGAGCCCCGTGTTTTGTGCCAGCAACGCTGCAGGAATGTGTCCCAACCAATCGGTGATGCTAAAGGTGCCAAACTCGCTGAAGTACCCGTTGTCAAAGATCAGAATGAATTTGCACGGCTGATTGCCAAGACACTCCAGTACGTGCCCATGGCCCCGAGGGAAGTACCACACATCGCCTGGTTCAAAGTCATTCACTTCCGCATTGCCCTGCGGATCGATGACCGTGGTTCGAACTCTGCCTTCCAACACGAACGCCCACTCGGCGGCCGTCGCGTGCCAGTGCAATTCGCGCATGGCGCCCGGTTCGATGCGCATGGATACGCCGGCCAGCCCCGTGGATATGGGCAGTTGCTCCACGGTGGCCTCCTTGCCGTAGCTGTTACCAATCACTTTGCCTTGCGACGCCTCCAGCGCAAACTTAAACGCTGGGAGCTCGGGGACGGACTGTGCATCTGCATGCTGTGTTGACATGCAAATACCATAGTGGACCCCACGGAACAGCACTTTCTGAGTCCCGGAATGCCTCCAAAATGCGCCCTCGCGCGAGTAGAGTTCACCGCCCACTTTGAGAACCACTATGACTTCACCACGAACATCGTTGATCATTTGCTTGGGAGCCCTGAGCGCCTGCGCCGGTTTGGCTGGCACTCTGTTTGCCGCCACTGCTCCGGGAGCCACCATCGCGTCCACGCAGGCTCCGCCCCTGGACAGAACTGTGTTGCCCATTCAAGGGCCCACACTCCCTGCGATCACCGAACTGGATGCTCGCAAAGCCAAGGCTCCACCGCGATTTCAAGTGACGGCGCCGGAGCGCGCGCCCAATGTGGTGATTGTTCTGATTGACGACATTGGCTTTGGACAGAGCAGCGCATTCGGTGGCCCGATTCATATGCCAACGCTTGAGCGAATGGCGGGCAACGGCCTGAAGTACAACCGCTTTCACACAACAGCATTGTGCAGCCCCACACGCGTGGCACTGCTGACGGGTCGCAACCATCATGTGAACAACGCCGGTGCAATCATGGAATTGGCCACGGCGTTTCCGGGCAATACCGGCGTGCGCCCATTGAGCGTCACCCCCTTGGCGGAAATCCTGAGGCAGAATGGATACAGCACCGCGGCGTTCGGCAAGTACCACGAGACCGCGCCGTGGGAGGTTTCAGTTTCGGGGCCGTTTGACCGGTGGCCTACACATTCGGGGTTCGACAAGTTCTACGGGTTCATTGGGGGAGAAACCAATCAGTGGAACCCAGGGCTTTTTGACGGCGTTGTGCGGGTGGAGCCGCCCAACACTCCTGGCTATCACTTCACCACGGACATGACCACGCAGGCCATCAACTGGATAAGTGCTCAGCAAGCGTTAACCCCGGACAAGCCCTTCTATCTCTATTACGCACCGGGTGCGACGCACGCCCCTCACCATGTGCCCAAGGAGTGGATTCAAAAGTACAAGGGCCAGTTTGCCATGGGCTGGGACAAGTTGCGCGAGGAGACCTTGGCCCGGCAAAAGAAGCTGGGCGTGGTACCCGCCGATGCCAAGCTCACTCCGCGACCGGCAGAGATTCCTGCGTGGGACGACATGACGGCTGATCAGAAGCGGCTGTTTGAACGACAAATGGAAACCTTTGCTGGATTCGCCGCGCACACTGACTATGAAGTGGGTCGGTTGGTAGAGCGCTTGGAGCAAATGGGCGAGTTAGACAACACCCTCTTCTTCTACATCGTGGGTGACAACGGAGCGAGCGCAGAGGGCGGCCCCGAAGGAACCATCAATGAAATGATGGCGCTGAATGGCATCGTGGGTAAGACCGATCAGATGATCGACCACATTGAGAATTGGGGCGACCCCACCACGTTCCCTCACTACGCGATCGGCTGGGCATGGGCAGGAAACACTCCATTCCAATGGACCAAGCAGGTGGCCAGCCACTTTGGCGGCACCCGCAACGGAATGGTGCTGCATTGGCCCAAGGGCATCCGTAGCAAGGGAGAAGTACGGTCGCAATTTGGACACGTGATTGATGTTGCGCCCACGGTGCTGGAGGCGGTCGGCATTCCCGAGCCGCGCATGGTGAACGGCGTGACACAGCACCCGATGGACGGCGTGTCCATGCTCTACAGCGCCGATGACGCCAAGGCCAAGGACCGTCACACCACTCAGTACTTTGAAATGTTTGGAAACCGAGGCATCTACCACGACGGCTGGGTGGCCTGCACGCGCCACTCCATTCCTTGGCTCACCGGGCCAAAGCTTCCGGCACTCACCGACGATGTCTGGGAGCTGTACAACGTCAATGAGGACTTCAGCCAGGCCAACAATCTGGCCGCCAAGTTCCCTGAGAAACTGAAGGAGTTGCAGGATCTGTTTATAGAAGAAGCCATTGAGAATCACGTCCTGCCGATTGATGACCGGCGGGTGGAAAGGTTCAACCCATCTCTGGCGGGCCGACCCGACTTGATGAATGGCCGCAAGTCGCTCACCGTCTATGAAGGCATGACCGGATTGATGGAGAATGCGTTCATCAACGTCAAGGGAGTTCCCTATTCGGTGACTGCTGAAGTCGAACTTGGAAACTCTGCCGAAGAAGGCGTGATCATCGCTCAAGCCGGATACTTTGGCGGCTGGACGCTCTATATGAAGAAGGGCAGAATCCACCATGAGTACAACTGGTTCAGCCTGGAGCGCACCAACATGAGTTCAGAGGAGCCGTTGGCACCGGGCAAGCACACCATCGTCTACGAGTTCAACCCAGATTCACCTGCGCCGGGTGCGGGTGGCATGGCGGTCCTTTCGGTTGACGGCAAGAAGGTCGCAGAAAAGCGCATCCCCAAGACTCAACCGTTTGCATTCTCGGCGGATGAGGGGGCGGACGTCGGCCTCGATGCAGAGACAAACGTTTCCCCCGACTACAAGGTGGGCAACAATCGATTCACCGGAAAGATTGGAAAGGTAACGGTCACGACCAAGTAGGGAGTTCGCGCAGACGGATCAGTGACCGGGAACCCCGCACGAGCAGGTGGCCGCTGCCACACCTCAACGGTCATGCTGCATCCCATGCGCGCGTTGTTCCCAAGGCACGCCGAATTGCCTTTTCAACTTCAACGATCAGGAATAGCCCCGCTCCCATCAGGAAGACGCGCACCCACGACTGCGCATCCATCGAACCGGTGTGGAACAGTCGATTGAATAGCGGAGCGTGGACAAACAGCGCTTGCGCCGCGAGCATGGTTCCAATGCCTACCCACAACCACCGGTTGGACAGGAGAGGAACAGACCAAAAGGGTCGGGACAACGTGCGGGCGCTCAACAAGTAGAAGCATTCGCCGACCACAATCACCGACACCGCGGCCGCTCGCGCCACCGGCTCGCTCATGCCTCGCCCCACCTCCCATTGAAACATGGTCATGGCGCCTGCGCACAGCAAGAGGCTCACCAGACCCGTACGCATGAAGAGTTCAAATGAGAGCAGCGGTCTATTGGGATCTCTGGGGGGGCGGCTCATGATGCCCGCATCCTTGGCTTCAAAGATGAGAGGCATTCCCAGCAGGATGGCCGTGATCATGTTGATGTAGAGGGCCTGAACTGGCAGAATGGGCAGCGGCCACCCCGCCACGGTGGCCGCGACAATGACAAATGCTTCTCCACCATTTGTGGGAAGTGTCCACACAATGAACTTGGTGAGGCTGCTGTAGACCGATCTGCCTTCCTCCACAGCGGCTTCAATGGTGGCAAAGTTGTCGTCCGCCAGCACCATATCAGCGGCGTCTTTGGCCACCTCTGTTCCAGACACACCCATGGCCACCCCAATGTCCGCTTGTCGAAGCGCGGGGGCGTCGTTTACACCATCACCGGTCATCGCCACCACATGCCCCCGGCTTTGCAGCGCCTTGACCAACCGCAGCTTTTGTTCGGGGGTCATGCGTGCAAAGACGGTGGTGCTCTCGGCGATTGCAGGTAGATCTGAGTCTGAAATCGCCGCGACATCAGCACCGCTGAGCGCCCCTTGCCCTTCTGACACACTCTGGCGAATGCCGATCATCTGCGCGATGGCTGCAGCCGTCAACGCATGATCACCGGTGATCATTTTGACTTGGATTCCTGCCCGTTGACACACTGCCACGGCATTGATGGCCTCCGCCCTGGGAGGGTCAAGCATTCCTTGCACTCCCAGCCACGTGAGCCCGTGTTCAACCATGGAAGGCTGAAGGTGCTTTACTTTCGTGCGTGGAACCTCGGCACTGGCGAAGGCCAGCACACGCAAGCCGCGTCTAGACAGTTCTGTTGCGTCCCCAAGGGCGGAATTCAGGTCAAAGGGCCGCACCGTGCCAACCGCGGTCTGCTGAAGTGTGCACATGGCCGACAGTCGCTCCACGGATCCTTTGACGTACACCACGCAGGGCGCATCAGGCATGGCTGCACTGGCATGCAGCGTGGCCATGTACATACGGTCAGACTCAAACGGAATGACATCCACGCGGGGAAGTGCTGCCCGAAGTGCGCTTGAACTCGGGGCGCCGTGAAGCTTGCCCGCAGCCACAACCAATGCGGCCTCGGTGGGATCCCCGTGCGCCTCCCACGTGCCTTCACGCTCCCTCACCGTGGCATCGTTGCAGAGGGCCCCACACGCCAGCAGATTCGCGAGCCCCGGAAGCCTGTCGTGGGACGCCGATTCGTTTTCGCATCGCACGTCTCCGGCCGGGTGGTAGCCAGCACCCGTGAACTCAAACTCTTGCCGAGCCATACACGCAGCGCGTACCGTCATTTGGTTCTGCGTCAGCGTGCCGGTCTTGTCAGAGCAGATGATGGTGGTGCTCCCCAATGCTTCAACCGCTGGCAGTCTGCGAATGATTGCTTTGCGGGCAGCCATGCGAGAAACACCCACTGCCAACATGATGGTGACGGCCGCCGGCAGCCCTTCGGGAATGGCACCCACGGCGATAGCCACCGCCGTCATGAACATTTCCGCTGGCGGGTGACCGCGCCACACACCCACGCAAAAGGCCAACGCCGCAACCACCACAATCACCCACAGCAGCATGTGACTGAATGAAGCAATCTTTCGCGCGAGAGGCGTAGCAATCTCCTGTGCCGTGGAAATCATTCGGCTGATTCGGCCTACCTCAGTGGCATCGGCGGTGGCTACCACGATGCCTTCGGCGGTACCGCGCGTGGTCAACGAGCCCGCAAAGCACATGTTCTTGCGGTCGGGCAACCTCAGTGTGGCATCCAGCACCTCTACGGTCTTGGACACCGAGAGTGACTCACCAGTGAGCGTGGACTCGTCCACCTGCAGCTCGTGCACCTCCACAAGCCGAAGATCAGCGGGCACCTTGTCGCCGGGCTCCAATCGGATCAAGTCGCCCACCACCAAGGTTTCCGCTCCTACCCGGAAGGGAGAACCATCGCGCACGACCGTCGCCTGAATCTTCATGGATCGCGCAAGCGCATCAATCGCTTTGACCGCCCGAAGTTCCTGCACAAATCCGATGACCGCATTGGCCACAACCACACCCGCAATGACTCCACTGTCCACCCACTCCCCCAGCCACGCAGTGACTGCGACCGCGGCGATCAAAATGATGACGAGCGGCGCATAGAACTGAAGGAGCAGCATCCACCACCAAGGACGACCACGCCTCACCGTGATGGTGTTGGGACCAAGCTGCGCCAGCCGCGATGCGGCAAGGGACGCGGAGAGTCCCCGGCTGGGATCGGAATCGAGCGCACGCGCCACATCCGCTGCCGGCTGGGACCACCACCGCTGCGCGTCGGGTGACTCCCTCATGCCTCTATGGCGCCCGGCCCGCAGGCACGATGAGCTTCTGTGTCACTTGATTCTGTGTCTTCACCGCCCCGCGCTGAAAGTCAGTCACATTGCCGACGGTGGTTTCTGCGATCGCGGTCACCGCTTCATGGGTGAAGAAGCCTTGATGTGCCGTGATGAGCACATTAGGAAACGAGAGCAAGCGCACAAACACATCGTCTTGAATGACCTGCTCTGACAAATCCTGAAAGAACAGATCCGCTTCTTCTTCATACACATCCAGCCCCACGGAGCCCATGTGTCCCCGTTTGAGGGCACTGATGAGGGCCGCAGTGTCCACCACTGCACCTCGGCTGGTGTTGATGAGCATGACGCCGCGCTTGGTCAACGCCAGTGAGGCGGAATCAATCATGTGCCGAGTCTGCGGCGTGAGCGGGCAATGCAACGTGATGATGTCTGACGTTGCGTACAGCTCCGAGAGCGGCAGATAGCGCACCCCCATGGCTGTGCACTCCGGATTCACAGTGGGATCGAATGCCACCACCGTGCAGCCAAAGCCTGTGAGGATCTTGCACACGATCTCCCCGATTTTTCCGGTGCCTACGACCCCGGCCGTTCGACCGTGCATGTCAAAGCCCATGAGCCCATCGAGCGCAAAGTTCTGCTCGCGCACCCGCGCATACGCCCGATGAAACTTGCGATTGAGTGTGAGCATGAGCCCAACAGTGTGCTCCGCAATGGAGTACGGGGAATACGCTGGTACGCGGAGCACCGTGAGCCCCAGAGCATCCGCCTGCGCCACATCAACGTGATTGAAACCTGCTGAACGGAGCGCAAGCAACGTCGTGCCTTGCGATGCGAGCGACTTAAGCACAGGGGCGGAGGCGTCATCGTTGGCAAAGATGGCTACGGCGGGCGCACCTGCGGAGAGCGCGGCGGTCTCCGCAGTAAGCCGCACCCCCATGTACTTCAATTGGTGCCCAGAGACCTGCGCCGCTCGATTTAAGAACGGTCGCTCATACGGCTTGTCGGAATAGACGGCAATGAGCATGAGAACTTCCGAGCTAACCAGACTGACCCGTGTCTCCACCCTCAATCGCTGCAGACACCGCCAAGACAGAGCAGCGTGATTGCTCCAACGCCTTTTCTGCAGTGGACCCCAGAATCATGTCTCTCACATTCGATCGCCCTCGCGTTCCTAGCACGATGAGATCTGCCTCGACCGTCGCAGCAAACTCAACCACGCCGGATCGGTGGCCGGTGTAGTCAAACAATGTGAGATGCGTGCCAAGCGATGGGTGCTGCGCCAGCACCGGTTGGCAGAACTCGGCCAGCTTTCGCTCCACACTGGCGCGATGTTCTTGGTTCAGAGAAGGCGATTCCGGCGCACCTGCGCCTTGAGCGTGCATCACCTTGTGGGCCAAGCCCGTCCATGGCACCTGATACACGTGAAGCACATGAAGCACCGCCCCTTCGACCTGTGCGAGCATGGCCGCCCGCTCCAGAGCGCGCCGAGAGGTCGGCGAAAAGTCCACGCCAACGACCACGCACCTGAACGGGGCCGTGCCGCCCTGGGAATCGCGCACAAGAAGCACGTCTGCGGCGCACTTGCGAACACACGATGTGGCCACGGTGCCAACTCCAACGTCGGGCGCCGCCTCACCAAAGGCGCCCAGCACCAGCAAAGGAGCCGCCTGCTGACGCAACGACTGCAGAATGCCCACCGTCCGATTGTTGATGAGCACCTCCAGCGAAAGATTCTGTGCGCCCGGAACGGACTCTCGGAACACCTGCCACTCCGCCTGAGCCGCGGCCACGAGGCTTTCGCGAATCTCGCGCTGGAGCTGCGAGAGCGCTTCTTCCATGTCCGCGACAACCAAGGTGTCAATGACATGCACAACGTGCACCTGCCCTGCCGTGCCCCTGGCCAGACGAATGGCCTGCGCAAGCGCTACACCGGAGCACGGTGTGAAGTCAACACCAACAACCATAGAGGAGTAGTGCTTCATGAGATCATGCCTTGCTCACGGGGCGCATCATGGAGGCCAGCACGCCGGTTGCGAGAATGGAGAGCACCACGATTAATGCAGTGCCCGAAGGAATTTTCCACGAGGTGTGAACCAGCATCATTTTGATTCCCACAAACAACAGCACGCCGATGAGCGCGGGCTTGAGATACCTGAATCGATCAATGAGATTGGCAAGCAAAAAGTAGAGCGAACGCAGACCCATGATGGCAAAGACGTTGCTGGTGAACACCAAGAACGGGTCAGCGGTAATGGCAAAGATGGCAGGCACCGAATCCACCGCAAAAATCACGTCGGTGAACTCCACCACCACGAGCGCCAGAAACAAGGGCGTGGCGGCCTTGCGCCCATCGACCACCGTAAAGAACTTCTGGCCATCGTAATTGGGCGACACCGGAATGAGCCGTCTCACGAGTCGCACCACAAAATTTTTCTCGGGATCGACGGCGTCGTGCTTGCTCACCGCCATTTTAAGTGCAGTAAGAATGAGGAATCCGCCAAACACGTAGATGATCCAGGAGAAGCTGGCAATGAGGGCTGCCCCCGACGCGATCATGACTCCGCGCATGGCAAGCGCACCCAAGATGCCCCAGAACAGCACGCGGTGCTGAAACCTGGCGGGTGTGCCGAAGTATGAGAAAATCATCGCGATGACAAAGACATTGTCCATCGAGAGTGAGTACTCAATGATGTACCCGGTAAGAAAGAGCTGCGCCGCTTCCCACCCGCCCACATCGCGTGCGGCCCCGCCCAATTGGCGAACCTGCACTCCAACGTCAAGCCAGTGATGCTCATAAATGAAGTACACGCCCAGCGTGAACAACAGCGCGCAACTCACCCAGATGGCGGTCCATCGCCCCGCTTCCTTCATGGTCACCGCGTGGGCAGTTCGGTGGAAGACGCCGAGATCGAGTGCTAAGAAGGTCAGCACCAACAGCACAAACCCCGCGTACAACCACGCCACGCCGCCACCGGCAGAATGCACCACGTGTGATGGATCAGGAACGGCGGCCACCGACAGCGCAAGAGTGAGCATGGGTGTGATCAATGGTCCTTCACTGCGACTGGCTTGCAGGTCATCAGTACCCCTGCGCCCAGAACTGCGGCCAGCGCCGAGCCACTCAGCACCGCCAACTTGGCCACTTCAAGTCGCTCAGAGTGACCAAACGCCAAATGTGCGATGAACAATGACATCGTGAATCCGATTCCACCCAAGAGCGCCGCTCCAAAGAGGTGGCGCCACGACACACCCGCCGGAAGGGCGCAAATTCCCAGCTTTACGGCTAACAAGGACGCTCCAAAGATTCCGACGGCCTTACCGATGACGAGCCCCAGCACGATGCCCCACGCCACTGAGTCAGTCAACGCACGGCTGCCGACGTCACCGACCGAGACGCCCGCATTGGCCAACGCAAAAACGGGGACCACCAGGAACGCGGCGAGTGGCACCATTCCCTTCTCAAGCCGCTGCAACGGTGTCTGCGCCGCTTCCGTCAGGCGTTCCATGGCACCCAGGACACCCTGCTGTACTGGGCTGGTGACGATCATGCCGCCCAGCCCCTCCCGCTCTTCTCCAGGATGCTGATCAAACTCGTCCGCCAACCTGCGGGTTTGGCTCGTGAACTCCTTGCCGTCAATCTTGGTCCACACCGGAATGGTTAACGCACCCATGACGCCGGCGATAGTTGGATGCAGCCCCGACTCAAGCACAAAGTACCAAAGCACCAGTCCCACCACGAGATACAACCACCACCGCCGAATACCCACCAAGTTCATGCCTCCCATCAGGCCCATCGCAGCAAACGCCATCATGAGCATGGGGATGCTCAAACGATCAGGACTGGTATAGAAGAGCGCAATGATCACCAGCGCACCCAAGTCATCAGCAATGGCAAGCGTCACTAAGAACACGCGCAGCGCGGGTGGAATTCGTTTCCCCAGAAGCGCCAGCACCCCCAACGCAAAGGCGATGTCCGTGGCTGTGGGAATGGCCCAGCCGCGCATGCTTTCCTGCCCCCAATTCAGGGCTGCAAAGATGATGCCCGGAACCGCCATGCCGCCCACTGCGGCAATCAGCGGCAACGCCGCCTTGCGCGGCTCTCGCAACTCGCCCGAGAGAAACTCTCGCTTGATCTCGAGGCCGATGACAAAGAAAAACGCCGCCATGAGTGCATCGTTCACCCACCACTCCATGTGCCCCGCGTGTGGCGCGGGCGGAAACGTCCAGTCCCCCATCACCAACGAGAGCTTGGACCCCGTCCAGAATTCATGAAATCCGTGGCCCCACACGCTGTTGGCCAGCACTAAAGCCACCAGAGAGCTGACCATGAGCACAACTCCGCCGGCCACCTCGTTCTTCATGAAGTTTGCAAACGGCGCGGCCGCAGCATCAATGGGCCGAACGCGCTTGTGTACGCCTGCAAAATAGTCTGGAATCTGGTGCGCCATGAATCGTGCCCACCGCTCGTGGCGGTTGGGGGACGCACACTTTACCGCACGCTCTAGGCAGGGCCGGGCGCCGCAGCCAAACCCACGAACACAATCTTGCCGTTTGCCGCAGGAATCTTTGCGCGGGGAAGATTGAGCTGAAATCGTTCATCCTGAATCCAGCCCAGCACTCTTCGCAGTTTGGAAGGATCTTCGGCCTGCGCCACCGATGCGCCACCCAGTTCTGGCCGGTCCGACCACTCCGTAATCGATTCCCCCCCGCTCATATCGGCGCGCTCCAACGGACCTCGTGCGGGCTTGCTCGACCAGATTCCCACGCGGCCAACGCCCAATCGATCATCTGACCATCGCGCCACCATTTGGTCCACATCGTGATTGCCAGTCCACGCGATGACCCAGCCGGTGCCGTGTGGCGCACCGACATCATCCATCCAACGAGAGTCTGTGGCATCGCCAAGCAGCGCGTCAACTTGACTCTTGAGCGCTCGCGACACACGTGGTTCATTGCTGTCAATGATGCGCGCCTCCAAGCCGTGGGCGGTCAGCACTTTGGCCAGTCCCACGCTCAGTGGATGTCCACCAATCAAGAGCACGCCAGAACCCTCGCCCGCCCGAACACGCAGAAGCCACGCCACAAGCGGCGAGTAGGTGCTGGCCAGCAGCACGGTGCCTGCAATGACCACAAACATAATGAGCTCGAGGCGCCCGGAGTCATCAATCAATCGATCAAGCGCGGCGCTGGACGGAGGCGCATCAATGCCGTTGAGCACATGGCCAAGTTCCGCCGATGCCACTGCCATCACCGAAAGCGCGACGATGCCCCGTGGGGCGAACGTTCCCGCAAACACCCGTTCGCCAAAGGCAAGTTTGGACCTCCAGGTTGAGAGCCACACCGCAACCGGGCGGACCACAAAGAGAAGAATCAAGACAAACGCGCCTTCACGCCAACTGAGCGTGCTGAGCTCGGCCACGTCAAATCGCGATGCCAAGAGCACAAAGAGCGTTCCCACCAGTATCACCGCCAGCAATTCCTTGAACGATCGAAGCTCTGTGATTCCCAGACCTCCCGCGCGCGCCATGACCACTCCGCAAATGGTCACCGCCGCGAGCCCGGCTTCGGGTGTCATGACTTCCCCCAGGCCCACGCACGTCATGCACACGCCCACCGCCACCAAGTTGAGCATCTGCGAATCCGGCTTTCCAGCACGACCCAGCATCTTGAGCAGCCAATAGCCCACCAGTCCCATGAGCACGCCCACCCCGGCGCCGCCCACCAGCGGCTTGGCAAAAAGCCAGAGCCCCTCGCTGGCAAGACTGAGCTGAGGTCCGCTCAGAATGTAAAGGCGCAACACTTCCAAGGTTGCGATGGTGGCCACCACGCCAATGGGGTCGATTAACACCGCTTCGGCCGCGAGCGCGGAGTGAAGCCGAGGCGAGACTCGCACCAATCGAAGAATCGGTTGCACCACCGTGGGCCCGGTGACGATGAGCGCAGCACCCAATAGCACGGAGATGGGCCAAGACATGAGCAGCACATAGTGCGCAGCCGCGGATGCTCCCGCCCACGTGATGATTGCGCCAATGGTGAGAAGACCCCACACGGCCCGGGGTGCTCGCCCAAGCTCCTTGGCATTGAGATGGAGTGCCCCCTCAAAGATGAGCAGCCCGATGGCCACCGTAATAAAGCCCGTGAGAGCCGTGCCCAACGATGCTGCACTCACCACATCCAGACCAGACGTTCCCAGCGCCAAACCCACCGCCAACAGGGGCAGCAGCGCCGGAATCTTGATCCGCCGACACGCCACCGTCACCAAGGCGCTGATGCCCAGTGAAAGCGCTATGGATTGTGCGGCGGTGTCTGACATGACGGGTGGGGAGAGTATGGCCAGAACGGTCTCAGGATGCACCAAAGCCGGGATTTACCTCTGCCCCGGAATGGGTGGCGTGAGCGGTTTGGCACCCATCTGAGGGCGAAGAGCCATTGCGAACAAATCTGCCAGTAGCCCATTGCACTCACTACTGTATGTGTTACACTACTGCCCGGGTTCAACCGCCTTTCATGCGATACTGCCCCAAGAGGAGCTCACGATGAAGACCACATTGACATGCCTTTTCGCCGTTGCCGCTTCAGCGATCACGCTTTCCACTACTGCGCCAGCCATGACCACAACTCAGGGACCTCCGCCGATCATTCCTCGCACAGTGCTCTTTGGCAATCCAGAGAAATCGCGTTTGACGCTTTCTCCCAATGGTGAGCGGGTGGCATTCCTCGCACCCGACAACGGTGTTCTCAACGTGTGGGTCGCCCCCACCAACGACCTGGCCGCAGCCAAGCCGGTGACCAAGGACACCAGCCGTGGCATCCGCCAGTTCTTCTGGACTTACAACAACGACGACCTGCTTTACATGCAAGATGTGGGCGGCGATGAAAACTGGAAGGTCTATCGCGTGAATCTGCCCACGGGCAAGGTGACCGATCTCACCCCCTTTGACCAGATTCTGGGCCCCGACGGCAAGCCAATCATGCTGCCCACCGGCAAGCCACTGCGCCCGACGGCGCAGGTTGACGCCACCAGCCACAAGTTTCCCAATGAAGTGATCATTAGTCTCAACAATCGCAATCCCACGTTCCATGACCTCTACCGGCTGGATCTGCGCACGGGCAAGATGACTCTCATGCTGCAGAATGACGAGTACGCGGGCTTTCTGTTGGATGATGATTTCAACGTGCGCATGGCCATGAAGATGAACCAGTCTGGGGGTGCAGACCACTTCAAAGGCACAGTGGTCTCGGCCGCACCTGGTTCCCCACTCACCATGACGTGGACGCCATTCCTGCAAATCACGCAAGAGGATGCGATGACCACGCAGCCCTTTGGGTTCAACAAGGACGGCACCGCCATCTACATGCTTGACTCGCGTGGACGCAACACCGGTGCCATGGTGAGCACCGATATGGCCACGGGCAAATCAACCGTTCTGGCTGAGAATGCCAAGGCCGATGCTGGCGGCGCCATGATTCACCCCACAGAGAAGACGGTTCAGGCGGTGAGCTTTGACTACCTTCGCAACGAGTGGACTGTTTTGGACAAGTCCATCCAAGCTGATCTGGACTATTTGCGTTCCGTGACTTCCGGCGACATCGACGTCACCTCGCGGTCGCTTGACGACAAGACATGGGTGGTGGCGTATTCACAGGATGCAGGTCCGGCGCGTTCATTCATTTACAACCGTCCTGCCAAGAAGGCCACGTTTGCCTTTAGCACCAAGAAGGCGCTCGAGACTCAGCCACTTCAGCCCATGAAGCCAGTGATCATCAAGAGCCGTGATGGGCATGACTTGGTGAGCTACCTGACGCTGCCCGCGGAATGCCAGCCCAATGCGCAAGGCAAGCCTGAGCGCCCTGTACCGCTAGTGCTCAACGTGCACGGTGGGCCCTGGGGGCGCGACTCCTGGGGGCTTGATCCCGAAGCGCAATGGCTGGCCAATCGCGGCTACGCGTGCCTTCAAGTGAACTTCCGAAGCTCCACAGGTTTTGGCAAGGACTTCATCAACGCCGGCAATCGCGAGTGGTCGCGCAAGATGCATGACGACCTGATTGACGCTGTGAACTGGGCTGTGAAGGAAGGCATCGCAGACAAGGACAAGGTCGCCATCTATGGCGGTTCCTACGGTGGGTATGCCACGCTTGTGGGTGTCACCCTGACTCCGGAAGTGTTTGCGTGCGGCGTGGACATCGTTGGGCCATCCAATCTGAACACGCTGTTGAGCACTATTCCGCCCTACTGGGGGCCCATCAAGTCGATGTTCACCAGCCGCGTGGGGGATGACTCCACCGCGGAGGGGCGCAAGTTTCTTGACCAGTGCAGCCCGCTCACGTATGTGGACAACATCAAGAGGCCACTCTTGATTGGCCAGGGGTACAACGATCCTCGAGTGAAGTTCACTGAGGCGGAGCAGATTGTGAATGCCATGACCAAGAAGGGCATTCCTGTCACTTACGTGGTGTATCCCGATGAGGGGCATGGCTTTGCCCGCCCAGAGAATCGGATGAGCTTCTTCGCCGTCACTGAGGCGTTCCTGGCCAAGCACTTGGGTGGTCGCGCCGAACCCATTGGCGCGGATTTCGCAGGTTCATCCATCACCGTTCCCACAGGCGCTGAGGGTTTGCCCGGCGTACCGGCGGCTCTTCGCAGCGCCAGCGCCAAGACCACCGAGGAGTAAGTCGGCGCACGCCGAGAACATCCCATGCTTACAACCGCCAATGTTTGGGTCGCCGTGTTTGTACACGTTGGGGTGATTCTTGCCGCCATGGCCTACTTCTCGGTGGGAGCGGCCATGCTTCCCAACATCACGCAGCGCGGCGCCCAACGATTGGCGGCGCGGCCGGTGCGAACGGTCCTCATTGGCCTTGCATTGAGCGTGCCTTGGGTGGTGGCGTCGATTGTGCTGCTGCAATTGGGTGGTCCGCTGGCTTCGTTGGGAGCACTCATCGGGCTCACGTGGATCCTGCTTGGCTTGTTGGGCGGTGCGGCAGTGGCGCAGCATGTGGGCCAACGGGGCGATGGATGGCAACGTGTGGCAAGGGGCGGAGGGTTTATCGCTCTCACGTGGGTGCTTCCGCTCATCGGGTGGTTCTTCATGCTTCCGCTCACTCTTGCGACTGGAGTCGCATGCCTCGTCGTGGGCTGGCGACCCGGCGCACCTTCGGTGCCGAGCCCGGAGCCAACCACGGAGCCACCGTTCCATGCATTCCCGTCGTGAGTTTTTTCTTGCCGCGGGAAGCGCCGGACTTGCGGGTTGGATGCTCGGCCTATCAGGGTGCGATCAAGCGAGCGAACGATTGGCATCGCTGGTGCTGCCTGACGAGTCGCACCCCGCGCGGCCACCACACAGCGACGGCATCGACGAGACCACGCACCTTTTGAACCGATTAACGTGGGGCGCGCGCCCAGAAGATCGCGCCATTGTTGAAGCAGTGGGCGGCCCTGCGTGGGTGCATCAACAACTGCACCCCGATTCCATCGACGACCGCCGATGCCAGTGGCGTGTGGACGAAATCGAATCGCTGGCCCAACCTCGGGGGGAGCTCTATGAGTATTCCCCTGAGCAATTGGCGCTGGACCTTGCGCGTGCGCGGCTCTTGAGAGCGGTGCACTCCAAGCGACAACTTTATGAAATCATGGTGGAGGTTTGGACAGATCACTTCAACATCGGGCTCACCAAGGGGGAGTGCCGCTGGATGAAGCTGGCCGACGACCGAGAGACGATTCGCCCGTACGCCATGGGCAACTTTCGCCAACTGCTGAGTGCCAGCCTTCACAGCCCCGCGATGCTCATTTCACTGGACGGCCAAGACAATCGCGTGATGCACCCAGACGATCGCCCCAACGAGAATCACGCACGCGAACTGTTGGAGTTGCACACGCTAGGGGTGGATGGCGGCTACACACAGCGCGATGTCATGGAAGCAGCTCGCTGCCTGAGCGGATGGACCTTTACGCACGACTGGCGGCGATTCTTTACGGCGCGCGTGGCGTTTGACCAGCGCCGACACGACGACGGTGCCAAGGAGGTGTTGGGTGTCACCATCCCTGCGGGCGGCGGCCCTCAAGACACAGATCGGCTGTTGGACATTCTTTGTGCTCACCCCTCCACCGCCCGACACGTCGCACGACGATTGTGTGCAGTGTTCGTGGCAGAACCTGCGCCGGAAGGCATTGTGAATCTGGTGGCCTCTGCGTTTTTGGAACATCGCGGAGAGATCAGGCCCACGTTGGCAACGCTCTTTGCCAGCCAAGAGTTCTTGCAGTCTCGCGGAACTCTCCTCAAGCGGCCGATGCATTTCGCGGTTTCTGCTCTGCGCGGCACAGACGCGCAAAGCGACTGCGGTGCCGCGCTGATCGATCACCTAGAGCGCATGGGGCACGCGCCCTTTCAGTACCCCACTCCCGATGGATACCCAATGGAGTCCGCACCCTGGCTCGGCACGTTGCTTTGGCGCTGGACTCTTGCGGCGCAACTCGTGCAGGGCACGGTGCCCGGCACGCGGATCGACGGCGATGCGCTGCGCGCTCGCTTTGGAAGCTCTCATGCGCTCGTAGCCCATCTGTTGGGCCGCACCCCAACTCTGGACGAACAACACGCGATCGGTGCAGGGAACGACGCCATTGCCTTGGCATTGGCCTCACCCGCTTTTCAGTGGCACTAGCCGCAGACCCCAAACCACCTATGCGCATTTGGCGAAACGATCTCATGGAAGCGCCTGGCCAAGCGAAACGCACGTTGGTGGTGATCTTTCTTCGTGGGGGTGCTGATGGCTTGACACTTGTACCCGCCATCGGTGACGACGAGTATCACCGTGCGCGCCCCGTGCTGAGCGTTCGGCCGCAAAACACCATTCGAATTGACGATCGCTTTGGATTGAATCCCGCCCTAAGGGCGCTTGAGCCCATGCTGAGGGAAGGCGCGATGGCCGTGGTGCATGGCGCCGGGTCCGACGACACCACTCGATCCCACTTTGACGCACAAGATCGCATGGAGCACGGGGGCACTCGAGGTGGCGGCTGGTTGGGGCGATACCTGCTTGCACGCGGGGCGTCTCAGAGTGCGCTAGCGGCGGTGGCCATCGGCACGACGCGCCCAGAGTCACTGCGAGGGGCGCCCGGTGGCGCTGTCATTCAAACCGTGCGTGACTTTGGTCTGGACGCCAACGCAAACTTTGTGGAACGCCTAGCCATGCTCTATGCCGGCGAACAGGGGCCCTTGGGCGTTGCCGGGCGCAGCACCCTGGAGGCCGTGAATTCCTTGCGACAGATGCGGGCGGATCCTGCTCAACCTGAGCACGGCGCTCGCTATCCGGCGTCAGCATTTGGCCGGGGAATGCGCGAGATCGCGCGACTTGTCAAGGCTGACCTTGGCATGGTGGCCACAACGATCGACATGGTGGGTGGCGGCTTGGGCTGGGATACGCACTTCGTGCAAGGGCAAGCGATTGGCGCGTTGATGCAAGAATTGGCGGAGGGCATCAGTGCCTTTTGGAAGGATCTCGGCAGCGCGCGCGAACGCGTGACCGTGGTGTGCATGACAGAGTTTGGCCGGCGAGTGGCAGAGAACACCAGCTTTGGCACAGATCATGGTGCAGGTTCGGCAATGTTCGTGATTGACCAGCACCTTCCAACGGCGGAAGTGATTATCCCGGGTGGGGTGTATGCCGGATGGAGCAGTTTGGCGCCGGACAATCTCGTGGGGCCGGGAGACGTGCCGGTGACGACCGACTATCGCAACGTGCTTGCGCCCATTCTGCAACAGCATCGGCCGGGAATCGACATCGCGGCGGTGTTTCCTGAACACATGCCTCGCGCCGACAGGTAAACGCTCACTGTTTGGTGGCGCGCTCTCGTTCTAACACCTTGGCAACCTCGCGTTGCATGCGAGCCTGAATCATGGCGGCGCACGCTTCATCGCACGACTTGGAGCCCGCGCTGCCGCCTTGATTCGCCGCAGCCACAATCGCAAAGCCGCGTTCGGGCGCCATCCACACGGTGCAATACCACACCGTGTTGGATCCGCTGTGTGTGAGCACGGCTCCACCCCAATCACGATTCGCGCTAAACCAACCCATCGCCTCCCTCGGGGCCTGATCGTTGATCTTGTGAAGCGCGCCCAATTGTGTGGCCGCTCCGCGCAACGCGGCGGGAGGAGTGCCTCCCAAGTGAAACGCCACAAACTTCATCCAGTCAGCCAACGGCATGTGCACCCGACCAGCGGGTGTGATGGCGTTGGGATTGTCCGTGTCGTTCACCTTGCCATCAGCCGCATGGCCCACCGGAGAGTTGGGATCAGACTTGGATGGCTGGCCGAATCCTGCATTCGTCAAGCCCAACGGTTGAAACACGCGCTTCACCAGCAGCGCTTCGTAGGGCTCGCCCGCTGCCACCTCACACATGTGCCCGGCAAGCGCATAGCCCTGGTTGGAGTACGCGTGTGTACCCGGTGTCTGTGCGGGCGGCCGCGAGAGCAAGGCATTCACGAACGCTTGTCGGCATTTCTCAGGGGAGTCTGTGCACTGCCATGCAGCACTCCAATCCGCAGAGTTTGCCGCCGCGGGAGCACCTCCACGATGGCGCAGCAGTTGCTCCAGCGTGACATTGCGCCAACCTGCGTCGATTGTCGGAGTGACCTTACCCAGCACATCACCCACAGTGCTCGCCCACTTGAGCGTGCCATCGGACACCAAGACCGCTGCCAGCGTGGCCGTCATGGCTTTGGTGCACGAGCCCAGATGCATGCGATCACTTGTCAAGAGAGGAGAAGTCTCGCCCGCCTTGCGAACTCCAACGGCATCCAGGCTTTCAACGGTGCCGTCGCGGTTGACACATCCAGCCACCAGCCCCACACATGCATTCTTGGCACGAATGGCCTCCAACGCTTCGGCGGTCGCACTCGCGGAAACCGGCGCGAGATTCTTGGGCGGTGCCCCACTGGCGGATGGCGGCGGGCCCGCACCGAACGACGCGCATACGCACACCAGCGCGCTCAAAGTCAGCGGCCTGATCATGTGGGCCATGCTAGCTCTCTGGGGTCGCTGTAACCCCCAGCATTCCCATCATGCGTCTTGTGACGCGCAGCACCATCCAACTAAAGAAGGCGCAAAACGCCACGGCAAAGACCCCCACTCCCACTGGAATGACGCTGTACCAATCCCATCCGGTTTCAAGCACACTCGTTCCGGGCGCAGCGGGGTTGTAATAGACCGTCACCGTGGAATCGGCCGGATAGCGCTGCGCTACGCTCCGCGCGCCCGATTCTCCCTCTCCTTTCACCCTATAGGAGAGGCGGTCGCTTTCATAGTCAACTCCATCAACCTGATAGCGATAGCGAACATGCGCGTTGTGGGAGACAGCGCTGGACCCAATCCGCCCACTGCGGCCGGTACTTGCATGGCGGGATGTACGAACAACACTTTCCAACACGATGCCACTGGTGCTGGGCCACTCAGTGCTTTGGCTCGCGAGCACCCACTCCCTTGTGCCCATCACCACAAAGAAGGCGCCAATGCACGCCAGCACGCTTGCCACCCCCAAGAAAAACACGCGTGTGTACCGGACTACACGCGGAGTGAGGGCATGAACTCGTCCAGAACCCAGCCGCAGAGAGGCCATTCTTGAATGGTACGGCTCTCACGCCGCCCCCTTGTGATCGGTCCACTTGTATAATCGCCCAACTACCTATGTCCCGCGCGCCGCTCCCACTTCCGCAGGCTCCCGCGTTCCTTCAGACCAATCGCAAAGACTATTGGTGGATCCAGCCGGCGGTGGTGTTTGCCGGTTTCATGGCGTTCATTCTGTATTCCACCTGGGCGGCCTTCCAAGGGGCGCACTACTTTCTAGGTGGCCCGGGGCAAGTGGGCCAACAGCACCTGCTGTCCCCCTTCTATTCACCGGTCATTTGGGACGCGGCAGGAATGACTTCTGGCCATGCATGGCTTGGCCCCGTGCCCGCGTGGTGGCCAGCATGGATGATCTTCTCTCCGGCACTTCTCATCCTGCCCTTCCCCGGACTGTTCCGGTTCACTTGCTACTACTACCGCGGCGCCTACTACAAGGCATTCTGGGGCGATCCGGTGTCGTGCAGCGTTGGCGAGCCGGGGTTCCGCGGAACCAAGTATCGCGGCGAAGAAAAGTTGCCGCTGATTTTGCAAAACGTGCACCGCTACGCGCTCTACGTAGCCATTGTGTTCATCTTTATTCTGGCTTGGGACGCATGGGCAGGCCTTTGGTACACGGCAGCCGATGGCACCAATCACTTTGGCGTCAGCGTGGGATCGCTCGTGCTGGTGATGAACGTGGTCTTTCTTTCCGGTTACACCTTTGGCTGCCACTGCTGGCGCCACTTCATGGGCGGCAAGCATGATTGCCTGAGTTGCACGAGCAAGTTCCGCCAGGAGGGGTACAAGCGCGTGAGCTGGCTGAATGCCCGGCACATGCAGTTTGCGTGGATGAGCCTGATCTGGGTGGGCTTCTCAGACGTGTATGTGCGTCTCTGTTCGATGGGCATTTGGACTGACTGGAGGATCATCGGGTGAGCGCACACGCAAGTAGCGACAGTCAGTTCATTGTCACCGAGCACGATGTGGTGGTGATTGGAGCGGGCGGCGCGGGATTACGTGCGGCCATCGAGTCCAGCGCGCACGGCGCAAAGACCGCCGTGATTTGCAAGAGCCTGCTCGGTAAGGCGCACACC
>CAZXGD010000024.1:10913-49427 GCA_964640485.1 uncultured Isosphaeraceae bacterium | reverse complement strand
CCTTGATTCACTTTCAGGTATCCCGACTGTGCCCAGTTGCCTGCTTCATAGTTGTAGATATTGGTGATCCCCCAGGACATACTGGTACCCAACCCGTACATGGCTTTGGCCACTTCGGTTGCGTGCCAACTTGTGCTGGCTGCGCCGCTCATGGCGCTAAACGTCTTGCCCACGAACTCAGGAATGGTGGTGTCAGGTGAATAGGCCGCGCCTCCAGCCTCAACCTGCACAACGGGAATTCCAGCGCCTGTGGGTGCAGCGGCACCCAAGCGATCAAGAAGGTCCTGAAATCCAATTTCGTCAGCGCTCGCGACTCCGCCAATCAGCAGGACCGGGAGGCAGCAGAGCAAGGCCGCACAAACTCTTCCAATTCTAAAACTCGGTGCACAATACATAGTGAATCTTGGGAATGGGTCCAAAGGAAAGCGGGACCCCCGACGATACGCAAACTTGCCGCACGATGGACCATGCGCAAGCTAGGGTCCGGAACTTTGCACAAGTTCTCGGTCCACTCCGTGATTTTGGGAGTAGTTTGCGGCGGTGGAATCGCGACCTACGGTGATCCAAGCGGAATCCCTCTCCGATGCCGCACATGAATGGCTTGCAGAGCGCACCAACGTGGTGTGTGCCGGGGCCGGTACCCCAGAGTTCATCCGCGCGGCACCGCAGGCGCAGGCACTGGTGGTGCGAACCCACACTCGCGTTGACTCTTTATTGCTTGATCTGCTTCCGGCATTGCAGGTGGTGGGACGCGCAGGCGTGGGGTTGGACAACATTGACCTTCAGGAGTGCACTCGGCGCGGGATTCGCGTGGTGAATACTCCTGATGCCAACACTCAGGCCGTGGTCGAGTATGTGCTTTGCCTGTTGTGCGATGCCCTCCGACCTCGATGCACGCTGGACCATGGTGTGACGCTTGCCGAATGGAACGCGCTGCGCGAACAACACACGGGCCTTCGCCAGATGAATGAACTTCGTCTGGGGATCCTGGGCATGGGGCGCATCGGCCGCAGGGTGGCTCAGGTGGCGTCGGCGATCGGCTTCCACGTGGCGTACTCGGATCTTGTAGAGATTCCCACGCACGCTCGCGCGGGCGCCGCATGCGTCTCTACCGACGCGATCTTTAGCGCAAGCGATGTTGTCTCGCTGCACATTGATGGCCGCCCTTCCAATCGCCATGCGGTGGGCCACGCGCTGCTTCAGAAGTTGCAGCCTCACGCGCTCCTTATCAACACCTGCCGGGGAATGGTGATTGACAACTCGGCATTGGCCTCACATCTGCGCGCCCATCCGCACACGGTTGCCGTGCTTGATGTGCACGAGCCTGAGCCCATTGACAGCACTTATCCATTGCTGGGTTTGGCCAATGCGCGATTGGCTCCACACTTGGCTTCCCGGACACGCGCAGCGACCGACGCCATGAGTTGGGTGGTGCGCGAGGTGGTGGCTGCGCTGGAAGGCCAACACGCGTAATGCACGCCGCGGCGCTGCACCACAGAAGCCTCGTGGTTTCGTATCCTGCGCGGCTTCCTTGAATGCCTGCCACAGGTGGGCAAAGGCTCCTTTCTTTCTGCTGGAAACCCGCCATGTTTGAGATTGCTTCCGTTCACGCGCGCCAAGTGCTCGACTCCCGAGGTAACCCCACTCTCGAGTGCGAAGCGGCACTCGAAGGTGGCGCCGTGGGGCGAGCCATCGTGCCGAGCGGCGCGTCGACTGGCGAGCACGAGGCTGTGGAGCTACGCGATGGCAACAAAAAGCAGTGGATGGGCAAAGGAGTCTCAAAGGCGGTCGGGAATGTGAACACGCGCTTGGCACCGTTGGTGCTGGGTATGGACGCACGCGATCAAGCCGCCGTGGATCACTCCATGATTGATTTTGACGGCACCCCCAACAAGTCGGCGTTGGGCGCCAATGCGATTCTGGGAATCAGTATGGCGGTGGCGCACGCCGCGGCCAACGCGTCGCGCCTTCCCCTCTACCGTTACCTAGGGGGATCGAATGCGCGCCGGCTTCCCGCGCCAATGCTCAACATTCTGAATGGCGGCAAGCATGCAGACAACAGCGTGGACTTTCAGGAGTTCATGGTGCAGCCGGTTGGGTTTGACAACTTTGCCGATGCCCTGCGCGCTGGCGTGGAGATCTATCACTCTCTGAAGAAGGTGTTGCACGACGACGGGTTGAGCACCGCCATCGGAGACGAGGGAGGTTTTGCCCCCAATCTGCCCACCAATGAAGCGGCGTGCGAACTCATCGCCAAAGCAGTCAAAAAGGCGGGCTACGACCTGGGCCGCCAGATTGTCATTTGCCTAGATCCCGCCACCAGCGAACTTGCCAATGAGGCGAAGGCGCTCAAGAAAACCGGGTACTGCTTCTTTAAGAGCGACCCCAAGAAGGTGGTGGGCAGCGATGAGATGATCAAGCTTTGGGAAAAATGGTGCAAGACCTGGCCCATCCGCAGCCTAGAAGATGGACTGGCCGAGGATGATTGGAAAGGCTGGCGCAATCTCACCGCCGCGCTGGGCGAGCGCGTGCAATTGGTGGGCGATGATTTGCTGGTGACCAACCCCAAGTTCTTGGAACGGGCCGTGAAAGAGAAGGCGTGCAACGCCATTCTGCTCAAGGTCAATCAGATTGGAACGCTGACGGAAACGCTCGACGCCGTGGCCATGGCGACGCGCAACGGGTTCCGCGCCGTGATGAGCCATCGCAGTGGCGAAAGTGAAGACACCACGATCGCCGATCTGGCTGTGGCCACCAACTGCGGTCAGATTAAGACTGGCGCACCCGCACGCACCGATCGCAATGCCAAGTACAACCAGCTCTTGCGAATCGCGGAAGACCTGGGCAGTTGTGCCGTCTACGGTCTCGCGTCGCCGTGAGCCATTCACCCAGCAAGCCTCCCACCCCCACACCCCAGCTCAATCGTCTGGCAGACTTGTGGGTCGTTCTGGGCAGGGATCGACCCCTGTATGCCGCATCAATCGGTGTTCAGGGCATGGTGGCGGCACTGCAGTACGTGGTGCCACTGGTTCCGCAGAGCGTGATGGATGTGGTGTTTGCCAAGGGAAGCGTTGAAGCGCCCGCACTCAGCCGTCACGTGACGAACTTGCTTGGAGGTCCCGAGTTCTTAGGCGCACACCTGTGGGTAGCCGCGCTGGTGATCGCTGCAGCGGCGGTGTTGGCCGCGTGCCTGAGCGTGGTGCGCGGCTGGATGACTGCCCGCGCAAGTCAGCGGAGTGCTCGACGCCTGCGCGAGCGCGTTCACGCGCACTTGATCCGCCTGCCAGTGGCCTACTTTGATCAAGCCGAGAGTGGTGATTTGCTGCAGCGCTGCACCAGCGATGTGGATACGGTGCAGAACCTGCTCTCCAATCAGATCGCTGAAATGGGGCGATCGGTGCTGCTGGTACTGCTGGCAGTGCCGTTGATGCTGGCGTTGGACATGCAGATGGCCGCGGTGAGCCTTGCGTTGGTGGTGCCGATTGTGGCCTTTGCGGTGCTTTACTTTCGCGTGGTGAGCCGGCGTTTCAGGCTGAAGGATGAAGCGGAGGCTCGCCTGACCGCGCGCGCACAAGAGAACATCACCGGCATACGTGTGGTGCGCGCTTTCGGCAGGCAGCGATTTGAGCGCGAAGAGTTCCGCGCCCGCAATCAGGAGCATCGACAAGCGGACATTGCGCTTTTTGACGCCTTTGCGCGCTTCTGGAGCCTGAGCGATATCACCTGCTTGCTCCAGCTGCTGTTGGTCTTGGTGGTCGGCCTGTGGCGCGTGGCGCACGGCACGTTGGACGCGGGCGAGTACTTCTTCTTTCTCTTTGCAACCAACATGTACATCTGGCCCATCCGCATGCTGGGGCGAATGCTGGCCGACATGGGCAAAGCTCTCGTGGCGCTGGAGCGATTACATGACGTGCTGGACTCGCGCCCCGAAGAAGTGCGGCCCGGAGACCCCCTGCCCACGGAACGGCTGCCCGAGGGTGCGGTGGAGTTCCAACAGGTGAGTTTTGCGTATGCGGGTGGAAAGCCCGTGCTCGAGAATGTGAGCTTTACGGTCGGCCCCAATGAAACTGTGGCACTCATGGGCCCCTCGGGCAGCGGCAAGAGCACACTGGCCGCACTCTTGCAGCGCTTCTATGAACCCACTTCGGGGCGCATCACCAAGGGCGGCACTCCATTCACTGAACTCGACCGACGGTTGGTGCGTGCGCGCACGGCAAGCGTGCTCCAGCCTCCGTTCATCTACAGCCGCAGCGTTCGCGACAACGTTCGGATGGCCCGCGCAGATCTCACTCACGAGGGGGTGGTCTCCGCCGCAGAAGACGCCGCCATCCACGCAAGCGTTGAGCGATTTCAGCAGGGGTACGACACCGTGATCGGTGAGCGCGGTATCACGCTGAGCGGTGGTCAGCGCCAGCGATTGGCCATCGCACGCGCCTTGGTGCGCGATGCAGACCTCATGATTCTGGACGATGCCTTGAGTGCGGTGGATGCAGAAACTGAGCGCGAGATTCTGGACGCCATGCGCTCCCGGCGCGGCCGGTTGCCCACGGTGGTGATTGCACACAGGTTGAGCACGCTCGCTGAGGCGGACCGCATTGTGGTGCTGGAGCGCGGCCGCGTGAGCGATCAGGGCACGCACGCTGAACTCATCTCTCGCCCTGGGTTGTACAAGCGACTGTGGGAAATCCAAGCTGAACTTGAGGCCGAGGAGCCCGCAGCATGAATGCCCTACAAGATGAACTTGACGCTCCTCCGCCCAAGGGTCTTGCGCTAGGACTGTGGCGACGGATTCTGGTCATCGCCTTCCGACGCCGCGGGCCCGCCGCCATACTGATGGTGGCGGGAGTGGTGATTGCTCTCATTGAGAGTTTCCGCCCCACGCTCAACGCCTGGCTCTTTGACGAAGCCATCCAACATGGCACGACCGCTCACTTCTGGTGGATGGTGGCTGCGTGGGCGGGTACCGGGCTGGGGTTTGGAGTCACCATTTGGGTGTTCATTGCGGCGGCTGGCCGACTGAGTGCCGGGTTGGCATTTGACCTGCGCGAACTGGCGTTTGAGCGGCTTCAGCAGTTGCCCTTTGGTTGGTTTGACCGGCGCCCCACCGGGTGGCTGGTATCGCGCTTGACGAGTGACTGTTCCAAGGTCAGTGGCATCGCGCCCTGGGTGATTCTGGATGCGTTCTGGGCGGTGGCCAGCATTCTGGGCAGCGCGGGATTCATGCTGCTCTTGGATTGGCGCGTGGCGCTGTGGATGATGGGGCTGATGCCCGTGCTGGCGCTGGCAGCGGCGTTCTTTCAGCGCAGGCTTCTCCACAGTTCGCGCCTGGTGCGCCGCACCAATTCAAGAATCACGGCAGCGTTTAATGAGACGATTGCGGGCGTACGCACCACCAAGAGTCTGGCGCGAGAGACTGAGAGCGATCATGAGTTCGGTTCGCTGGCCGCCGAAATGGAAGCGCACAGCTTTCGCAACGGAGTGCAGAGCAGCGTTTTTGTGCCCGTGGTGATGTCCATGAGCTTTATGGGGGTTGCCATCGCGCTGTGGCGCGGTGGACTACGCGTTGAAGTGGGCGGAATGACTCCCGGGGAGCTCATCGCATTCATGCAGTATGCGCTGCTGTTTACCTGGCCAATGATTGACGCCAGCCAGCGAGTGGTGGATTTGCTGGGTGCGCAGGCTGCTGCCGAACGCGTGCAGTCACTCATCGATACCGTGCCAGAGATTCAAGACTCGCCGCAGGTGCGTGCGCGGGTGGACGCTGTCAAAGCTTCCGGTGGGCCTGCCCCGGATCAGGCCAATGACGGCGGAGCACCGCGCATTCACCGTATCACCTTTGAGCACGTGAGCTTTGGCTACGCGGTGGGTGAACCGGTGCTGAAGGACTTCTCGCTCGACGTGTCCGCGGGTGAGTCCATCGCACTGGTGGGGCCCACTGGCGCCGGCAAGACCACCATCGTGAACCTCGCGGGGCGGTTTTACGAACCCACCGGTGGCCGCATCTTGCTGGACGGTGTGGACATGCGTGAGCGCGCACTGAGCTGGCATCAGGGGCGCCTGGGTGTGGTGCCACAGAATCCGTGGCTGCGCAACGTGAGTGTGCTTGAGAACATTCGCTATGGTCGCTTGGAAGCCACCGACGATCAGGTGTTCGCCGCCGCCCGCGCGGTGGGCGCGGATGAGTTTGTGTCCCGACTTGAGGGCAGGTGGCAGTTCTTAGTGGGTGAAGGAGGCGAGCGGCTGAGCCTGGGGCAAAGACAACTGGTGAGCTTGGCACGGGCGTTTCTCAAGGACCCAGACGTCTTTGTGCTCGACGAAGCCACCAGCAGCGTGGACAGTGAAACGGAACGGCAGATTCAGCGTGCGGTGGAGCGGGTGCTGGCCGCGCGAATCAGCTTCATCATTGCACACCGCCTGAGCACCATTCGGCATGCCAGCCGCATTCTGCTGGTCGATCAAGGGCACATCATTGAAAGCGGAACGCACACTGAACTCATGCGCGCTCACGGGCGGTATCACGCGCTGTACGTGCGCCAGTTTGTTGAGAGTCGGGAGCGAACCCTGTTGGGTGCGGTGCTTCCCGGCGAGATTGCGGAGACGCCCCCAGCGCTTCCATGACCCGCGTGCGATACTCCGCGGCGGCACGCGCCCTCAATCGAGCGTCGTCCGCATCGGAAGGAGCGGTCTGTGCTGCCACGTGCGCCAGGAGTGCATCAGCTTCATCAAGGGTGGCTCGTGCGCCAAGAGGATCGCTGGAAAGCGCTTGTGCTCGCGCCAATAGCAAGAGCGGAATCGCTTGAGCGCGATCGGTGGCTTCAACTAGTTTCTTGGCGAGCTCCTTGCCCCGCTCGATCCACACCGGCTGAAAGGGTGCACGCAAGCACGCATCGATCATGCGCACCACAATGCGCGCGGCAAGTTCAGGGTCCGCCAACTGCATTGCGGATTCGTATTGAGCGCGCGCCGATGCCGCATCCCCGCATTCCAACATCAAACTTGCCAGATTGGCCGCGGCGGTGGCATCGCTGGGTAGAAGTGCCACAAGTCGCGCCGACGCGTCGCGCGCCTCCGGCAATCGTTGTTGCGCAGTCAGCCAGCGGATCCAATCGCGCAAGTAGTCCACGTTGGCCGGTTGCCCCTGGGAGGCCGCTCCATAGTCCTGTCCGGCACCCGTCAGGTCGCCGGTGAGCTCGCGAAGTCGCGCGCGCTGCCAAAGCACTCCCGGGTAGCGCGGATTCGCGGCGACCGCGCGATCAATCACCACCAGAGCCTCGGCCAAACGTCCTTGCAGGCGAAGCGTTTCACCGAGGTTGGCCAGCGCGGGCATCTCGCGGCCTTGAGTGTCTTCGACCGCTGCGGATGCCAACACCTCGGCCTCTGCCAGATGAATGGCAAGCGCTTGGGTGTCCTTTCTGGCCAACGCGTCGCGGGCTGCGGCCAACTGAATGCCCGCCAAATTGTTGGAGGCAATCCACGCGTGCGGATTGCGATCAAGGGTCCACCGCCACAGTGTGGCCTCGTCGGCGTAGGGAGTGCATTGCACATACGTGATGGCGCTTAAGAGCACCACACCCAACGCCGCCACAAGTGCACCCACGGCGTCGAACCCAGTGCGCGGGCCGGCGGCTGTTGATCGCCCGCGCCACGCCGTCCACGCACTAGAAATCAGCCACCCCAAGCACACGCATATGGCCACTCCAGCCACATAGCCAAAGTGATCGGCCACGGGCGCATACCGCAGCGGGTAGACGTTGAGAAATCCCAGCGCCGGAAAGATCCCGGCACCGTACATGATGAGCAACGCCGCAAAGCCCTTGTGACCACGAGCGGCCAAACGCCAAGCCACAGCCACAGTGGCCACCACAGATGCAAGCGCCAGCCAGGGCAGCACGCCCTCTGGCCCCTGCGTGAACGCTGGGTAAATGAAGGTCAAGTCGGCAGGCCAAATCCAGCTCGACGGATAGAACCACCACGCTTGGGCCGCTTGCGCGAGTCGCTCCACAAAGGATCGGTCAAACTCCGGTCCAACGGCACCCACGTGCACCAACTCCACTCGCGCCGTGAAGAGCCCCATGGCCACCGCGACGGGCATATAGAGCAGAAGGAGAATCAGCACTGAATCTCGCCTGAGATTTCCGCGCCACCATTCCACCGCCAGCAGTGCCACTGGCACAGCCGCCGCTGTGGTCTTGGAGAGCATGGCCGCAAGGAACGCCATGAAGGACAGCGCCAACCACACTGCGCGACCGCGTGCGTTGCCCGGCGGTGCACTCCACTGCAACCACAACCCAACGCTGGAGAGCGCAAACATCATGCTCAGCACATTCTTGCGCTCCGTCACCCACGCCACGCTTTCAACTTGAACGGGGTGCAGTGCAAAGATCGCCACCGCCACCAACGCGCCGGGCACACCAAGTCGCACCAGAATCCGCCAAAGCAGCAGGGCTGACGCTGCATGCAACAGCACATTTACGAGGTGAAAGCCCAGCGGGTGAAGCCCGTGAATCGAATGCTGCAGCCAAAAAGAAACAAACACCAAGGGGTAGTACTGTGGGGTTTGTCCAGGAAACCACGCGCGCCAGATCCCGTCACTCAACTGCACGACCGGATTGCCAGTGACGTAGGCGTCGTCATCCCAGATCCAACCGGCATGCAACGCAGGCCAGTACGCGACCATGGTGGCTGCCACAATGAGCGCCATGGCCATCCACGCGCGGCGTGGCACGGTGTGCTTGAAGTCTGTCTGTTGATTCTGCGCGCGGACCTGTCCCACGAGTGCAGCCTACGGCAGCGCCTAGGCGTAGGAGTGAAGGCCGGTGATGACAAAGTTGATGACGATCCAGTTAAAGAGCATGACTCCTGCGCCCACCATGGTGAGCACCGCTGTCCAGAGCCCTTTGTCCTTCACCTTGTAGCGAATGTGAATGAGCAGCGCGAAGATGAGAAAGGTGTTGAGCGCAAAGACTTCTTTGGGATCCCACCCCCACGGCCTGCCCCAACTGTGGTCCGCCCAGATGGCGCCCATCACGATGCCTGACCACAGCATGATGAAACTCAATTCCATCAACAGCATGGTGGCACCGTCGAGTACCTCTCCCAATTCCGTGGGCTTGGACTTCGGTGTGACCGCACCCGATGCAAGTTGCATCGCCTCACCCGCTCCGCCCACTCTGGCGTAGACCGCTGGCGCTCCGAAGGCGCGCATCGCTAGGTAAACCGCCGCAGTCACCGCAGCCATAAAGATGAGTGCGTAACTAAAGATCACCACGTTGGTGTGGATGTACAGCCACACGTCGTGCAACACCGGCATCATGTTGCCGATGTTGGGGTTGAGTTGCGCGGGCAGCAGATGAGCCGCCATCAGCGCCACCATTCCGGTCACTGCGCCTCCGAGTGCGAGCATTCCACGCATTCCAGTGCGTCTAAGCACGATCTCGCCGATGGCCGCCAACATGGCTCCCATCCACGCCGCAGTCGTCACGGCTTCAAACATGTTGGAGTTGGGCCACCGACTGCTGATGTACCAACGCAACCCCACGGCGCATGTCTGCAGCAGCAGCGCTGCGGCAAAGATCGTGAGCCCCACCGTGGTGGCGCGCTGCCATCGATACACCACACCCAGCAGCAGAAAGAAGATCGCCCCGAGGTAGATGAACCAGATCCAACTCATGTTGCCATTGCGGAAGTACCAACTCTCCCACTCCAGGCGTGATCGCTCAGGATAGATCTCAGGCTTCAGAATGGGCAGTGTTTGAGCAATGGCCAGCACCGATTGATTGACTCCTGCCGCGTCGCCACTCGTCCATGCGCGCGCCAGTGCGCGCCAGTCCTTAGCCACCTTGAGTTGCAGTCCTTCGTCCAAGCCTGCGATGGGCTCCGGAAGGCGGTCCCGCAGTGATGCTGGCAATTGGGCGGGGTCCGCCCCGAGCAGCATGATGTCGCCGATGCTGCTCCACGGTGAGTTGAGCGATCCATCGCCGGGCGGAAGCACACGCAATGAACCCAACAATTGCGCGGGCTGCTTGACGCCCAAGGCGCCCTTCAGCGCATCCATCTGTTTGGCGGAGCGCACCAAATCTCCGGAGAGCTTGTTGAGCACGCCCTGAAGTTCAGGTCGGCTTAAGAGTGCTTCACTCGTCAGCCCGCTGGCTTCGAAAGCCTTCATTCTGCTTTCAAGCGTGGGATCGGCAGCCAGCAAGGCCTGCGCGATCTCTGCACGCACTTCCTTGTTCTTGATGTAGATGACATCCGCATCCGCGTATGCGTCGGGACGGAACATCATGTCCAAGTACGTAAAGTCATCCCCCTGCCCATTGACTTTCTTAGATCCGGTGACGAACTGCATCTGCGAGTTGGCAAAGCTGCCGAAGCTCTTCAAGCGCCCTTCGGTATGGACAGCCACTTGACCCAGCGGGCGAAGATCCACTCGGCTGTGAAATGGAACGTCTGAAGCTCCGGCGGAAGTCTGTGCCAACGTGGGGTGTGCGAGCACCACAAGCACGGCAATCATCGCCGCAGCCCACTGATGTGTCACGCTACGCATTGGCCTTGTCCTCCTGCCGCGCGCCAAAGGTGGGCCGCCGCCCCTGAGTCTTGGCGTCAGCAATCTCCTGAAGCACCGCGCGCGCATGCTTGCGCTTGATGATGGGCTTGACATAGAACGCGTACGCCATTCCAAGCACCGCCACGATGCACCCCGCAAGCTGCAGGTACACCCCTTGGCGATTTCCCACCCCCAGCACTGTGTAATTCAATCCGGCGCTGGCTAATCCACCCTGGCGCGATTCTTCGGGCGGATCCCACTGACTTTGGAAAAACCAATAGCCCAGATGCTCGACAGGTTCGTTCACGCTTAAGCGGAGCGGCGCCCCCCAGTCGCCACCCTGATCCTTAAAGCGCACGATGCTGGTGTAGTTGCGAATGCTGGCCGTGGCGCCGCTGAAGCCACCCACGTTGGTGTCCAGCACAAAGTCCTGCAGCGCCACGGTGGTCGGCAAGCGTTGCCGCTGTCTCGAAAACAAAACCTCCAACGTGCTGCCATCTCCAAGGGTGAGCAGCGAAGGCTCCAACCAGTACCGCTTGAGCACTTCTTCGGGGCGGTCGAAGACGTACGGGTGGTACTTCAGCCATTCCGAAGCGGTGTTCCCACCGTTCACCTGCACCATGGCGAACAGCTCGCGCGCGTCGCGAATCCGTTGCTCCGCGGGTACCGGAAGCGGCTTGCTCTCCAGGACCGCTCGGGGCATGTACGCCGTGACCGTGACGGTGGCTTTGCCTCCCAAATCCACGGGCTGCCCCTGTTCAAGATCCAGAATGCGTGGCGTGGCACCGCTGAGTGAATCGATCAGCCGCAATCGACTCTGTTCTGGCCCGACCACCAACGTCACGAGTGCCAGACCGTTTCCAGGCTGATACTCCACCCTGATGTCGTGATCGAGGAACGACTGGGCGCCGTGCGCTGCGGCCTGCGCGGCACTCTGACCGGGGGCCATATCGCGCGAGAGCGCGGAGTCGCTGAACGCCCATCGGCGGAACTCACCCTTGGGAGTGCGCATCTCCAGAATGGCCACAGAAAGCTCCTGCCCCGCAATGGGCAGGTCATCCTGCACGCTTGACACCCGATAGCTGTAACCGAGTTCCTTTGGGCCGATGCTCTTGAAGGGCAAATCCGCATTGGTCACCACCGCATCGCGCACCTTTTCTTCGATGCGCAGATTCGCCGATGGAATACTGAACACGATGGTGGGCTCGCGCATCAGCGGTTCCACTTGGCTTTCGGCCGTCACTTCTCGCATCACCAAACTTCCGCCAAGTGCGCTGCGCTGCTGGGAGTCGCGGGCAATCAGCCGAAACTCCGGCCGCTCGCCCTCAGGGCTGGCCACCGCAACCAGTGCCACCGGATTCTCCGCGTCAACAGCGGTGCCGTTCTTCCAGCGCGATCGCAGCTGTGCGTACCTTAAAAAGCCAGTCACGTCGAGAGGCGTATTGGGCGCCGGATCGTTCGCGGCCACGGCAGGCACCGCCACGCGAATGGCGTCTGCGCGAAGCCCAGACTCAGCACCGCCAAAGACCTGATCCGTGCTCGAAATGTAATCGTTGTAAAGGGGTAGGCCAGGCGCGGGGCGTTCCACCCATTCAGTCTGTCCGGGTCGGCGCACATACAGCGCCCAACTCTTATTCAAGTCGTTCTTCAGATAGAACCAGGGCTGTCCCTGGTAGTCAAGCTCAACACTCAGCGCGTCATCAACCAGCGGCTTGCCCAACTCCTTGACCGCGCGCTTCACAGGTTGCGCTTTGTCCTGCGTCAGAATCAAGTCTTCTGTGTACTGCGGGTAGCCCGCGATGACTTGGCGAATGAAGCGACGCTCCGGACCTTGGATGAGCAGGTTGACGCTGTAGGCACGTACCCCTTTGTCGGGTCCGCTGAGCAACTCCCACGCTGGATCAATTGATCGAACTTCAATGTCGTATTGACGGGATCCTGCGTTCAGCACGGTGCGATTGCCTGGCATGGCCACCAGACTTCCCGTGGCTGCGGGTTCGGAATCCGTCGGCGCCAGTGAGATCTTGACGGTTCGCCGCGGGATTGGCGCTTCGCCTTCGATTTTGGTTCCAAAGTAGATCACGCTTCCGATGATCAGCGTGATGACGCCTGTGTGAATCATCCACACGCCGTAGTTCACCGGTTTAAACGCGATACGCCTGAGCGTGGTCACCACCATGGTGATGGCAATCAGCAGCACCAGCGCGTTGAAGGGCCACCAGTGAAACCACTCAAACTCGGTCATCTCAAAGGGGCGCCACTGGCGCATCTGCGCGTGCACCCAGGCATCGGGATGAAACAAATTGGGGTGGACTGGATAAAGGATTCCCGCCGATCCCACTGTCATATAGAGAAACAACAAGGCCATCAGCGAGATGCCAAAGGTCACGCTGCTAAAAAGGCGCAGAAGGGGCTGAAGCAAGAGTCCTTTCATGTGGAGTGCGAATGCTAGGCGTGGAACCCTCTGCTGGGAGGGGAAGCAACCGTATCATGGCGTGAACGCCCCTTTAAGGAACCACTCATGAAGCACGTCACCGCTCTTGCGCTTGTCTCTCTTCTCACCGCCCAATGCTGGGCCCAGTCTGGTGCCGCCACCCCTCCCTCGGCACCGCCCAAGGCGCCCGCTTCTGCGCCCCCGACCGCCGCTGCGCCCATCTACGTTCTGTTCACTTTTGACCGCGGTGATGTCGTGCTGGAATTGGACCCCGCCAAGGCCCCGGTGACCGTGAAGAATTTCATGCGGTACGTGAGCGAAGGGTTTTACGACAACACCATGATCCACCGAGTGGTGCCCAACTTTGTCATTCAAGGGGGCGGATACAACGCCAATTTCACAGGCAAGGCCACGAAGGATCCCATTCAGAACGAGTGGAAGAACGGACTGCCGAACACGCGCGGATCAATCAGCATGGCCCGCATGCCCGAACCCAATAGTGCCACCAGCCAGTTCTTCTTGAACCTGAAGGACAATCCCATGCTCGACGGTGTGCAAGGCGCCGGCTACGCCGTCTTCGGCAGGGTGATTAGTGGAATGGACGTGGTGGACGGAATCGCAAAGGTTCAGACCGGACCGCAGGTATCGACAGAGGCATCTGGCGGAACTTTGAACATGTCTGATGTGCCCGTCACTCCCGTGTTGATTTTGAAAGCCAAGGAAATCACAGCGGAAGAAGCCAAAGCCGCCGCGGGTTCCGCCAAGAGCACGGGGGCCGCAGCTCCTGCCGCACCCGCGCGCGACTCCTCCCCCACCACCGAAGCAGTCCGCGCATTCTTTCTTGCCATGGTCACGCTCGACGAACAGGGGATTCGTAAGGTCACCTTGCCCAATGACAAGGCTTCCACGCTGTGGACTGGTCAAGCCCCTCCGAAGGAGGTGCTGCCCATGCTCAAGCAGCAGTTTGAATCCATGACGTGCCGCGAATGTGCTGTGGGAGAAGTTGTTGACCTCGGCGGCGGCAAAACGATGACCGTCACTGAGTCCATGGTCTCCCCGACCTCCAAGGTGCTCATGCCCACGTTCCCAGGCCAAGCGCGATCGTTCCCGCTGCCGGTGGTAATGGTGGACGGTGCTTGGAAGGTGGACGCCTCAGCGTTGATTGAAGCGCGTCTCGCCGCGCAGCGAATGATGGAAGGAAAGAACGCCAAGCCATAAGCGCGGATGCCAAGTCAAGGGGCGCGGGCGTATCCTTCTGGTCCCCCATGGCCAAGGACGCATACACCGCTCTCTTTTCCAAACTCGGAATCTCACGCGACCCAATGTTGATCCCCCTCAACCGCTCCGGTACAGCGGTGGCTGCGGGACGGGCTGTGCTGAGTATGAACCCCGCAACGGGCACCCCGATTGCGGCCGTGGCGTTAGGCGATCTCAAGGCCTACAACCGCACGGTTGACGCCGCTCGTGCTGTGCAGCCGGAGTGGGCTGAGTGCCCAGCCCCCAAGCGCGGTGAGATTGTTCGCCTCATCGGCCAAGCCTTCCGTGCGCATAAGGAGCCACTCGGCCAACTGGTGACGCATGAGATGGGAAAGATCTATCCGGAGGGGCTCGGGGAGATTCAAGAATGTGTCGACATCGCAGATTTTGCCGTGGGCCTCAGCCGCCAGATCTACGGTCTAACCATCGCCAGTGAGCGCGTTCGTCACCGCATGTACGAACAGTGGCATCCGCTGGGAACCATTGGCATCATTACCGCATTCAACTTTCCCGCCGCCGTGTGGGCATGGAACGCCATGTTGGCGGCCGTGTGCGGAGACACGATGGTTTGGAAGCCCAGCCTGATCACTCCACTGACGGCCATGGCCATGAATCGTGTGGCCACGGACGTGATGCGATCGCAAGACATCTTCAAGCCCAAGCACGGCCGTGCACAAGACGTGTTTGGACTGGTCACAGGTGCAGACGCCACCGTTGGCGAAGCCATGCTCGCCGACCGCCGTCTTCCGCTCATCAGCGCCACTGGAAGTTGCCGCATGGGTCGACGCGTGGCGAGCGTTGTGGGCGCACGGCTGGGCAAGACTCTGCTTGAACTGGGGGGAAACAATGCGATCATCGTGATGCCGGATGCAGACATGGAACTGGCTGTGCGCGGCGTGCTCTTTGGCGCGGTGGGCACCGCCGGCCAACGATGTACCAGTACGCGAAGGCTCTTGCTCCATGAAAAGATCGCAGACAGTTTCACCACTCGTTTGTTGAAGGCATTCAAGAGCGTGCCCATTGGCGACCCCATGAAGCGAGGCACGCTCATGGGGCCGCTCATCAACGCCCGCGCCGTGGATGGAATGTGCGCTGCACTGGAACGCGCGCAGCAAGAGGGTTGCCAGATTCTCTGCGGCGGCATCAAGGGCATTGAGCGCCTGAAGCGCAAGGCTGGACACTGGGTGGAACCCACCATTGTGCGCTGCCCCAAGGGCAAGGTCCCCGCGATCTGCTGCGAAGAGACCTTTGCACCCATCCTTTACGTGCTTCCCGTGAAGGACCTGGATCACGCCATCGCCATCAACAACCAGGTGGATCAGGGGCTCTCAAGCGCCATATTCACCGACAGCGTGCGCAGCGGCGAGCGATTCCTCGGAGCCCTGGGGAGTGATTGCGGAATTGCCAACGTGAACATCGGCACCAGTGGCGCTGAAATCGGCGGCGCATTCGGCGGTGAAAAGGACACCGGCGGAGGTCGCGAGAGCGGCAGCGACAGTTGGAAGCAGTACATGCGACGTCAAACCTGCACCATCAACTGGAGCAAGGACTTGCCGCTGGCACAGGGCATTGTGTTCGGATGACGCTCAGTGTTGTACGCTGCGCACCGCCATGCCTTTTACACGCGACCAACTTGCGCAGCGCGCTTCCAAGGAACTGCGCGATGGCTACTACGTAAACTTGGGCATCGGTATTCCCACGCTGGTGGCGAACTATGTGCCCAAGGGAATGACCGTGTGGCTGCAAAGTGAAAATGGTCTCTTGGGAATGGGCCCCTTCCCCACCGAGGCCAATGTTGACGCAGACTTGATCAATGCTGGCAAGCAGACGGTGACTGCCGTTCCCGGCGCCAGTTACTTCAGCAGCGCTGACAGTTTTGCCATGATCCGCGGAGGGCACATTGATTTGGCCATTCTGGGCGCTATGGAAGTGAGCGAGCGCGGCGACTTAGCCAACTGGATGATCCCCAAGAAGCTGGTCAAGGGCATGGGAGGCGCCATGGACTTGGTGGCGGGGGTGCGCCGAGTGGTGGTGGTGATGGACCACTGCAATAAGGCGGGCGAGAGTAAGTTCCTGCCCGAGTGCTCGCTTCCGTTGACCGGTCGACATTGCTTCCACATGTTGATCACGGACCTGGCGGTGTTTGAGTTCGATACAAAGGAGGGGTTGTTCCGACTGCTGGAGTTGGCCCCTGAAGTGACCGTGGACGAAGTGAAGGCCAAGACCAAGGCCCGAATTCTGGTTGACCCCGCCAAAGTCAAGGAGCACGTGCTGGCATGAACACCGCCAAACTCATCGCCATCCTCATCATCGTGGCATTGCTTGGCACGATCATCATTCAAAACCGCGCCAGTGTGCAGACGCACCTCTTGGTGGTCTCCATCGAAATGCCGCTCATTTTGCTACTCCTGCTCACCGCGGGTGGAGGCTTCTTTCTTGGGCTCCTGATGGCACTCTCTGGCAAAGGCAAGGCGCCCACACCATGATTTCAGCCGCCCAGGCGCTGCAGCGCCTCAAGGAAGGCAATCGCAGATTTGCCTCTGACGTTCGGAGCGTGGAAAGTTTTGCCAATCAAGCTCGGCGCAAGGAAGTGAGCGTTGGGCAAGAACCTTTTGCGATCATTTTGGGTTGCTCCGACTCCAGGGTTCCGGCCGAGATTGTCTTTAATCAGGGGTTGGGCGATCTGTTCGTCATTCGAGTGGCCGGCAACATTGTGGCTCCCTCGCTGGTGGGCAGCGTTGAGTTTGCGGCCGCCCGATTTGGCACGCGCCTAGTGGTGGTGCTTGGCCACAGCCAGTGCGGCGCGATACTAGCCACCCTGGAGGAACTGCGAGGTCCCTCCAGCATTCAGTCAAAGAACTTGCGCTCCATCGTGGACCGGGTACGCCCGTCCGTGGAGGGGTTGATGGACACCGATCTTCGCAAGGACCCAGAGGCGCTGCTCACTCACGCCATTCGTGCCAACATCCGGGCGTCGGCTGATCATCTGCGCCACGGGTCCGCCCTGCTCGAGCAACTCATTCAATCGGACGGACTGCGCGTCGTGGGGGCTGAGTACTCCCTGGAGACCGGTGTGGTGGACTTCTTTGACGGCGGCACGTTGGCGGAGTAAATCCACGCGGCGCGTGCGGTACCCTTGCACCATTGATCCCCGCACTCCGATCTGAGACCGCCTTTCAGGATTGCAAACTTCCGCTGCTGCAGGATGAAGCGGTGGCAGAGGCGAATCGCTGCCTGTTTTGCTTCGATGCGCCCTGCATAGCCCACTGCCCCACGGCCATCGACATTCCGCAGTTCATTCGCAAGATCTCAACCAACAATGTTGAGGGGGCCGCCGAGACCATTTTTGAATCCAACATCTTGGGCAGCAGTTGCGCCCGCGTCTGCCCAGTTGAAGTGCTCTGCGTGGGTGCGTGCGTCTACAACCATCTGGACCAGCCGCCCATACAGATCGGCAGACTGCAGCAGTACGCCACCGATCGAGCGATGAGCCGGGGGCTCAGGTTCTTTCGCGCGGGGGCAAACACGGGCAAGCACGTGGCTCTCATCGGCGCGGGCCCCGCCAGTTTGGCGGCGGCGCACCAATTGCGTGTGATGGGCCATGCGTGCACGATCTATGAGAAGCGTCAGTCGATTGGCGGGCTGAATGTGACGGGCGTGGCGCCCTACAAAATGCGCGCGGATCAAGGGTTGGCGGAGGCGGAGTGGATTCTGGGCATCGGTGGCATTACCGTCAAGACTGGAACGGCCATGTGCAGTACGCAGGATCTGCTGCACTTGGAGCAGCACCACGATGCCGTGTTCATCGGCGTGGGATTGGGCGACGACTCGGCGCTGGGCATTCCCGGCGAAGATCTACCGGGCGTGTACGGCGCGGTGCGGTGGATTGAGCAGATGAAACTGTCTGCGCTCGATCTCTCACAAGTGCACTCCTGTGTGGTGATCGGTGGCGGCAACACGGCGCTCGATGCCGCCCGCGAATGCGCCGGTTTGGGTCTTTCTCGGGTGACGTTGGTGTACCGCGGACGCCGGGATCACGCGTCTGGATATCAGCATGAATTCTCGGGTGCGTTGGAGGCGGGCGTGCAGATGGAATGGCAGGCGCTCCCCACTGCATTTCAGGGAGGCGAACGCGTGCAGGGAGTGCAGTGCGTCCGGGTGGACGCCGAACGACGCGCTGTGGATGGCAGCCAGTTCTTCTTGCCCGCAAACTTGGTGCTGGTGGCTATTGGGCAATCCAAGTTGGGATCGATGTTTGCAAATCTGGAGGGCATCCGCATTGAGCACGGACGAATCGTGACTGATGACCACGGATCCACCGGACGAGCCAAGTGGTTTGCCGGGGGCGACTGCCGTAACGGAGGAAAGGAAGTAGTGAACGCCGCCGCCGAAGGCAAAGCCGCAGCCATGGCCATTGATGCCTTCCTCAAGCACTCTCAGGGGGCCACGCATGCCTGATCTCACAAGCAATTGCGCGGGAATCATTTCCCCCAATCCGTTCTGGCTGGCATCGGCACCACCTGCCAACAGCGGGCGGCAAATCCAGCGCGCCTTTGAGGCGGGCTGGGGCGGCGCGGTCTGGAAGACCCTCGGCGTTCCCATTCGAAATGTGTCCAGCCGCTTTGGCGGGCACACCATCCGTGGCGTACAGGGTGCGGGGTTCAACAACATTGAGCTCATCACCGATCGGCCCCTCGACACCAACCTGCGGGAGATTCGGGAGACCAAGCGGCTCTTCCCCAAGAATCCCATCATTGTCTCGCTGATGGTTGAAACTCAGGAGGAGTGGCGCACCATCATTGCGAAGTCCATTGACGCTGGCGCCGACGGCTTGGAATTGAACTTTGGCTGCCCTCACGGCATGTGCGAACGCGGCATGGGTAGCGCCGTGGGGCAAGAGCCGATCGTGAATGAACGCATCACAGGGTGGGCAGTGAAGTACTCCACGGTTCCAGTGCTGGTGAAACTCACACCCAATGTGGCCGACATTGTGCCGCACGGCATGGCTGCCAAGCGCGGTGGAGCCGCGGGGGTCTCTCTGATCAACACCATCAAGAGCATCATCGCGGTTGACATCGACCGCTATGTGCTTGAGCCGCGCGTGGGAGCCGCAAGCACCAACGGCGGCTACTGCGGTGCTGCCGTCAAACCCATCGCGCTGCACATGGTGGCTGAACTGGCGCGCACCAAGGAGTTTGGACTTCACATCAGCGGCATCGGCGGCATTTGCAACTGGAAGGATGCGGTTGAATTCATGCTGTTGGGCAGCAGCAGCGTGCAGGTGTGCACCGAAGTCATGCTGCGCGGCTATGGCGTGATTGACGACATGGTTGACGGCCTGCGCCGCTACATGGTGCGCCACAAGTTCGACCGGCTGGATCAGATGGTGGGGAAGGCGGTGCCCAGCTTTCAGGAGTGGGGCGATCTGGATCTGAATTATGAAACGGTGGCCAAGATTGATCCTCAGAAATGCATTGGATGCCAACTCTGCGTGGCCGCCTGTCACGATGGCGCGCACCAGTGCATTCATCCCGTTGCAGGCACCCGGGTGCCCAATGTCGACGAGGCTGAGTGCGTGGGGTGCAATCTGTGCCAGATTGTTTGCCCCGTTCCTGATTGCATTTCCATGGTGCCCGTCGACAATGGCTTCAAGCCTGCGTCCTGGAATGACTTCACTCGACATGGGGCACCCCTTCGCCCCGTCAAGGGTGTGCATTGAGTTTTACTAGGAGAAGCACATGAGCAAGATGGTTCGATGCGGATTGATCCAGTGCAGCAACCCTCTGAATGACGAGAGTCGCTCGGTGAAGGAGATCCAAAAGGCCATGGTTGAGAAGCATCTTCCGCTCATCAATCAAGCGGGCGAGAAAGGCGTGCAGATCCTTTGCCTGCAAGAGATCTTTAACGGCCCCTACTTCTGCCCCAGCCAGGACCCTCGTTGGTACGAGGCTGCAGAAGAGGTGCCAGGGCCAACCACACATCTCATCGCACAAGCCGCACAGAAACACCAGATGGCCGTGATTGTGCCGGTGTACGAGCGTGAAATGTCCGGCGTGTATTACAACACTGCCGCCGTGTACGACGCCGATGGCACCTACCTTGGCAAGTACCGCAAGCAACACATACCGCAGGTGAACCCAGGGTTCTGGGAGAAGTTTTTCTTTAAGCCAGGCAATGGCGGGTATCCGGTCTTTAAAACGCGATACGCCACGATTGGTGTCTACATCTGCTACGACCGGCACTTTCCGGAGGGGGCGCGTTGCTTGGGGTTGAACGGCGCGCAGATTGTCTTCAATCCTTCAGCCACCGTGGCGGGACTCTCGCAGTACCTGTGGAAGGTTGAGCAACCCGCTCACGCGGTGGCCAATGGCTACTTCATGGGGTGCATCAACCGCGTGGGCACCGAAGCACCCTGGAACATCGGCAAGTTTTACGGCACCAGTTACTTTGTCAATCCCCGCGGCGAGATCGTGGCGCAGGCCAGCGAAGACAATGATGAACTTCTGGTCTGCGATCTGGACTTGAGCGTGATTGAGCAGGTGCGCAACACGTGGCAGTTCTTTCGCGATCGACGTCCAGAGGCCTACCCCGAGATTGTGCAGCAATAGCTCAGCCAAGAGGATCAACCCATGAGTGACACAACTCTCATTCGCGGCGGGCTGGTGACCACTTCTGAGCGGCAGTGGCGCGCCGATGTGCTCGTGGCGGGCGAACGCGTGGCGGCCATCGCGGAGGATCTTAAGGCCCCCACTGGTGCGCGCGTGATCGACGCGGGGGGCGCCCTCGTGATCCCAGGTGGCATCGATCCGCACACACACATGCAGCTGCCGTTCATGGGCACCGTGGCGGTCGACGACTTTCTTTCGGGTACCGCTGCCGCCGCCGCAGGCGGTACCACCATGATCATTGACTTTGTGATTCCCGCCCCCAAAGAACGCCTCTTGGATGCGTATCGCAAGTGGCGGGACTGGGCCGCCAAGTCCACTGCGGACTATTCGTTCCACGTGGCCGTCACGTGGTGGGATGAGTCCGTCAGCGAAGACATGGGCAGGCTCACCACCGAACATGGCGTGAATAGTTTCAAGCATTTCATGGCGTACAAGAACGCCATCATGGTGGACGATGCCATTCTCATCAGCAGTTTCATGCGTGCGCGCGAGCTTGGCGCGCTCTGCACGGTGCATGCCGAAAATGGTGAACTCGTCTTTCGCTTGCAACAGGAACTGTTTGCCAAAGGCATCACCGGGCCCGAAGGACACCCACTCTCCAGACCCCCGGAAGTTGAGGGCGAAGCTGCGAATCGAGCCTGTCAAATTGCGCAGGTGATTGGCGTGCCGCTCTACGTGGTGCATACCAGTTGCCAGCAGGCCATGGATGCCATTGCGCGAGCGCGTTTGGCAGGCCAGCGCGTGTTTGGTGAGGTGCTTGCTCAACATCTTTTGATCGACGACAGCGTGTATCGCAATACGGATTGGCGATTTGCAGCGCACCATGTCATGAGCCCCCCGTTCCGAGCCAAGGAGCACCAGGCCGCGCTCTGGCGCGGGCTGCAGGCCGGAATCTTGCAGACCACCGCCACGGACAATTGCACCTTTTGCACGCCCCAGAAGGCAGCTGGCGCCACTGACTTTCGACTCATTCCAAATGGCACTGGCGGCGTGGAAGACCGTATGAGCTTGATATGGCACCACGGCGTGCGCACTGGCAAACTTACACCCAGCGAGTTTGTGGCGGTCACCAGCGCCAACGCCGCCAAGATCTTCAATGTTCACCCCCGCAAAGGAACTATCGCGGTGGGAAGCGACGCGGACCTCGTGGTTTGGGATCCAAAGGCCTCGCGCACCATCAGTGCCAGCACACATCACCAAAAGGTTGACTTCAGTATCTACGAGGGAATGACTGTCACTGGCAGTGCCGCGGTCACCATGAGCCGAGGTCGTGTGATTTGGGAGAATGGCAACCTGATGCCTCACCAAGGCTGGGGCCAGTATGTAAACCGCCCCTGCTTTGGTCCAGTCTTTCAAAGTCAGGAGATCCAGAATTCAATGGCCCAGCCCACGCCTGTGGCCCGAGCAAGGAAGCAGCCATGACCGCCGCACCGCACGCCACAACACCTCACTCCGTCGGGCGATTTGCCGCTACGAGCGATGACTTCACCACGTTTGTCACCGCTCGCCACTGGATTGGCGGGCAGTGGAGCGATCCGCTCTCCAATACCGCCACCCTTCAGGTGATCAATCCGCGCTTTGGCAAGTCCATGGCGCAGGTCACGCTCGGCGGGGCGGACGACGTTGCCGCCGCAGCCACATCTGCCGCAGCGGCGGCCCGGTCATGGGCGGAGTGGCCTATTCGCGAACGCGCACAGGTGCTCTATCGCCTGCGCGAATTGATGGTGAAAAACTTGGAAGAGCTCACCTGGCTGGTCTCCCACGAAAATGGCAAGTTGTACGGCGAAGCCAAGGCAGAGGTTGAGAAAGGCATCGAATGCGTAGAGTATGGGTGCTCCCTCCCCAACTTGGCTGCGGGAAACCAACTTGAAGTGAGCCGAGGTGTGGCGTGTGAGGTTGTGCATGAGCCACTGGGAGTTGTTGCGGGAATCACCCCCTTCAACTTTCCGCTCATGGTGCCGCTGTGGATGCTTCCGCAAGCTCTGGTGGGAGGCAATGCCTTCATTCTGAAACCCAGTGAGCGCGTTCCGCTGAGCAGCATGCGCCTTGCAGAACTCTTGAAGGAATCGGGGCTGCCCGCCGGAGTGTTCAACATCGTGCAAGGCGCGCGCGAAGTGGTGGAAGCGCTGTGCGACCACCCGTTGGTGAAAGCTGTGGGCTTCGTCGGCAGTTCGAAAGTTGCCAAAATGGTCTACGTTCGGGCGGGCGAGCATGGAAAGCGCGCGCTCTGCCTCGGGGGAGCCAAGAACCACCTGATCGTGGTACCCGACGCGGATCTTGACCTCACCGCCGAAAACGTGGTGGCATCCTTTACGGGGTGCGCAGGCCAACGCTGCATGGCGGCAAGCGTGCTGCTCGCGGTGGGGGATGTGGATCACATTCTGAACTCTGTGCGCGAGCGTGCCGCCAAGATCACGCCCGGCAGAGACGTGGGGCCTGTCACGTCAGCGGCGGCGCGTGAACGAATCGTGTCGTACATCAATCAGGCCGAGGCTCAAGGAGCCAAGGTGGTGCTTGACGGCCGCGCGGGCAAGGGGGGTGAGTCGGGTGGCTTCTGGGTGGGACCCACCATCATCGACCAGTGCACGCCCGACATGCCTGCCGCGCGCGATGAGATTTTTGGCCCGGTGTTGAGTGTTGTGCGCGTGCCCACACTTGACCGTGCACTTGAGATTGAGAACGCCAATCCCTACGGAAACGCCAGCAGCGTCTACACCAGCAGCGGCGACATCGCTCGTCGAGTGATGCAACGCGTGGACGCCGGCATGTGTGGCGTGAACATCGGCGTTCCCGTTCCGCGCGAGCCTTTCGGATTTGGCGGGTGGAACGACTCCCTCTTTGGGCACGGCAACATCACAGGATGGGACGGATATCGCTTCTGGACCCGACAGCGCAAAATCACCAGCAAATGGGCGCTGCAACGCGACCAGACTTGGATGAGCTAAGAAACCCATGAACTCTCGTGACATGATTGATGCGTGCCTCAAGCACAGCTTGTTTTCTTGGAGCGCCACAGGAAAAGTTGACCCCCTGCCAATCGCGCGCGCCGAAGGCATTTACCTCTACGGCCCTGAGGGGCAGCGCTGGATCGACTTCAACAGCCAGTTGATGAGCGTGAACATCGGCCACGGTCACCCCAAAGTCATCAAGGCCATTCAAGATCAGGCGGCGGAGTTGGCCTACGCCTACCCGGGCATGGCCACGGCCGTTCGCGCCAAGCTCTCCCTGCGATTGGCTGAGTTGGTGCCCGGCAACCTGAATACCTTTTTCTACACATTGGGTGGTGCAGAGGCCAACGAAAACGCCATCAAGGCTGCAAGGCTGTTCACCGGTCGGAACAAAATCCTAGTGCGCTACCGGAGTTACCACGGTGCCACCAACGGTGCGATTTCACTCACGGGCGACCCACGCCGCTGGCCCACCGAACCCGGTATGCCGGGTGTCGTGCGCGTGATGGATCCTCGCCCTTACGACTACAGCTTTGGAAGCACCGACGCTCAAATCGTTGAAAACAATCTGCGCTATCTGGAGGAGGTCATTCAGTACGAAGGGCCCTCCAACATCGCGGCAATGTTCATTGAGACGGTCACTGGTACCAATGGCATCCTGCCGCCGCCACAGGGTTACCTGAAAGCGCTTCACGCCTTGCTCAAACGGCATGGCATTCTGCTGGTGTGCGATGAAGTGATGTGCGGCTGGGGGCGCACGGGCAAACTTTTTGCCTTTGAGCACGGCGACATCGTTCCGGACATCTGCACGATGGCCAAGGGGCTCACCAGTTCTTACCTGCCACTGGGAGTGATGGCCGTCAGCGATCCGATCGCAGACCACTTTCGCACCAATGTGTTTTGGGGGGGACTCACCTACAACGCGCACCCCATGTGCCTGGCAAGCGCACTTGCCGCAGTCAATGTTCTTGTTGAAGAAGGCATGGTGGAGAACTCGGCCCGCATGGGCAACGCCATGACTGAGCACATGCAACGCATGGCCACCAAGCACAAGTGCGTCAAGGAGCATCGCAACATCGGCCTCTTTGGCACCATTGAGCTCCGCAAGAACTCAAGGGGCGAACGACTGGTGCCGTACGCCGGATCGCACCCGGTGATGGCCAAGCTCAACGCACACTTTCGAGAGAAGGGGCTCTTTACGCTGCTGCAGTGGAGCACCGTCATGTGCAATCCCCCGCTGTGCGTGACCAAGGCGCAGTTGGACGAGGCGTTTGAGATTGTGGACTCGGGCCTCAACCTTGTGGACGAGGTCTTCGAAGGCTAGGCCGCCAACTCGGCGCGCCGATGACGCATGCCACACCAGTACACCCCAAAGGCAATCAAGAAGCCTGTGAACCACGCGTACGTGTAGAGCGACTCCAAGAACGGGCTCACGTGCACCAGTTTCACGGAGGCTAGAAACCCGGGCACATTCGGCGCCACGCCCAAGGCCAGCGCCAGCATGGCCACCCAGTTCACCCGGCCATACCTTCCATTCACGCGATAGAGATCCGCGACGTCGAGTTCCCGTCGCCGAATCGCCCAGTAGTCAGCGATCATGATTCCAGCGATGGGACCTAGAAGAGCCGAGTACCCCACCAGCCAGTTAAAGATGTAGGCGTCAGGGCTGGCCAACAGCCGCCACGGCATGATCAGGATGCCGATGACGCCGGTGATGATTCCCCCCATCTTGAATGAGATCAGTCTGGGGGCCACATTGGCAAAGTCATTGGCCGGGCTCACCACGTTGGCAGCAATGTTGGTGCTGATGGTGGCCACCGCAATGCCAAAGAGGCTCAGCAGCGCCACCAGCATGCGCACTTCACCACTGGCGAGCACCGGTTCAGCCAATCCGGGCGGCGGCACACTGCTCGTGATCTGAGCCAGCACCACCACAGGATCCCACAGTGATTTGGGGTCGGAACCCGTGAGCAGAGTCTCAGCGCAACTGGTGATGAGAATGGCCATGGCGCTGAACACGATCATGGTGGTGGGCAATCCAAGCGCTTGCCCCCACATCTGTTGCCGTTGCCCGCGCCCGTATCTCGTGAAGTCGGGGATGTTCAAACTTAACGTGGCCCAAAAGCCAATCATTCCCGTGAGCGAAGGCACAAACACCTTCCAAAACTCTGCTGTGCTGGCGAACGCAGAGGGGCGTGACAGCATTGAGCCCACTCCCTTCACCTTGACGAGGAGCCACACCATGAGCGCTCCCGCCATGGCAATCATGAGCGGCGCCGACCAGTTCTCAAAGAAACGAATGGCGTTCATGCCTACCAACACAATGGCGATGTTGATGCACCAAAACACGCCAAACGTGATGAGCGAGGGAATGGTCAAGCCCATCACGGTGCTCCCCTCGCCCAATTGACCAAATGCGGGCCACACCGCCAGCGCAAATGTCTTGACCGCCTCGCCACCGATGTACGTTTGTATTCCAAACCAACCACACGCCACGAATGCCCGCAGCAGCGCAGGTACATTGGCCCCGAGGGTTCCAAAACTGCTCCGCGCCAGCACAGGGAAGGGAATGCCATACTTGGTTCCGGGGTGAGCATTCAGAAGAATTGGAATGAGCACAATCATGTTGCCCAGCCCGATGGTGAGGAGCGCCTGCCACCAGTTCATTCCGACCGCGATCAACCCCCCCGCGAGCAAGTAGGTAGGAATGCAATGCGCCATGCTGATCCACAGCGCGGCAAAGTTGTACGTGCTCCAGTTTCTGCGAGCTAAAGGCGTGGGCGCGAGGTCCCCGTTAAAGAGTGGGCTGTGCGCGATGTCGGCAGGCAACTCCGCCAGCGCTTCCTGTGCCAATTGCGGGTGGTGCATAGGGTGGGTTCCAGCCTTGTTTTCGGCCGCGTGCGGCGCTTGGGGCGACTGATTCTTGGGGCCACCAACCGCGCCGCACCTACCATCAAGCAACCGTGGCTCAGGCTCCATCCAACGCCCAACCCCATGCCCGTGTCGCCGCAGACGCCACTGCCAAGACGGCGCCACCTGCTGAACCACAGGTTCGCCGCCCCATCATTTTTTTTGACGGGGTGTGCGCCATGTGCAACACCTTTGTCAACCTTGTCTTGAAAGCCGACCGCCACAACGTTTTCGACTTTGCTCCGCTGCAGGGGTCGACAGCCCGGGCTCTGCTGCCCCCGCTTGCCCCGGATGCGAGGGACTGGTCGATGATCTATCTGGATGAACGGGGAGTGCACGACCAAATGGATGCCAGCCTCCAGGTCTATCGCCGCTTAGGGGGGCTGTGGACCATCCTCAGTTGGGTGCGCTTTATTCCCAAGTTCATTCGCACCCCCTGCTATCGAGTCTTGGCGCGCAATCGCTATCGATGGTTTGGAACCTGCGATGCCTGCCGCATTCCCGCTGCCGACCAGCGAGCGCGCTTTTTGCCGTAAACGTTGCGGGCCGCGCGAAGTTCCTCGCGCGGCCCGTCGGCTTCCAGGGGATGGACCCTCCAGCAAGTCGATGTTCAGGGTGATTAAAAGTCCTTCATGCGGTGCTGCATTTGCGCCTTCAACCGCGCCAGAATGCTGCTGTGCATCTGGCTCACGCGACTCTCAGAGAGATCCAGCGTCAGGCCGATCTCCTTCATGGTCATCTCTTCGTAGTAGTACAGAATGACAATCAAGCGCTCGGCGCGCATGAGCCCCTTGGTGATGAGCGTCTGCAAGTCACCGCGCTGGACGAGTTCAGAGGGCTCGATCTGCTTTCCATCTTCGATCACATCCATCTCGCGTACATCTCGGCTGGAGTCGGTTTCAAAGCACTTGCGATCCAAGCTCACTACTCCCACGGGGCGCGAGTCCTTCTGCAGCTTCTCAAACTCAGTGGCCGGCACCTGCATGCGTTCAGCCACCTCGGCTTCTGTGGGCTTACGGCCGATGGTGAGCTCGATCTCGCGGCGCACCTTTTCAACCTTGGCCGTTCGGCTGCGCACCAGTCGAGGCACCCAGTCCATGGCGCGCAACTCGTCAAAGATTGCTCCCCGAATGCGCGGCGCGCAGTAGGTCTCAAACTTCACTCCTCGCAGCGGGTCGAAGGCGTCGATGGCGTCCATGAGGCCAAAGAGCCCAGCGGACATCAGGTCGTTCACATCAACTTCGCTGGGCAGGCGCGTGTGCATCCGCTCAGCGGTGTAGCGCACCACTTCGTAGTAGCGCTCAATGAGTCGATTGCGAATCTCCTGTGCGCGCGTCACATCGTTGCGGTCGCGTGCGGCCGCGTAGACGTTCCAGAGAGCCTCAGGCGCCGTGGGCGATGACGCAGACTTTCCGGCGGGCGTTCCCAACACCCGCTTCTCCACCACGCGGGTGGGGGCTGGCGCATGCTTGGCGGCAACCTTGCCGGCGCCCGGCTTGCTCGCCGTCTTGGTAGCGGTAGGCGGCTTGGAGGCCAACTTGGGTGCGGACGCACGAGGCGTCCCACGTGAAGCCACGGGCTTCAAGGACTGCTTGGGTGCGGATGGTTTCGAACGGTTTTGGCTGGGCTGCGTGTGCGACGACGCAGCCCGGGCCTGGCTCCTCGACATCGGTCGCTCCTTGACCTACTGGAGAGGCAGAACAGGAATCCACGAATGCACGCCCACGCGTGCCATTTGTTTGGCGCTCAACTGGCCGCCCAAGACCTGAACAACTCAGACACTTCCGCAGCCTTGCGGAAGCTGTCTTGCTGCCGTCAATCCGTGACGCACATCAAGACGGGCGCACTATAAATGCCCCCTGACCGGGCGCGCAAGTGCCTTCTGACCAAAACGAAGGATTTTTTATTGAGCCGGAACGATTCTTGGACACTGGCCCGAGAGGCCGGTTTCTTGACGCTCCACCCCACGGGAGGGGGTGCTGAACCCCTGCCTACCACCGCCGGTAGACCCTGCGATCCGTTGGCCGGTGCTCGCTTCCAAAAGCAGCCCCCATGAACGCGCCAGCCGATTGAGAAAACTGGGCGCCGTGGCGGGTGCGGCAAGTGCGGCTGATGCGGCTGATGCGCAATCACCCACCGCTGCTTGAGTGCTCACCACCCCCTCGATTCTGCGAAGCTCGCGCGCAGCCGGAGAACGTGAAGACTGCGCTAACAACGGAGTCCGTTGATGCACCGCGAGCCGTACAGCATCATCGGGGGGAACGAATCCAACACACTCAAGTTGAACGCCGATGAATCGCGCGCACGTGGCCCGAAGTCGGGCGGCAGAGAGTTCTGCTTGCGAACGATTGTAAGCCATGTTCATGGCCAACATCATGCGGTCTGTTCGTCCACGCTTGGCACATGACTTGATGAAGCCATACGCATCACTCACCGATGTCGGTTCTGGTGTGGCAATCACCAACAGGTGATCCGCCGCAGCCGCCACGTCAAGCGTTCCCGCGCCCAGACCTGCACCCAAGTCCACAACCATCAACTCAACGTGTGCGCTCACGCGGGCCAACCCTTGAATCATGCGCTCACGTTGGGGCACTTGAAGGTCCGCAAGTCGCGCCATGCCCGAGGCCCCGGGTAGCAACCAAAGCCTGGGAGCCAACCGCATGAAGCACTCGCTGAGTTGTGCACGACCGCTCAGCCAATCCGCAGCCGTCCGCACGGGCTGCACTCCACACAGAATGTCTTGATTGGCTAACCCCAAGTCCGCGTCAATCAAGGCTGTTTTTACCCCTCTTTCCGCAGCTGCCCACGCCAGTGCAAGTGCGCAAGTGCTCTTGCCAACTCCGCCCTTTCCGCTGCCCACGGCCACGGTGCGCGCCAATCGCGGGTGACCCGATTGATGAGGCTCGCCACCGGCGCCGGACCTGCTTGCACTCGCAGCAGCGAGCGCAGATGGAACCCCACTCATCCGCGCGCGAAGGGCGTCCGCCTGCGTGTTCACGTGCTGACCTCCGCACGGCGTTCATCAGCAAGCGTTGCGTCCAAAATGCGACGCGCAAATGCGGCAGCATCAGCATGTTCAATGTCATCGGGCACATCCTGACCCGTGGTGAACCAACTCACTGGACATCCGGACTCGCGCACAGCGTGCACCAGCGTCCCCAAAGATTCGCACTCGTCGAGTTTGCTAAGCACAACCTTGGTGGGACGGGTGTGGTGAAATGCCGCGGCCGTCTCGCAAAGGGTTCGCGCAGCGCCCGCGCCGGAAAGCACCAAGTGCGTTTCATCCGGGCGAGCGGCCTGCAGCACGGCGCCGATCTCTGCAATGCGCGGCGCGTCACGATGGCTTCTGCCTGCGGTGTCTACGAGCACAACATCGCACCACGCCAGATCCAGCATGGCGCTCCGCACCGCAGATGGCGAATCTGCCGCTCGCATGGGTGCACCCAGAATCTGCGCGTAGGCATGCAATTGGTCCACCGCGCCCACGCGGTAGGCGTCCGCAGCCACGATCCCCACTCGCAACCCCAGTCGAACCCGGCAATCAGCGGCAATCTTGGCCACTGTGGTGGTCTTGCCCACTCCTGTGGGCCCTACCACCGCGATCACTCGGGGCCTACCGTCGGCCCGGACTGGCACCGCGTCGGCGGCACCAGAAACCGGCAACAAAGCGGCGAGCGCGTCCAGCACGCTGACACGAATCTCATCTTCTGGGGCACCAGGGTCATCCGCAAACTCAGCTTGCACTCGGCTCACCACCATCTGTGCGAGCGGTTCCGCAAGACCCTGTGCGCGCAGGCGAGCGGCCATGCGGGTGAGCACCGCGGGTAGCACCGCGGGCGTACCGTGAACCATCGCAGACTCTGCTTGCTGAATCGCTTCACGTGACTCGTTGGCCGCCGCTTCCGCCGCTCCACGTGCCGCGGCGATGGCGCGCGCAAGCGCCAGCCTGGCGGACATTCGCAGGCGCAGCTCCGACGACCGCAAGTGTGGCGCACGGGTCGAGGCGGGGCGAGGCACGCGGCCCGAGTCTGGTGGCTCGCACTGCGGATGCCGTTCGGCAATCACTTCCACAATCACTTCAGCATCCACCACTTGCCCAAACGGCCACAGCCCACCTTTGCGATGAGTGGCGGCGTGGATCACGCGCATCTGGGGGCCCAGCGCACGCCGAGCGGCGGCCAAGGCGTCGGGCATCGTGTCAGCGATGAATCTGGTTCTACTCATGCGGTGGCCTCCAACTCGGCGTCTACAAGTTCAGCATCCCCAACGCGATCAACCTCCACGCCACGAACCAACTCATCAAAGCTCAACACCGCAGTGCCGGGAATGTGGGGCGCAAGCAATCGCGCTAGCGCCGCACGCGACGCTCGCGTGGCCACCACCACGACGGGCAACCCCGCATCGGCAAGCGGTTTGGCGGCATCCGCCACGGCACGGACCACCGCACTCGCCTGATCAGCGGTGAGAGCCACCTTATGCTCCGAACCCGATCGATCGATTGACTCCGACACAAGTCGATCGAGCCGCTCCCCTGCCACCACGCACCCCAGCGTGGCGCGCCCCTCACCATCAGGACGAATGTACTGTTGGCAAATGGTGCGCCTGAGCGCCATGCGTGCGGCTTCAGCCAATTCCGGCACGGTGCGCAGTGCGGGTGCGACATCAGCCACCGACTCCAGGATTGCCTCTAGGTCACGGACAGGCACCCGTTCGCGAAGCAGCGCTTGCATGATGCGCTGCAATTCGCCGGGCTTCACCAGGGCGGGCACAGTCTCATCCACCAACTGGGGGGCACGCTGTCGCAATTGCCCAAGCAAGTCGGCAACATGTTCGCGGGTGAGCATCTCGTCAGCGTGTCTGCGCACCACCGTGGCCAAGTGAGCACCCAGCACCGACTCAGGTGTCGCCACCGCACATCCCTGGCGCTCGGCCATGGAACGCAAGCTGGGAGCGATCCACACCGCCTCCAACCCAAACGCGGGCTCACGAGTTGGAATCCCGGGGATCGTTGGCTTTCTTCCATCGCTGGACATCGCCAGCAGATCTTCCAAGCGCAGTTCACCTTCGCCCACGGTGGCTCCCCGAATCCTGATTCGATAGCAGTGCGCCCCCAGTTGACGTTCATCACGCACGCGCGCCGGTGGAACCACAATGCCCAAGTCGTGCGCCACTTGTTTGCGAATGGCTTCAATGCGCCGGAGCAGTGTGCTGCGCTCTCCCCCCTTGGCTAGAGCGATGAGCCCGCTGCCCAACTCAACTTCCAGCGGCTCAACGGTCAGGAGCGCGCCAATGACATCGGCGCGACGAGCCGCCCCTTCTGCGGCCGTCGGGGCAGACACCCCGCCGGGAGCGGGTTCAACCAGTGCGCTTCGGTGTGGATTGGTGCCGCCGATCAATGCCCGGGGCCCGCGCACACTCACCGCCTGTGCGCTGCGCGCACTCTCTTTCACGCGCCTCGATCGATCACGCGAGAGCAGCCACGCACCTCCCCCCAGCACGGATGCCGCTGCGAGAAGCGGAACTGTTGGCAAGGGCGTGAGCGCAAGCATGGCCAAAAACCCAGCCATAACCGCGAGCGTGGCTGGACTTCCTGCCAACTGCGTGGGCAATTCTTCGCCGAGGGTTCTTCCACGGCCGGCACGCGCCACCACCAGCCCCGCGGCGATAGAAACTACGAAGGCCGGAATCTGCGCCGCAAGTCCATCTCCAATCGTGAGCACCGTAACGCTGGTGAGAGTTTCGCCAACTCCCCAACCCTTTTGGAGCACACCCACCAGCAGCCCCCCAACCACATTCACCACCGTGATGAGCAGACCGGCCACCGCATCGCCGCGCACAAACCTGCTGGCACCATCCATGGCGCCAAAGAAATCCGCTTCGCGCATGAGAGTGTCGCGCCGCCGTCGGGCCTCAGGTTCGTCAATGGAACCGGCGGCAAGATCGCCGTCGATGGCCATCTGCCTTCCGGGAAGCGCATCCAAGGCGAAGCGCGCTGCCACTTCGGACATGCGCCCTGCGCCCTTGGTGATGACCACAAACTGAACAATGACCAGAATGGCAAAGACCGCAGCTCCAACCACCACGCTGCTCCCGGCCACCAGTTTGCCAAATGATTCGATCAGTTGACCAGCCACCCCTTGAAGCGCCTGCGGATTGGAAGCATCCGCACCCAGAATAAGACGGGTGCTGGCGACGTTGGCAACCAGACGCAAGAGTGTTGTGCCCAGCAAGAGCGCGGGGAACACGCTGAACTCCAACGGCTGCCGCAAACTGGCTGCTCGCACCATCACCAGCGCAGCCAGCGCAAAGTTCAGTGCTACCAGCGCGTCCATGACCCCTGGCGTCAAGGGCACCACGAGCACCGCGAGCATCCCCAGCATGGCGCACGGCACCAACAGGGTTCTGTGCCTTCTGAACCAGATCAAGGCAGAGTCAACAGCGGTCAGCATGCTGCTCCCTTCATCGGTTCTTTGCCCGATCTTGGCAGCACTCCGCGCAGGCGCGCCGCCGCGCGCTTGCGCCGCACGCGAACGTTGGGATCGCCATCGCTCTGTCGCTGCTCTTCCCGCGCTTCCTGGGTGGTCATGGCCAACTGCCGGGTCCAGTGGAAGCGCGCCGTTACCACATCAACGATCGCCATGGCCGCCAAGAGTGCGAATGCGGTCAGCGCTGTCAGCAGGCAAACCTGAGAACCCGCGCGGATGCCAGCTGCCAAGGGCATCTGGGGCAGGGATGCCACCGTGGGCCACTGCGCGGCTAGGGCCAGTGCCGCACCGCCGCTGCCCAGGACTGTCCAACTCAAGCCTCCCAGCACTCTTGCTGCAGCACCGGGACCCGCCATTCCCGCAAGTCGTTGGCCCATGCCAGTTCGGGGGCGATTCCAGGCAATCACGCCAGCGGTCTGCGCCAACGTACCTGCCACTGCGCCCAGCACTCCCCCCAACAGCACGGGCCATGCCAACCCCAGCACCGCCACCACTGCGGTGCCAAGCTCGGCGGCACTCAACGGGGCAGCACCCGCTTCCGTACCGTTCCCCACCACCGAGGTGTGCGCGGCGCCCTGCAGCCCACTTCGAAGCATTTGCGTCAGCGCACCCGCCATGTCTGTAGCCGCCAACCCCAGCACCCCGCCAAGCACGCCACTCAATCCCACCACTGCCCGCCGCACAGGCAGAGTGCCGCTTTCACGCGACCGGGTCTTGCGCCGTTCGCTGGCTGGAATTGGGCGATCTTCGCTCTCGCTCATGGATGCCCCCCCGTCATCCACGCGTGCGCCAAGTCAAGCGCAGCGCCACTTGCCCCGGTCATGACATCCTGCATGGCGGCGGCGCCAGCAGCCAATGCCAACAAGCCCACAGCCACGCGCACCGGAAATCCAAACTGAACAGGCCCCAACCCGGGCACCGCCCTTGAGATCAACCCCGTCACTAGAACTTCAGCCACCAGCACCACGGTGACGGGCATAGCGATTCGCAACGTGAGTTCAGAGCAGGCCAAAAAGGCCCCCGCCAACAGGGCAGGAATCCCCGCCATATCAGGCCAGTGCGCCAAAGGCACGTAGTCAAAACTGCGCAGGACACCAAGAGAAAGCGACTCCAACCCTCCCGCCCACACAAACATCGCCACACCGCCGAGCGCAAGAAGTTGTTCCACGCCTTCGCTCCCAGAGCCCCCGCCGCTCTCTCCACCCTCATACAGCGCGCCGAAGCCAACGCCCATCTGCACGCTGGCAAGCGACCCCGCTGATCGAAATGCGGCCAGCGGCAACACCGCCACCAAACCCAAGAGGGCACCCGTCGCAAGTTCCGCAATTGCTCCGGCCACAAACGCGGTGAGCGTGGGTTGAGTTGGTACGACCCCAGCACCCAGAACGCTGGGCAGCGCGGCCAATCCGAGCGCCACGGCAAAGGCAAGAGCAACCCTCCTGGGAACCACCGCTGAAGCCAGCACTGGGCCAAACAGACACACGCCCGCCACCCTGCACGCAGCCAACCCCACTGCAAACAATTGAGAATCGCTTGCCGCCAGGCTCACCCGACACCTCCGAACATCTCCACCGCAAACGCCACCATGCGAGACACCATCCACGTAGCCAGAACGACAAGCACCAATCCGCATGCCAGCAACTTGGGCACGGTGCTCATCGCCTGATCCTGAACCTGCGTTGCCGCTTGCAGCAACGCCATCACCACCCCCACGGCCAGCGCAACCAGCAAGACCGGCGCGGCGATCACCAACGCCACCATGATGGCTTGTCTCACGAGATCAACTGGAGCGATATCCATGGAGCGGCCTCTTTCTCAAGGCTGGGCGATTCCCGCCAAAAGCGATCCCACCACCAACTGCCATCCATCCGCCATCACAAAGAGCAGCAACTTGAATGGCAGCGAGACCAATGGCGGTGGAACCATGAACATTCCAAGCGACACCAGAACAGCCGCCACCACGAGGTCGATCACCACAAAGGGCAGCAGGATGCGGAATCCGATCAAGAACGCTGTCTTGAGTTCACTCAGCACGAACGCGGGAACCAAGGTTGCCATGTCCACGTCTGCGCGGGTCAGGCGACTGGTGTCGCTCACGTCAGCGCCCCGATGCTCCATGAGCATGTACACGGTGGACCAATTGCCCGTGGCATCGATCTGCGCAAACATGAAGTCGCGCACCGGCTGACGCGCTTTCATCCACGCTTCTTCAGGCGTTGCGATCTCACCATCCATGTAGGGGCGGATGCCCGCGCTCCATGAACGCTCCAATGTGGGTGTCATCACCGCCACCGTCAGCAATAGCGCCAATCCCGCCATCACTTGCCCAGAAGGCAATGACTGCGTGCCAAGGCCCTGGCGCAAGAGCCCCAACACAACCACCACTCGCGTGAAACAGGTGCACATCACCAGCATCGCGGGAGCGATGGAAAGCACCGTCAGAAGCAGGAGCACATCAACACCGCCACCAAATGTTCCTTGGGGAAGAGTGCGGGCCGCACCGGCGATCAAGCTCACGGGATCCAGCGATTCAATGGGTGGCGTCACGTCTTTGCCTTCCCCCGTACATCCACGGTGGGTAGCTTTCGCGAGTCACGAACCACCGCGTGATGCTCACCAGCGCGCGCCTGCGCCAGCACGGCATCCACGTCTTGGGTGCTACTCAATTCGCAGAGCGTTCGCAGGCCATCTCTCGTTTGCTGAATGCACAACACGCGGGGACCAAATCGTGCCACCACCACTTGCTGGCCACGCCCCACCGCGTGCCGCGCCACAATCTCAAATGCTCCGCCATGCGATCCGGCGTGAAACCCAGACCGGCGCAGCCACCACCAAGTGCCTCCGATGAGTCCAAGCACCACCACGAGCGCAGCGCCAGTGCGCACAGCGTCCATCACACCCATCGAAGAGCGCGCCGGGACGCCGTGCTGTTCCGCGGATTCAACAGATGCTCCCAAGGGGCGCGATTCCAAGTCTGCACTCTGTGCCACCACTGGCTGCGCCCACCATGCCACCAGTGCCAGCAAAACCACAACCGCCACGCGGGCACGCGAAGTCTTGCCGTGCGCACGAGTGCGCGCGGAGACCAAGCGGTCGCATGGCGGCGCGTGTGCCATCCGTAGCTCCAACCCAGCGTCATGCCGGGCAACCTTCCGTGCTCACGCCGCCACCATGCGGCGTGGGTTGGGCTCAATACAACAGCCCTTCCGGCAAGGGTCATCGGCCCACCCCCGGCAATTTCTGCACATGTTCAGGCAATTCTCGCCGTTCGCCCCGCAAACTGCACAACCCGCAAGCCCCCTGGCCGCACCGCAAACTCCGCGCGTTCCAGAGGCCAAGGAGACAATGGATCCCCGTCCAATTGCATCCATTCAGGGGTGCCAGCGTGTGCAGTGATCCTTCGGCCCCGGGCACTCCACGCACCCTGCCCAGACCACCCCCTTGCGAACTTCAGGCGCACCAACCATCGGATGAGGGAAAGCGGTCCCGTACAGGGCAGGACCACCGCGTCCAACCAACCATCGGTGGCACTGGCCTGGCGCGCGGGGTTAAGCCCTGCCCCATACCCACGGCAATTGGCCACAATCAGCAGCCCCCGTCCCTCGAATGCAGGCCTTTGATCATCCACCCAGATCGTCAGTCGAGGGGCCCGCCACCCAGGAGCCAGCAAGAGCCCGGGAAGCAGGTAACTCCAGCGTGTAATGCTCGCCCCGCGTGCCTGGTTCACTCGGTGAACGAGCGCGGCGTCAAACCCCATCGAAGCCATCACGAGGAAGGGCTGACCATTCACCGTGGCCAAGTCCACTTGGCGGCTGGCCCCATCCATGACCGCACCTGCAAGTCGTTCCACTTCTCCACAGAACCCCAACTCTCGAGCAGCCAGGTTTTCGGTACCCATGGGCATGATGGCCAATGTCAGCCCTGCATCTGCAGCACGACCCGCGGCGATGCGCACGGTGCCATCCCCGCCCACCACCACCAATGTTCCGGATGTCGGCGCCAACGCGCAAAGTTCGGGCGCGGAGGCGTGAAGACCCACTCTCACGCATTCCATGCCGCGTTGCACCATTGCACGCTCCAGCCGCTCCCCCACGCCGGCGGCAAGGCCCCTGCCTGACCTTGGATTCACCATCAGCAGCGCGCGCATTCAGCCAAAGCGTATCCGTTGCTTCCGCTACGATTCTTCTGTGCTCCGGCCGTTCGTTACCGCACTACTTTTGTGTTCCTGCATCGCCACCGCCCCCGCGGTTGCGCAGCAGGAATTTAAGTTGGACGACCGCGACCAATGGAAGCCCGCCGACGATGTTGATCCTGCGTCCCCTGCGGGCATTCTGCAACAGGGCAGAATCGCGCTCGCCCGCAACGAAGGCAAGCGCGCCCTTTCTCTCATGGACGCTTGGCTTGAGCAGTACGGCAACAACCCGCTCCGCCCCGATGCGCTGCTGATTCGCGCCGATGCCAAGTTGAGCCTCGGGGACGAATACGAGTCGCTCTTTGACTATGAAGAGATCGCACGCCGATACCCCTTCAGCACCAGTTTCGTACCGGCGCTGGAGCGCGAGTATGAGATCGCGCGAGCGTACGCCGGCGGACTGAAGCGAAAGTTCTTTGGCACATTTCGAATCGTCTCCACCGACGATGATGCTCAGGAACTTCTCATACGCATTCAGGAACGTCTGCCCGGCAGCGCGCTCGCCGAGCGAGCAGGCATGGAACTTGCGGACTTTTACTTCCGCAAGCGAGACATGCCGCTTGCCGCGGACGCCTACGACCTATTTGTAAAGAACTACCCACGTTCTTCGCAAGTGGACAAAGCCCGACTGCGCGTGATCTACGCCTACTACTCCAGCTACAAGGGTCCGCAGTTCGACGCGAAGGGTCTCTCCGAAGCCGCGGGCAAGTTGCGCGAACTTCAGGCCATGCAGCCGCAGTTGGCCAAACAGGTGGGATCAGAAGCATTGCTGATCCGCGTCTACCAAAGCGAAGCTCAAAAGCTGCTCTCTGAAGCCAACTGGTACTGGGGCGTGGACGATGCCATTTCCACAGAACGGGTCATCCGCAGGTTGGTCAGAAAGTACCCACGCTCCGCCGCTGCCATTCAAGCCATGCGCCAGATCGATCTGGTGATGAAAGCACTGCCTGAGTCAGTGCGAGCCTCAGCGCCGGACTATTCCAAAATCAAGGCGCAACTGTCAATGCTGCCCATGCCAGTTGCAACACCGTCGGCCACTGCGTCAGACGCAACGCCGACCGCAGCGCCCGCCGCCAC
>CAZXGD010000024.1:0-10813 GCA_964640485.1 uncultured Isosphaeraceae bacterium | reverse complement strand
CAACACCGTCGGCCACTGCGTCAGACGCAACGCCGACCGCAGCGCCCGCCGCCACTCCACCAGCCACTCCACCGGCACCCACCCCATGATCACCTATTCCCCACTCATCCTGGTGATCGTTCTGACGTGCACTGCCGCATGCTCTTCCACTCGTCCGGCGACCCCCAAGCCCCAGATTGCTGCAGAATCTCCCGCTTCGCCGCAACCTCCCCGCGATGGGGTGTATGAGATGAAGAGCCGGTTTCCGCGCCAATACCGGACGGTTGCGGTGAACGTTTTTGCCAATCAAACGTATGAGCGCAAGGTGAATGGAGAGTTAACCGAAGCAGTCATCAAGGAAATTGAAGCATCCACCCCCTATAAGGTGACTGGCGAAGGCCGGGCGGATACAGTCCTACGAGGCACCGTCCAGCGGGTCACCCTTCGAGAACTCTCAAAGAGCCCATCCACCGGCCTTTCAGAGGAAGTGCTCTACGAGGTGACTATTGACTGGGAATGGGTCGACCAACGAACGGGCAAACCCATCACCGCCCGGAACGGATTTACGGCAAGCGCGCTCTTTGTCCCAAGCCGCCCCAGCGCTGAGCCGAATGAAATAGGGCGATACGCCGCTGTGCAGACCATGGCCATGAACATCGTGGCTAATTTGCAGGACACCTGGTGAGTTCACGCATGACTTCTCCCACCCCCATGCTCCCCGCAAACTTTGCCGCCGAAGGCCCACCTGGAAGTTCGTCCGGCGGCCCCGATGGGCGCGGCGGTGGCACCGGGGGGCCGGGTGGCCCCGGCGGTCCCGGCGTAGGAGGCCCTCGCGTACCCCGTCGCGGCGGTGCCATGACCTGGGCGGTTCTTGCCGCAGCCGGACTGCTCATCTACGTGGTGCTCACGCAGAGTGCCACCATGGGCACCGAAGTCAGTTGGAAGGACCTCACCACCTTTGCCAAAGAAGGCAAGTTGGCTGGACCCATTGAAATCACAGACAACCAAGCGTCCGCCAAACTGAAGGCTGACAGCGTGCCCGGGCTTTCTGATGCCAAGGGATCGCAAATGGTCTATGTGCCGCTGGACCCCACAGCGCGCAACGAGAAGCAAAAGTTCCTAGATGAAAAGGGTTACGACTATCGCGTGCGGATTGGCAGTTCAGTACTCGGGCAGATTGTGCTCATGGTGCTGCCCATCCTTCTGATCCTGGGCATTCTGTGGTTCTTCTTTAGCCGCACGATGCGCAGTTCTGGCGGCGGCCCCGGGGGCATGCTGGGGAGTTTTGGCAAGAGCCGTCATCGCGTGCAAACCAAAGAGAGCGTGAACATTACCTTTGCCGAAGTGGCAGGTATTGACGAAGCCAAAGAAGAAGTCACTGAGCTCGTAGAGTTCCTGAAGAACCCCAAGAGGTTTCAGAAACTGGGCGGGCGCATTCCACGCGGCGTGCTGCTCGAGGGCCCCCCAGGGTGCGGAAAGACGCTCCTGGCGAAGGCCATCGCAGGTGAAGCAGACGTGCCCTTCTTTAGCATCAGCGGCAGCGATTTTGTAGAAATGTTTGTGGGCGTTGGCGCCAGTCGCGTGCGCGATCTCTTCAAGCAGGCCAAAGAAAACAGCCCGTGCATCATTTTCTTGGATGAGATTGACGCAGTGGGGCGACGTCGTGGCGGCGGCTTTAGCAGCGGCGGCCATGATGAGCGCGAACAGACGCTCAACGCCATTCTGGTGGAGATGGACGGATTTGAAGCCAGCGATCAGGTGATCGTGGTGGCCGCTACCAATCGCAGTGATGTGCTTGACCCCGCGCTCACTCGGCCCGGCCGCTTTGACCGTGTGGTCGGCGTGAGCATGCCAGACGTGGTGGGTCGCCGCCAGATCCTGGCGGTCCACGCCAAGAAGGTGAAGATGGGGACCGATGTGGACTTGGATCGACTGGCACGCGCCACCCCCATGTTTAGCGGTGCGGACCTAGCAGCCGTGATCAATGAGGCCGCCATCATTGCCACCATGGCCGACAAGGACGTCATTGAGATGACCGACCTTGAAGAGGCTCGAGACAAGGTGCGCTATGGCCGCGCCAAAAAGAGCCGCAAGATCGAGGAACTTGAGCGCGTGGCCACCGCCTATCACGAAGCCGGCCACACCGTGCTGCAAATGCTCCTGCCCGATGCTGACCCGCTGCACAAGGTGACCATCATTCCGCGCGGCATGGCGATGGGTGTGACCTTTAGCCTGCCAGAAAAGGACCGCTATGGGTACGGAGAGAAGTACCTCAAGGCAACCATGCGCGTCCTCTGCGGTGGCCGTCTCGCTGAGGTGCGCAAGACCAACGACATTTCCAGCGGCGCTGCGATGGACATTCGCATGGTGACGCGCATCGCGCGCAACATGATTCTGGAATGGGGTATGAGCGACCGACTGGGTTTCATCAATTATCGCGGTGAAGACAACCGCGAAGCCTTCGTACCCGAAAAGGACTACTCCCCCGACACCGCGCGCCTCATTGACGAGGAGATTCGCCTGTTGGCGGATCAAGCCTACGCCGATGCCCGTCGCATGGTGGATGAGCACTGGGACCAGATCGTGGCCATTGCTGAGGCGCTCCTCAAGTACGAAACGCTCAGCCGTGAAGACGTGGATCGCATCATGCGCGGCGAGCCACTTTCCAAGCCTTCCGTGGCTGACCTGCTGAGCGCGGAGATGCCACGCCCAACGGCCAAGCCAGCGCTACCCACCTCTAGTGGGGAGCGACCCGACGCGGATCCGGGGCTTGGCCATGTGCTCCCCCGGCCAGCCTGATTAGCGACGCTCACCATCACGCTCATGGCTCGCCAAGCGTTCGCTTGCGGCGCAGCACATGATGGTAATGCTGTGCAAACCTGTGCGCCTCGTCGCGGATCGCCTGACACAGTTTGAGCCCGGCATTCTCGCGCCCCAACTTCACGGGTTCGCTTTCACGCTGAACGTAGATGAGCTCCTCCTTCTTGGCCAAGCTGATCACCATTGGGGGCTTGGTCTGCAACTCCTCAAACGCTTGGAGCGCGGCGTGCAGTTGGCCCAACCCGCCGTCAATGAGAATGACATCGGGATACAGCTCTTGGCCGGAACCCGCCTCGCGGTATCTCCTGCTCACGACCTCTCGAATGGATTGGTAGTCGTCATTCTCCGCGCTTTGGATCTTGAATCTGCGGTAGCCATCCTTGAAGGGTCTTCCGTCGATGAAGCACACCTTGCTGCCGACAGTTTCCCCGCCGCCCAAATGAGCAATGTCAATTGCTTCAATGCACCGAAGAGGCGTCTCGAGCCCCAGCGTGCGCTGCAGACTGCGCGTGCCGATGCTCGGATCTCCGCTGAACACCGTGATTTCTGGCTGCCAGTCATACTCTGCACCATCTCGCGTCTCACGATGATCCAGTTTGCGCAGCGCTTGAATCTGGTCGCGCAGGGTGGCGGCCTCTTCAAAACGGCGTTCCGCTGAGGCGCGATCCATGTCCGCTGTGAGTTCGCGCAGCATCGCGCTGCGCTTGGATCCCACGAAGCGCAAAAAGCGATCGATGTCTCGCCGATAGACCGTTGGTGTCACTCGGTTTGCACAGGGTGCCGTGCACTGGCCAATGGAGTGCAACAGGCAGGGCCTAAATGATCTGTTGCGCGGATCATTGCTTTGAATGTGAAGCTCACACGTGCGGTACTGAAAGACTCGCTGCAAAAGTGTGATGGCGTGCCGCAACGCACCCACGCTTGTAAACGGCCCCAGAATCCGAGCGCCCTTGTAGCGCTCCGAGGTGGGCTCGCGCGTCACATACACGCCGGGGAACTCATCGCGCACGGTGACAGCCAGATAGGGGAAGCTCTTATCGTCGGTGAGCGCCTCGTTGAACCGTGGCCTGATGTCTTTGATCAGGCGGCTCTCAAGAAGCAGTGCTTCCCACTCCGCGTCGCACTCCAAAACGTCGAAATCGCGCACCAGAGCCAACATGGGCTGCTTTCGCGAGCCGAGCTCTGCGCTGGGCACGAAATAGCTCGAGACCCGGTCAGGCAAGCAGGAAGCCTTACCCACATAGAGCACCCCACCAGACTCATCCTTCATCAGGTAGACCCCGGGAACCGCAGGCAGGGACCGAGCTCTGATCAGGAGCTGCGCAAGCAATCCCTGCTGGTCAGGCGGTTTTGGTTGGATGTTGGCCATTGGGAAGCGCCCCGATGCTAGGAACATGTGGCCCGTGAGGGCTTTGCGGCTCAGACTGTCCCTTACCGCCCTTCCCCCGGATAAATTTGCCCATCCCTTTGAAACTCCCTGAACTTGATTCCCCCCAAAGGCGCATATACTTGTGACAGCCACCCCGAGTGGGGTGGGTTACGGACCACCGCCAGGACGCCCACGTTGTTGGGGTTCGGCCATTCTTACTAGGAGATGACCCCATGAAGCGTTTTGGAATTCTTGCCGCTGGCCTCTGCGCCGCTTTCGTTCTCACCGCCTGCAACTCCACGGAGACGCAGAACACATCCGCCGGCGCCGTCGGCAGCAAGCAGTGCTGCTCTGAAGCCAAGGCTTGCGATGCCACCAAGACCTGCGACACCACCAAGGCATGCGCCAAGGGCGAAGCTTGCTGCAAGGCTGGAGACAAGGCCGCTGTGAAGGGTTCCATGGGAACCGTGGGCGACAAGGCTGAATGCCAGAAGCAGTGCCCCGCTGCTGCCGCCAAGGACGCCTCGATGGGCGCCGTGAGCGGCGAAGCTAAGAAGTCCGGCTGCTGCTCCAAGAGCGCCAGCTAAGACCTCGTAGCCTTCGACTGACTTGAAATCACATTCGCGCCCGCCCCTGCATCATTGCCGGGGCGGGCGCGGTGCTTTTTGACCTGCAGAAACTTCTACACTCCATCGCATGTCAAGCGTTCGTGTTGCCCCCGACACTCGTGCGGGATCATCTGGTGCGACCTCAGAACCGCACGGTTCCGGAAGCAGCACGCTGCTCAAAGGCGGCCGCGTCATTGACCCTTCATCCGGGATTGATGCCACCGGTGATGTGCTGCTGGTTGACGGCCTGGTGGCCGATGTCAGTACCCGCAAGGGGCAACTGAGCGGTGCCACTCACACCGTGGATTGCAGCGGGCTGCTGGTGGTGCCAGGACTCATCGATCCCCACGTCCACCTGCGCGAACCCGGCGGCGAGCACAAAGAAACCATTCAAACCGGCGCGGACGCTGCCATCTTCGGCGGATTCACCAGCGTGGGGTGCATGCCCAACACGCAGCCGTGCTTGGATTCGGCGCCTCTTGTGGAGTTTGTGCGGCTGCGTGCGCGTGATGCAGGTCTTGCCCGCGTGTTCGTGGTGGCCGCCGCCACCATCGCGCGCAAGGGCGAACAACTTGCGCCGCTGGCCGCGATGGCAGCCGCCGGCGCCGTGGCCTTTAGTGATGACGGAGATGGAATCGCGTGCCCGCAGATGATGCTGCGCGTCTTGCAAATGTGCAGGTCAGTGGGACGCCCCTTCATGCAGCATTGCCAAGATCCTGCGCTGACCCGAGGTGCCGCTATGAATGCTGGCCCATTGCAGGCGCGGATGGGCTTGGGGGCGTGGCCAAGCATCGCCGAAGAACTGATGTTGGAACGGGATGTGATGCTCAACCGTGCGGTAGGTGCGCGCTATCACGCGCAGCATGTGTCCACGGCGGGTTCGGTGGAGATCATTGCCCGGGCGCGAGCGGCCGGTCAACCCGTCAGCGGTGAGGCCAGCCCTCACCACCTTTTGCTCACCGATGCAGCATGCGATGGCTACAACACCGATGCCAAGATGAACCCCCCGCTGCGCACGCAGCGAGATGTGGATGCCCTTCGCCAAGCGGTGGCAGATGGCGTGATCAACGTGTTGGCCACAGACCATGCCCCGCACACGGCGGCTGAGAAGTCCAAGGACTTTGCGAGCGCCCCCTTCGGCATCGTGGGTCTTGAAACGGCGCTCCCCCTCTACTCCATGGCATTGGTTGAGTCCGGTGCCATCAGTTGGCCCCGGCTCATCGCGCTACTCACGCATGAGCCGGCCATGCTCTTGAACATCCACGAACAGGGTTACGGCAGCCTGCGAAAGGGCGCCCCCGGGGATGTCACCGTGATCGACCCAACGGCAGAGTGGACCATCGACCGCAATTCATTCAAGAGCAAGTGCCAAAACACGCCATTTCACGGCTGGAAAGTTCGTGCGCGAGCCACCATGGTGTTCCGCGCGGGCCAACGGCTGAAGTAGGCGCCAAGTCGCGCCACCAATCATCTGGCGCCCGGCTCTCTTAGGCCGCAGACTTTCCGGCGACGTCAGTCGCCAAACCCACCTGCACTAACCGCTCGATGGGCCGATGCGGCTTTTTGGCTTCATCTTCAAGCATCTTGGCCGCAGCCCTATCTGGATAGAGCGGTGCCAAAATCGCTTTGACGTTGGCCCAGATTCCGCCGACACCGCCAAAGGTGTAGTCCACCGCTGTGGGTTCGTACCCGCAATGAACCATGCAGTTCTGGCACTTTTGGTTGCCACTGGCCACGCCGTAATTGTCCCACTCGGTGGACTCGATTAGTTCCTTGAATGAATCCACATACCCCTCTTGCAGCAGGTAGCAAGGCTTTTGCCATCCAAACACATTGAACGTGGGATTGCCCCACGGCGTGCACTCAAAGTGGCGACGCCCCATGAGGAACTCAAGAAAGAGTGGGCTCATGTTGAACTTCCAGCTCTTCTTGCGGTTGGAGAGAATCATGGAGAACAGATCGTTGGTCTTCTTGCGCCCCAAGAAGTTTTGCTGGTCCGGGGCCTTGTCATAGGCGTATCCCGGACTCACCATCATGCCTTCAACGCCAAGTTCCATCATCTCATCAAAGAACTGGCGCACGGACGTGGGATCCGCACCGGTGAAGAGCGTGGTGTTGGTGGTGACGCGAAACCCCATCTTGACCGCGAGGCGGATTCCCTCCACGGCCTTGTGGTAGGTGCCCTCACGACACACCGCAAAGTCATGGTGCTCTTCTTGGCCATCCATGTGCACACTAAACGTCAGATACTTGCTGGGAGTGAAAACACCTTGCTCCAAGCGCTCCTTGAGCAGCAGCGCGTTGGTGCATAGGTAGATGTACTTCTTACGCTTGACCAGCTGGCGAACCAACTCGCCGATCTCAGGATGCAGCAATGGCTCTCCACCGGGAATGGAGACCATGGGCGCACCGCATTCGTCCACCGCGCCCATGCAATCTTCAACACTCAAGTTCTGCTTGAGGATGTGTGCCGGGTACTGAATCTTGCCGCAGCCGGCGCACGCCAGATTGCACCGGAACAGGGGCTCAAGCATGAGCACGAGCGGGTACCTCTTGCGGCCTCGCAACTTCTGTCCGAGAACGTACGAGGCAACTGTCCACATTTGCGAAATCGGTACGGCCATGGGGTTCTGAGGGTACGGGTGGGTGAGGTCTGTGCGTCCAAATCCGTTGAATTCGCGCCCCGGATCCAATCCTGGACGATCCAACGCCAACTGGTGATCGTAGCAGGCAGCATGTCGGGCTTTGCACTTGGCGCAGGATTGGCGGGTTTCGGCCCAATGGACCGGCTGGAGATGGTTCGTCGCCATGCCTCCGGTACGCTTGCCCGCCCTACGAGCCCGGCGGTGGCCGGCAGGGACATGGCCATGCCTCTTGCCGACCGCACTGACGAAGCCTTGATGACGGCCTATCTGCAAGGCGATCGCGACGCCTTCGTTTTGCTGGTGGAGCGGTATCGGACCGAGCTGCACCAGTTTCTCGCGCGCTTCTTGGGGTCGACTGCGGCTGCTGATGACGTCTTCCAGGAGACTTTTCTGCAAGTGCATCTTGCGGGGCACTCCTTTGATCAAGATCGCACGTTCAAGCCGTGGCTCTTTACGATCGCGGCCAACAAGGCACGCGACTGGCACCGCCGACAAAAGCGCCGCAGCACCCTGAGCTTGGATGCCCCGATCGGGCGTGAACCCGATGGCGCACGTCTGGTGGACATGTTGTCCGCCCCGACTCAAGCACCGGATACGCCCGCGCAAACGCTTGAATTGCGCACTCGCGTGGTCGGCATCGTGAATGCCCTGCCCGCGCACTATCGAGAGATTTTGCTCTTGAGTTATTTCCAGCGCATGAGCTACAACCAAGTGGCTGAAGTGCTCGGAATTCCTCTCGGCACCGTGAAGAGCCGATTGCACGCCGCAGTTGCCGCGTTTGCTGATCGCTGGAAGTCTGCTTGAAGGAACACCACGCCATGACGAGTTACGACCCCAATTCCCACCAGTTGCACGCGGCAGACGCGCGAATTCTTGACTGGCTGGTAGAGCACGGCTTTGACGCTTCCGCGGTGAACCAACTTCCGGCGGAGGACCGCGCGCGCGCGTTGGCCGTGCTTGCGCAGATGAACGCACTGGACGCGTACACCGTCGGATCGCCCGACGACACGCTGGTGGATGCCGTGGTTGCACGCATTGATCGATACGAAGCTGACCGCGCGGCGGCACTTCACATCGCAAGCGATGGTCGAGTCCGGCGCCGCCTTCGACTGGGAGATTTGATCGGAATTGCAGCTCTTGTCATGCTGAGCGCAGCCGTGCTGCTTCCCATTGCTTCTCAAGTGCGCGCCAAGAGTCTTGAGGCCGTTTGCGCCAACAACCTGCGGTCTCTTGGAAGCGGCCTGGCCAGTTATGCCTCAGATCATGAGGGGCGGATGGTGATGACCGCGGGGTTGGGCAGCGGCATGTTCTCGCCTTCCGCACCTGCAGCCCCCTCCACGCCAAAGGCTTCAGCGCCCGAGTCTGTTGCGGGATCCACAGCACTCCAGGCGCCTATGCGCGCGCTGATCTCGTCGAGCCGCGATGGCATGAGCATCACCATCATGCCAGACTGGGGCAAGTATCGCCACAGCGACAACCTCACCAAACTGGTCACCGATGGCTACTGCGATGTGCACGCTCTCAACTGCCCCGGCTGCGCACGAGGCACCGCGTGCTTTGCGTACCGGGTTCCTGCGGCGGGTTCCAACTATCAATTGGCCACACCCAACCGAATGGTTTTGGCCGCAGACGCCAACCCGGTGCTTGAGTTCCGTCTGAAGGGTCGGCGTGTCGAGTCAAGTGTGCTTAGTTCGCGCAACCACGCCGACCGTGGACAGAACATGCTTTTCAATGATGGCACCATTGAGTGGCACGTCTCCCCCGTCCTCTCGCAGCAGGAAGCCACCCGGTTTGACAACATCTGGCTTCCCCGTGGGAATGATGGGCTTGAGCAGGCCGATCTGAAGTGCCAGCCTGCCGATCCCAACGACAATTTCGTGGCCCAATAACGGGTTTCGCCACCCTTCATCTTGCGCGACGTAGGGGGTTTCTATAGGATTCGCCGTTTCGCCCAACGCGGCCCCCCCGCGGCCTGCGGCCTATCAGGATCCTTTGCAATGCCGAAGCACAAGTCACATCGCGGTCTTCTCAAGCGCATCAAGCTCACCAAGAGCGGCAAGGTGCGCTTCAAGGCTCCCAACAGCCGTCACCTAAAGAGCAACAAGACCGGCACCGCTGTGCAGAGTTTCCGCAAGAGCCGCTACGCCCGCACGGGTGACTTGCGCTACCTGAAGAAGTTGCTCTGCCGCCCATTGCGCTCTGAAGAGCAGCATGTGGCCGATGACTTGGCTCGCGCTGCTGCGGTGGCCAAGCCCAAGACCCGCACAACCGAACTCAACCCCAAGAATGCTGGTAGGTCCAAGTCTGTTCCTGTGGCGCGCACCGCCAAGGCACCTGCCGCCGCCAAGTCCTAAGTCCGCTCAGAATCACCCCATCGTTCGTCGGGCCCAAAGCGTCGCGTCTGCGACCTCCGCCGAACACAACACTCAGGAGTCTTCTCCATGCCACGCGCACGCAAGGGTGCAGCCCGTACACAAGCCCGCCGCAAGCTTCTTCGAGAGGCCCGCGGTTACTTTGGAACAAAGAGCCGACTCAAGCAGCAGGCCAAGGTGGCGTTGGTTCGCGCAGGCCGCAATATGTGGCGGCATCGTCGCCTGCGAAGGCGCAACTTCCGGCAGCTGTGGATCACACGCATCACTGCGGGCTGCCGCATGCGTGGTTACAAGTACAGCCTTCTCATCAACGGTTTGGGCCGCGCCGCATGCGCACTCAACCGCAAGATGCTCAGCGAGATCGCAATTCACGATCCCGTGACATTTGATGCGTTGGTGGAACTGGCGCGCAAGCACCAGTCAGTTCCCGCGGTGAAGTCAAAGGCTGCATAAGGCCCCGTTGGACGGACGTTCAAGTCACGCGTTTTGCCGATCGTGTGCCTAGGCCGCGCATCGGCTAAGTCGGCCGAGTCGTTCTTCCAAGTGCGAGACGAACACATTGCGTTTATTACAGGCGGCGTAAAAGGGCGGCGCACTCGGGGCGCAGAATGCGGCCGCACCCGCTTGCTCCGTTGAGCGCAGACACTCCTAGGCACTTTGCTTCTCAGAAGTTTCGCAAACGAGCGCAATGCTGCGCAAACAGTCAAGATGGCCAGATAAGGACTCGAATAGTTCGCGTTCTGTAGGCAGAAAGCTGGCAGGTAACAACGCCCCCAGCACAGTCGACCTGGCCGAAGTGGCTGACGCATGGGAAACCCTGCCTGCTGTTCTGCGGGCGGGCATTGTCGCAATGGTCCGTTCAAGCACAGGGGCGACGCCTGCCGCGGCGGAACATCGCACCGAACGCCAAGGTCCCCAACGTGGCCGGTGCGGGAACAACTCCCCACTCGAGTTTCATCAGGTAACTGGAGCTCCCCAGCGCCGGTGGACACGCTCATCATATTAGCCAACTCTCCTTGC
>CAZXGD010000023.1:0-51957 GCA_964640485.1 uncultured Isosphaeraceae bacterium | reverse complement strand
GCAAGGAGAGCTGGCTAATATGATGAGCGTGTCCACCGGCGCTGGGGAGCTCCAGTTCGCACGCTTCGCACGTCACGCAACACATCGGCGCCAGCCAAGCTTTCGCGTCCATGGAGGACTTCCTGGTCTGCCAGCGAAGCCGCTACGCGCAGCTGACCGAAAGTCAACGGGACGCGTTGCGGGCGATCGCAGAAACTACGCACACCTGGGGTGCGGGCGAGTTTCGGAAGTATCTCCCCAGTGGTCAGATTACTTCGGGTGCCGAGCTGCCGACATCGCTCACAGGGCATTCGGCCCGCTCGGCTGATCTCGCGCACCTCGGGGAAAGTCCGCCCTTGACCGCGGTCAGGGACGAACTGCGGTTGGACTACGACGCCGACCAAGACTTCCCCGTGGGTGGCGAGTTCTGGGAGATGAAGGCCGTGCTTTCGGATGCGCAAGCAGGGAAATTGAAGATTCCTTTGGACCCCGGCTACTCACTGGGCGGAAACGGGGCAGCAGCTGTCCTGCCCTTCCCATCTACCGGAAACGGTGCAACCGCCTCAAAGAGCGGGCGGATGATCCCCGAGTACATCGCGCCCAGCGCACCCGGTGACGCCGTCGAACTCTCCGTAGGCTCCACCGCGTATCGTCGTGCGCCCGATGGCAGCGTGATCGAGACGTGGACGCTGCGGCTGATCGACGAGAACCGCGTCTGGGTTCGCGACTAGCAAGGCAACCCGTGTCGCACGTATCACGCGAGGCTTCCAAGGCGATGACCAGCTCACGTCCACCTGCAGCGACTTCATGCATCAGTCGATTCGAGGGAGGTTGGTACGTCGGCCACTGGCTTGAGGGCAGCTCGCGCGTGACTCTCGTGAAGACGACCCCAATGCCCGGCGAGGGCTTCGCTCCCCAGGAGCACGAGCGGGCGAAGAAGAGGGGCTACATGTCCCGCCGCGTCCCCGCGTGTGAAGTGGAGGCATATCCGGTCATCCTGTACAAGGGAGAGGGCGCGGTGCTTAAAGAGATGGATCCGGAGGCGGACACATTTCGAGTGTCCCTGCAGACTACATTTTGGACGGGCGTGGGCAGTCAGACTGCAGCGCGCTTGGATGGCTGGGCTGTCGTCAACAAATGGGACATGACCCTCGCCAGTCCTTACATGGATCCCGAGGACCCCCGGCTTGAACTGGTGCCGGGACTTCCATTCCAGCCGGGAGTCCTGCCGGAGCCTAAGGCGCCCGCCACGTGGCCGCCGCGGCCGCCGGGCGAACCGAGTCGCCGGCTGCGCTTCGTCGCGCAGCATCGGGGTGTGTGGTACGTCGCGGTGTGGCGCGAGGGCGACGAGGAGGCCACGCTGCTGAAGTCTGCGCGCATGCCCGGGGAGGGCTTCACGGCCGTGGACCACGAGCCGGGCCGAAGCCTCGGGGTGATGGGCCGACGGGTGCCGGCGGACGAGGTGCAGCCGTTTCGGACGGTGACTTACCAGGGTGGCAAGGTGCAGCTTGGCGCGATGGATCCGGAAGCGAGCACGCTGCGGGTAAGCTTGGTGGCGCCGTACTTCGCGACGTCTGGCGAGAAGTCGACGGGCCTCATGGCGAGCTGGAAGGTCCTAGACGCATCCGCCCAGCTCGTGGAGAGCCCGTTCATGGAACCCTCGGATCGACGGATCCACCTTGTGGCGGGCTTGCCACTGGTGATTTGACACCGGCGACTCGTGTGTGAAATCCCGCCGCGTCGGCGGACACGGCTGCAACACCTTGCATCTAATGCTGGCCGTCGCGTACCTCGGGCCGCTGTGCCGACGGACTCGGTCTTCACCATCGACGAGCTGGCTGTCTATCTGAAGCTCCAGAAACGGACGCTCTACAAGCTGACGCAGGAGGGCACGATCCCCGGCCACAAGGTGGGTAAGCATTGGCGGTTCCACCGCGCCGTGATTGATCGCTGGATGGGCATGCAGAACGAGCAAGGGTATCGTCGTGCGCCCGACGGCAGCGTGATCGAGACGTGGACGCTGCGGGAGCAAGCGGACAGCACCTTGAAATGGATTCGAGACTAGGTCGAGGACGTGAGGCGACACGGTCGCAGAAGTGACGTACCCACGGCATGAAAGAGACCCCTAAGGCACACAAGCGCTGCATCTCTCGGTTTGAGGGTCAGTGGTACATCGCCTGGTGGATCGAAGGTCGGTCGACAGTCACACTGACGAAGACGACCCCGATGCCGGGCGATGGGTTCCTCCCCCAAGAGGACGAGCGGTCCAAGCGTCTTGGCTACATGTACCGCAAGGTCCCCGCGTGCGAAGTGGAGGCCTTTCCCACCGTTCTCTACAAGGGCGAGGTCGTTGGACTAGACGAGATGGACCCGGAGGCGAGCAGCCTCCGCGTCAAGTTCTTCACGGCGGGCTTCTGGATTGGGGCGGCAAGTCAGACGGCCGCTCGCGTGGACCGCTGGAGGGTCTTTGACCAACACGACAACATTCTGGAAAGCCCCTACATGGATCCCGAGGATCCGCGCCTCGAGCTCATTCCAGGGCCCCCGGTTCCCCGTTCTGCGGGACCCTTGCCAGTGCCCGTCGTCCCAAGCGCCGGGCTCCAGCGACCTCCGGACCCTGCCACAGATCGATGCCCCGCGCACAACCGCTTCATCGCCCGGCATGGGGACCAGTGGTACATCGCCCTTTGGAATGTGGGCGACCCCGTGGCCACGTTGATCAAGACGCGGACCATGCCGGGCGAGGGGTTCGCACACCCTGCACGCCGACGGCGCGGTCGACGCGCTGGGCTACCTCAGTCCGGAGCAGTTCGAGAAGGAGCACCGCAAGGCCGGCTCATACGAGCCAAAGTGAGTCCATTCTGATGCGATAAGACCAAACAGTGCGTGATGCCAGATGGGCTTCGGCTTGACTATGGTTCAGACTCGGCGTTCCCGCAGGGCGGCGGGTTCTGGGTGATGCGAGCGGCCACCAATTGGGCAACTTCTTCAATCACGCGCGGCAGAGAGTCGTTCACCACGAACGCGTCAAATGTCGTGCCCGCCTGTGCTCGCGCGATCTCCAGTTTTGACTCCGCAAATCTACGGTTGATGGCCGCTTCATCCTCGCGGCCACGCGCGTGCAGCCGCTTGAGCAACTCTTCCTCGCTGGGGGGCAGCACGAACACGCCGAGCATCCCCGGCATCCTGCGGCGCACTTCTTCGGCGCCCTGGACATCGATGTCCAGCACCACAAGCTTGCCCTGGGCCAGTTGCTCGCGCACGGGTGCTTCGGGGGTGCCGTACCAAGTTCGGCCAAAGACGTGAGCAACTTCCAGAAAGCGATCCTCATCAACCCATTTTTTGAAGGTCGGTTCGTCAACAAAGAAGTAATCCACGCCTTCGCGTTCCTGCGGGGTCCGAGGACGAGTGGTTGCGCTCACGCTGAACATTCCGCCAAACCGGCGAATGAGATCGTGCACGATGGTGGTCTTGCCCACGCCGGACGGGCCGGACATCACAAGCAACAGGCCGCGTTTGTTGGAATCTGGCACGGGGCGGACAGTCTACGGACCGCCGCCCCGTGCCATGCATCCCAGCGATCAGCCGCCTGAGCCGCTGCCGCCATTCCAGATGCACATGCACCACCAGTTCCACAGTGCATTCACCTGAGCCTCTTGCATGGTGTGCCTCCATGCGCTGGTTCCATGCGTCTGATCCATCCACTGCAAGAAGGCTTCCTCCTGCATGGTGTGTGAATAGATCTGGAGCCACCACTTGATGGGCCGGCCTTTGCCCATCTTGACCTCGGGAGCGAGGACCGGCTCATCGCTCACAAAATCTGAGGCCACCACCGAGTACTCAGCGGTCATGAGCGCCACCCAGAGGGCCAGAAGCCCAGCGGTTCGAACCCCGCCGCGCCGCGAAAGGAAATTCTGCTGCATGATTGAACTCCTTTCAGGACTGGTCAACGATCCGGGCTTCCGCCAAGATGCGCCATCCAGTGTCTCGGAACGAAGGGAATCGACCCATGGTGCCTGCGATCGTGCGAACATCTTCTTCATCCAGCACCCAATCGGCCTCAAAGCCCGTGGTGCGCTGCAGGCGGCAACGACGCATGTGCTCAAGGCTGAACGCCCGCTCGCGCAGGGTCCAGTTGCCCAAGCGATCGGCAATCTCCACCGCTTTGTTGGTAAAGACGGCCATGGCGCGGTGGAACTCAGGATCCTCCAAGTGCCGCAGCGCGATGTTGCAGCCAAAGATTGACCACCACCCATAGCTTTCAAGCCAATCACCGGGTGGCGCCAGCATGGGATCTTCCACAGAACCCAGCCCTTCCATGAGTTGCGCCACCCCATCCGCGGGGCTCATGTCGCCCAGCGCACAGGCCACCTCGATGAGCGCGCCACGGCAGGTGTTGGCCACGCCGCCGTAGCTGTCATCGCCAAACTCTCTGGCCAGCTCCGTCAGAAGCGTGCCAGCACGATCCAGGTCCGCGCGAGCGGACTGCGCGTGATGCTCGCGCTGATCGGGATCTCGTTCAATCATTCTGCGCGCACACTGTCCACGAATGTGCAGAGCAAACGCCTGCGCCACTCGCTCCAGCCGTCCTTGCGGCGCCTTGCGTTCAAACCTGTCCACCAGCTCGCCGGACGTCGCCTGCGCTTCAGCCACGTGCCACAGCGCGTAATGCGCGTTGGACAAGTTCACATGAAGCATGGTGCGAAGATTCGGCGGCAGTGGGCAGCAGCCCAGCGCCTCGCGAACACACTCCAGACTCTTGACATACCTGCCGATTCCGTCAAAGCCACCCGCCATGCGGTTGAGTGCTTTGGCTCGCTCGGCTGCGGTTCGACTCACCGTAATCATCTGGCGAGCGATCGCCAGCATGCCCAGCCAGTCACCTGCGCGGTGCGCCGCCAGCGCCCGCTCATCAAGTTCCGCGTAGTTGCCGGTGGCCGAATCCGCCTCCTTGGGTTCGGTCCAAACGCATTCCGCGACATCGCCCACGGTCCAGTCCAGGGCGTCCGCCAGAGCAACCACCAGATCAAGCTTTGGATTCCCGCTCTCGGGAACCACCTTTGAAGCATCGCGCCCCAAACGGGAGGCGAGTTCCTGACGACTCCAACCCCGATACACGCGGGCGAGATCCACGAAGCGGCAGAGCCGCTCCCGACGCACAGTCGTTGCGTCCATGTCCCCACTCATTTCGCCGGGAAGAGAAAACGCGCCCGACACGCGGTCCACACAACGGCGCGGAGTATGCAGGTGGATGAGCGCAGAGCGATCAATGCGTGCGCTTTTGCGTTCACTTTGCGCAAGTGTCTGTGACGAATTGCACAGTGAGGATGATCGGTGGGCAGCTGGTGGAAATCAGGCCAGCCAGCCACGGACGCTTTCAAAAAGCGCGGTGGTTACTGAGTCGACCGGTGCGCTGGAGTCCAGCACGCGGTATCGGTCGGGCCATCGGCGAGCTTGTGCCAAGAATCCCTGGCGCACGGCGCGGTGAAAGTCTGAGCCCTTCTGCTCCATGCGGTCGAGCAGCGGGCTGAGGCGAGACATGGCAACCGCGGTGTCCACGTCAAACACCACCGTGAGATCGGGCCATCGGTTTCCGGTGGAGACTTCACCAACAGCCAGAATCTCGGCTTCGCTCAAGCCGCCGGCGGCACCCTGATAGGCCAGCGTGCTGCTTGTGAACCGGTCGGCAAGCACCAAGGCGCCGGACTCCAGCGCGGGTTTGATGGTCTGCTCATACAGCTGCGCGCGGCTGGCCATATAGAGAAGCATTTCCGCTCGGAGCGTCATTTCGGCGTTCTTGGGGTCAAGCAGCAGTGCGCGAATCTGCTCGCCCACTTGCGTTCCGCCAGGTTCGCGAGTTTCAACCACCACTACGCCGCTGCTTCGCGCGGCATCGGCAAAGCGTCGGAACTGCGTGCTCTTGCCGCTTCCATCGGGGCCGTCAAAGACCAGAAAGCGGCCACCCAGCGCGCGCATCCACTGCGCGTCGTGAGTCTGAACTGGGGCCGCCGCGCGTCCGTGCGTCATGGTTGCAATGTTAGCGGTTGGCATTCCGGTAGCGCCGCGGTGCGCGCATTCCAGGGGGCGATGTAACGCGCAACTGGAGTTCGTCCGTACTTGGATCGGCATCGGTAACACACAAGCAATGTGCGCGCAAAGATCAGCGCTGCCACATCCAGAACCAAGAGCACGATGAGCGCGGCAAGCACCAGAGGATCATTGGAGTAGCCCATGACTCCCAGCACGAAGCCCGCCGCGGCCAGCACGAGCACAAAGGGGGTGAATTGCGGCAATGAACGCTGGCGAAAGAGATGCGGACAACCGCACGCCACGCAGGTACGCAGTTGGCCGGCATCGTCCATGGCGCCATCCCACTGCAAGAAGATTTCCTGTTCGCGCCCCCGATGCTGCACGCGCACCAACACCGGTCGGGTCTGCGCATCGACGTGCGTTCGCCCCGTTAGCGCGCGCCGCGCATCGTGCAGCTCCAGATCCATCGCCGCGAGGATATCCCCACTCCGCCAGCGCACCATCGCACACTACGATGATTCCCAGTGACCACTGCAAACTCAGACCTTGAGTCCAGCCAGCCTTTGTGCCCCGAGGGCGACCTTCGCTTTTGGGCGGGCGTGGGGGCAGGCGCCTTGCTTGTGTTGAGCGCCGCGCACATGCTGGGGTGGGGAGCCCTTTACCCGGCCGCCGCAGACCAACGCTTGGCGCTTCTTCAACGGCTCTCCGGGCTGCTTTCCAATGGAGTGTGGGTGGGTCTGTGTACGGGCGCGGGTTCGTTGGCCATCGTGGCGGTGGCCACAGTGCGGGTGCGTCGGCCGGGTGCGCTCCTCGATATTGTCAGCCGGGTCTTTGCCTGCGTGTGCATGGCCAACCTGGTGCGAATGATTCCCATGGATCCGCCCATCGTCAAGAACATCTTTGATGTGGCGGCATTTCTGGTGAGCGTGGCCTTCCTTGGCAGAGCGGCGTTTCGCATTCGCCTGCTTGACGCCGGTGCAGCCGTGGCCATCGCCGTTGGGGTGATCACCGCCGTGACGGTTGTGTCGTTTGCCGTGGTGTGGGCAGTGCTGCCAAAGTAGGCAACTTCGTACGGCAGGCCTACTCGTCGGTGGGTTCGGTCACCTGCGGCTCGCCGATGATGGCGGTGCCCACGCGCAGCAAGTTGGCGCCGCACTCAACCGCAATCTCAAAGTCCGCAGACATTCCCATGGAGAGAATGTCAAACTTCTCACAGCCAGAGCCGCTCTGACGGATGTCTTCATACAACTCGCGGCAACGTTGGAACGTCACGCGCGTGGCCTCAGGCCCGCCCTGCAGCGGACCCATGCACATGAGTCCACGCGCTTTCACATTCACCATAGTGTCAATCTGCGCAATCAAGTGCCGCGCTGCGGCGGTGGCCACGCCTTGCTTGGACCGCTCGCCGGCCACGTTGACTTCAACCAATACTTCCACCGGAGTTTCGCGCTTTGACGCGGCCGCTTGAATCTCTTCGGCCAACCGCAAACTGTCAACGCTGTGAATCAGGCGCGCCAAGTCAACGGCTTTCTTCACTTTGTTCCGCTGCAGGCTGCCGATCATGTGCCAGCGAACGGGGAGCGACTCTCCGGCAAGTTCGGTGCGACGCCTGCGCCACTCGTCCACCAGCGCGGCACGTTGTACAAGTTGTTGGACGCGGTTCTCACCAAAATCAATCTGGCCCAACTGCATCAGTTCGCGGATCTGGTCCACGCTGGCGCTCTTGCTCACCACACACAGGGTGATGGCGGCGGGTTTGCGCCCCACGCGAGCGGCCGCCTGTGCAATGCGATCCCGCACATTGGTGTAGCGCTCCTTCAGAGTGCCAGCCAGCGCGGGTCCCTGCGTCGTTGGATCGGTGGTCGCAGCCATGCGTTCAGTAATGAGGATAGCGACCTGCGTATCCTTCACGCCTCATGTCTGCCAGATCACCTGAATTGCACAACACCCCATGCGTCCTGGTGATCCGCGATGGCTGGGGTCAGAACCCCCATCCTGAACACCACGCCTTCAACGCCACGGAGTTGGCTTCAACCCCGGTTGCGCATGAATTGGGCCGGAATTGGCCGCATACGCTCATCAAGACCAGCGGTGAAGACGTGGGCCTTCCGGTGGAGCACGGCGAGCCGGTCATGGGTAACAGCGAGGTGGGGCACCAGAACATCGGTGCGGGGCGCATTGTGGATCAGGAGCTCATGCGCATCACGCGCGCCATCCGCACCGGCGAGTTTGCGCGCAACGCGGTGCTCCATGCCGCGTGCCAGCGCGCCAGGGAGGGGGGCGCAAACACCGGCCAGCCCGCCCGCGCTCTTCACATCATGGGTTTGGTGGGCGATGGAAAAGTGCACAGTGACTTTGCGCACTTGGAGGCGCTGCTGCACCTGGCCCACTCGCAGGCCGTGCCATCCGACCGGATCTTTGTGCACGCATTTACGGACGGTCGTGACACGCCGCCAACAAGCGGCCTGCCGTGCATTCAAAAGTTGGAAGCGCTGCTTCAAACCACAGGTGGAAGGATCGCCACCATTTGCGGCCGCTACTGGGCAATGGACCGCGATCACAGGTGGGACCGCGTGAAGCGCGCGTACGACATGTTGCTTGCGCGACCGGAGGCGACCTCCGCGACCTCCGCCGCGGCGCGACACGCGCCCGCCACCCGAGCTTCCGACGCTTTGCGCCGCTGGTACGCGCACCCGGAGTCTGCCACCATGACCGGCGATGAGTTCGTTCCACCCACGCGGCTTCTGCCCACAGAGGGAGTGGTGAACGATGGCGATGCGGTGATCTTCTTTAACTTCCGCGGAGACCGACCCCGTGAACTCACCGCTGCGTTCGTGCTGCCCGATGCCGCCTGGGCCAAGGTTAAGAACGGGGGCTTTGCCCGCGATCCTCGCCCTGTGGACCTGTTTTACGTCACCATGACGGGGTATCAGGAAGGGCTGCCCGTCGAAGTGGTTTTTGATCGCCCGCCAAAGCTTGCCAACACTCTTGGGCAGTACGTGAGCTCACAAGGCCTCACGCAGTTCCGCTGTGCAGAAACAGAAAAGTTTCCGCACGTCACCTTCTTCTTTAACGACTATCGAGAAGAACCCTTCCCGGGCGAGACGCGAGAGTTGATTCCCAGCCCAACCCAAGCCCGCACCTACGACGAGGTGCCGCAGATGAGCGCGGAGGGCGTGTGCCAAGCTGTGCTGGCGCGACTTGCCGCCGCGGACTGTCAACCGCTCATCATTGTGAACTTTGCCAACCCGGACATGGTGGGGCACACGGGGAATCTTGCTGCCGTGGTCACCGCCTGCCAGGTGGTTGACGAATGTGTCGGTCGACTCATGCGCGCCACACTGGCGCGTGGCGGCAGCATGATCATCACCGCCGACCATGGCAACGCCGAGCAAATGAAGATTCCCCCCGCCATGACACCGCATACGGCGCACACGAATTATCTGGTACCGCTGTACGTGGTTGGCGCGGCGTTCAAAGGCGCAACCCTCCGCGAGGGCGGAAGGCTGGCTGACATCGCACCCACTCTGCTGGACATGATGGGGCTTCCGCAGCCCGCCGAAATGACGGGAAGAAGCTTGATTAGCCGGTAGATCCGTACGCATCCAGAACTGCATGCACGGTCTGCAAACGGTCCGGCGGCGCGGGTACATTCAAGGCATGTCTGCGACTCGCTCAACGGCCATCGTTTCGTGTGTATTCGCACTTGCGCTCAGTTGGCTGGCCATCGGACAAGATGGCGCGGCACCCGCCTCACCCGCGGGCTCGCCCGCCGCGCCCGCCGCGCCCGCGGTCGACACCGCCTGGCCGCAGACTGCCACCAAGGACGGGCTGACATACTCCATCGACAAGCCCACGTTTAACTCGCTTACGGCCAATCAGGTGCAGATGACGGCACCGCTGCAGGTCACCATGTCCGACGGAACGGTCATGAGCGGACATGTGGATCTGAATGCCACCGTGGCTCCCGCTGATCACGCGGGCGAGGTGGAACTTAATCGCATGATTGTGGCGGATGCCGTTCTAAGCGGTGTTGACGACACATCCACCGTGAAGGCCGCGCTGAGCGCGCTGCTTGCACAAGCTGCGATGACGGTGGCGCGCGAGGAACTTGTCTCTGAACTCACCATGACTCCCGTGTCTACGCCGGGGCTCAGACACACTCCACCCGCGATTCGGGTGGTCGAGCAGCCCACCGTGCTTTTGACCGTGGACGGCATGCCGCGCACGGCCGCACTGGGCAGCACGGGTTGGAAGCGGGTGACAAACACCCCCTTCATTCTGCTGCAGGATCCCGCGGGAAACTGGTATTGCCGACTTGGTCAAAATGACTGGCGCGGCGGCGGATCCATGCTTGGTCCGTGGTCCGCCATCGCACCCCCAGACCAAAGCGTCATCAGCGCGTTGGGCTCGCCCCCTACCTTGCCACCTGAACTCCAGCAGCAGCAGGAGCAAGCGGACAAGTCCCGCGCGGCCATTGCAGCCAACACCGCGCCGCCGGACATCATGGTGTCCACGATTCCCACGGTGCTCATTTCGTTGAACGGACCGCCCCAGCTGGCGCCCGTCGCAGAAGGAGTGCAAGGGGCAAGCAACACTGACAGCGTGCTCTTGCGCACTCAAGACCCCGATCGCTGGTGGACGCTGGCATCCGGGCGGTGGTTCGCGGCGCAAAACCTTGGCGGGCCATGGGCGTATGTTGCCCCCACCGCGTTGCCCACAAGCTTTGCATCACTGCCTAGCACTGGCCAGTATGCGGGTGCGCTTGCAAGCGTTCCGGCCACCACCGCCAGCAAGTCCGCCATTCTTGCGGGTGCTGAAATGCGAACCGTGACGCTCGACCGCGCCAAAGCACAATGCTCCGTAAAGTTCACTGGGCAGCCGCGCTTTGTGGCCATTCAGGGAACGCAGCTTTCATACGCAGCGAACTCGAGCCAGCCGGTGATTCAAGTGGGTAGCGCCTACTACTGCTGTGATGCCGGGGCGTGGTTCACAAGCGCGCAAGCCAGCGGCCCATGGACGCTGTGCGACAACGTTCCCCAGTCCATCTACGACATTCCTGCCAGTTGTCCGGTGTATTCCTGCACCTACGTTGAAGTCACAGGCAGCACCACGGACAGCGTTTCATTCGGCTTCACTCCTGGCTACATCGGCACCTACATGCAGGATGGCACACCGGTGTATGGAACCGGTTACGCCTATCCGCCCGCGGACCTGGGCGATGGAGCGTCACAGACCTATCCGCAGACGTACGGCAGCGACCCGGGATTTGATCCGGACAGCGGAACCTTTGCGCCGCCCTCAGGAAACACCTACATCTACGAGTATCCAGCGGTGCAGCCGTACTACCTGAACTACGGCTGGCCAGGCTGGGGATGGTGCGGAACGTGGTGCGTGGGTTGGGGCTGGGGTTGGGGCGGCTACGGCTACTGGAATCATTGGGGCAACTACTGGAACCACTGGCACCCGTACTACAACAATCATTGGCAGAACGCGTGGCATGATTGGCACGGCAATTCCGTGGCCGCCCGCAACGCTCGCTTGAACAATCCAGGCGCTGCAGCTGGAGATCGCGCGTGGAATCGCGCAACCACAAATCCCGGAGGCGTGCGACCCACCAACAATCCTGGTGGCGAACGTCCCACGAACAACCCGGGCGGCGAGCGACCCACCAACAACCCTGGCGGCGAACGCCCCACGAACAATCCTGGCGGCGAACGGCCCACGAATTACCCAGGTGGCCAACGCCCCACCACAAATCCTGGCGGCGGAGCCGCGTACCGCTACCCCGGATCTGAGCGTGACTACAACGGTGGCTATGGCAACTACGGCTCCCGCTACGGTGGCTACAACAATTACAGCGGCTTCCACTCTTCGTACAACTATTCCGGCGGCGCTTACCGCGGTGGGTACTCATCGCCAAACTACGGCGGTGGATATCGGGGTGGCAACTACGGCGGGTATCGCGGTGGCGGCGGCGGTGGGCGCGGCGGTGGCGGCCGCCGCTAGTGTTTGCGCAATTCGCGCTTGCGCTCGCTGAACACCAGCTTGATGGGCACTTCGCTGAACGGCAGATGCTCGCGCAATTGATTCTTGAAGTACCGCTCGTAGGTTCCTTCAAAGAGTGAAGGCTTGTTCACCACCATGGCAATGGTGGGGGGCCGCGTGTCGATCTGTGCCACGTAGAAGACCTTGGCTCGAGTGCCCAGCTTGCTGCTGGGGCCGCGCGCCTCGAGAATGGTGCGCACTGCGTGATTCACGCGCCCGGTGCCCTCGCGATGCCGTGCTTGCTCATCCAAGTTCAGGATCATCTTGATGAGGTTTTGCACTCCCATGCCCGTCTGTGCGCTCAGAAAGACGATCGGTGCAAACTCCAGCCCCGGGAACTCCTGAGTCAAGTACTCGGTGTAGTCCTCGGCGCGAAGTTCCTTTGAGACCAAGTCCCACTTGTTCACCGCGATGATGGTGGGCTTGTAGAGCGCTTCCAATTCTCCGGCGAGCTTCTTTTCAATCTGCGAGCTCTTCTCGGTGGCATCCATCAGCAGCACGCACACATCGGCGCGAGCGATGGCATCGGTGGTGCGCTGATTGCTGTAGTACTCAACGTCATCCGCCCAGCTCTTGCGCTTGCGCACACCGGCAGTATCGATAGCTAGAAGAGAGTGGCCGTCAATCTGCAGGCGCACATCAATCGCATCGCGCGTGGTGCCGGCGATCTCACTAACGATCACGCGCGGCTCGCCCGCCAGGGTGTTGACCAAACTGCTCTTTCCGGCGTTGCGCCTGCCCACAATGGCAAACTTCACGTCTGGATGTTGTGGGGCGGAAGTGTCATGCACACTGCCCACGCGCGTCCAGATGGCTTCGCCCATTTGCTTGGCGCCAAAGCCGCTGGTGGCACTCACCAGCAATGGCGAACCAAAGCCCATGCGTGCAGCGTCAAGCCCGTGCGCCTCCCAGCTTGGATCGTCAACTTTGTTGGCAATCACCAACACGCGGTCAGCAAGTCCGGCAGTGCGCAGCAGGCTGGCGATGGTTTCATCCAGCGGCCCCACGCCTGTTTGCGCGTCCATGACAAACAGAATGATGTCCGCCTGTTGCGCGGCCAACTTGATCTGGTGCTCAATGTCTGGCGTAAGAAGGGCCAGATCCTTACCCGCGTCATCGATCCGCTTGCCCTCAGCGGTGTAAACCCCGTAGCCGCCAGTGTCCAAAAGTTCCACCCAGCGGGGCGGTTCGTTGCTGAACTCTGGTGGAGCAAACAACTCAAGCACCGTGCTCACGCGATCGCGCGTCACTCCGGGGGTCGGATCCACGATTGAGATGCGCCGCCCGGCCAGCCTGTTAAACAGGCTGCTCTTGCCCACATTGGGGCGTCCGATGATGGCGAGGCGAGGAAGGGCCACGGGCGAGTCCTTGGTTAAAGAATGCTGTTGAACGGAGCGCTACTGGCTGGTGAGTGAATTCATCTGATCGCTCATCTGCTGAGCCTGCTTGCGCATGTTGGCCATGTATTGCTGCATGGCCTGCTTCTGAGCGCTCATTTGCGCGAGTGCCTTCTGCATGGTCTGTGCGTTGGCGGTGGCCGGGTCGCCGCTCAGCGCGCTCACACCACCCGTGGGCATTCCCTCGGGACCAGTGGGCGCAGCCGGTTCGGGGCTTGGAGAGAGCATCATGCGCACGGTGCGCGCGGGCTGCGTACCCGCTTGCATGGTCATGGTCACGGCGATCTGTCCGCCTGGAATCCAGGAGTATTCCAATCCCACCGCGCGCGGTAGCCCCCGGGGCGTATCCAATGGCGCGGCCATGGTGAATTGCAGAGTGCCGCTCTCAGGAATCCACACGCCCTGCTGATAGACCATGCTCTTGTCCAACTGCGTGAGCATGGTGTGGGTAAAGCGGCGGAGCCCCGGTGAGTAGCCAAAAAAGTCAACTTGCTCAAGCACAAAGTTGCCACTCTGCAGAGTCCACTCTCCTTGAATGAAGTTCTCGCCAAGCGCAAGCCCAAAGTGTGCTGCGCCACTCAAAGTCTCAGCGGGGGTACCGTCCGGCTCAAAACTCTGGCCGGTCACCTGCCAGCGCCCAATGAGCTTGCTCAAGAGTGTCATGGCGTTGTATGTGTCTGTCTGCACCTGCTGCTCGGTAAGCATTCCCGGCGCAGGTGGGGCGGATGGCGCTGAGTCTTGTAGGGGCGCAAGGGCCAGAAGAAGGGCGGCGGCACCTCCAATCAGGGCGCCGGAAACAAAGATCGTTGAGTGTGAAGTGGGCATGGCTAGGTGGCGAGTCTACGCTGCGCCATGAGGAGCACCCCTTGCCTGTTAGCAGCAGCCACTTTCACACTCTGCGCGTCTTTGAGCACCCGCTCATCCGGCACAAGCTCACCATCGCGCGCGATCGCAGCACACCACCCGCAGATTTTCGCAGACTGCTGAATGAGATTGCCGGCCTCATGACCTATGAGGTTTCGCGCAGGTTTGAAACGCGTGCAACCGTTGTGCAGACTCCCTTGGAGAGCACCGAGGGGCACGCGCTCAGCCGTCCCATTACGTTGGTACCCATTTTGCGCGCCGGGCTCAGCATGACCGATGGTGTGCTGGCGCTTTTTCCGGAAGCGCGCGTGGGTCACATCGGCATTCGCCGCGATGAAGCCACGCACCGACCCGTTACCTATTACGCGCGGCTGCCCAGCGACGTGGCCCTGGGTTACTCAATTGTCATCGACCCCATGCTGGCCACAGGTGGCAGCGCGTGCGCAGCCATCCGCTACCTCAAGGATGCGGGGTGCAAGGACATTCAGATGATCTGCCTGGTGGCCGCCCCAGAGGGAGTCAAGCGCGTTCACGCGGAGCATCCCGACGTCATGCTTTATGCGTGCGCACTTGACCGCGAGCTTGACTCCAACGCCTATATCCGCCCGGGGTTGGGGGATGCTGGGGACCGAGTATTTGGAACGCAGGGTGCGTAGACAGCGCAAGCGCCGAGCGAACGGATTAACGCGGCACCCAGGGCACATCCTGCACGCCGCGCTCGTGGTTGGCGCGACGCGCCATGGCAAAGAACAGGTCGCTCAACCTGTTCACATAGTGGAGCACCGGTATTCCCACACTCTGCGTTTCCATGAGCGTGACGATGGCGCGTTCTGCGCGGCGCGCCACCGTGCGCGCCACGTGCAAGCGAGCCGCCAATTCTGTTCCTCCTGGCATCACAAAGACTTTGATGGGAGGATTTGCGCCGTCCACTTCGTCAATCCACGCTTCGGCCTCGGCGACATCTTCTGGGCTCATGCGCCGCACCTTGTTCTGATGCTTTGCTCCCGGGGGAGTGGCCAAGTCGGCGCCGATGTCAAACAGTCGGCTCTGGATCTGCGCCACAATCTGCTGCAATCTTCGCTCATAGGGGTGGTCTGGATGACATTCAGCGGCCACCATTCCCATGACGCTGTTCAGTTCATCCACGCAGCCGTACGCCTCAATTCGGGGGTGATTCTTTTGCACCCGATCTCCACCGAACAGGCCGGTTGAGCCATCGTCACCTGTGCGCGTGTAGAGCTTCATGGGCCAAGTTTAGTCATCGCGAAGAACAAAGTTGGCTGGCTCCAAACGCGCGCCATTTGGGTCGCGACACGCCACCATGAATCCCCCGCGCAGCGAGGCTGAGCCCCACGAACCATCTGGGGCCACCGCCAAGAACGCCGTTTGGTGGTGCGGAAGAATCTTGTACGCCGCACCGATTCGCTCTACGACCTCACGCGCAGCCTGCGCGGGGGCCACCCCCTGGCGCATGCGCTCAACCGCCAGGAACGCACCGCACACACCCATGATCAACTCGCCGCTGCCGGTGGCAGTGGCTGCGCCCGCAGTGGGGTCAACGTAAAGACCATGACCGATGATTGGGCTATCGCCCACCCGCCCAGGCAATTTGTACGGGGAGCCGCTGGTGCTACACGCGCCGGCCATGCGACCATCCAAGGCCACAGCCACGCTGCCAATGGTGTCGTGACCAAACCATCGCTGCTCGCCGTGTTGGTGACCAAACAACGCACCGGTGGTTGGGTCGCCGGTGTCAACTGGTCTCACAAGGCGGCTGTCTCGCACTTGATTGCACGCAGCCAGAGTGTTGGGTGCGCTCTGCCACTTCAGCCACGCCTCGTGGGCAGATGGTGAGAGCAACTCATGTTCGGGTTCACCCTGTGCTGTGGCAAAGTCATCCGCGTCCTGACCCACCAGCATCACATGCGGTGTGCGTTCCATGATCAACTGAGCCACGCGCGCCGGATGAAGGTGCTTGCGCAACCCCGCAGCGCTGCCACACTCCGCGGGAGAACGCATCACGCAGCCGTCAAGCGAAACCCTTCCGCTGGAATCCGGCAGGCCGCCCAAACCCACACTGTCAACGGCAGGATCAGCCTCCGCCACTCGGCACGCTTGCACCACCGCGTCTAGGGGATCCCCGCCGTGAGCCAGAAACTCCCACGCGGCATCGTTGGCTCGCTGCGAAAATGACCAGGTGCTCACAATCAGGGGGCGCATCTGGGGGAGAATACAGTTATTGAACACTTGCTGGACAATTCCCACCCTTTGGGAACCAACGGCCCGGGGCTCTGCGGACTACTCTTTACTTATGCACGCAGGAATCGTTCCGGCGCGCACGGCTTTCTGGGTGAGCCGCGATTCACTCAGGACTCTTCGCAAGGGTCCAACCCGCTGATTGAGTTCGTTCGGAATTAGAAGCCCCGAACGCATCGCTCGGTCAGTCACATCTTGGTTGGATCCCGCGGCACTCTCTGCCGCACGAACGCGACCTTCGGGTCGCAGAAAGGAGACGGAATGAACCGTCTCAAGAAGGGCTTCACGATCGTTGAGCTGCTGGTGGTCATTGCGATCATCGCGCTGCTCGTCGCGATCCTGCTGCCTGCTATTGGTAAGGCTCGTGACGCTGCGCTCGTCACACAAAGCCTGGGAAACCTGCGCAACTTGGCTGCGGCCAATGCAACGTACGGTGCTGACTGGAACGACCGTCAGTTCACCACGGCGCCAGACGATGCCGGCATTTTCTTCGGCAGCTGCCAGCAATACACGGCCGTTGTGTGCCCACCTCAGCAGTTGCTGGGCTGGGACCAGAACGGCGGCCTTTGGGGCTACTGGCTGGGCCAGCAAGTGTGCCCACCCAACTACCCAGGCAACTGTGGTAACTGGATCACCTACAAGGCCATTGACTACGTCTCGGCCACCAAGTTTGGCTCGTTCCGTATGCCAAACGTCAAGGCGTTCAATGACTACGTGAACGGCCGCTACTACGACCCGGTGTACTGGGCTCCCAAGGATCGAGTGACTCTGGAGAAGGTCCAGCACTACTTCCAGATGCCCGGCGAGTTCTATTACGACGGCGCCGTCATTGAGTATCCAACCTATTGCTGGAGCCCCGCGGCCATGTGGGCGTCTGACGTCCTCAGCCGTCGCGCTGGTCCAGGAAACAACGGTGGATTCACCAATCCGGACACGCTGCCTGGTGCATACAAGAGCCCGGCCGTGGGTCAGTCCACGTACCCGGACTTGAAGACCCGCATGCTGGAGCATCAGTGGCTGCAGAACCGCGAAGGTGGCGACGTGAACCCCGCGTTCACATCCGCCACTCCGTGGTACTTCAACCACGGCTACAACAGCTCTCCTGCAACCATGTTCTTCGACGGCCACATCCAGCTCTTGGGCGTGACCGATGCCATGGAAGCGGACAGCCGCGTGAAGGGTCAGAACGCGCAGACCACCTATCCCGAAAAGGGTCTGTGGTCTCGTGGAACCGGTGGCTACTACAGCCAGTACGGTTATGACATGCTCGTGAACACTGCGTACCACATTGCAACCACAGACGGCATTCTTGGCCGCGACGTGGTGGGCAACAAGTAAGAGTGGACGCAGCCCTTCCGGGCCACAGAGTCTCCCGCAGGGGCCGCCTTCACCGGCGGCCCCTGTTCCATTTTGCGCATGAACGCCGCCATGGGCGCGTGCATCTAGACTTGCGGAATGAATTCCGCTCCACGCCGGTTCACTGAGCTTCTGGCCGTTCTTGCACTTTCGGGCGGCATGGTGGCCGCGGCGCAAGACAAGCCTGCGGACACCAAGATCATCGAAGGCTCGGTGAACGTCTATTCGTGGGCTCCCGATGACACGTCGGTTGCCGTTGATGCTTCAAACATCAATCTGCGCAAGGTGTTTGAGGACATGGGGCCGGTGGCCACGCAGTGGTATCAACATGTCATCACGCTTTCTAATCCCTTCTTTGAAGGGCGTTCACCCGGGTCGCGCGGCATTGAAGCCGCTGCGGACTACGTGGAGTTCTGGCTGAAGCACGTGGGGCTGGAGCCCGCGTTCCCAGCGGCAGGGGCGGACGGAGTGACTCCCACCCAAGGGGCGTGGAGCAGCTACCGGCAGAAGTTCCATCTGAGCGGTGGGGCGCCGCGCGTTCTCGATGCGTGGCTCACGGCAGGCGGAAACCCCATGAAGGAGGGCACGGACTTCAGCGTGCTGGCGATGAGCGGCAACGCAACCACAAAGGCACTGCCCGTGGTTTTTGCTGGCTACGCCATTCAGGAAGGGCAGGATGGTTACACCAGCTTTGAAAAGGACGAAGACTTCAAGGGCAAGGCGGTGATGTTCTTTCGATATGAGCCCCTGGACGCCAATGGAAAGAGCAGGTGGGCCGAGCGGCGCTTTAGCGCACACAGCGGCGCGCTGCCCAAGTTTGACTCCTTGATTGAGCGCGGCGCCGCAGCCATCATCATGGTGGCGCCCCCTGGCGCTGTGGACGGCCGCACTCGCCTTGAAGACACCGGCAGCAGCCGATGGGGTCGGGCCACGCAGATTCCAATTCTGCAAATGAGCGCGGGCGCAGCGGAAGAATTGCTGCGTATCGGAGATCCAGAGGGCAAGTCCCTCATGGACTGGCGCAAGCTTGCAGACGAGGGCACCATCAAAACGGTGGCCCTTGGCCCCAAAGCCACCGTGGCCATTAAGACCGAACTGGACTCCGGGGGCACCGCCACCCAAAACGTGGGCGGCGTGCTGAAGGGCAAGGGCGCGCTGGCAGATCAATGGGTGGTGATCGGCGCCCACTATGACCACGTGGGCATGGGCTACTTTGGCACCAATCCCAACAACGAGGGCAAACTTCACCCGGGCGCCGACGACAACGCCAGCGGCACCTCGGCCATGCTTCTCTTGGCACAAGAACTGAGCGACCTTTACGCCGGCAAGGACGGCCCCGCTGAAGCTCGCAGCATTCTCTTCTTGGCGTTCACCGCCGAAGAAAGCGGCCTGCGTGGCAGCCGCTGGTTTGTGGAGCACCCAACCATCGCAGCTGACAAGCTGACCATGATGCTCAATATGGACATGGTGGGGCGCCTTCGCAGTGATGACTTGAATGTTGGTGGCGTGGGTTCGGCCGAAGGATTCATGGAGATACTCAAGCCAGCCTTTGACCGCAGCGGCCTGACCATTCGCGCGGATCCAACCGGTCGCGGCCCCAGCGATCATTCGAGCTTCTACGGCGCCAGCATTCCGGTGCTCTTCATGTACACGGGCAACCATCCGGAGTACCACGCACCCGGTGACAAGGGCTACACGGTGAACCCCATGGGTGCGGCCAAGATCATTGCGCTGGCAAAGGACATCGCGGGGGGCGTGGCCACCCGCGAAGAAGCGCTGGTCTTCCGCAAGACTGATGGCGACCGTTCGCCGGATCGTGGTTACGCGGCAGTGCGGCTGGGCGTGATGCCAGCCATGGGCGGCGAAGATGCGCCCGACCCAAATCGGCCGAAGGGTGTGCTGGTTGATGGCGTGAGCGCGGACACCAGCGCCTCGGCGGCAGGCATTAAGAAAGGCGATGTGCTCATGAGCTGGAACGGCACCGCTCTTGAAGGACCCGCTGACATGATGTCAAAGCTGCGGGAACACAAGCCCGGCGACGTGGTGAAGGTGGTGATTTGGCGCGATGGCAAGGAGATGCCCGTGGAAGTGACATTGCGCGCCAGCAAACCGCGCGAGTGAAATTAGCGATCGTGCGCTGTCGCAGGCGTGATACGCACCGCACGCGCGCCCGCGGAAATGTTGGCGGGCACGATGATGACTCGATCTGGAACAGGAATCTCAACCACAGGCTGTTCCCCCACCTGAATTGACACCGCCGCGATGCCGCTGGGGAGCCGGATTCTAAGTTCGCCACCATCGGGGGCAAGAATGGTGGCCAACTCAAGCACGCCGCCCCTCCAACTCATGGAGACGCGCGCGCCGCCGCGAGCAACAAGCCCACGCACCTGGCCATCTTCCCACGCTCCGGGCAATGCCGGCAGAAGGTCAATGCGGTGAACCAGCTTGCCGTTGCTCCACATACGCACATGGCTCTGCAGGAGCATCTCGGCAATTCCTGCGGTGCCGCCGAAATTGCCGTCGATCTGAAACGGCGGGTGATCGTCAAAAAGGTTGGGCAAAGTGCTCTTACAGAGCAGGGCCACCAGATCCTGATGCGCACGAGCACCATCGTTCAGTCGGGCCCAAAAGTTCACCAACCAGGCTCGGCTCCATCCGGTGTGGCCACCGCCATGTTCTAGGCGCACATCCAAACTACGGCGTGCGGCTTGGGCGTATTCGGGAGTGCCGTCCACGGTGATGAACGTGCCAGGGTGCAGGCCGTACAGGTGGCTCATGTGGCGATGTCCCGGTTCCGCTTCTTGAAAGGGCGCACTCCATTCCATGAGTCGACCATCCGCTCCCACCTTGGGCAGCGCCAACGTGGGCAGCGCGGCTTGAACACCTGCAACCACCGGATCGTTCTGCACGCCAAGAACACGCGCAGCGTCAAGAAAGTTGGTGAACAAGTCGTGGGCAATCCACTGGTCCATTGAGGTGCCCATGCTCAGGTTCAGGCGTTCGCTGGTGGCGGGGTCAACAAAGGTGTTTTCGGGGCTTGTTGAGGGGCCGCACACGAGCGCACCTGAGCGCGGGTCCGTACTCAAGTAGCCCAGTAGAAACTGCGCCGAGCCACGCATGGCAGCAAAGGCCCGCGTGCGCAAAAACTCGCGATCGCCCGTAAACAGATAGTGCTCCCACGCGTGGCGAGTGAGCCAGGGCCCGGCCATGGGAAACATGCCCCACACGGTGTTGCCCTCCGGCGCACAGAAGGCCCACGCATCGGTGGTGTGGTGCACGGTCCAGCCGGGTGCGCCGTAGAGATTCGCGGCCACAGACGCGCCGCGCTCCTGCAGTCGGTCCAGCAAGTCAAAGAAGGGCAGCTCGGCTTCAGCAATGTCGCAGACGCCGGCTAGCCAATAGTTCATTTGCAGATTGATGTTGGTATGAAAATCTGCGTTCCATGGCGCGCGAAAGTGCGGGTTCCAGATTCCCTGCAGATTGGCGGGCAGACTGCCCAGCCGACTGCTTGAAAGCAACAAATAGCGGCCAAACTGAAAGTAGAGGGCCAGCAAGTGTTCATCACTTCCGGAGTGCGTTTGAAACCTGCGCAGCCGCTGATCTGTGGGTAGTTGCGACTGGGATGTGTGGCCCAACGTCAGCGCCACTCGATCCATGCGCTGTTGAAACCACGCTTGGTGGCGCTGTACCAGAAGAGGTGGTGGTTGCTGCATGGCCTGCAGGTCTGCTTCAACTTCTGCGGTGGGGTTGCCCCTCCAGAAGTCAGTGCGTGCGGCAACGCCCACCATCATTTCCTTGGCCCCGGACACCACAATGGCGTCGTCCTCCACGCGAAGCGTTCCTGTGGTGATGCGTACTTCTGCAGCGCCCACGTATTGAACGCCTCCCTGTTGGGTATGACCGTTAAGCAACAGCCTGCCCTGACCCGCGCCGGGTACCACGGCATGTGTGGCAATGTCCTGCTCAAAGGGAGCGCGCTTGAATCGAACACGCAGTGCGGGCAGCGTGCCCTCTCCGTCCACCCACGTGCGTACCACCAGCACCTCGTCGGGAGCCGAGCAGATCACCTGTCGCCGGATTCGAACACCGTCCGCCACGAATTGTGTTTCTTGTGTGGCGCACGAAAGTGAGAGCCATCGTGAATACTCACTAGCCACCAGCGGCGGTTCCAGCATTTGAATGGTGAGATCGCCCAGCGGTTGATAGCTTCGGGGCAGCATGTCCCCCGGCAACATCATGGTTCGCTGAACGAGCTCTTGCGCCTGTTTCAACTGCCCTTGCAGGGCCAGATCGCGTGCGCGATGCCAATGCTCAACGGCCGCAGGGGCATCTCTGTCTTGCGCGTTGCCCTCCCAGATCGAGGCCTCATTCAGTTGAATGAGTTCTTGTTCCACCCCTCCAAAGACCATGCCGCCGAGTCGGCCGTTGCCAAGCGGCAAGGCGCTGGACCAACTGGCGGCGGGCGCCTGATACCAAAGGTCGATGGGAATGGTGGACCGCGGCGCACGCTCGGCGGGTGTGACGAGCACGCCGCGCGTACCCACGGAGATGGGTTCCATTCGCGATCTGACATCGGGATCCATGACCTGATCCCACTGCGCCAACTGTGGGTGATCACCCGGCACTAACCACCAGGTTCCTGCAAGATTCCACAATCCCGCTGCGGTGATGAGCGTGGGCGCACCGCCAACCCAACCGCCGGCGCCGCCGTGGTCGTGAACGCGAATAGCGATGCGATTGACTCCATCGCGCAGCAGATGAGCAGGAAGTTCAAACCGGCGAACAACCTGATGCCCTCGTGTTTCACCCAGCATGGAACCGTTGAGCCACGTTTGCGAGTCATCGTCAAAGGTGCCCAGAGTCAGCACCGCTGGTCCTGCGATATCTGCAGCGGTGAGAGTGAGTTCGCCTACGTACCAACTGACGCCATCCCAATCCGGGGGCAAGCCGTTACCTTCCCACGCGCCAGGAACCTGAGTGGGTTGCGCCAGCACTCCGTCCAAACGCACGGGCGTAGGCGGATCCGCGCAGAGCGCCAGCATGACCAGTGCACCGAGCACCGGCATCAACCCTCCTCGGATCGCAACCGCTTCACCACGCCTTGCAAATCTTGCAACACGCGCATCTTGGCGTGGCGGATGGCGGCGTAGGTCATGCCGGTTTCTTTTTCCACTTGTTCGGGCGGCAGCCCCTGGACGCCATAAAGTTCAAACGCCTGCATCGTGCGCGGCTGAACGCGGGTGCGCACCTCGTCCATGGCGCGCCGCAGCAGGCTCTCAGCCCATTCGCGTTCCCACCGTCGATCCATGGGATCTTCCTGCGAAGGATCCAACTCTGCGGGCAGTGCCACCTCCTTTCGGCGGCGGCGCCAACGATCGCGGATGGCGTTCAGGGTAACGCGCTTGAGATACCCGCGGAAGCGGCCGCGCGAGGGGTCGTACTCAAACGAGTTGCTCACGCGAAAAAAGCCAAACATTACATCCTGCACCACGTCGTCAATCTCACCCGCCTTCAGGCCGGCATTGCGTGCGTAGCCAGCCACCACCGGTGAATAGCGGGAGTGAAACTCATTCCAGCCAAACTGCTTCGTCAGCGTTCCATCAGCGCGCAACTTTAGAAAGATGCTTGGATGCGTCTTGAGCGGATCGGGCGCACGCGGATCGACGGCGGCGGAGCTGCCCTCGGCCTCATCGTGGGGCAGCACATGGGTTTCCCTGGGGGCGTTCGCGGCGCGCACCAGAAAGTGCCGGGGGCCGATGCGGATGCTGGTGCCCTCGCTGATCACGGCATCTTCTTCTGGCGCGATGTGCACACCATCAATCCAGCTACCGGTGCCGCTGCTGGTGTCGACAAACTTCCAGTTGCCGTCCCGGTACTCAATTCGTGCGTGATGCCGGGAGACCTCGGGGTCGTCCAGAACCAATGTCGAATCTGATGCGCGTCCAACCACAAAGGAGTCCACGCCCGCAAGTGGCACGGGCTGGTCGTCGGAATCCACCGGCACGATCTGAAGCTGGGAGGTGCTCATGAGGGGTATTGTCCGTTGGCGGCGGCGCCTGGAGTGCCACGCGGAGTCGCCGGCAACTGGCGCGGTGGTCGATGTGCCTTTTGAAGATAGGTGCGGGACTCTTCTATGTGGCCGGATTCTTCAGCGACAAAGGCAGCCCGGGCATACGCCGCGCGCATGACGGGGCCGGTGGGGCTCAACGCAACCTCCAGCGTGGGCATTGCACGCTGCATCAGTGTCCAGGCCTCCTGTGACTTGCCCAGGCCTGCCAGCGCAGCGGCTCGCACGGTCTGGCTTTCGGCGATCCACCAATGATCGGAGGGCAGATGCGCCCGGTTGTACGTTAAGTTTGTGTCGATTGCATCGAGCGCCTCTTGGTACTTGGCCATGTCCAGATAGGCCAACGCCCGGTACCAGTTCACGGACGCCAACAGTGCGCCGTCAACAGGATCCTCACGTTCCGCTTCTCGCTGACTGGCTGCCAGCCGCACCAGCGCATCTTGCGGTTTTCCGGCTTCGAGATCCACCTGGGCCAGAAGCATGCTGTTGATGGCAAGCGCACTCGGCGCTCTGCCGGGGAGCTCTTCGAGAATTGAGCGGGCTTCTGTGGCTAGGGCCTGTGCGGGCAATGCGTGATGTCGTGCCAGATCCACTTCGGCGAGCGCCTGCAAACATTCTGCCACCGGCGCGCTGCGACGGGTGTAGACCCCCTCGGCCAAGGTTGTTGCGCGGATGAGTTGTACGCGCGCCTCGTCGAGCAGCCCCAGCGATGTATAGGTCTTACCCAGCGCCAGTCGCACGGCGGCATCCACCGCGGGCCTGTTTTGCAACTCCTGATCGGCGGTGAGCGCGGCTTGCCGCAAGAGATCCACAACCGTAAGAGCCACGCCACCTGGTGCTTGATTCAAACTTGCGGCACTGAGCACGCCTGTGATGAAGTCCACCGCCGCGCGTGCTTCGGTGGCTTGCTCAGTCGCGGTCGTTTGCGCTTGCGCGGCCGCATTGCGTTCGCGGAGTGCTGCGCTCCAACCCAAGACACTCATGATGAGGCCGGCCACACACAGAAACCCCAGCAGCGACACCAGCACCACCGCCGCGCGGTTGCGCTGCACGAATTTGTGGGAGCGGTATCGCAGCGTATTGGGCACAGCGTCTACCGGCCGCTGCAGGTGCCATCGACGAAGGTCCTCCGCCAGTGCGCCTGCGTCGGAGTATCGGCGCATGCGATTCTTGTCCAAGCACTTGGCGGCGATCCAATCTAAGTCACCTTGCAATTGGTGCACCAATTCCCGAGCTGTCGTGCGGCGATCCTGGGCCACGCGTGCAGACTCAGGCGCTGGCAGCGCTGCAACACATCGGCTCATGAGTGGAATTTCAAGCTGGCGCGGCGGCGCAACGCGTGCGGCGATTGCCCCATCTTCTGGAGGCGCCCCCGTGCACAAACAGTAGAAGACCGCCCCCAATGAGTAGACGTCTGCCCGCGCGTCGGCATCCGCCCCCGCACTCACCATCTGCTCTGGCGCCATGTAGCCGGGCGTGCCCATGGCGCGATCTGGTTCTGCGGCACCCAATGTGGCCCCCAGTACGCGTGCAATTCCAAAGTCGATGATCTTGGGTATTGCGCGCCCGCCATCCACCGACACCAAAATGTTGGCGGGCTTGAGGTCGCGATGCACCACTCCCTTCTCATGCGCAAAATCCACCGCGCGGGCCACGCTGCCCATGAGGCGGGCGCGTTCTTGAATCGTCAACTGATTCTGATCGCAGTACTGGGTGATGGGTACCCCCGGCACGTACTCCATGGCCACCCAATCGCGTCCGTCTTGGCTGGTGCCCGCGTCCCAGATGCGCGCCACGTTGGGGTGATCGATTTGCGCAAGCACTCGCCGTTCGGCGTCAAACAGCTCCCTAAAGTGCGGGCTCTGTCGATCGGCGTTGAGCATCTTGAGCGCCACCATCCGATGCACCGGGTCATGCTGCTCAGCAAGAAACACCTGTCCAAAGCCCCCTTGGCCCAGAATGCCGCGAATCTCATAGGGCCCCACGCGCACGCCCGCCAGTTCGGTGGGCTTGATGGCCAACGGCGAGGGCTGAGCAACACCCGGAATGGTGTCCGCATGGGGATTCGCAGACTTTGCCCGACCGTCTTCGGGTGGCATGAGGCGCGATGCTAGTGGATACGCTTTCTCACCATGCACGCAACTCACGCACTTGCGCTTGAAGGCAGACACGCCTTTGTCTCGGGCGCCACACAGGGCATCGGTCGCTCGACGGCCATCGCGCTGGCCCAGGCGGGAGCCACCGTCACCATCTGCGGCAGAAATGACCAAGGGCTTATCAAGGTGATTGAGGAATTGCCGAAGCCCTGCAAGCAAAAGCACTGGAGCGTGGAGGTTGATTTTGCCAGCGCCAAGGATGTGACCTTTGCCGCACAAACGCACCTGAAGTCAGCCGGAACGGTGCACATTTTGGTGAACAACACCGGTGGACCAGCCGCAGGGCCAGCCATCGAAGCGCGCGCCGAAGACTTCACCAAGGCGTTTGAGATGCATCTCTTGTGCGGCCAGGCGTTGGTGCAGACCTTCGCTCCAGGCATGAGGGAGGCTAACTACGGGCGCATCATCAACATCACCTCCACCAGCGTGGTGACACCCATACGCGGTTTGGGGGTCAGCAACACCATTCGCGCGGCCGTGGCCAACTGGGGAAGAACGCTCGCGGTGGAGTTGGCCCCGTTTGGAATCACCGTCAACACCATCTTGCCGGGCTACACGCGCACGGCTCGATTGGGCGCCATCTTTGAGGGGCGCGCGCGACGGGGTGGGCAAACCATTCCAGAAGTTGAGTCAGAGGCCATTCGCAGCGTGCCCATGGGGCGCATCGGACAGCCCGAAGAGATCGCCGCCGCCGCGGTGTTTTTGGCGTCGCCCGCCGCGTCGTACATCACCGGCGTAAATCTGCCCGTTGACGGCGGACGACTGGCGCTTGGATGATTGGCCGCGCCATTCACATTGTGCGCGGCATTCCGCGCACTTCATCCAGCAGCGATGTCCGACACATGCGCCGCTGGCAGGGAGTGATGGTGTTGCTGGTGACGTTGGGTTGCTGGAGCAGCGTCCCACTCTTTTTGAAGCACCTAGACCCCTTTGTTGACCACTGGACAAGCAACGGCTGGCGGTACGGGGCAAGCGCAATCTTCTGGCTGCCCGCGGTGGTGTGGGCGCTCTCGCGACAAACGCTGCCCAAGTCAATCTGGGTGGCCGCACTGGTGCCTGCGTTCTTTAACACCGTCTCGCAGATTGCGTTCACCGCGGCGTACCACTTTGTTGATCCCGGCGTGGCCAGTTTTGGCTTGCGGCTTCAAGTGGTCTTTGTAGCCGTGGGCGCGTTTGTGCTGTTTCCCGCGGAGCGCGCCACCATCAAGCGCCCCGGCTATCTGCTGGGAATGGCGCTACTGATGTTGGGCATCGCAGGCGTGCTGGTGATTGGCAACACCATGTTCACGGATGCTTCGCGTGAGGGCATCTGGCTCTCCGTGGCCAGCGGTGTGGGGTACGGCGCGTATGCGCTTGGTGTGCGCAAGTTCATGTACGGCTATCACCCCATCTACGCCTTTGGAGTGATTGCGCTCTACACCGGGGTGAGCTTGGTGGTGCTCATGCTGTTCATGGGCCGTGATCACGGTGGGGACGTGTTGCACTTGGCGGCCCCCGAATTGTGGGCGCTGGGGCTTAGCGCGTTTTTGGGCATCGCGCTAGGGCACGTGCTCTACTACACAGCCATTGATCGCTTGGGAGTGGCCACCAGTTCTGCGGTGCTGCAATTGCAACCATTCTTGGTGACTGCAATGTCCATTCCACTCTTTGGCGAGGTGCTCAGTGGGGTGCAATGGGGCGGCGGAGTGCTGGCGCTCGTCGGCGCTGCCCTCGTGCTCATGGCACAACGCAGCGCTGAACGCGCGGCGCGAGAGCGTGCACAACCAGGCAACGCGCACGGGTAGCCTGAGCCGTGTGACTCACGTATTGCAGTGGATCAACGGCCAAGAGGTGCCCGCCACCGGCGGAGCCACGCTGCCGCTTGTGGAACCCGCCACCGGGCAGGCGTACGGCACACTGGCCGCAGGGACTGCGACGGATGTTGACAGAGCCGCGCAGGCCGCGCACGCCGCGCTGGATGAATGGAGGGCGCGCCCCCCCGCCGACCGAGCCGCACTGTTGGAGCGGTTAGCCTCGTTGGTAGAAGACAATCTTGACTCATTGGCGCTGGCAGAGTGTGTGGATGCTGGCAAGCCTTTGGAACTTGCGCGCACGGTGGAGATTCCGCGTGCTGCAGCAAACCTGCGCTTTTTTGCACAAGCCATGCGCGATTGGCGGTCCACGGAGCGGCTGCACATGACCGGCGCGGAAAGCATCGTTCCCCGCGGCGCTGCAGGCGTGGCGGGGTGCATCTCTCCCTGGAACCTGCCGCTCTACTTGTTCACCTGGAAGATTGCTCCCGCGTTGGCCGCGGGCTGCACCGTCGTGGCCAAGCCCAGCGAAGAGACACCGGTCACCGCATGGATGCTGGGACGCCTTGCCCAACAAGCGGGCTTCCCGCCGGGAGTGCTCAACATTGTTCAGGGGCGGGGTACTGATGCAGGCGCAGCCATCGTGGCACATCCATTGGTGACGGCCATCACCTTCACGGGAGGCACTGAAACGGGCCGCGCCATCATGCGCACTGCGGGCCCAATGTTTAAGCGCACCGCCTTAGAACTTGGGGGCAAGAATCCCACGGTCGTTCTTGGTGACGCGCATATTGAAGAGGCGCTGACTGGTGCACTGCGAAGCGCGTTCACCAATCAAGGGCAGATCTGCTTGTGCGGCAGTCGTGTGCTGGTTCAACGATCCATCTTCCCGGCGTTTGCGGCGGAGTTTGTGCGCCGCGCCACCCTGCTGCGCGTGGGGGATCCACGCGATTCGGCCACGCAACAGGGGGCGCTCATCTCGCGCGCGCACCTGGCCAAGGTGGAAGCAGCGGTCGATCGGGCTCGGCAGGAGGGGGGCACCATCGCGTGCGGCGGTCAGCGGCCCAGCGTCGGGGATCTGCCCGAGCCATGTCGAGGCGGGTTCTTCTATCTGCCCACGGTGGTACTTGACCTGCCCATGAGCAGCAGCACGTGTCAAGAAGAAATCTTTGGTCCTGTGGTCACTCTGCATGCGTTTGACTCGGATGAACACGCCATTCAACTTGCCAACGAATGCCGCTACGGACTTGCCGCCAGCATCTGGAGCGGCGATCACCAGCGAGCACTGCGGGTGGCCGAGCGAATCGAATGCGGCATGGTGTGGATTAACTGCTGGTTGCTGCGCGATTTGCGAGTGCCTTTTGGCGGTGTGAAGCAAAGTGGGTTGGGCAGAGAGGGCGGCCTAGAGGCGCTGAGGTTCTTTACCGAACCCAAGGCCATCACCTGGCCGCACGCGTGAGGTTGGCCACTCAGCCGTAGACTGAACTCATGCGCAAGCCCCGGCCCAGCCTTGCCGTTGCACTTGCCGCCGCCATTCCGGTGGGGGCCGCAGTAGGAGTGGCCGACGTTCTTTACTTTCCAGGCGTCTGGCTCATGATCGCGGCGCAGGCGGTTGCGGCGTTTTGCATCGTGTGGTTCCTACCCAGCCGGTGGATCTCCGTTGGCTTTACGCTCACCGTCATGGTGTGGTTGGCGTACGCATGGGCGCGCGTACCGTGGTGGGAACACCCCGACGAAGTGGATGCGCAGGCCTACTCGGCGGGGTTGGCGGCGATGGCTGCTTTTGCAGGAGCGTTGGCTGCCGGACGAATCCAGTCCGCGCGCGGCAAGATTTAGCGCTCCAAAGAGCGCTCGGCATTCTTACGCCCCATTTGCAGTTGTCGTGCATCGGGGTCAACCACAAGTTTCAACGGCTTCCACGCGGTAACGATTTCAACACGTGCGGTGCCGTCTGCCGTGAGCGTTACGGTTTGGCGCGCGTCGGCATATTCCGGTGCGCTCCCGGCGCCCTCGGCGTTCTCTGCACCGCTTTTGGCATCCCAGCGATCATTCGAGTTCACCGCAGCCACCGTTACCGACACCGTTCCTGTGCCCGCGTTGCGAATGGTGGCAGTGGTGACCCACGTCTCTCCTTCGCCGGGCTGAGTCTGTGCGTCTTCAATCTTGAACTCCGGAAGCACCACGTCAAAGAACCACTGATCAACGAACGCGTCAAATGCCACCTGATCGGGCGCGTGTTGACGCATGACTTGCACAAAGTCCTGAAGCAACGGATAGTCCGGGCCATCCTTGAATTGCGCGATGAAATCTCGCATGCCCTCATCGCTGGCCTTCTCGCCCATGAGATCTTTGAGCATCCAGAACACCCATCCGCCCTTGTCATACGTGACGGCGGTGTCCCCCGGGCGCATGCCATCAATCTCAACCATGGGCCGTTCTTCGTCGGGTCGGCGAGCCTCAACGTAGGACTTTTCAATGCCGCGCAGGAACGCTTGTCGTGCCTGCTCTCCGTTCATGGGCTTGTCTGAACCGGTTCGATCGCAGCCCATCTTTTCCATAAGACGCGCGGTGCTGTAGTGGGCAAGTCCCTCACTAAGAATGTTTCCACCAGGACCATCGCCCGGCATGAGAATGTTGCCCCACCATTGATGGGCGGCTTCATGCGCGGTGATCAAAAAGGGCGCGTCCTGTTCATCGGTGGGCTTGGAGAGGAAGCCAATGGACTCACTAAACACGATGTTGGTGGCAAAGCCCTGCGCGTAACTGGCCAGTCCGGCAAATTCCGTCAACCGCAGGTCCTTCCACGGGTAAGGGTGAAACCACTCGCTGTACCACCGGCGCGATCCGTCCAAGGCGCGAATCATGGCCGCAATGTTGCTGGTGTGCTGGGGCAAGTGCCAGATCGAGGTGAGCTCACCCTTGGCTTCCACCAAGCGGCCCGCCACTACGTTGAAGAATCGCACCGGATGGTCAGTGCGCCACACCATGGCGCGTGTGCCGTCGACCACCGTATCGCTCTCCAGGCAACCGGGAGCGTTGGCGCGGTATTCCTCAGGCAGCGACACGCGCACGTTCGCATGCATCGCGCCTCCGGTTCCCAGCCCCGGCTTGGTGAGCTTTTTCCAGTCATCTCTCTCGTGGCGGCGGGGTTCGGCGGTGTCCTCGGGGTCGACGCCGATGCCGTCAACCCAACCCACCATGGGCAGAAAGCTGTTTGAGAATGCATTCAGCACGACGCCTGCAGGAAGGATGAACTCGCCCGCGCCGCGTGAGTTAAACCCCGGGCTGGGCGGATACACCCCGTGGTAGGCAAAGCCAACTTCCACGGTGTCGCCCTTCTTGAGCGCGTTCTCAGGTCGGAACACCCAGAGGCCAGCGCTGTTTTCCACCGGCAGCAGGTTGCGTGACTTGCGCCGAGCTTCAGCCGTGCTCTCCGCGGTGTGATCGCTGCCTCGGAAGGTAAACACGATGTCCTTGTAGTGCCAGCCTGGCGTGAGCGCAAAACGGTCGATCGGCTCGTCGGTGGGATTGGTGAGCACATAGGTGCCCTTCACTGCAAATGAATGCTGCGCGGGGTCCAGCGTCAGGTCTAGGTCCAGTTGACTGATCGCGGGGCCCTTGTGATCACGCCACGTCTCCGCGTTCGCTGCGCGGTACGCCTTGGCCGCTCGATCAGCGGGGCCACCATTGGGGCCGCTTCGTACTTCAACGGCAAGCGTCACCATGCACACGGCGGTGGCCACCGTCAAAGGCAACAGCTTGAGTGCTCCACGCAGGAGCACCTTTGGCCTTAGCCGCGTGGCAATTCCTTGTGGATCGGGCGTTCGACGTCGGTTGACCATGAGCGCCAACTGCACCATGAGAGCGGCTGCCAGCACCCACGACACTCGATTCAAGATCAGTGCGCTTCGGTCAAGCTCAAAGCTTCCAAAGTCAGTCCAACGCACCGCGTCCCACAAGTGCCAGTTTCCCACCCAGTTGATCCACCCGCGCTCAAACAGAATGCCGGTGACCAGCAGCACGCCCAATCCAGCGCCGTAGACCGCGTAGCGATTGCGCGTCACGGTCCACATCAGCGCCACCAAACCCATCCACACCGCCACGGTTGGCAGCAGAAAGAGCCCCCACACTTGCAGGAGAGGCCACGGTGTTGGCAACGGCAGTCCTTGGCCGCCTCCAGCCATGAACCACTGAATGGCCATTGAAATCACGACAGCGGCATAAATGGCCACCAGTGTGGCCGTCAAGACCACAGCAACGTTGGCAAACAGCTTTCCCAGCAGTCGCGCACTATTGGTGGCCGGTGTGCTGGACACAATGCCGCTGATACGCCGTCTGTCGTCGCGGGACATGCTCTCGGTGGCGTAGAAAAGCAGCAGGAACAGCGAGAGCAGCGTGATCGTGTCAAAACTCTGCTGCGCAAGCGTTCCGGAAGTGATGAGCGTTGGAGTATCGAAGGGCCCAGGGCTAAAAAACGCATCGCCTACCGCCTCAATGGTGATCAGCGGCACAAAAATCCACAAGCCTGGGCTGCGCCGAAGCTCGCGCGCTTCTGCGCGCAACTGCGCGGTAAAGGTCTGCAGCCACGCGGGCTTGCGTTGACTCATGCCCAGCGCACGCAGGCCGGGATCCAAGGTTGGCCGGGCACCCGCTGCGGCGGCAACGTCAAGCGCATCTTGCGCAGCGATGGCGGCGGCCGCATCGGCGGCAGTGACTCGGTATGGATGACGCAGCCGTCGGCGCTCCACCACGACGGTCGCCCCGAGGCTTCCTACTGCCAGCGCCAACATCCACGCACGATTCAATCCAATCACTTGGTCCAGTGGAACTGACGTGGTGTTGTAGAAGCGCGCACCTCGGTCATCCTTGATCCAAGTTTCGTTGAGCCATCTGAACCCTGTGGGGTCAATCACCTGCAGTGCCTTGTTGCCCGCGGCCCCCAGCCACTCAGGGCTCCAGTTCCATAGGAAGAAGGCGCACCCCACCAGCAGCACGATGGGAACCAAGAACACCAGAATGGCTTGGCGCGTGAGAGCCCCGACGGCAAACGTAAAGGCACCCAAACACATCACCGGGAGCGCCACAAACCACAGGAACGGTCGCGCGTAGTTCCACGCCACAAACAAAGGCGCACGCACCTTGTCCGGCTCAGCCACGGGGTAGTTCTCGTAAAAGATCATCTGAAGCAAGAGGTGCAGCCCCATCACCACGCTGGCCACAGCGGCCACGCCCAAGAATCGCCCCAGCACATACTCCGGCACGCTGAGCTTGGTGCCGTGCAAGATTGGACCGGTGCGCTGTTCTTCATCGTCAGTGATGGCGCTTCCGAATGCCACCGCAATGAAGAATGCGTAGAACAGCGTGCACACCAAGATATCGCCGAAGGCCAAATTGAACTGGCTGTTCAGCCACGCGCGCTCAGCGTTGGCAGTGGATCCACCAGTACCGATGCGCACCGAACCCGAGCTGAATCCCCACGTGAGAAAAAACACCACCACCAAGAGCACCCACCAGAGCGGGCGTCGCCACGCCGAGCGCAACTCCAGCATCACCAACCACCACACGCGGGCGATCATTCGTGCATCACCCCAAAGTAAACGTCTTCAAGCGTGGCTGGCACAGGCACAAAGCCTTGGGGCTGCGTGCCGGGTTCGCCGTGCACACGCACCTTGAACTCACTCCCCTCCAGCAGTACCGCCTGAGTCACATGGTGATGTGTGCGCAGCGACTCAAGGGCGTCGGGGGGCACCACGGCCTCAAAGACGCGCCCCTCCAGTTTGTGTCGCGCTTCAGAGGTCTTACCGCTGCTTACACAGCGACCATTGCGAATCACCGCAAAGCGCGGGCAGAGCGTGGCCACGTCCTCAACAATGTGAGTGCTGAGAATGATGATGCGTTCGCGGCCCAACTCCGCCAACAGGCGATAGAAGCGATGGCGTTCTTCAGGATCCAAGCCCGCGGTGGGTTCGTCCACAATCACCAATCGTGGGTCTCCAGCGATGGCCTGCGCGATGCCCAGTCTCTGGCGCATGCCTCCGCTGTAGGTCTTGACCTTGCGTTTGGCGGCAAAGGTCAGGTTCACCTTCTCAAGCAACTCGGCCACAAGCGCTTTACGACCCTGCGGGGCGTCAACGCCCTTCATGCGCAGCAGAAAGTCCAGCGTTTGATACCCATTCAATGCCGGGTAGAAGCCAAAATCCTGCGGCAGATAGCCAAGCCGATCCCACACCACTTTTGGATTCGCAATGACGTCCTGCCCATCAAGGTGCACCGTGCCACCGGTGGGTTCAAGCAGCCCCGCCAGCACGTTCATCAGGGTGCTCTTGCCCGCGCCGTTGGGTCCGAGCAGTCCAAACAGTCCATTGGGAATGTCCAGGCTCACGCCTTTCAGCGCAGCAACTGGACCTGGGTAAATCTTCACCAGGTCGCGGATCGCAAGCATGGAGAGTTCCTAGGTGTGAAGTTGGGTGATGCTCGGCGCTGCACAGCCACACGTTAGGGCGCGGCCTTCACCGTGACCAGCACGCCACCATTGCTGGTGCGCACGGTGGCTTTCGCGTTACCGTTGCCGATGGTGGCGCTGCCGTCGCCGCGAGATGTTGAGATGTTGGTTGCCCGGCCTCCTTCGGACTTCACCGATACCTTGCCATTGCTGGTTTTGGCGGTCATGGCGCCATTCCAGCTGCCGGGCAGCTCCAGTTTCACACTGCCATTGCTGGAGCGCATGTTGACGTTCTGCGAACTTCCTGAAGCCAATGAGGCATTGATCGCCCCGTTGGAAGTCTCCAACTCTAGCGGGCCGGCTGCGCTCAAGATTTCAAGGCCACCGTTGCTGGTGTCCACGTGCACCGCGCCGTTGTGCCCAGTGACTTTGATGCCACCGTTGGAACTACGCGCGTTGAACACGCCGTCAAAGCCGTCCGCCGAGATAGAGCCATTGCTGGTGGTTAGGTTCACACCCGTCAGCGCAGCGGCGCGAACCTCAATGCTGGCGCCGTCGTTGGGGTAGTGCTTGTTGCCATTGGCGCAGGGCGCAAAGGTCACGCTGACGCGCAGCATGCCGTCGGGTTGCACGTCCGCCGAAAGTGTGGAGTCTTTGGCGCGCTGGTCCGCTTCGGCCTTGTCGGAACCACCGCACTTGATGCGAGCAGTCACTTTGATTTCGTGGGCCGCAGCGTCCTTGATGAGGGTGATTCGTCCGTTGCGCGTTTCAACGGTCAGACTCTTGGCATCGGCCACGGCTTGCGTGCGCTCACTTGTGGACGTGATGCTGTTGTAACTCACGCCCACACATCCAGACGCAAGTGTGACCGCACCAGCCACGCACACAGCGGGAAGAATCAATGGAAGGGTGGCTGCAATGGAGCGAGCAAAGTTCATGAGTTGTCCTTCAGAGGGCGTCGAAAGGTGTGCGGGTGTTACTGCGGAGCGGACTCCACGGGGCGTACGAGTACGGCGCGCGGGCGGGCTACCTGAATCAGTTGCACCACATGACCGTACACCCATCCGGTTCCGCGAGCCAGCCAAAGAGTACAAGTGGCCAGCACAAGTCCGCAGACAAAGAGCAAGAACAGTTCAAGGAAGGGGATGTGAATCTCCCCGTTGGCATCCGGCACATACCGCTGGTTCCAAATCTGCACGCTGACATCGGTGCCCGGCTCAAACTGCAGTGCGCTTCCGGCAAAGAGCGTGCCCACCGGTGCGCCGATCAACGCGGCACTGGCGGCGGTTAGTGCCACGAACATCACAAAGAGCACGAGCGCCACCGGGAAGTTCCCGATCAGGTACCCAAGGCTCAACCAACTGCGCACATCCTTCAGCCAACAGCCCAAACGCTGCCAGAGGCTGATTCCGCTGGTGGTGTACACCGGCTGCGTTCGCTTTGGCATGCGAACGCCTAGGAAGAACTCGCACAACATTCCGTCAAGCAGGCACAGTCCGCGCACGCTGCCGAGCAGCAGCAGGAGCAACAGAAAGCCCACAACAATGGGCATGGTGCCAAGGCTCAACGCCCCCATGAACACCACCCAGATGAACACGAGCAGTGCAAACGCGAACCCAACGGTGGTAAAGAAGAACAGTGAGCCCCATGCGTAAGGATGGAACCAGATTCCCAAGACCGGCACGCGGCGCGCGCGCAGCAGAAATGGCTCCTGAGATTGCAGGATGGCAGCGCCGCCTGCAACCGCGGCGCCGCCATCCATGGGATCCGCAATCGGCATGGCGCCGGGGCCATCTCCCCGCGGCAGCCCGCGTCGCGGGTGGTCTGCGTCAACGTAGGCGCGAGCAATGTCCTCTGGCGTGCCAAAGTCTTCCACCGCCTGATGGGGTGACGCGCCCGCAGCTACCGCGGCACGCAAGTGCCCTTCGGCATCCACCAGTGCATCGTGAATCAGCGCTGGATTTCGGCCGGCGAGCGCCAACTCCAGTTGCGCCAGGTAAAGCCCGATCGGGTCGGACGCATGCGAATGGAATGAATCAGCGGAGACCATCTACGCCTCCTAACACTCGGTTAACCCAGCGGCCCGTGCGCCGCCATGAATCGGTCCACGCAGCGAGCACCCGTCGGCCCTCCGCGGTGAGCGTGAAGCACTTGCGTGCGGGTCCCTCGTTGGACTGCACCAGAGTGCTGCGCACCAGGCCTTCAGCTTCCATCGTGCGCAGCATGGGGTAAAGCGTTCCTTGTTTAAAGGTCAGCCCTTCGGGCGCCTCATCGGTCAGCCGGCGCGCAATCTCATATCCGTGAATGGCCTCCTCGCTGCGCGCGATGGCGGCCAACACCACCAGCCAGGCGGTGCCCACGCTCAGGTCGCGGTCGAGCTTGTCGGAGAAGTCACTACCCATGAATGCACGGTACTGTACAGTCTACAGTACCGTTGTCAACACACATCTGACAATTTGTTTTGAGAGTTGGCACCGAACGGCCGACCCCGGGGCCCGGGGCGTTCGCGCGCGGGCGCCAGCTGCCGGAATCTATGATCCATACCGAACGAACCCCCATTTGGAGCCACTCATGACGCAACCCAACCATCCGGCTTCGCAGGGCGGTGGATCCCTGGCCGATTCGCAGTTTCAGGAAACCCCCTTTGCCGCACTCTGCGGCTGGTGGATGGTGCCCGGCTGCTTGGCCATTCTGGGCGTTGGCATTGCCGGGCTGGTTCGGGGGGCGGTGACCGCTCAAGCGCCACTCATCATCGCAGGGGTGTTCGTTGGGCTGACTGCACTCGTTTGCGTGGCCGGATTCTTTGTGGTGAATCCCAATGAGAGTCGTGCGCTGCTCCTCTTCGGTCACTATCGAGGCACGGTGCGCGCCGTGGGGTTCCACTGGACCAACCCATTCACGATTAAGCGCAAGGTCTCCTTGCGAGTGCGCACCTTTGAAACGGGCGCACACCAGTCACCCAATGTGCTCAGCCCCACGGGGTCGGTGTTGCACGAGGGCTCGCGGAGCCGCCATCCGTTGAAGGTCAACGACCTAGACGGCAACCCCATCGAGATCGCCGCTGTGGTGGTGTGGCGCGTCGTGGACACCGCCGAAGCACTCTTTGCGGTTGACCACTATGAGCGATATGTTGAGATTCAATCTGAAGCCGCGCTGCGAAACTTGGCCAGCCATTACCACTACGACAATCCTGAACAGGGCGAGGTGAGTTTGCGCGGCAACACCGATCTGGTGGGTTCCAAGCTTAAAGACGAGCTTGACGGTCGTCTGCGCGGCGCAGGAGTTGAGGTGCTGGAAAGCCGCATTTCCAGCCTGAGTTACGCCCCCGAGATCGCCGCGGCCATGCTGCAGCGGCAACAGGCTTCAGCGGTTGTGGCTGCACGTCAGAAAATTGTGGAGGGCGCGGTGGGTATGGTGGAGATGGCCATGCAATCCATCGAGGAAAAGAAGATGGCGACCTTCACGCCGGAACAGAAAGCGCAGATGGTGGGCAACTTGCTCATGGTGCTGGTGAGCGAACGTGGCGCGCAACCGGTGGTGAGTGCGGGCGCATGAACGGACACACCCGATGAGCAGCCACGCACTTCACAGTTCACGCGCTCCCGAGCCGGTGGGGCCATATCCTCACGCGCGTCGCGCAGGAGATTTCATCTTTGTGAGCGGAGTGGGGCCACGCGAACGCGGGAGCAAGGTCATTCCTGGGGTCACGCTGGCACCGGATGGCACCGTGGCGTCGTACTGCATTGAGACGCAATGCCGCAGTTGCTTTGAGAATGTGCGCACGGTGGTGATTGATTCGGGTGCACGTTGGGACCAGGTGGTTGATGTCACCGTGTATCTCACAGATATCACCAGGGACTTTGCTGCCTACAACCGGGTCTATGCAGAGTTCTTTGCCGGACCGGGCAACCCCAACCCCGCCCGGACCACACTGGGGATCACGGCTCTGCCCACCCCCATTGCAGTGGAAGTGAAGGCCTTGGTCTATTCGCCTATTGGGGGGTGACCGCCGGTTCTCGGTCGCCTGCAAGGAACAGGGGCTGCGAACCGGTGGGAAGCTGCGTAAATCTGTATGAACCGCACTATCGCGGGTGGAACCGGCATGGTGAACTTGGCGTTGAAACCTTCGGCGGTCGGCACAACCCTTCGCAATTCGCCGGCTCCACGATTGGGGATTCAACTATGGAACGCAGACACGTTTCGGTACGCAACGGCCACTTGATCTCGTTCGGCGGCCTTGCAGCGTTCGTTTCCGTGATGGCTCTGACCATGGCCGCCCCCGCGATTTCAGCAGAGGGCAAGGGCGGAGAGGGGCGCGGGGGTGCACCCGCGCCGCGCATGCCCGGCTCTATTGGCGCACCCACGGCTCCGCGAATGCCCGGATCCACCGGTGTTCCCACCGCACCTCGCATGGCTCCGCCTGTGAGTCAGCCGCAGGTTGCGCCGCAAACACCGCCGCGCGCAGTGCCCTCCGCGCCCGCATCCCCCAAGATGCCGCAACAGCAGCAGCGGGTTCAACGCGCGCCCAAGTCGCCCACGGTGGCACCCGCACCCAAGTCGCCCTCTGTGATGCCCGCGCCGAAGGCGCCCCAAAGCGTGTCCACACCCAAGGCGCCGCAAAGCCCGCGCGTATTGCAGTCGCCGCGTACCAAGCAGACCCCCGTCACGATGCCGGGTTCACCCGGTGGTGCGAGGGCGAAAGCTCCTGCAGTTTCCGCGCCTTCCAGCAATGCCAAGCAAAGTCTTCCCTCAGCGCGCGCTGGATCAAGCGGACCTGGAGTCAAGTCCGCAGCAACTCCGCGCACATCAGTGACTCCGTCGCGCACACCCGCGTCTGCTCCGCGCACTTCTACGCCTCCTTCGCGCACATCCGTTGACATGCCCCGCACTGCAGTAGGAACGCGCGCCGCCACTCAGCAGCGCGTGGAGCCCTCGTCGCGCAACGCACCATCCACTCGGGTGGAAGCGCCAGCTCGCGCCTCGGGCCCGGCGTACGGCAGCGCGTCCAGCGGAACCGTAAACAACTACTACGGTGACAACTATTACGGGGACACTTACTACAACACTCGCACCCGCAACTACTACGGCAACTCAGGGTGGTACAACGGCTACGGCAACTGCGGATGGAACAACTATCCCTATTGCGCCCCCGCTTATTGCGGGTCACCTTGGTATGCACCCGGGTGGTATGGCGGTAGCGGATTCAGCATCGGGTTTGGCTACAACTCATGGAGTGGTTGGAACGTTGGATTTGGGTTCGGCTGGAGTTCCGGCTGGGGCTCGGGCTGTGCGCCCTACTACACCCCGTACTACTCCTCGTACTACGCCCCCTACTGCGCTCCGGTGTTCGCCCCTTGGACTCCCGTGTATGTGGCGCCGGTGTACTCCACTCCGTTCTACAGCTATCCCGCGACCACAGTGGTGGTCACCAACTATGTGGAGCGCATTGATGCGCAACCTGTCGCTGCCAATCTTCTGCTCTTGGATTCGCCCAGCACCACGTATGTGCTTCCCACCAGCCAGAGCATGGCTGCGTGGAGTGCGCTGAACTCCGGCGACGGCGCGCGTGCGTTGCAGCGCTTTCAGGAGATCTTGCAGCAGAATCCCACTGATGATCGTGCGCAGATGGGTCAGGGCATTGCCGCCATGCTGCAGGGCGATGATCAATTGGCAACCGTTTCCTTCCGGTTGGCGCTGGGTACTGACGCCGCCGCCGCGCAAGACCTGCCCATTTCTGCAGCGCTTGCCGAGCAAATCCGCCGACGCGCTGAAGACCTGTGGTCACAGCCCTATGCGGACGCCGCGTTTGTCTCAGCGGTGGGCTACACCGTGATTCGGGAGCCTCAACTGGCGTTCCGCGTGGCCGCACGCGCCATCGAGCTGGGCGACAGCACCCCAGTCACCGCGCAGCTTCGCCATCAACTGTCATACGCTATGGGCAGCGGCAGCTAACCACGCCGCGCTCTATGCCGCGGCTCTACGACATCTCTCCCGTGCTTTCTTCGCGCATCGCCGTGTTCCCTGGGGACACGGCGTTTTCGCGGCGCGACTTGATGCATGTGGACAAGGGTGATCACATCTCCCTCTCCACCATCACCACCACGGTGCATTGCGGCAGCCATGTTGACGCGCCAGTGCACTACGGCAAGGGTGGGCGCACCATGGATCAGCAACCGCTGGAACTGTATCTGGGTCCATGCCTGGTGGTGCGCGTGCCAGTGAAGTGCGGGCAGCTGGTGAGAGTTGAACATATTGCGGGGCGTGTTCCGTTTGGCACGGAGCGATTGCTGCTGGCCACTGGCTCCTTCCCGAGTAGCGAAGTGTGGAACGATGATTTTGCGGGGCTTGATCCGGCACTCATTGGCTGGCTTGATGCGCGCGGAGTTCGTTTGATTGGAATTGACACACCGAGTGTCGACCCGTCCAGCAGCAAGGAGTTGCCCGCGCACACGGCTATCTTTGAGCGGGACATGGCCATTCTTGAGGGGATCGACCTCGATGGAGTGCCGGAGGGGCGGTACGAACTCACGGCGTTGCCGCTCCGGATTGAGGGAGCGGATGCAAGCCCGGTGCGGGCGGTGTTGCGGGGGGAGTAAGGGTAGAAGTACGAACCGGCCACATCGGAGTTCGTGCAGCACCGACAACATGAGTCCATTCTGATGCGGTCAGTCCAGTGGCGAGATGTGGTACACGTCGGATCACTACAAAACCCTCATTCCGCTCAGTTAGGAGAGCACCTAAATGGGAAGCATGTTCTTGTTTGCCGATCGCCCACCAGCCGACGCAGCGTTCGTCGGACGCATGCCTCGAGGGGTTGGCCTAGAGTCAACTTTGGTGGACAGTATCGCGATCTCACTTAGGTTCCCCGATTATTTCGGACAGAACTGGGATGCTGTGGACGAATGTTTGTGTGACTTGAGCTGGCTGCCAACTGGAAAGGTGGCCCTGTTGCATTTCGAAGTTCCATCTGTTGCGGAAGGTGTCCTGCACATGTACCTCGATGTGCTGGACAACGCCGTCAAACATTGGCAAACTGGGAGCAGGGACTTTGTGGTCGTTTTCCCGCCCGACTCTGCAGCAAGTCTTGGCCGGTTGCTGACTGGCTGACCCCGGAGCTAATCCCAGAGTGGTCTTGCCAAGAGAATGTGGAGACAGGTTCAACCGGGCAAAGTGACAGGGCTGCGCTGAACAGGTCCACCTCCTATGAGAGACTGACCCTGCCCGAAGGGCCGGAAGGAGTCTCTGATGAAGGATCCAGGCAGAAGGAAGCGGCACCGACCTGAGGAGGTCGTCGCGAAGTTGCGGCAGGCCGACGAGGCCCTGGCGAAGGGGATCGCGATCGCCGAGGTCGCCCGCTCCCTTGGCGTGTCGGCGGTGACGCTGCACCGCTGGAGAGCGGAGTACGGCACTGCGGACCGCGAGGCGATCCGCAGGCTCAAGGATCTTGAGAAGGAGAACGCGCGGCTGAAGCGGCTCGTCGCGGACCAGCTCCTTGACATCCAGATCCTGAAGGAGGTGGCCAAGGGGGAATTCTGAGCCCGCCCCCGGGGATGCGAAGGCGCCGGGTGATCGAGTGCGTGTCGATGGCGCTGTGAGCTTGCCTCGATTTCGTGGACACCCAAATTGGCGAGAATGCTCGCCAGGAGTGCTCCATGGACAAGCCCAGAAAGACCGTCAAGCGGCCCCGCGGTCATGCAACATCATGTCTGTAAATTGTCTTGAACTGGGTTGACGCCGCATTGAGTTGTTGGTTGGGTGAAGGAGTCCGAAGAGGACGGGTCAAGGGGCCTAGGGATTCAGATAGATGCGTCCATTTGTCCAATCGTCGTCGATTTCCGAGAGGATTGCGGTGACGAGCCGCAGCACGGACGCCTCGAGCCACTCCGCCAGGTTCGGTGCCCTGGTCTTCCAGCGCTCGGCCACCGTCATGAAAGACTGATCACCGTGTCTTAGATCCCAGCACCACCGCAAACACTGCTGCAGCAAGCGCCATGGTCAAGAACCCGGCGGCGAGCACCAGCAATCGATCCTGATTTCTGGCCCGCTGCCGCGCTTGCGCGTACGGAATGGTGGTGAAGCTCACCATGTCATAGAGCGGCTGATACACGCGCGGTGCCAGCCGATGCAGCATGTGATCCAACCGCTTCTTGAGTTTGAAGGAGGTGTGCGCGGTCTTGTCACGCATCTCCACAAAGTTGGCAAGGGCCATGTCAGCGATGGCATCGGCGTGCGGCTTGCGCGCGGATTGGTACTCGGCCAGAGCGCGGGGCACGTTTGTGGTGTCGCCCGTCGTGCATGCATCAAGGCAGTCCACCAGCGCTTCGCAGTCCTCAAAACTGGCATTGGCGCCTTGGCCGTAGAATGGCACCACCGCATGCGCGGCGTCGCCAAGCAGCACAAACCGGTCAGCCACCGTCCATGGATAGCAGCGCACGGTCACCATGCTGCCAACCGGGTTGCGATCAAAGTCCTCCTCAAGGGTGGGCATGAGCGCGGAAGCGTCGGGATAGACCGAGTCAAAGTAGCGCCGAGCTTTGACCCCGGTATCCACGGTGGCAAAGGATGCGTCCGGCCCCACACTCTCAAAGGGCCAGAAGAGTGTGCAAGTAAAGCTGCCGTCTGGATTGGGTAGCGCGATCATCATGGAACCACCGCGCGGCCAGATGTGCAAAGCGTGCGGCTCAAGCGCAAAGGGCGGATGCGCGCCCGCGCTCACTGGCGGAATGCACAACTCCTTGTACCCGTGCTGCAAGTAGTTCTGGCTGTAGTCAAAGCGTTCGCGCATCTGCATGTGCGCGCGCACCGCACTAAAGGCGCCATCCGCGCCCACAACAAGTTCCGCGGCCGCGCGAAGGAGGCTTCCATCCGCGCTCACAAACACGGCCTCTCCACGTGCGTCGTCCAAGCCCGTGCAGCGGTGGTCAAAGTGAAACTCGACGTTGGCGTGCGCCGCGGCGGCTCGGATGAGCATGAGATTAAGAGCGCTGCGACTAAAGCTCATGATGGCGCGGGTGGGATCAGCCGAGTATGGAATGAACGCCGTGGCCCCCGACGCCGAATGGAGCATGCGGCCTGGCATGCGAATGCCATGCGTGCGTACCTCGTGCGCAAGCCCGGCACGCTCCAGCGCGTGAAGCCCGCGTGCACTGATGGCAAGATTGATGGATCGACCGCCCACAAAGCCCTGCGCTCGCGGATCGCCGCGCCTCTCATAGACGCGAACATTCCAACCGCGCTGGCCCAAGAAGTGGGCTAGCAGGCTCCCACCAAGGCCCGCTCCAACGATGACTGCGCTGCGCGGCATGTGAAGAGCAGGATAGAGCGGCTACGTTCGCCCGCACAGCAGCGCTGCGGCGTCAAACACTTCGGCAAATCCGTTGTAGAGCGGCACAGGAGCTAGGCGAACAATGTTGGGTTCGCGGAAGTCGCAGATGACTCCCTTGGCGGTTAGTTGCGCGTGGCGCGCTCGCGCATCGCGTTGAATGGCCACACTCAGTTGGCAGCCGTGTGCGCCCGGTTCCGCAGGGGTGAGCACCTGCGCGTCCTGTGCCAACCAGGTTCGCAGCAGGAATCGCAAGTACCCCGTGAGCACGCGGCTCTTGGCGGCCAGCGCAGGCATGCCAGCACTGTCAAAGATGCGCAGGCTGGCCAAAAGCGGGGCCATGGCCATGATCGGAGGATTGGAAACCTGCCAACCATCTGCGCCTTCACGCGGAACAAAGTCAGGGCCCATGATGAATCGCGTGGCGGGGTCGTTGCCCCACCACCCGGCGTATCTGGGCAGCGTGGCATCGGCGCCGTGACGCGCATGCACAAAGCACCCTGCAACCGCCCCTGGCCCGCTGTTGAGATACTTGTAGGAACACCAGCACGCAAAATCCGCGTTCCAGTCGTGAAGCCGCGCGGGCAAGTTGCCAACCCAGTGCGCCAGATCCCAACCGCACTTGGCGCCCACAGCGTGCGCAGCCGCCGTGATGCCGCCGATGTCAAACGCCTGACCCGTGGCGTAGTTCACGCCCCCCATAAGCACCAGCGCCAGTTCAGAACCAGCGCCCTCAATGGCTGCACAGATGTCCTCATGCCGAATGCACTCTTCGCCGTCGCGCGGAGCAACCCACACGATGTGCTCGTCTGGGTTCAAATTGCGGCTCGCCACGTGCGTGCGAATGGCGTACGTGTCGCTGGGGAATGCGCCGCGCTCCATGAGCACTTTAGTGCGCTTGCCTTCTGGGCGATAGAAACTCACCATCATCAAGTGCAGGTTGACGGTGAGCGAGTTCATCATGACCACTTCGCCGGGCTCGGCGCCCACAAGCCGTGCGCCCAGTTGGCGAAACTGTTCGTGATATGAAAGCCAAGGCCTGCGAGAGTGCAGGTGAGCCTCAACCGCGAGCGCCGCCCAGTCGTCAAGCTCTTCATTTACCAGCGTGCGGGCTGCCTTTGGCATGAGCCCAAGTGAGTTGCCGCAGAGATAGATGGCGTGTGTACGCGAGGAGCCCCTAGGGGCGGCGGGCTGCTCGAACAGGTCGCGCTGGGCGCGCAGCGCGTCAATGGTGTCAAGATGCTCCGCGAATGATCGGTCGGCCTGAAAGGCAGCAGCGTTTACGTGGGCCAACGACTCAGGGGGCATGGCGCGAGTGTAAATGCACACTTCACGCGCCGCGCAGCCCTAGGAATGCACGAGCCGCGCCGTGCAGCAGGCTCTGGCGCGTGGCTGCGTCTAGGTGCGGCATAGAAGCCACAAGTTGGCCCGGCTTCAATTCTCCCAGCGGAAATGGATAGTCCGTGCCAAGAGCCACCTTGCCGGGACCGGCCATGGCCAAGAGCAAATCTAGCGCACCAGAATCGTGCACCAGCGAATCAAACCAAAGCTTGCGAACGCTTTGGCTAGGAAGCGTGGTGGTGCTGGTCTGGCAAAGATCGGGGCGCTCACGGAATCCGTGATCCCAACGGCCCATGATCATGGGCGTAGCACCGCCGCCGTGTGCAAAGCACAGCCGCAGTGTGGGCAACTGCTCCAGCACACCGCCAAAGAGCACGCTGCCCACGGCCAATGAAGTTTCAGCGGGCATTCCCACCAGCCAGGGGAACCAGTGTCGGGGCATGCGCTCCTGAGCCATCATCTGCCACGGGTGCACAAAGACGCATGCGTTGAGCTCTGCAGCGGCGCGCAAGACTTCAATGACTTCTGGATCATCCAAGTTGCGCCCGTTGACATGCGTGCCGATTTGCACACCTGCCAGTCCAAGCTGGACAACGCACCGCTCAAGCTCGCGCGTGGCCAGCGCTGGGTCTTGCATGGGCAGGGTGCCCAGCCCGCAGAAGCGGTCGGGGTGCGCATGCACCACTTCAGCGATGTGGTCATTGAGAAAACGCGAAAGGTCGTGGGCATCGGCGGCCTTTGCCCAGTAGTTAAACATCACCGGCACCGTGCTCAGCACCTGCATGTGCACGCCAGAGGCATCGCACTCCTGCATTCGGGTGGTGGGATCCCAACAGTTGGAGTGAATCTCCCGAAACATGGCGCCGTCGCGCCACAGTTTGGCTCGGCATGCGCCGCAATGCTCGATGTTCACCCAGCCGGGATACCCGTATTTTGCGCAGAGGTCTGGCCAGCGCTCGGGCAGGATGTGCGTGTGAAGGTCGATCATCTGTGGGGACGCTGCGTGTTCAGCCTACGGCAACCGCCCCGGCGCGAATTGCGTTGTAATGGTGGGGTGAGCACGCTTTCGCCTCCAGCTGACCGCACCGTTTCGGGGGGCATTCCGCTTGGCGTTGGCTCCCGAACGGGTGGACTTGCCGCAACGCGTGGAGTGCAGGTGGCGGTGCTGCTGGCGGCATTCCTGCTGATCTGGCACTCGCTGGGAGATCACGCGCTGTTCGCCCCAGACGAAGGACGGTACGGAACCGTAAGCGCGGCCATGGCTGAACATGGCCACTGGCTGCAACCGCAACTGCGCGATCAGGTGCATGTCACCAAACCGCCGCTCACCTACTGGCTCCAGGGCGTGAGCATTGCCGCGCTGGGCCGCACGGAGCTTGCGGTGCGACTGCCCAGTGCGTTGGCGGCATCGCTCTTGGTGCTCAGCCTGTTTTGGTTCGTGCGGCGCACGTGTGGTGCGTTGATGGCGGTGTTGGCGGTTGGCGTGTACGCAGTGATGCCGATGCCGGTGGTAATGGGTCGGCTGGGAACAACGGACAGTCTGCTCAACACATGGTGGTGGCTTGCGCTTTGCTTTGGGTACTTGGCGGTGAAAGAGTCGGGGCGTGCGCGCCCTTGGTGGGTGGTGGGTTTCTGGTGCGCCGTGGCGCTCGTCGGGCTCACCAAAGGTCCGTTGATCGTGGCTCCGCTGGCGATCGTGGGGGTGTGGTTGCTCTTGGGTCGAAGCACTCGGCAGGTATTGAAGCTCCAACCGCTCATCGGGCTGCCCTTGGCGGTGGCACCTCTCGCTGGCGTGGCGTACTTGTTTTGGACGGCAAACCCAGAGCGTGCTGAGTTCATCTGGCGCGCAGAGTTTGTGGATCGCGTGGCCGGAACCGGCAAGCACCACGATCCGATCTGGGAGTTCATACCCATTCTGCTGGTGGGAATGTTTCCTGCCACCACCATGCTCACGCTGCCGGGTACCAATCTCACTTGGCGGCGTGCGGTGGAGAGCCTCCGCGCGCTGGATGTTCGCGCACTGATGTTGGTGGCAACGCTGGTGCCGTTTGTGGGTTTTAGCCTTCTGTGGGGCAAGCAACCCAGTTACATCTTGCCGCTGGCCGCGCCTATGGCGGTATTGGCCGCGTTTACGTTGCATCGCTGGTTGGCGCCCACAGACCAGACCTTTGGCGACGCTCCCAATCGACTTCCTGAAGTGCGTGTGCTTAGCACGATTGCCATCGGAGTGACGGCCGTGGGCGCTCCCGTGGCGGTGCTCGCCGCTGGAACACTTGGCTTGCTGCCAGTGTGGATGCCCCAGTCCACGCTGTTCGTGTGGTCGTTGGCGGGGATCCCCGCCGCTGCGGGTTGGCTCGCGTGTACGTCGATGTGGAGCCAAGCCCATCGGCGCGCTGCGGGACTTGCTTGCGCCATGGTTGGCATGGTCATCATGTATGTGTGCATTCAAGAAGTTGAAGATCAGGCCATGACACAGATGTCCAGTTCGCCCTTGGCCGCGTATGTGGCACGTTCTGATCGCCCGGTGCTGGCATATGTGTTGAATGACTTGACCGTGGATTTCTACTCAGGACGGTCTACGGATTTCATTGACAAGGTGTGGTTAGTGCCCGCGTGGATGGAAGCCAATCCCACCGGAATGATTCTTATGCCAAGTGATGTCATGAACCGCCTGGCCGCACACGATGCACAGGCGTTTGCCACGCTGCGCCCCACCGCAGAGTTCACGGTGTGGCCACTGAAGCGCGTGGTGGTCATGGAGCCGCGCTAGAACGGCCGCGTGACACGAGTGCCACACTTCTTGCACGTGCATAGCGCGGGGTCCGCCCAGAAGTCTTCCATGGCCTGTGCAAAGTGCTGCACGATGTCTTTGCACGCAAACTCTTTGTCGTAGACCAATTCGTCGCACTTCTGACAGAAGAACATCAGGTGTTCGGTCTCGTGTTCTGGGCGACGACGCTCGATGACCAGCCCCACAGTGCCGGGCCCGCGCTGAGGGCTGTGTGGCACATTCGGCGGAACGAAGAACGTTTCGCCTTGGCGCACGGGAACATCACGCACGCCGTCTTTGTCGCGGATGCGCACAATGATGTCACCCTTGAGTTGAATAAAGAACTCTTCGCTGTTGGTCATGTGAAAGTCATTGCGTGCGTTGGGGCCGGCAATGATCATGGCAAAGAAGTCCTTACCGCTATAGAGGTACTTGTTTCCCACCGGAGGCTTCATCAAGTGGCGATTCTCAGCAACCCATCGGTCAAGGTCCACTGGAGCTGAAACGGTGCCGTCAGAGTTCCAGCCGGTTGGATCACCGAACTCATTCACGGCTCGGGTCTTGGCGGAGTCATTCACGCGCGGCGATGTGTGTGCGGTGTTCATGGTGGTGGGTATTCAGGGTACCGCTGCACCCTCGCCGCGACGAAGTGTTCGCACCAGAAAACGTTGTGGGAGCAGCGCCGGAAGCAGGTCATCAGGCACACAGCGCACGGCGCCGGTGATGATGTCAGCCAGCAGTTCGCCCGCCATCAGTGCGGTGCTACACCCTCGGCTTCCGTGCGCCAGCGTGCAGTAGAGGCCGGGCAGCACGGGCGCCGCGGGCCACTTGGCGGCAAACGGCCCGTCGCACAATGGTCCGAATGCCGCACGAAACGCGGGCTCGTTGGGAACGGCTCCAATCACAGGCAAATGGTCGTTGACTGTGGCGCGCAGGCCCACCCACGCGCCACAGCACTCAGGTGCTGCCTGAAGGTGAGGAAGCGCGGGCGTTAATCGCTCCGCAGCCATGACGTTTAACGCGTCGTCGCGCGATGTCGGTATGAGCGAGTCATTTCCGCGCTCATGCGTGGAGCCAGCGCACGTGATGCCGTCGCGCGGCGGTAGCACAAAGCCCTGCGCACTCACAATGGTGAGTGGCAGAGAGGCACCTTGACTCGCCAACAGTGTGAGTTGCCCTCTGGTGCCGTCGAATGGCACATGCGGCAACGCCTCCGTGGCCAACGGCGCCGTGCGATCAATTGTTGCAGAGTCACCAGACCAGCGTGGAGTCCACGCGCCCGCAGTCGCAAGCACTACGGTGGCCCAACTCTCAGATCCTGACGGGGCGCCGGACTCCGTGCGAATACGCCAACCATGCTGCGAGCATTGCAATGACTGCACCGTGACACCCGAGCGCACGTGGATCATGGGATGGTCGAGTAGAGCATCCACCATGTGGGAAGGCTGCACGCTGCACGCAAGTGGCACCCACACTGCGGGCGCGGATTGCGATGAGCACGCCGCCTTGGCGCACAGTGGAACGCCCGCAAGCGTGGCTGCCTCTTCAGCGCTCACAATTCGCAGCAGGTCGGATGGCCACCCCCAATCCGCCAGTGCCTGTTCGTGCGACCACACCTCTTCCTCGGCCAACGGGTGCAACAAACCGCACGCGTGATGCGGAACGTTCAGGCGTAGCAGCTCTGCGCGTGCTCCCAGGAATGCGTGTGCCACGGCGCGAGCTTGCACGCCGTGCCAACTGGCCAGATGCGGAGCAAGGATCGCGCGGGGTCCACCGCTGCCCCCACGCGCGGGGGCAGCGCAATCGATGACATCAACTTGGATTCCGCGGTCGGCAAGCGCTCGGGCCGCAGCGGCACCCGCCAAACCTGCACCGATCACCAGCGCTCGTAGAGGCGCGGCATCTTGTGCGCACGCCGGTGCAGGTTCTGGTTGAGCAAACCACGCTGGAAGTGTGGTGCGCACCGGGCGCTGCGCGGGGTTCACGTGTGTCCATCGAGCGAGCGTGCCTTGAAGCTTGTGCGCGGTTGCCGGGCGTGATTCGACTGCGAAACCCGCCACGGATAGCGCCTGGCGAACCGCAGCAGCGGCGCTGTAGGTTGCGACTGTCGTTCCCGTGCGCGAATGCAACGCGACCTGCTCCATGGCTTGCGCAGACCACATCTCTGGATTGCGCGCCGGAGCAAAGCCGTCCAAGTTCCACGCATCGGCAGTAAAGGTCATGCGTGGCAAGTAGTCCAGAGGCTGGCCAAAGAGCAGCGTCAAGCGCACTCTGCCAGAGTTCAGCACTCGGCGGTGGAGCCCCGGTATGCGCTCCGGCCATGCGGATGCAAGCTCGCGAGCAAGGGGCTCAAGGTCACGCATGTGTGGATCGCTCAGCGCGGCACGAAAGAGTTGCTGAGCATTCAATGGCGCGCCTTCCACGCTCACCCACTCCAGCTGTGCGTGCGGATGCGTTGGCAACACATGTGCACGAAATGCCGCCCACGTCACCAAGAATGAGACTCCCGCGCCGAAGCCGAGCTCACCAAAAGTCACACGATTCCAAGGTTGAGAGGCGAGCGCGAGCCAGCGATTCGGGTCGTTGCACTCAGCACGGGCAAACCCATGCGCTTCCAAGAAGACGCACTCCCTTTCTTGCCGCGCGCCATGCTCGCTGGCGTAACAGTCGTGGTAGAGCAGCGACCAGGGGCGATCGCCGCGCCACTCGATGTGCGGTGCTGGCAGGGGGGTGGGCATTCAGAGACTCAGTATCGCGCATGGCGCATGTGGGCGTAGGCTTCTTGCCGTGCAGGAACTGTCACACCAATGGCGAGCATCCACCTGGACCACCAGAAGGTGGCGGACTTTGGCCGTTGCTTTTGTGGTGGTGGCTCTCTCCGTGCTGGTGGCCCAAGTTGCGCAGGACTGGATCTGGGGTGCCGGCGCGGCGCTGGTATTGACGCTGGTGTTGATCGACGCGGTGGTCCCCCCGCGATACATCGCAGACGCCGGAGGGCTCACCATTCACGGCGCACTCCGATCTCGCAGGGTGCTGTGGAGCGATGTGCTGCGCGTTGATTTCCAGGCGGACGGCGCATACCTCACCACGCGCAAGAGAGGTGGCGTGACCGTGCTTCTTGATTTACCCGCGCGTGGATCCTGGCTTGAGGGGCGTGCAAAAACAGAATCGCAACAGCAACAGAATGCGCGGGAGCCAAGCGCGTGCTAAGCGATCGCATCAAGCAGGCGTGGAGGCACGCGTTTGCCATCGAGCCAGATGGACCGGCGGAACCCACTGTTGAAGAGCGCGCTGCGCTGGAGCCGCTGATTGCGGAGATCCGCAAGCGGGGCATGACCGGGCCCGCGGTGTTGTTCCTAGAGACAGTCAAGCCGTTAAACAACATTGGCGCGCAGGCATTGCACTTCATGCAGCCATTTGCCACAGCCGTGCTGGACCCGGTGCGGTACGAAACGCTCTCGCGGTACCTGGAAAAACGCGGGTCAATCGAGTGGCTTGCCAGACAGCTTGAGACGGAAGAACCGCGGCAGGTCTGAGCCTGACCTGAAAGTTGGCCTCTTCCGCAGCGGGTGGTGCGAGAACCGGGTGTGGTCTACGTACATGTAAGGGAACGGGAAGGCGGTCTGGCCTTAGATGTAAGGAGAGAACTTGCCTCAAATGCCCAGTCAGGCTTGACTCGCGGCCAAGCTGGGCTAGATTCACAGGCGAGGTAGAGGTGATTCTGGGTGGAACTCATATGAAGGGGAACGCAATGAGAGTGAGCCTTGCCAGGCTTCGTGCTGCGCCTGTCGGCAGGTGGCGCCATATCGGCGCGGACGGCGTGATCTGGCGCGGTTCAAGCGCTTCTCTCACACCATCCCCATACCCGTCAGAGAGCCAATGGTGTGGCAGAAAGATCAACCTCCTCGTGGGCTCAGTACATCAAGATCGCTGTGGACATCGAAGCGGCCCAAGGAGGCAACCCATGGAATCACTCGCAACATTGGCCGTAGCGGCGATTCTGCTGCCGGCGTGTCAGTCATTCGCAGCGTTCACGTACTACTCCACGGTGCAGAGTTGGCGCACGGCGGTGGGGGGGCCGACGATCCAGCGGAACCCGACGGACTACTTCCCTCCGGTGGTGGGCATGTCGGTGGACC
>CAZXGD010000022.1:44566-60512 GCA_964640485.1 uncultured Isosphaeraceae bacterium | reverse complement strand
GCCTCGGCGAGCTTGTTCTGGGCCTGCAGAAGCCCCGCGAGGTTGTTCAGGCCGGCGGCGATGGCCGGGTGCCCGGCGGGGAGGGATGCGCGGTAGATCGCCAGCGATCTCCGCAGGTTCGGCTCGGCCTCGTCGTAGCGGGCGAGACTCCGAAGCGTGGCGCCAATGGTGTTGCGAATGTTGGCCTCCACCAGCGGCTGGTCCTTCAGCGCGCTGTCGCCCTCGTCGAGCACTTTCACCGCCGCCTGCAGCGCCTGCAGCACCGTCACCGCGTCCTTGATCGGCTCGCCCGTCACCGGGTCCTTGGGCAACTGGCTCGGGTCCACCGCCGCCAGCATGTCGGTCTGGAACTTGGCCACCGCCTCGGCGATCTCGGCTGCCTCCTTCGCCTCGGCTTCCTGCTCCTTCGCGATCGTTGCCTGCTTGACGGCCTCGGCCTTCTGTTCCCTGGCCTTGGTCTCCTGCGCGACTGCTTCGGTCCGCGCCGATTCTGCTTGCTTGCGTTGCTCGGCCTCGCCCGCCCGCGCCCGCTCGGCCCGGAAGAGCCCGACGCTCGTGCCGACCAGGCCCAGCACCAGCACCGCCGCGACCGCGCTGCCCGCCGCGACCGGGCCCTTGTTGCGGTGGATGAACTTCTTGAAGCGATAGGAGGTGCTGGGCGGGGCGGCGAGTACCGCCTCGCCGCTGAGGTAGCGCTTGATGTCCAGGCCTAGGCCGGTCGCCGTCTCGTAGCGGCGTTGGCGGTCCTTTTCGAGGGCCTTCATCACGATCCAGTCGAGTTCGCCGCGGACGAGGGTGCCCAGCCGCTTGGGCTCGGTGTGCCGGTTGGCCGCGACGCTGGCGATGGTGTCGGTGTTGGCGCTGATGCGAGTGGAGGGCTTGGGCGGCTCCACTTCGCGGATGATGCGCTGGACCTCGGCGTAGGCCGCGGAGCGGAGTTCCTGTCTGCTGAACGGCGTGGTGCCGGTGAGCAATTCGTAGAGCAGCACGCCGAGCGAGTAGACATCGGTGCGAGTGTCGATGTCGAGCGAGCCCTCTGCCTGCTCGGGGCTCATGTACTCGGGGGTGCCGATGAGGGCCTTGTGCTCGGTGAAGAGCGTCTTCTCGGTCAGTTTGCTTACCGTGGCCTTGGCGATGCCGAAGTCGATGACCTTGGTGTGCGGGCGGCCGTCCTGCGTGCTGACGAGGATGTTCGAAGGCTTGATGTCGCGGTGGATGATCCCCTTGGTGTGGGCGTGCTGCACGGCCGTGCACACCTGCGCGAACAACTCCAGCCGGTCCTCGATGCTCAAGTTGTTCTTGTCGGCGTACTCGACGATGGGGTCGCCCTTGACCAACTCCATCACGAAGAAGGGCCGGCCCGTCTCGGTCGCGCCGGCATCGAGCACCCTCGCGATGTTGGGGTGGTCCATCATCGCCAGGGCCTGCCGCTCCTGCTCGAAGCGCGCCACCACCTGGCGCGTGTCCATGCCCAGCTTGATGATCTTGAGCGCGACCTTGCGCTGGACGGGCTTTTCCTGCTCGGCCATAAAGACCGAGCCGAAGCCCCCTTCGCCAATGAGTTGGAGGATCTTGTACGGTCCGATCCTCGTGCCGGGACCCTCGCGGATCGGCGCGGCGAGGGTCGCCTCGTCAAGTTCGGGCGGCAGTACGTCGAGGGTGCGATCCTCCGCGTGAGCAGCCGTCGGACTGCCCATGAAGCCCCCCGCCCGCGCCTCGGCATCAAGCAGGGCTCGCACCTCGGCAAGGACCTTGTCGTCTCCAGCGCACTCGGCGTGCAACGCCTCGGCCTGTGCATCGGGCGGGAGGTCGGCCAACTCCATGAACACACGCCGTGCCCGTTGCTTGATCGAATCCGCCATGGTTGCACCTCATGAGTCGTTTGAGAGGAGCCTGAAGAGCACCGCGCGGGCGTAGCCCCAAAGGCGTGCCGTGGTCCGAGGCGAGATTTCCAGCGCCTCGGCTACCTGATCCACGCTGAGGCCCGCATAGAACCGCAACCGAACGACGGCCGCGGCCTCTGGATCCTCGATCTCCAAGCGGGTCAAGGCGGCGTCGACTGCCAGGATTTGGTCAGAATCTCCGACCGCGAGCGCACCGACATCGCCGACGGCCTCCAGCGGCAAGGGCGAGCCACCCCGTCTTCGTCGGGCCCGGGCGTGATCGACCAGAATCCGACGCATCGACTCGGCGGCTGCCGCGTAGAAGTGGGCGCGCCCCGCCCAGGGCACCCGCCGGGGTCCGACCAGGCGGAGGTAGGCCTCGTGCACCATGGCGGTGGCCGAGAGCGTATGGTCCGCTCGTTCTCCCGACATGCGGAGTTCGGCCGCGCGACGGAGTTGGTCATACACCAGCGGCAACAGACGATCGGCCGCGGACTTGTCACCCTCGGCGGCGGCATTCATCAAGATGGTGGCATCTTCCTGATCCACGGCGATCAGGAGCACTGTACCCCAACGTCCAAGTCTGTCCGGGGTCAGGGGGAAGACCACCGCCTGCTTGGCGTGTCGGAGGCGACGGACTTTCGGTGGCGCACGCAGTACGGCTGGATGAAGGTTGACCAGGTGGACCGCCCGGGGAAACTTCTGAGCCCGGGAAGGTCAGTGCCCAAAGCGGGTTGCTGTTCTCCAGTTCCACACGTGGTGATTACCATGAGCACATCTCGCCCTTGTCCCCGCAACCCGAAGACGCCACGCTCCTGATGGGTGCCGTGACACGTGAGGACCCCGATGTTGCCCAGGTCGTTCGGCTGCGGTTCTATGCCGGGCTGAGCGGCGATGAAACTGCGGCGGCACTAGGCAAGTCCCCAGCCACCATCGACCGTGATTGGTCTTGGGCCCGTGCGTGGCTCTTCAGGCAGCTGCGGCCGGACGGCACGTAAGCGCGAGGCGACACACGGAGGCGGACATGAGCGGCAATCGAGAACGAATGCGGGACATCTTCGACCAAGCGCGCCGGCTACCGAAGGCAGAGCGGGCGAGGTTCTTGAACGGACTGGCGGCGGTCGATGGCCCTACGCGGGCGCAGGTCGAAGAGATGCTCGCGGCGATCGAGGAAGCGGGCCCGTTCCTCTCCGAACCGACACAAGGGCATCACGATGCCTTGGCCACCGTCGGCTCTGCTGCGTTGGCGCCGACCATCGTCGATCCGCTGCGCGAAGGTCCTGGCGCGCGGATCGGGCCGTACAAGTTGCTGCAACTGATCGGCGAAGGCGGGTTCGGCACGGTCTTCATGGCCCAGCAAGAACAGCCGGTGCAACGCAAGGTCGCGCTCAAGATCATTAAGCTCGGCATGGACACGCGGCAGGTCGTGGCGAGGTTCGAGCAGGAGCGGCAGGCGCTGGCGATGATGGACCATCCCAACATCGCGCGGGTGCTGGATGCGGGGGCGACGGAGACGGGTCGGCCGTTCTTCGTGATGGAACTAGTCAAGGGCGATCCGATTGTTGAGTACGCCGACAAGAACAACCTGAGCATTCAGGACCGGCTGGAACTCTTCGCGCAGGTCTGCACCGCCGTGCAGCACGCGCACACCAAGGGGATCATCCACCGCGACATCAAGCCGTCGAACATCCTCGTCTCGACGCAGGACGGCCGCCCGCACACCAAGGTGATCGACTTCGGCATCGCCAAGGCCACGGCCAGCAAACTCACCGAAAAGACGCTCTTTACCGAACACCGCCAACTCATCGGCACGCCCGAATACATGAGCCCCGAGCAGGCCGAGGGCTCGCTGGACATCGACACCCGCACCGATGTGTACTCGCTGGGCGTGCTGCTGTACGAACTCCTGACCGGCACCACGCCGTTCAGCAGCAAGGAACTCCGCTCCGCGGCGTACGCCGAGATCCAGCGCATCATCCGCGAGGTGGAGCCACCCAAGCCCTCTACCCGCATCAGCAACAACACCGACACCATCGCCAGCATCGCCACCAAGCGCCACACCGAGCCCAAGCGGCTGGGCGTGATGGTCCGCGGCGAACTCGATTGGATCGTGATGAAGGCCCTCGAGAAGGACCGGCAGCGCCGCTACGAGACGGCCAACGGATTGGCAGCGGACATCAAGCGCTACCTCAGCGGCGAAGCCGTCACCGCCGCGCCGCCGAGCAAGGCGTACCGCTTCAAGAAGTTCATCAAGCGCAATCGCGTGATGGTCTCGGCCGGCAGCGCGGTCGGAGCGGCGCTGCTCATCGGCATGGTCGCGTTCGCGTGGCAGGCGACGGTGGCCAGCGATCAGCGGGATATCGCGTTGGCGGCCCAGAAGTCCGAGGCCGAGCAGCGGAAGTTGGCCGAGACGGCGCGGGCCGAGGCCGTGGCGCAGCAGACGGAGGCCGAGAAGCAGGAAGCCGAAGCCAAGAAGCAGGCGAGCATCGCCGAGGCGGTGGCGAAGTTCCAGACCGAGATGCTCGCCGCGGTCGACCCGGCCAACCTGCCCAAGGACCCGGTGACCGGCGAGCCGCTCAAGGACAGCGTGACGGTGTTGCAGGCGATCGAGGCCGCCATCACGATGCTCGATGCGGATGGAGGGGGCGAAGGAGCGCTCCATGACCAACCGCTGGTGGAGGCGAGCGTGCGCAACACCATCGGCAACACGTTGTGGGGGCTGGGCCGCTACGCGCAGGCCGAGCCGATCCTACGGAAGTCGCTAGCGATCCGCCGCGCGGCCCTCCCCGCCGGGCACCCGGACATCGCCAAAGGCCTGAACTACCTCGCGTGGCTCCTGCAGACCCAGAACAAGCTAGACGAGGCCGAACCGCTGGCTCGCGAATCGCTGGCGATCTCCCGAGCGGCCCTCCCCGCCGGGCACCTGGACATCGCCAACAGCCTAAACAACCTAGCGGTGCTTCTGCAGAAGCAGACCAAGCTGGCCGAGGCCGAGCAACTCTACCGCGAAGGGCTCGCGATCCTGCGTGCTGCCCTCCCCGCCGAGCACCGGCAGATCGCCACCGGCCTGAACAACCTCGCGCAGCTCCTGCGGGACCAGAACAAGCCCGCCGAGGCCGAGCCGCTGTACCGCGAAGCGCTGGCGATCGACCGCAAGGCCCTCGCCGCCGGGCACCCGAATATCGCCACCAGCCTAAACAACCTCGCGTTGCTCCTGCAGGACCAGAACAAGCTCGCCGAGGCCGAGCCGCTCTTGCGCGAAGCGCTGGCAACCTACCGCGCATCCCTCCCCACCGGGCATCCGAACATCGCCACCGGCCTGAACAACCTCGCGTTGCTCCTGCAGGCCCAAAACAAGCCCGTCGAGGCCGAATCGCTCTTGCGAGAAGCGCTGGCGATCGACCGCACGGCCCTCCCCGCCGGCCACCCGGGCATCGCCACCAGCCTGAACAACCTCGCGGGGCTGTACTGGAGCCAGGGGAAGCTCGACCAGTCGATCCCAATGATCGAAGAGGCGCTCAAGGCGCAGGAGGCCGCACTCGGGCGGCAGCATCCGAACACTCTCATGACCGTGGGCAACCTCGGCGTGAACTACAACGATGCGGGCCGAATCGCGGAGGCCATCCCGTTGCTTGAAGAGGCATCACGGGCCTCGAAGCAATACCCGGCGCTCGGCACTTTCAACGCGCCACTGCTCGACGCCTGCACCAAGGCGGCCGATCCGGCCAAGCCCGAGAGCATCGCCAAGGTCACGAAGCTGATGCAGGAGAAGCTCGCGGAGGCGCGTGCCGCATTGCCCAAGGAGAGCCCCGAACTGGCCGGTCAACTCGCCGCGATGAGTATGACTCTGCTCACGCTCAAGGCGTGGGACGAGGCTGAGCCGCTGATCCGCGAGGCGCTCGCCATCCGCGAGGCGAAGGAGCCCCATGATTGGCGGACGTTCAACACCAAGTCGCTGCTCGGCGGGGTGCGGCTGGGCCAGAACAAACTCGCCGAGGCCGAGCCCCTGCTGCTCGACGGCTACAAAGGAATGAAGGATCGCGAGGCCACCATCCCGCCGCAGGGCATGGTGCGCATCCCCGAAACCCTCGAACGCCTCGTGAAGTTGTACGAGGCCAAGGGAAACGAGCCCGAGGCCGCGGCGTGGCGGGGCAAGCTTGAGGCGGCGAAGGCGGAGCAGGCCAAGGCCGCCGCGGAGGGTGGGAAGTGATGAGCGACCATACCAACATGGACTGACCGCACTTCCGGCTGGCTCAAGTAACTACCCAGGCAACGCGTTGCTCTTCGCGCTTGGCGCGGCCGCGCGACCGAGGTCGCGCCGGCGCTAAGCCTTGACCGCCCGGCCAGAATTGGTCCTACGCAAGAAAAGTGGACACAAATCTCGAAGCAAGGTGGGTCCATTCTGGATGAGTAAGACCACCGATGCCGGTCAAAGCTGCGTGCCGTCGTGAAAGTCACCGGCGCGAATGGCGGAGGCCAATAGGGCGATGTCCGGCGAAGGGGGGCGATCGCGTTCCAATTTGGGCACAGATTTGCGCACCGCGGCATGGAGCGCTTCCACGCCCGCGCCGCTGCGCAGCGGGCGTTGATACTCAAGCCCCTCGCACATCACCAGCAATTCGATCGCAATGACTTCCATGGCACGATCCATGCATATGCGCAGGTGATTGGCGCTGGTGGCGCCCATGGAGTTGTAGTCCTCAATGCCCGCGCTGGTGGAGATGTTTCCCACACTCGCTGGGTTGGCCAACGTTTGAATCTCATTGCAGCAGGCAGCTGCGGCATACTGCGCGATCATGTAGCCAGAGTGCAGGCCGGGTTGAGGGCTCAGATATGCACGTACAGGGTTGTGTGCGTCAGCCGCAGCCAGAATCCAAAACACGCGCCGTTCGCTGATACCCGCAATGTGTGAGAGCGCAATCTTGGCCACGTCCATGGCAATGGCCAGCGGCATGCCGTGGAAGTTTCCGCCGGAGCGCACCTCAGTGACCCCCTCGGACTCAAAGAGCAACGGGTTGTCTGTCACACCTCCAAGTTCGCGCTCCACAGTTTGTCGAACAAAGGCCAGCGAGTCTGCCGCGGCTCCCAACACCTGCGCGCTGCATCGGAAGGAGTAGGGGTCCTGCACTCGCGGATCGTTCTGGGCGTGCGCCGTGAGAATTGCGCTGCCCTGCAACTGCGCCAAGATCGCGGCGGCGGCACGCTGCTGCCCCGGCTGATTGCGCACGTGATGAATGCGCGCGTCCAAGAAGGTATCGGTGGCCCGGCACGCGTCAATGGCAAGCGCTGTGGCGCGTGCGGCGGTGGTGAGCAGCGCGCTTGCATCGTGCGTTGCCAGCGCGGCCACGCTGCACATCATGTGAGTGCCGTTGATGAGGGCAAGTCCCTCCTTGGCCTGGAGCACAATGGGGCGCAGCCCGGCCACTGCCAGCGCTTGCGCGCCCGTCAGCGTGTCGGGGCCATGTTCTGCCTGGCCCTCGCCGATCATCACCAGTGCGGCGTGGGCCAGCGGCGCGAGGTCGCCCGAGGCACCCACAGACCCACGGCTGGGCACAATGGGGTTGACGCCGGTATTCAGCATTCCCACGATGAGTTCAATGAGTTCGGAGCGCACGCCACTATGGCCGCGCGCCAGACTGGCCGCCAAAATGAGCAGCATGCCGCGCACCACCTCCGTGGCAAGGCGCGGACCCACGCCGCAGGAATGCGATCGCACCAAGTTGGCCTGCAAGTCAGAGAGATCGGACCCCTTCACCCGAACATGGCTCAGGGAGCCGAACCCAGTGTTGATGCCGTACAGGGGATGCTTGTCCTGCAGCCGTCCTTCAAGCCCGGCACGGGCCGCCGCGACCTTTCTGAGCGAACCGGGGGAGATCGCAACCATGGCATTGTTGCGGGCCACGGCGGCAACTTGGGCAGGGGTGAGCGCCGAACCATCCAGAAGCACAATGTCTTTGGCAGCCATAGAGCGCAGGAATGGTACCGCGCTGCGAACCCCACTCCGCTTGCGCCGTATGGCCTGATGCGTGTAGCACTAGCCATATGGTTCATGCCTCAGCCACTGCGTCCACCGCCGCCTCGTCTCAAGATGCTCAAGGCATCCGTAGCGGTGCACTGCGTTCCGTGGTGGTTGTGGGCGGTGCCGTGGCGTGCATCGGCGCGGCCATTCCGGCGATTCCTTTTCTTGTGAGTGCGCGCGGTGTGGCCGGCCCCACCATCGTTGACGCCGCGCACCCCGCGCAAGCCTTGGTGGCCACGCTGGCCGTACTCATCGGCTGCACTGCGGTTGGATGCGTGGTTGGAAAACTGCTGAACGCCGCCGTGGGACTCTTTGTGCTGGGGTGTGGTGTGGCCATGCTCTCCATGCGAACCGGCACCGTCATGGACGTGGCGTTTGATGGCGACACACTGCGCCCTATCGCGCTGGAAACGCTGGCGTGGGCGGGGGCGGTGGCAGCCATGTCCATCGGGGTCTTTCGCGTCAGCGGATCGCTGCCGGACATTCCGCCCATGCAAGAGCGTGGCCCCTTTGTACATGAAGTGGTGAACACAGACGCGCTGCGTGGGCTTCTCACCGGATTGGTGGCGATCGGAGTGGTGTGGCTGCTCATGCGCAATGACCTGAAGGGTCAGGCGGTGGGCAGTTCAGTGTTGGCAGGAGTGGCGGTGGCGCTGGCCGGAAGAAAACTTCAGGGGCTCTCTCAGCCGATTCTTCTGATGGCCGCGCCCGTGTTGGGAATTGGCGCAGCACAATTGTGGAGCGCACTCGCCATGGGTTCGGCCACTCCGCTTGATCAACTGGTGGCAGGCAACGCGTTGCCGGGTTGGTCTCGCATCATGCCATTGGACGCCGCAGCGGGTGCGCTGATCGGCGTTCCAGTGGGGTTGGGCTGGAGCCGCTCAACGACCGAAGAGTGAATGGGGCCGCATAGCGAAAGCGGGATACACTCGCTGTATGCCGTTAATTGTCACAGGAACCATCGGAATTGACTCGCTTCATGCTCCCACCGGGGAGGCCTCCAGCGTGCTGGGTGGCAGTTGCAGTTACTTTGCCGCAGCCGCGAGTTTTCTCTCTGCCGTGCGCGTGGTTGGTGCCGTTGGCGGTGATTGGCCAGAGGCGCACGAAAAGCTCCTGCGCTCCTTCAAGAACGTGTGTCTTCAGGGGCTCGAGCGTCGACCGCAAAGCCAAACATTTGCGTGGGGTGGCCGTTACCTAGAAAACATGAATCGTCGTGAGACGCTTTTCACCAAGTTGGGAGTGCTTGAAGAAGCCCCCCCCAAAGTTCCGGAGTCGTATCGAGATAGCTGCCACGTGTTCCTGGCCAATACCCACCCCATGGTGCAGATGGATCTACTGAAGCAGTTTCCCAAGCGGCAGTTTGCCGTCTGCGACACCATGGATCTGTGGATCAATATCGCTCGGCCCGAGCTCAATCAACTTCTCAAGCAGGTTGACGGCGTGATTCTGAATGACGAAGAGTCAGCGCAACTCACTGACGAGCGCAACGTAGTCACCGCGGGTCGCATGATTCTGCAGAGCGGCGTGCGCTCCTTTGTGGTGATCAAAAAGGGTGAACACGGTGCCATTCTCATTCATCGCGAGGGCGTGGCCAGCGTGCCCGCGTACCCCGCCGATGCTCAGCAGGTGATTGACCCCACCGGCGCCGGAGACACCTTCGCCGGAGGATTCATGGCACATGTGGCGCGCACCGGCAAGACTGACTTCAACACGCTGCGCCACGCGCTGGCTTGGGGCACGGTGCTGGCCAGTTTCACCATTGAGGCCTTCGGGCTTGAACGCTTGCAGTCGCTCACCCAGGGTCACATTGAAGATCGCTATCACGCGTTCCGCATGATGACCCAATTTGATTGAGGAGATTCGTTGTGATGCACCGCTGCACTCGCATGGTTTCAGCACTTCTGGGTGCAGGGCTGCTCACCGCTCTCTGCACGCGCCCCGCCATGGCGCAATGGGTTCCGTACGACCAGTTGCCCAACGCCGCGCGCGTAAAGGAGATTGATGGCGCTGCTCGAGGTGGCGGCGGTGTTGGCAAGGTGAGCGAAGTGCGGTGGGACGCTGGAAAACTGTGGTTTCAGTACGCGGGCAAGTGGAAGAGCGTGCCTGTGACTGGTGGCGAAGTGGTGCTTGAGGGCGAACCCCCCACAACGCCTGAGAAGGAAGCGCGCGGCTACCGTGAACCGAAGGGGGCGCGAGGCACGCAAGCCACCACCGTGCCTTCGCCGGATGGCAAGTGGGTGGCCAAGTTCGTGGACTCCAACGTCATCCTTGAACCGGCCGCCGTCGAAGGCGCGGAAAAGCCTGCCGAACCCGTCAAGGTCACCACGGAGGGGCAAGGCAAGCTGAAGTACGGCAGTGCGGACTGGGTGTACGCAGAAGAACTGGATCAGAACACGGCCATGTGGTGGTCACCGGATTCCAGCAAGCTTGCGTACTACGCCTTTGATGAACGGCCGGTGCAGGACTATTGGTTGGTGGGTGGCTTGACACAAACACGCACACGTCCGCTGGTGACTGGTTACCCCAAGGCCGGCGAGAAGAACGGCATCGCCAAGTTGGAGCTCTTTGATGTGGCCACGCGCCGCCGCACTCCGCTTGATGTTGGGCCAGACGCGGAGCAGTACATCTATGGCATTCGTTGGACGCCCAAGGGTGACGCGCTGCTGTACTTCAGAACCAATCGCAAGCAGGACACGCTTGACCTCGTGCGAGTAAACCCCGCCACTGGTGAGTCGCGCACTGTGCTCACGGAACGGCAGGCCACTTGGCAGAACAACCATCCCACACTGAGGTTTCTTGACGATGGTTCGCGATTCGTGTGGGAAACAGAGTCCAACGGGTTCAACAATTACCAATTGTGGGATCTGGCCAAGGGCAAATTGGCAGACCTGACCACGGATCCATGGCCTGCGGGTGACATTGTGTTGGTGGATGAGCAGGCGGGCTGGCTGTACTACACCGCGCGTTCAAGCGCCACCAAGATCAATCCGCAGTTGCATCGAGTGCGACTCGACGGTACGCAAGGTCAGCGACTCACCGGTGAGGACATGTATTGGTCCGGGTTCAAGATCGCCCCCGATCACTCAGCGTTTGTGGCCACCAAGGAGTTTGTGGATACACCGCCGCAGACCGCGCTCTATGGCATGGACGGCACTGAACGTGTGGTGCTGGCTAAAGCTGCCACCGATTACTTCACCAAACGCAACATGCAACCGCCGGAGTTCTTAAGGTTCAAGTCCGCCGATGGGGCTGAAGACCTCTATGGAGTGCTGCACAAGCCGGCCAACTATGACCCCTCACGCAAGTATCCGCTCGTAGTGAACACCTACGGGGGGCCAGGGGTCAATCTTGTCAGCGGCCGCTTTCAACCTGCGGATGGTGAGACTGAGTTTGGTGTGCTGGTGGCCAAGGTGGACAATCGTGGCACACCTGGACGCGGCAAGGCGTTTGAGACCGCCACATACCAAGCTCTCGGTGGCAAAGACGTCGACGATCAAGCGCAATTGGTGAAGGAGTTGATTGCGCGCGGTCTTGTCGAGCCGGGGCGGGTGGCGATTTCGGGCCATAGTTACGGTGGATACATGACGCTCATGTGCATGCTGCGCTATCCCGACGTGTTTAACGTGGGAGTGGCGGGTGCGCCGCCCAGCGATTGGCGGCAGTACGACACCATCTACACCGAGCGGTACATGCGAACGCCCCAAGAAAATGAAAAGGGCTACGACGACGGCAGCGCCGTAAAGCTGGCTCGCAAGCTCAAGGGGAAAGTGTTGCTCTTGCACGGCATGGTGGACGACAATGTGCACCCGGCCAACACCTTTGCCATTGCCGATCAATGGCAACGCAACAACACGCCCTTTGAAATGATGCTCTTTCCCGGCAGTGCGCACGGCATTTTCAGCCCTGCTCACGAGAGCGTGAAGTGGAGCTTTATCCTTCGCAATCTGGGGCTCCTGGACCCCGCCCCCACGCCGGTGGCCGCAGGATCCGCCGCTGCACCGTAATCATTTCCATGCGACTCCCACCCGATCGCAGCCATGTACGAACTGAGCATCGCCATCCGCGCTCCAGCGAGATGGACCTGCTGAGTTCCACAGAGATCGTGGACCTGTTGGTTGAGGATCACGCCGTGGTGGTGCGTGCGGTGCGCGAGGCGGGTCCAAGTTTGGGTGCGTTGGTCGACAGCATTGTGCCGCGCGCTGAGCAGGGGGGCAGGCTTATCTATGTGGGTGCGGGCACTAGTGGGCGCTTGGGCGTGCTTGATGCCAGCGAGTGTCCTCCCACGTTTCAGTCGGATCCGGGGCGAGTGGTTGGATTGATCGCCGGTGGTGACTCTTCACTCCGCCGCAGCAGCGAGGGCAAGGAAGATGAGCCGCATGGCGCCAGGGAAGACTTTGAGCGGCTTTCTGTGGGGGTGCTGGACACCGTGGTTGGAATCGCCGCTGGGGGCACCACTCCGTATGTCATCGGCGCACTTGAGATCGCTCGGCAACGCGGCGCGGTAACCGCCTTCATCGTGTGTACGCCCAACGCCCCCGCAGAAGTGTGCGATCACCTGATTGTGCTTGACACCGGCCCCGAAGTGCTCACCGGCAGCACCCGCCTGAAGGCGGGTAGCGCCACCAAATTGGCACTCAATTGCATCACCACCGCGCTCTTTACGCGCTTGGGCACCGTGTACGGCAATCTCATGATTGACCTCGCCGCCACCAATGACAAGTTGGTCGATCGCGCCATCCGCACGCTGCGACTGTTTGACCCTGATCTCACGCGCGAGTCAGCGTTTGAATTGCTGACCTCCGCAGGCGGACGGGTCAAGGTGGCTATCGTGATGCATAAGCTCAGCGTGAGTCGCGCTGATGCCGAGGCTCGCCTGCACGGCGCGGGTGGACGACTGCGCACCGTCATTGGTTGAGCGTCAACGCAGACTGCAGAGCATGTACGGAGCGCAAAACGCACGAAGGGCCCCGCGTGTGCGGAGCCCTTCGGAGCGAACGATTGTGTTCTATCAGGCCACGATCGACTTCAGGCTCTTCATCGGACGAACCTTGATCTTGCGGCTGGCCGGCTTGGCCTTCACCATCATCATCTCGCCTGGCTTGAAGGGATTCGGCTTCTCGTAAGACTTGGTCGCTGGCTTGTTGATGACCATGACCTTCATCATTCCGTGAACCACGAACACTCCAGGGCCCTTCTTGCTGAGGTCCTTCTTCATGATGGACTGAAGTTCCTCAAAGACTGCGGCCACCTGCTTGCGCGGAAGCTTGGTCTTCTCGGAGATCATCTTGAGGGTTTCGCCCTTGCTGCGGGGCTTTGCACTTGCGGTCGGCATCCTGACATCCTTTCGAGGGTGAGCAGACATTGGCCCGAACTCGTGGGCTGCCACCACAGGCGGCCCTGATGACTGTCGTTTCCGGGGCTGTTCCGGCGCTCCATCCGGGAACGCCGTGAAAGATAGGCATTTGTCCGCCGGACGCAAGGTGTAACTAGCCGATTCCAGAGGTTTTTTGACGGTATTTTCACCACACCCGCATTTTCTTGGGTGTTACTGCGGTGTCCGAATGCGTCAGGAGGCTGGCTTGGCGGTCATGCGGCCAACCGAGTGATACTCAAACCCCTCTGCACTCATCTGCTGCGGGCGAAAGAGGTTACGACCGTCAAAGAGCAGCGGGGCGTTCATTCTTCGGCGCATGTCGACAAAGTCGGGGGATCGGAACTCATTCCATTCCGTGCAAATCACCAGCGCGTCTGCACCATCCAGCGCTGCATACATATCGGGGGCTTGCGGGATTTCTGGGTGCTCCGCCTTCAAATTTGCCAGCGCGACGGGGTCGTATGCCACCACCGTGGCGCCCGCGGCCAGCGCACTCTGCATGAGCGCGATTGCGGGGGCTTCACGAATGTCATCGGTGCGCGGCTTGAACGCCACACCCCAGAAGGCGATCTTCTTTCCCTTCACGCCACCGGTGCCAAAACGCGCAGAGATCTTGGACCAAAAGTGGGCGCGCTGATCTTGATTCACTTGGTGTACCGCTGCGTTCAGCGTGCAGTCAAATCCAACAGCCCGCCCCATGCCCACCACGGCCTGCGTGTCCTTTGGAAAGCAACTGCCGCCGTAGCCCAGGCCGGGGTACAGAAACTGATTGCCGATGCGCTTGTCTGCGCACATGCCCTCACGCACCGCACCAACGTCTGCCCCTAGGCGCTCGCACAAATTGGCGATCTCATTGATAAAGCTGATCTTTGCGGCCAGCATTGCGTTGCTGGCGTACTTCACCATCTCGCTGCTCAGCACGTCCATGATGAAAATCGGGTTGCCATTGCGCACGAATGGGTCGTACAGATCGCGCATGATGCGCGCGGCGTCTTCATTCTCCACTCCGCACACGATTCGATCGGGCTTCATGAAGTCGCTGATTGCGTCCCCTTCTTTCAGGAACTCAGGGTTGTCAGCGATGTGAAAGGGCACCTTAGTAATGGAGCGAATCACGTCGCGCACCTTGTGGCAACTGCCCACGGGCACTGTTGACTTCACCACGATGGTCTTGGGGCGATCGGCACCGCTTCGCTCCAATTCGTGGGCGATATCACGCGCCACACTCAGCACAAACTGCAGATCCGCCGTTCCGTCATGATCGCTGGGCGTGCCCACGCAGATAAAGATCGCCTGCGCATCGCGATACGCGGCTTGTTTGTCCAGCGTAAAGGTCAAGCGACCGCTCTTGATGTTCCGTGCCAGCATCTCTGAAAGCCCAGGCTCATAGATGGGGCTCTCACCGCGCTTGAGCATCTCAATCTTGCGCGCGTCAATGTCAAGGCAGGTGACGTGATGGCCAGTCTCGGCAAAGCATGCGCCGGTAACCAACCCCACGTAACCGGTGCCGACCATCGTGAGTTTCATGCGCAGACTCCTTACGCAACCACTAGGAGCCTTGTTCGACGTTGAGCAGCCAACGCTTCAGGTCCACACTCGCACCTGTGGGGCGCGCGCTACCGGCAAAGCCGCCAATCCATCCACCCGAACCCACGACGCGATGGCAGGGCACCACCACGGGCATCGGGTTGCGCCGCATCGCCTGGCCCGCCGCACGCGCGGCGTTGGGGCTGCCGGCTTGCTCTGCTAACCACTGATAGGTTCGAGTCTGTCCGTAGGGAATCTTGCGGCACGCCTTCCAGCATGCGCGCTGAAAGTCAGTGCCTTCGGGCAGCGGATACTTGCTGAAGTTTGGCTTCTTGCCCTTCAGGAACGCTTCAACATCGCGGCGCAGTGCCTTTTCGGGTGCGCTGGCGGTGAGCTTGATGGGTCCTGCGGGCGTCCGCACGGTGATGGTGGCTTGCTCTGGCATGCCATGAGAGTAGTAGGAAAGTGATGTCATTGGCGGCGGTGCGCACGCTCCCCGCTTGCGTACCATTCTTGGGCCATGTCCACCGCGCACGCCTCCGCCGCCACCCCCCACACCGCCCACGAATGCTTGGATTCCATCTCGCGCGACATGCTGCGTTTGGTGGCCATGCAGGACCCTGACGTCGCTGCGCTCATGGCGCGCGAGGCAGAGCGTCAGGCAAGCACGCTGGAACTGATTGCTAGCGAGAACCATGTCAGCGCGGCGGTCATGCACGCTGCGGGTAGTTGGCTCACCAACAAGTATGCCGAGGGTTATCCCGGCAAGCGCTACTACGGCGGCTGCGAGTTTCACGACCAGATTGAGAACTTGGCTCGTGAGCGCGCCAAGAAGCTCTTTCAGTGCGGATTTGCCAATGTGCAGCCACACTGCGGGGCTAACGCAAACATCGCGGCTTTCATGGCGCTGCTGGAGCCCGGCGACACCGTGCTTAGCCTGCCCATCAAGAGCGGCGGGCACCTAAGCCACGGCTTGAAGCCAAACTTCAGCGGCACCTTTTACAAGATCGCGGAGTACGGACTTCATCCGCAGACTGAGCTGTTGGATTATGACGCCATTCAGGCTATTGCCAATGAATGCAAACCCAAGATGATCATCTGTGGCTACAGCGCGTACCCGCGTGTGATTGACTTTGCGCGCTT
>CAZXGD010000022.1:4932-44466 GCA_964640485.1 uncultured Isosphaeraceae bacterium | reverse complement strand
CCGCTCATGCACATCATCGCAGCAAAGGCAGTGGCCTTTGGTGAAGCGCTGCGGCCGGAATTCACCGCGTATGCGCAGCAGGTGGTGCGGAATGCCAAGGCGCTGGCTGCGGAGCTCACCAAGCGCAACTATCGCTTGTGCACTGGGGGCACGGACAATCACCTGATGCTGGTTGATCTGCGCCAACGCAGTGCGGACCTCACCGGCGCGGACGCGGAGAAGTGGCTAGAAACGGCTGGACTCATCGTGAACAAGAATGGCATTCCCAACGATCCGCGCCCGCCGATGGTGACCAGCGGATTGCGGTTGGGCACCCCCGCGCTCACCACGCGCGGCTTGAAGGAGCCGCAGATGGTGCAAGTGGCGGGATGGATGGACCGAGTGATGGGCAGCAAGGGCGATCCCACCGAGTGCGCCAAGGTGCGCGCGGAGATCCGGGAGTTCTGCGGAAGGTTTCCGGTGCCGCACTAACTGCTTGAGTGCTGCCGAATGACCAGCGAATCTGAACGAGTTCGGTGGGCGGTCACGCCACGCTATGTGCGGATCATGGACACCGCGGCGGACGGTTGGCCGCCGCTCTTTGGAGTGGTTGTGTTGATGTTGGTGATGGGCGCAATACTTGCAAGCGCCATTGTGGCGTGGCGCGAGATTGTTCAGGATGGGTTACGGTCATTCGTGGTGCTTGCGTGCGTGTTTGTGGTCTTTCTCGCCTCATTGTGGGGGTTGATTGACCGCATGGTGGTCATGCCCTGGGTCTGGCGGCGGCAGCGTGGCGGGGACGCCATTGACTCGGCGTGGCGCAACTGGCGCGCGAAGTCGATGGGTTGGGTTCAGCAGCCGAAAGCTCTGCACGCGGCGCGTGATGTCGCACGTCTCACGCAACCGGGTTTGGTGGCTATCGCTGCAGACCGATATCAGTTGACACTTCAACCATTCACCGGGCTTCCGCTGCTGGACCCAGACTCCGTGCGCGGTCGCCTACCGACCAGCATCTGGGTGTATGTGGGCACCGCGGTGGGGTTGGTGGCCACGTGTGCAGCTCCAGCGGTATTGCGCCAGGGAGCCACACCACTCGCGTCCTGCCTTGCATGCGGACTAGGTATCTCATGCTTCGTCATTGGCAGTTACTTTGGAAACCGGCCGGTAAGACTCTCGCTGGGTTCGGGGGTCGTGGAAGCACAAGGCAAACGATGGACGGTGGAGAACTCATTGCTCTTGGTCACGCGCAATGGATTTTTCAATGTTCGCGCCACGCTGGTTGGGCCGCTGGGGACGCTGGCCACCACCTACAGATCTGCCAAGGATCCAGGGCTGCAGTCGCTCTGGGCGCACTGGACCACCAGTGTGCCTAGGTTGGATTTGCCGGCAGTGGTGGAGTAGGGGGGGGCCACCAACTACGACCAATTGCCCAAGAGCAGCCCGAGGTCTGCTCCATTGACGGTGCCGTCGAAGTCCAGATCGGCGGGGCAACTGCCGCAAGGCCCCCATGATCCGAGCAAGAGCCCCAAGTCTGCACCAGAGACTTGACCATCGCCATCGAGATCGCCCAACTCGGGTGCGGGTGGACTAAGCAGCGAAGAGGCGCCGGCATCAATTCTGCCCGCTCCAATGTCCCCTTCATAGGATGGATTGAGGGCTGTGATGTCCACAGCGCCTGCCCCCAACAGGCCAATCATCGCATCCACCACCGCATTGGGCGGCACAGTTTGACTGGGCCACTCTGGGTGCTGTGCGCGCACCAGCGCGGCTGTCCCCGAAACCAAGGCTGCCGCAAAACTGGTTCCTTGCCAAGCGGCGATTGCACCGCCGGGAAGAGCGCCTATGACGGAGAAGCCAGGCTGCGGGCTACCACTCCTGCTTAGTGACGTTCCGGGAGCGCAGAAGTCGGTGCGCGGACCAAAGTTGGAGAAAGGTGCAACCAGGTCGGCATGATTGGTGGCGGCAACACCGACGGCATTTCCGTCTGACCCAGGGAACTCCCGTGGCTCATCCACACCATAGTTACCCATGGATCCCACCACCATGATGCCCTTGTCAAACGCCTCTGCCGTGGCCTCCTCCATAGCTGCCGATCGGTATGTGGTTCCCATGCTCATGTTGATGACATGTGCCCCCTGATCGATGGCGTAGTACATGGACTTTGCCACATGAAAATTGTCCGCACGACCCTCGCTATCCAAAACTTGAATTGGCAACAGGCGCGACTGCGGTGCCACGAGGCGGATGAGACTTGCCACAAACGTTCCGTGCCCAACTCCTTCATCCACCAAACCATCTCCATCATCGTCAATGCCGTTTCCAGAGTCGGTCACATTGGGACTGTCGGTAAGAAAACTCCAAGCTCCGGGTGCGATCGGCCCCGCGATGCTCGGATGGCTTGCGTCCATCCCGGAATCCAAGACCGCAACAATCACTCCTTGCCCCAACGTGCGTTGATGAGCGGCTGGAAGGCCCAAGGTTGTCACCAGATACTGTTGGTTGAACCACTCCTCAAGCCCAATGCCAGTCACCCAAAGCGAGTCGGTCTTTCCCTCTGCAGTTTGAGACTGGTAGTTCACTTCTGCCCACGTGGCGATGCCATTCGCAACTAACCCATCGAGCACCGCCTCAAGTTGCGGCAGGTCCATTCCGGCCTGCGGTATGTGTGTAATCAGGAAGGTGTTGCGACCTGAGATTTCATCTGACACACTGACCGACGTGAGCCCCGCCGCGGTGAGTCCATCAACAATGTCGGCTGAGGAGTGACCGGTCGAAGGGCGCACGACCAATTCATTTTCGATGGGAGGGTCGACCGGAACTCCGCCGCCCATGGTGCCTGCCAACAAGCCACTCCACCATGCGCCCAATGGCACGAGTGCGACAAGAGCCGTGCGTAGGGCTGCTGAACTTGGTGAGTGTGACCGTGGATTCATGAGTGAACTCCAGTGAACGTGAATGGCGCCCAAAACGCAGGGTGCGGCGACCGAGCGCGCTCAAGCAATTGTGCCCTGCGCAGCCCGCTCGGCGTGAGTGACGCTGCGCCTCCAAGCGTAGGCGGGGTCTCATACAAGTCCATCATTATTCTTGAGGTGGAGGCATCGTTCGCGGACCAGAGACTTGCCACGACCGACTGTGCTCCACGCGCCAAGAATGCATGAACAAGTCCGGTGAGTTCATCCCCGGCCATGACGTTGAGTCCGGCGGTATCGCAACCTGAAAGCACCACTTCACGTGGGGCAGAAGGTAGCGAGTACACATCGCGAGTGCCGAACCAGCGATCAAAGAGCCGCAAGCCGCTCGACCACGGCGCTTCTGGAAAAAACTGCCCGTGACACGCTACGTGTGCACGGTGGCATGTCGACAAGTGCCGCGAGACCTCATCCGCAGTCGCCTGTGCGTCTAACAAGGGTGTTACTGCGAGCGCGTTCGCCACGGCAATGGCTTCGCGTCTGATCTCGGGCGCTTGCACGTCGGCCACGCCTACAACGAGCGACGAATTGGTGCGGGGCGGTTGCGGCTTCGCGAGCACGGGCAGCATCGCGGCGCTTGGTAGGACACTCACTTCGTGGTGATCGATTACCCAGCAATTGCGGTGCCTCAGCGCAGCGAATGGAACCGCGTGCAAGGGGCCGTGCGGAACGATGATCAGCCGACGAGGCAGGTCTAGAAAGTCTGCGGCGGGCCGCCACAGCGCTGCACCTAACACGTCCAGCGTGCCAGCCACCTGATCAGCGATAGGTGTTCGGCCAGCACGCGAATCCCGCAGGGCCTTTCGAATGTGGAATCCCACGCGGCCGATGGCCTCATTGAGTGAGGCGTCGGATACACCGCACTTGATGGCGCGCACAGTGTCTCGTGTGGCAACAAAGACGATCCAGTCGCCCCCCGCGCGAAAGTACTCCACCAGTGCCTCGTCGGCCCCGAGGGCTTCCTGAATCTGCTGTGCGCTTGTGTCGCTGGACATCCAGCGCACCTGCTTGAGTGCTGCCGCCGCTTCCAATTCCCTTCGCGTAAGTTCGCCTTCAAGTTGTGAAAGTCGGGAGTGAATCGCACGAACGCGCTCTGTATGCCCAGTCGGTGGAGCGGTGCCTGGGGTGACCGCGGCCGTGCTGCGGGTTGTTTGCACCATGAGGCGATATGCGGCATCCAATTGAGCTCGTGAGTCCAACACATCAGCCGATGTAGCCTCCGGGCCGTTCGAGGACGCCCGAGATGCAAGCGTGCGCTCTAACAGTGATCGTCCCTTCCCTCGTTCAGCGGCTTCCCATGCGTGAGCGGCGGAGTCGCGATGGGCACTCCCCAGGTGCGCGAGAACGAGTTCTTCGTACGCATCCACGCTTCGGCCCAGGTACGCACGCCGTAGCAATTCAGCTCCTAGGGACGATCGAACACGTTCTGTGGCCGCGACCGCTGTATGCGCGGATGAAATGGCGGCGGTGGCGCTGCCGGTTAATCGCTGAACACGAGCGAGTTGCACGTACGCATCCGCCTCCAGGGGTGCCGCGCCGATCTCGTTGGCCAGCCTGGCGGCCTCGGTGGCCAAACGCATGGACTCCAACGGCCGAGACTGCCTGAGCGCCAGTCTGCTTCCGATGAGGCAACGCCCCACAGCATCGGAAGGCGCAGGATTCCCATCACGGTCAATGGCCTTCTGCAGCGCCTGGGCTGCTTCTGCGCACAATCCGCGCTCAGCGAGCAAGAGCGCTTGCATGGCAAGAGCGCGCGCCTCACCGGGCGTATCTCTGAGCGCCACCGCACGTTCTGCAGCACCCGCTGCCAAACGTGTGGCCTCTTCCGCCTGTCCAACAGCCGCCAACGCTCGTGAAAGTGCCAGAGACGCGCGCATGCCCTCGAAGGCCAGACCCACTTCGTCAACGATGGCCAAGCTCTCGGCGAGTCGCTGTACTGCCAGTGGTGCGAGTCCGAGTGCCAGCAGCACATCCGCTTCCTCCAAAAGGAGCCGGGCGGAGTGCCCGCGTGCTGTCATGCTGGCGCGTGCACAACTGAACAACTGAAGCGCTTCGTGTAGTGAGCCGGATCGGGCGGCGAGATCCGCCAAGTTTCCCTGAATGAGTCCGACTGCAAATCCGGTCGCCGACGTCTGTGCCCATTGGAGTGCCTTGTCAAATGCTCGCCGAGCCTCTGAGAAGCGGTCCAGAGCTAGCAGCGCCTCTCCGCGAGTGTTTTCGATGTGAGCGGCCATCGAACTGTCGGTTCCCAGTTGAGCGGCAGCCCGATCCAGATGGCGAAGCGTGGCCGTGGAATCGCCAAGCGACTTTCTGACATTGCCCAAATTGATGTCAGCTCGCGCCGCTAGGTCGGCACGGCTTAACTGCACGAACTCGGCATGCGCCATTTCGCCCGCAGAAATCGCCTGCTCGGTTCGCCCCGCCTTGAGCAGGGGGTGCATGAGCGACAGCAATGCACGAGCAGCTTCAATGTGCTCCTCAGCCGCAAGCGCCTCTGAACGGTTAAGTTCGCCGAGTGCAATGGATTCATCAAGCTTTCCCGAGTACGCGAGCGCCAGCGTCGTGGCGCGCCGCAGTCGAGCCAGCACAGCCGCCAACCGTGCTCCGTCTGTGATGGCGCTTTGAGTGTTTGCCGCAGACAGACGAACGGCCGTTGCCATGAGCGTTTCGCCGCATGCCGCCGCACCGACCGGATCGCGCGCAGCCGCACGCTCAACTTCATCGCCCAAGCCCTCAAGATGTGCCCATGCATCCGAACGGGAGCGCAGATACGACACGCGATCAGCATCTTGCATAGTGCAGAATGCGGACAGCTCGTGCGAAGCGGAATCTCCTTCGGATGTGATATGCGTGCCCATCGCCCGAGCCGGAACTGACATGATCAGTCCCCCTCGCGCAAGTGGCCCGGACCTTCACCTGATGTACCCAAGACATTGTCGAGCACCATGACCTCATTGGCCGCAGCTATCGCGACGTGATGCACGCGTTCAGGTACTTCAAATGAAAAATATCCATCGGCCTCTGCATGGCAGGAGGCTAGGAGTGAACCATCAGCACTCACCGCAGCCACGAGGCACGGACCCGCGGGGGTGCCAGAGATGGCCGCGATTTGACCGCGCATGGCGATCAGGCCAGAGCCTGCCGTTGTGCCCACCGGCTCCATCTCCAACTCCACCTGCAGGTTCTTCCCTTGCCAGCCGCGGGCGCGCGGACTGATGAGCCGACGGACTCCTTCGACCGCCACTTGGGACTCATCAAACGTTGGCTGGGCGAGCGAAGCGGCCACCCGATCAAACCACGCCCGCAGCCCTCCCTCCGATGGCTGCGGTAAAAGGCGAGCCAGGGCAATGGCGCGCTCGAGAGCCGCCGCCGAATGGCCTTGCGCGTCAAACTGGCACGCGCGACGAAGAGCCTCTTCAAGTGGTCCTGATGGGAATGGTTGATGCGCGAAGTCGTTCACGAGTTCACCGTAGATTTGTGCCGGAAGTCAGCGAGCAGATACCGCGTTCCCGCAAGATTTTCTCCAATCGCGCAAGGCACCGGGCTCTGGTGGGTCCAATGCTGCCCACGGGCATGCCCAGTTGTTGGGAGATGGACGGATAGTGAGCCTCACCGCTGCCACCGAAAAGGGCGACGAGTAACTCGCGGCAGGGGGGGCCCATGGTCTCCAAACCCTCGCGCACCGCTTGCTCTTCTTCACTCTGCTGTGCCACGCTGGGGTTCAGTTCGGCCACGCTCTCAAAGTCCGCCAGATTGAGTGTTCTGCCGCGATTCCGCCCGATTCGCCACGATTCCCGGTGGGCAACGGTGGCCAGCCAGGGGCCCAAGCGTTCAATGCGCTCTCCCTTGCTGAGTGCGGTCACCAATGCGGCGAACGAGGCCTGATGCACATCATCGCAGTCTGATTCAGCCAATCGATAGCGCCGGGGAATGCTGTAGACCAAACGCGTAAACCGCTTGACCACATCGGTCCACGCACGGACATCGCCACTCCGGCACAAATCGCCCAGTGCTAAGTCCGAAGTGGCATCGCGCATTGTTCAGATCATAGTTGCGCCAGCAATTTCAACAAAGGTGTATCTGAGGGGCTGCGCGGAGTACTCATGGGTGCCGGTCACAGTTCTCATTCACAATGGAGAAGAAAATGAAACGTCTGCTTTATGTTGCTTCGCTCGGTCTTGCCCTCACGACATCTGTCTTTGCCGACATTGGTTTCCCCGCTGCGGTGGATTTGTGCCGGAGTGCGCTTCCCACAAAGACTCTGATTGAGATTGAGAAGCGTGTTCGCAGTGGCACGTTGGTGTATGAGGGAAACATGTACAACCCCGCTGACCTGACCACGGAGTGGGAGCCTCGGTTCCGCGTGTCTGATGGCCTCGCCATGGGCATTGATTCCGATTCAACCGACGAATCCAATCTCTCGGAACTTCAAGCCATCTTTGCCGCCCTCGGCCAAGTGCAGATCGATTTTGGCGATGCGCTTGACATCGCACAAGCGGCTGAACCAGCCGGCGATGCCAACAAAATCGAACTGGACTTCGAGGAAGGCGTTCTGGCCTACAAGGTGGAATTCAATGACGATTCCTTCCGTGTTTATGTGGATGCTTCATCCGGCGCAATCGTGCCCCATCACCACAACGGTGACGACACCGAGGATCTGGCGACTTCTGCGCAGATGATCACCGGCATTGATGCCGCCGTTGCCCTGAATGGCCTTCCTGTGCTTAAGGTGGAAGGTGAAGACGAAAGCGGTGCAGATGACAATTCTGCAAGCCGCATCGAAGTGACTCAGTGGAATGCCAAGACGGGCCAATTGGTTCTGACCTTTGTGAACCCCACAACCGGCGCGATCACCGCGAGTACGTCGTTCTCGCCCTCGTCCAGCCAAATGGCGCAGATCAATGCCGTGATGGCTGGCATGGACTCGGTGAATGTGACCTTTGCGGCAGCGCTTGAACAGGTCGCTGCGTCCTACCCAGGCGCCGGATTCCACGAAGTAACGCTCAAGGCTGAGGATGCGGGTTTGACCTACAAGGTTGAGATCATTACATCCGCTGGATTCGAGCTTGATGTATGGGTTGATGCTTCGGTAGGAGCGGCCATGGCCATGGCTGGATTCAACTACGTGCCTGGCGATGTCAACTTTGACGGCATGGTCAATGGTGCGGATCTCGGCGAACTGCTCGGCCTCTGGGGCAGCTTCAATCCAGACTTTGACCTCAACGATGACCTCATCGTTGATGGCGCAGACCTTGGAATGCTCCTCGGCGGCTGGACCAACTGAGCCCACCCACTCAGTTTCCCGACCCCGGCAGGAGGGTCGAACTCCCTCCACGGCGGATCCCAGACATGGGGTCCGCCGATTTGTTTGGTGGAGAACCGGGGCGATGCCCGTAGACTCGGTGCCCGCACGGTCCGAACCCCTTTCGAGGATCAACAATGCGTATGCCGTTTCGTGTGGGTGTCCTGAGTTTGGTTGCGGCTTGCTTCACATTTCCCTCGATGGCGGCTGCGGGTGATGGCAAGTCTGGGTGCAGTCCAGACTGCAATGGATCCGCATTTGAAAACGAGCCATGCGGCACCGACCTCAACAACGGGTGCCACGGGTCAGGCAATTACAGCTGGGTGCAGTGCGGGGGTAAGCCAATTTGCGGCGAGCTTTGGGTGAGCAATGGCGGGGCCTCCTACGACGTCGATTACTACATCCTTGACCTGTCGGCGTTCACCGCACCAGCGCGAGTGTCCGCCACGGTGATCGCGCAAATGCCGGTGGATACGTACATCTTGGAGAACACCTGCACAGATCCCAAGATCTTGGCGGAGGCGCACGGCGTCTGCACAACCGTCGCCACGGCGTGCCTGGCACCGGGGGTGTACCGCATTCTGCTCACCCCCGGTGTAAGTGACGGGTATCCGTGCAGCGTTCCAAATCGTCTCTATCGCTTACAAGTGACCTGTGAGTCCACCTCCCAAGAGTGTTGTGATACCGATGCCATTCAAGTGGACCTGAACGGTTTCCCCGTTCTGCCCCCCAACTGGGACCGCGATCTTCCGGTCATCACCGATGTGGAGTATGACCGCGGTGCAGTGTCGTCGTTGTACCCCGGCATGAACACCACGCTTGACACGTGGTACGGACAGATTCCCTGCGATCCCATCATCGGCACCGATGTGGATGATGAGGATGAAGAGGACGATTTGCAGGGAGACTTGGCCGCGCAGGGGATCGTGGGTGATCCCGCCGCCATGCTGACCGACATTGAAGGCTGGGGAGATCAGATTGCGGCCGTGGTGGCGGGGCAGCCAGACGGCCTTTTGGGTTCGTTGCCGGTGGTTCCCTACCCATTCTCGCCAGGAGGACCCCACTGCCCGCAGCCCGGCAATGATTACGCCTTCGGTGGTCGCGACATCGTGCTGATACACGGCCTGCGGTTGGAACACATCGTGGATTGCTTCCAACATGTGCCTGGAGCTGACGCAAAGTGGCAGCAGCCCACGGTGTTCCCTGGTTTGCATGAGAACCCCCAGTTTTACGGCAGTGGTTACTTCAAGCAGAAGGCCGAAGCCAACTGGGACGACTACATTCAGAACTTCTTGATTGGGAACAACAAGAAGAACCGTTACCTGGTGGTGTGCTATCCCTGCACGCAACGCGCGGAGGTGGCCGTGCATGCGGTGCTCACACAGATTGCTGATGCCATGCGCACTGGCGAGGGCGTGGTTGATCTCTCAGGCTGCGGAGATACACGCAACTTTGGCACGCCGAGCTTTGTCATTCTGTCGCACTCCACGGGCGCGTTGATCACGGATGCATCCATGCATGCGGCGGCCACCTACTCAACGCTGCAGGCGGCGTTCATTCCGCAGCACTGCAAAGCGCATGTGGCTCCATCGGGTGCGTTTTTGGGGTCTGACATGGCCACGGCGGCGGTGACCTTTGCGGACATGATTCCCTATGGTGCGATTTGGGATGTCTGCCAAGTGGCCAAGATTGGCCTAGAACTTCTGGACCCCGATGTCACATTTCCCAACTGCTCAGTGGCGGTGGGCAACTTTAAGAACATGGTGGATCAGAACGTAAAGAACAGCGTATTGGTGGATTTGATCCCTGCGGTGGCTCAGCAAAGGTGGGGGCCAGCCATCGCTGGGACGCCCGTGCGCACACTCACCGCGGTGGCGGGGCATCCCTCGCAGAGCGGTCCCGCCAAGCGCTGGCTGCATCGAGGCATCGACGATGGAGTGGTCACCATCAACAGTCAGATTCCTAGCCCAACTCCGGTGGGAATGAGCCCCGTGTCGTTCTTCCCCGACCAAGGCCGCAGGTCAGTCTTTGACAAGGGTCTCAAGAAGGCGTTGAACAATCCTGCGCGCGCCAAGGGCTATTACAAAGACCAGGCCAAGGACAGCAAACTGCAAGATGATGCGGTGGCCTCGGGAGCCACGCGCTGGATATCGCCGGCGGGAATGCTTCAACCCACCGCGCAATACACCACGCCGCAGGTTGACCCGCACTTGCGTTACCCAAATCACTACACGTTCACGCAGAGTGCATCCAGCCACAAGTCAGCCATACGAACGCTGGGTCAATACCCCTTCTACCAGCACACTGGTCTGTTTTCGGTGGAGACCAACTGGGAAGAGACTCGAGTGATCACAGATTCTGCCGTCTATCAACCATATTCGGTGGGTTCACCCGGACACATTGACTTCGCGCCGCTGCTGAAGACCTCCACCTGCATGCCCGACTTGCGAGAAGAAGTGCGGGGCAGTCGCATCAAGTTCAAGGTAAAGATCTTTGGCTTGCGGTTCTCCTATGAAAAGTGGATCTGGAAGCGCGTGTACCACCTGCTTCAGGGATCGCGCAATGCACACCAGATGGACTACTTGCATTACTCGGTGCTGTGCACACCCATCGATTGCTCAGGCCCCAGATGCGACGTCACTCCCGATTTTAACGCCGACGGGCTGGTGGACGGCGGGGACCTAGGCGTGCTGCTTGCCAACTGGGGCAAGACAGGCACGGCAGTTCTTGGCGACCTGAACGGTGATGCCATGGTGGACGGCGCAGACCTTGGCATATTGTTGGCGGCGTGGACCGGCGGGTAGAAGGTGAAGGCTCACAACGCCTCCAACCGCTCCGCCACATCCTTGGCTTGCAGCGCTTGGATCATTTCGTCGAGCTCGCCGGCGAGCAGCTTCTGCAATCCAAAGCTCTCTTCCAACCGGTGGTCCACGGCCATGCTTTCTTTCCACCGATAGGTTCGGATTTTTTCCGCGCGACCTCCACTGCCCATCATGCTCTTGCGCTCTGCGTTTCGTGCCGCCTCAGCAAGCGCACGGCGCCGTTCATACACACGTGCGCGCAGGAGCCGCCATGCCTTCTCGCGGTTCTGCGTTTGGCTGCGCGTTTCTTGCATGCGCACTTCAATTCCTGTAGGCATGTGGATCAGGTGTACTGCCGTGGCCACCTTGTTCACGTTTTGCCCGCCCGGCCCCTGCGCGGTGGTGAGCATCTCTTTCACTTCTTCGGGGTCAACTTCGCTTTCCACTTCTTCTGGCTCAGCCATGGCGGCGACTGTGGCGGTGCTGGTGTGCACGCGCCCCTGCGCTTCGGTGGCAGGCACGCGTTTGACCTGATGCGTGCCGCCCTCATAGCCAAGATCGCTCCACACATTGGGTCCTGAGATCTCAATGATGGCGGTGGTGAATCCGCCGGCGTCGCCAGGCTTCATCTCCATCTCGTCCCATTCCCACCCGCGCCGCGCCGCAAACTTGCGATACATCTGCAACAAGTCGCCCACCCAGATTGCGGCTTCATCGCCTCCCACGCCGGCACGGATCTCCAGAATCACTGCGCCCACCCGATTGTCATCGCTGGTCACCAGGCTCTTTTGGATCTCCGTCACCAAGGTGTCCATGCGCGCTTCCAGCACGGGGATCTCTGCACTGGCCAGTTCGGCCATTTCGGGGTCCTTGTCACTGAGCATCGTGCGCAACTCGACAAGAGACTTGCCCGCCGCCTGCCATTCGCGATATCGGCTCACCACAGGGTCCAGCGCCGATTGCCGAGAAGCCGCCGCGCGCACCTTGCGATGGTCCGCCAGCACTTCGGGGTCAAGCAAACTCTGCGCCGCCTGAGCGTGCTCAGCAGTCATCTCGTCCAGCTTGCGCAACAGATTGGCTGTGATTTCCTTCACGCGTATCTACGGGGTGCTTGGTCGCCGCTCATTCCTACCACGCCGGCGTGCAGAGTGATTGGCACGCCACTCCTCAAACAAAACAGCCGCGCATGACGGAGCGCGGCTGCTTGAAAATCAGATTGAAGGTGGCTACTTCTTGGCAGGGGCCTTCTTGGCGTCCTTCGCGTCCTTGCCATCCTTCTTGAAGTACTCGCCGCTGAACTTGCGCTGGAAGCGCTCCACGCGGCCGGCGGCGTCGATGAAGGTCTTCTGACCGGTGTAGAACGGGTGTGAGCCCGACCACACGTCCACGTTCATTTCAGGAACGGTGGCGCCCACGGTCATGACGTGCTCGCCGCGATAGAAGATCTTGCAGTCGGAATACCACTTTGGATGGGTGTCAGGCTTCATGTCGGTTCCTTGAACGGGTGAATCGCGAGAGGATAGCAGGAGCCCGGGTTTGAGGAAAGGGGGCGAACACGCCATTCCAGCCTGAAACCCGCCGCATCACAAGACTTATTGGGAAGTTGGGTCTCTTGAAAGGGTCGGCCTGAGGAGCCCCCGCTTGGGGGCAAGGAGCATGGCTAATACGAACAACCCTGCTTGGAAGAGCACGATGCAACTGCCGGTGGAGCCGTCAATCATGTAACTGATGTACACGCCCGCCACTGCAGACGTCACCGATGCCGCCACGGCAATCATCATCATTCGCCCAAAGCGATCTGTAAGCAGATACCCAATACATCCGGGTGTCACCAACATGGCCACCGTAAGAATGATGCCTACGGCTTGCAGCGCCGCAACGATCGTGGCAGATAGCACGCACAGCAGGGCGTAGTGCAGCGCGGTGGTATTGAGCCCCACCGCCTTGGCATGATTGATATCAAAGCAATAGAGCAAGAAGTCTTTGCGGAGCGCCACCACAACAATCAGGGTCACACTGCACGTGATCACCGCTTGAATCATGTCGGCACGCTGAATGCCCAGCAGGCTTCCAAACAGAATGTGGTTCAGGTGTACGTCAGTGGAAATGCTGGTGAACATCACCAGTCCCAGCGCAAACAGCCCCGTGAAAACGATGCCCATCACGGCGTCTTCTTTCACCCGGCTGTTGTTCTTGATCCACCCCGTGCTGGCGGCGCAGAGCAAGCCCGCAGTAAACGCGCCAATCGCAAAGGGCACCCCGACGATGTACGAAAGCACCACGCCTGGCAGTACCGCGTGACTAATGGCGTCGCCCATGAGCGACCAGCCCTTGAGCACCAAGAAGCACGAAAGCGCGGCGCACACCGCGCCGATGAGCGCGGCGACGCAGAACGCTTCGATCATGAAGCCATGCTGGAAGGGGGCGAGCCAAGACGTCATGCCGCGGCTCCCCGCCTGCGATTGGCCAGCACCCCGTGCTTTGGGGCAAAGGCCAACACCAACAGAAAGATGATGGTTTGCAGCACCACGATGCATCCGCCGGTGGAACCATCGGCAAACCAACTTGCATACGCACCCACGACCGCAGTCAACGTGCCCATGCTCACCGCGATGACCATCATCTTTCCAAAGCGATCCGTGAGAAGGTAGGCCGTGGCCCCCGGTGTCACCAGCATGGCCACCACCAGACACGCGCCCACTGCTTGCAAACCAGCGACCGCCGTGGCGGCGAGCAGCGCCAGCAACGTGGTGCGCAGTAGCCCTACGCGCAAGCCAATGGCCCGGGCGTGACCGGGATCAAACAAGAACAGCAGCAGGTCCTTCCACTTGAGCGCAAGCACCAGCACTGTAACCCCCGAAATGATGACCATCTGCAAGACGTCAGAATCCGCGATCCCCAGAATGTTGCCAAAGACGATGGACTTCAAACTTATGTTGCTGGGGCGAAGAGAAATCATCAACACACCGGCTGCAAAAAACGTTGTAAACACAATGCCGATGACGGCGTCCTCTCGAATGCGAGTACGAGCCTTGACAAACGACATGCACAGCGCAGCCAAGATGCCCGAAGCGAACGCGCCCAGCGCGAACGGCAATCCCAGAACGTAGGCCACGCTTACACCCGGCACGACCGCGTGGGAAAGCGCGTCACCCATGAGTGACCAGCCCTTCAGCGTGACAAAGCACGAAAGGCACGCGCACACTCCACCAATCATGGCGCTCACCCACATGGCCTTCACCATGGTGTTGGAATCAAACGGCAACAGAAGTTGCTCCAGCACTACTTAGCTCCCGGCTCTGACCGCGACCCGTGTTTGGTGAGTTCGCCGGTGGGGCCCACGATCAGCGCGCCCTCATCGTCTGTCAGCACCACCAGTTCATTGGATGAGCCAGGCACGTCAGTGTGGTCAACGCGAATTCGCCGCAGCGAACCGCCAAAGGCACGCGCAAGGTTTCCCTGCGTGAACGTGGTGTCCGTGGGTCCAGCGGCGATGATGGTGCGATTGATGATGACCACCTGATCGCAGTACTCGGGCACGCTGCCCAGGTTGTGTGTGGAGACCAGCACGATGTGTCCCTCCGCGCGCAGTTCACGCAACAGTGCAATGATTTGGCGTTCGGTGGTGACATCCACGCCCGTAAAGGGCTCGTCAAGCAGGATGATGCGCCCTTGTTGCGCGAGGGCGCGCGCGAGAAAGACACGCTTTTTCTGGCCGCCGGAGAGTTCACCAATCTGCCGGTGACGAAACTCAAGCATGCCGACGCGGGCCAGGCTCTCCTGGGCCAGTGTCTTGTCCTGCGCACGTGGGATGCGTAGAAAGTTCATGTGCCCGTAGCGCCCCATGAGCACAACGTCCCACACGCTGACGGGAAACGACCAATCAACATCTTCAGACTGTGGCACGTACGCCACCCAACTCTGCTTGTGAGCCTGGCGCACCGGCTGGCCGGAGATTGTCACTGAGCCGCGTACGGGTGACACAAAGCCCATGATGGACTTAAAGAGTGTGGACTTTCCGCTGCCGTTGACTCCAACCAGCCCACAAATGGTGCCACCGCTCAGCGAAAAGCTGGCATCGCGCAGCGCCACGTGACCATTGTTGTAGGCCACCGTGATGTCACGCACGTGAAGGCTTAAGGGGCTGGTTGTGGATTGGTGAGGCATCGAGCGAGAGTGTCCGCGTTGTACTGAAGCATCTTCAGATATGTGGGAGCCACGCCACTCTGATCAGTCAGTGAGTCAACAAAGAGCGCGCCGCCGTACGCCGCACCAGTCTCCTTGCACACTTGCCTCATGGGCTTGTCGCTGATGGTGCTCTCCGAAAAGCACACTGGGATCTTGTGTTGTCGTACGGTGTCAACCACACGTTGGATCTGTTGCGGTGTGCCCTCGGCATCTGCATTCACGGGCCAGAGAAACAGCTCCTTGAGGCCGTAATCTCGCGCCAGATACGAGAACGCTCCTTCAGAGCTCACCAGCCACCGTTGCTCGGGAGGAATGGCCTGGAGCAGTTGGCGCAGGGGAGCGTCGATGGCCTTGATCTGGGCGGAGTATGTGGCGGCATTGGCGTTAAAGGTCTCCGCATTGGCAGGGTCAATGCTCACCAACGCTGCGCGAATGTTCTCCACATACGTCAGGGCATCGGTAGGGGACATCCACGAGTGTGGATTGGGCTTGCCGTTGTAGGGACCTTCGGCAATGGAGATGGGTTCGATTCCGGCACTCAGGTCCACACTGGGAACTTGGCTCACGTTGCTCATGAATCTCTCAAACCAGCGCTCCAGACCCATGCCATTGCGCAACACCAGGTGGGCCGATTGTGCTTTCACGATGTCCAGCGGTGTGGGCTCATATTCGTGAATCTCTGCACCGGGCTTGGTGATGGATTCCACAATGACCTTGTCCCCGGCCACGTTTTGTGCCATGTCCTGCAGAATGGTGAAGGTCGTGACGACTCGTTTGGGGCCGGTGGCAGAGGACGCGGGATCGCTGGGAGCGCAGGAGGGCAGCGCCGCCCCGAGCACAAGCGCCAGAAGCGCCGTGAGACGCACCCCCCACGGGCACCGACGTGCACTTGGAAGGTTGAAAGAGGTGACGCGTGAGCACAAGGAACGCATGGCAGAAATGTAGCACAGGCTACATGCGGTAGTCAAGGGTACAATCGGCATTCCATGGCCACCACTCGACCCAAAATCAAGCCAAGGTCAATAGCCCCCCGCGCGGCGACGCCGGTTCCCCGCCCGCCAACGGCCTTTCAGCGCACCCGGCTGGCGCACGCCACCGAAACCGCAGAGGACTATGCGGAGGCCATTGAAGGTCTGCGTCAGTCCAAGGGGGGCGCCCGAGTGATTGACTTGGCGCGCCTTCTGGGCGTCACGCACGTCACCGTCGTTCGCACGTTGGCCCGGCTTCGCGCTGCGGGAGTGGTGGAATCGGGTGCAGCCGCAGGCATTCGTCTCACGTCGGCGGGTCAGCGAATGGCTCGCCAAGCGCATGCCCGCCACCAGACTGTGGCGGCGCTGTTGCGCGCGTTGGGCGTTCCGGCCGCCGTGGCGGAAGTTGATGCCGAGGGCATTGAACACCATGTGAGCGCGCAAACGTTGGCCGCGTTTCAGAGGTTTCTGCGCAACAATGCGTAAGTGTGGTCACCCTGCAAACAGCCACAGTGCGTACGCCGCCATGCTGAAATAAAACAGCAGCCCGGTGACGTCCACAATCACGGTGAGTGCGGGAGTAGCGATGATGGCCGGGTCGAGCTTGAGTGCACGCACGCCCAGTGGCAAGGCAGCACCCGCCACTGCGCTTGAGATCACCTGAAACCCTAGCGCCATGCTGATGACCGCTCCGACCTGCCAGAGACTCAACGCATTGGGCACTTGATCTGGTGACGTAAACGCATACACCTTTCCAAACGCCACCACCATCAGCACCACACTCATCAGGACTCCGATGCTCGCTTCCTTCATCATCACACGCCACCAAGCGCTGGCAGGTGCTTCGCCAATCGCAATGGAACGAATCACCACCGCGGCGCTCTGAGCTCCTACGTTTCCGCCTGTGGCCATGATCATGGGCATGTACACCGCAAAGATCACTGCGGCGGAGATCAGCCCTTCAAATCGTCGCACCACCACACCGGCCAGCAACTCAGCCATGGCCAGGCCCACCACCCAGTACACGCGCCGATTGAAGTGCGTGAGCACGGGTGTCTCAAGGTAGGGCTGGTCCGCGCCCGTGGCGGCCACGGCGGCCATGCGTTCAATGTCCTCCGTGGCCTCTTGGCGCAGAATGTCGCTCACGTCATCGTGGGTCAAAATGCCAACCAGCCGAAACTGTTCATCCACCACGGGGAGCGCCAACAGGTCGTAGGCCTGCAGCACGCTGGCGGCCATTTCTTGGTCGTCCGTGGCGCGCACCGTTCTTAAATCGCGCGACATGAGATCGGCCACCGGAATCTCCGGTTTGGCGAGCACAAGTTCTTTGAGGCTCACCACTCCAACAAGCCGGCCGTCCTCCTGCACCACGTAGCTGTAGTAGATGGTTTCCTTGCGATCGGCCTGCCTTCTAAGGCTTGCAATGGCCTGCCCTGAGGTGAGTCCAGGAGGGATGGCGGCAAAGTCGGTGTTCATCTTGGCGCCCACCGTGCCTTCCTCTTGCGCCAAGAGCTTTTTCACGTCCTCTCGCGCGGCACGTTCCAAGAGCGGCAGCACCTCTTCGCGCACGTGGGGGTCAAGCCGCTGCACCAAGTCCACGCGGTCGTCTGCCATCATGTCATTCAGCAACGCCGCAAGATCCTTGCGAGTGGCGCCCTCGGCCAGTTCTGCCTGCTCATCAGGCTCCATCTCGCTCACAATGTCAGCACGCAATTGGTGCGGCAGGCGCGTCAGCACGCTGATTCGCTCGCTGGGGGCAAGATCGCCCAGCACCTCCGCCACGGTGCGCGGATGCATCTCTTGGCAAAACTCGTTCAGAGTTTCAAACTCGCCCTGCGCAATGAGCTCGCGGAATTCGGGGGTTAGAAGCGGATTGCGCATGGCACGGTGCGGCGATTGGTGGCATTATGCGCGAAACCATGACGCTCAGGCGACAACCGCAGGATTTTCAAGTGGATGAAAGACTGGCCGCTCATGTGGCGAACGGCCTTGAAAGTCGGTGGTCACCCGAGCAACAGCACGCGGTGTATCGGCTTTCCAAGGTGGGGATCGGTACGCGTGAGGCGATCGCTCAAGTGGCCCGCGCCTTGAATGTTCCTAGGCATGCGCTCTCCTACGCGGGCATGAAAGACAAGCATGCCGCCACGGCGCAGCACATTTCGGTGCGGGCTCTGAACTCTGATGGCGCAAAAGCACTGAAGCCAGAACGTGAAAGCAAGGAGTGGCGGGTGCGCCTGTTGGGTTGGACCGCAGAGGCGCTGGATTCCACCGCCATCTTGTGCAACGAATTCGCACTGGTGGTGCGGGGGCTCAACGCCAGCGCGGCGGCTGGAATGGATGGTGCAGCAGCCACGCTGACCGATGGTGCCCGGGGCCTCATGCTGGTGAACTATTTTGGCGATCAACGCTTTGGATCTGCGCGACACGGCCAGGGCTTTGCGGCGCAACCACTCATCAGGGGGGACTTCTTGAGTGCCATTCGCCTGCTGGTGGGCACGCCCAGTCGCAAGGAACACGGCCGAGGGCGTGAGTTCACCAATCTGTGCGACGCTCACTGGGGTGATTGGGCCCTTCTGGCCCGCCAACTGCCCGCGTGCCCCGAACGCCACCCACTTGAGCGCTTGGCGACGGGAGCCACCCCTGCGGAGGCATTCCTTGCACTTCCAAAGTTTCTGCAAGGCATGTGCATCGAGGCCTTTCAGAGCCTGCTGTGGAATGAAATCGCCCGACGAATGGTGGCCAGTCAAGGCCCCGCCGCCGTGAGCGCCGCAGACGACTTTGGGCCGATGCACTTTCCGGCTCCGGCGAAAGTCCCAAGCGAGTGGCGGGGATTAATGATTCCCTTGCTGTCGCCGCATTCCGAACTTGTATCACCCTGGGGGGTCATCGCACAGCAGGTGCTCGAATCCTTCGACACGCAACTGGAGTCACTGCGTGTTCCCGGCTTGGATCGCCCGTTCTTTGGAGAGGCGCCTCGAACGTTTCTGATTCATGCTGAAGACTTTCAAATGGGGCCAGCGCAGCCTGACGAACTTGGCTCCCGCGGCAGCCTTCGGCGCAGCGTGAAGTTCTCATTGCCCAGAGGCGCGTACGCCACAGTTGTGATGCGTGCGCTTGGGGAGTAGTGTGTGCCCCACCTCGCGTTGAACGTTGGCCCGCAACCGCACGGAGTATCGCAGTGGACACTGACTTGGTCTTCTTGAGCCGACTGCAGTTTGCGGTGACCATCATGTTTCACTATTTGTTTCCCCCGCTCACGATTGGGCTGGGAGTTCTGTTGGTGTTCATGGAAGCGCAATTCCTGCGCACGCGGGACGTAGCGTGGGAACGGGCCACGCGTTTCTTTGTGAAGTTGTTTGCCGTGAACTTTGTACTGGGCGTCGCCACCGGCATCGTGATGGAGTTTGAGTTTGGAACCAACTGGGCGTCGTACAGCCGCTTTGTGGGCGATGTCTTTGGAAGTCTGTTGGCTGCAGAGGGGCTGTGGGCGTTCTTCTTGGAGAGCGGGTTCCTGGCCATTCTGGTCTTTGGGTGGGATCGCGTCACTCCCGCGTTTCACTTCTTTGCCACACTGATGGTGGCCATCGGCTCCATCTTTAGTGCGGTGTGGATCACAGCCGCCAATAGCTGGATGCAAACACCCGCGGGTTTTAGCGTGCAGCCTGTTCTCAAGAACGGCGAGCCGTGGATCGTGGATGGCCAAGTGATCCAACGAGCGGTGCTGACTGACTTCTTCTCTGCGCTTCTGAACCCTTCGACCGCCAATCGAATCTCCCACGTTCTGGTGGGGGCCTTGGTGATGGGCGGCCTCTTCGTGCTGAGCGTGAGTGCGTGGTACTTGCTGAAGCGCAAAGAAGTGCCAGTCTTCCGCAAGACATTCGGCGCGGGATTAGCCGCCAGCGTGATTGGCATCGTTGGAGCCATGGTGACCGGTGATGCCAACGCGCGAATGGTGGCGGGCGTTCAACCCGCCAAACTTGCCGCGATGGAAGCGCTCGCTGTTACGCCCAATGGCCCAGCCGCACTCACCCTCGTGGGCGTGCCACGAGCATCCGAAGGCAAAGACGCTGAGGGCTTCGCCATACCCGGCGCGCTTTCAATGCTGGTGTATCGAGAGTTTCCGCCGCGTACCAATCTGCCGGGTTTGGACTTGCTGGCTCCTAAAGATCGCCCCAATTCCGCGTTGGTGTTCTGGTCGTTTCGCGCCATGGTCTTTGCAGGTACCGCGCTGGTGCTGCTTACCGTGTGGGCGACCTACGTGTGGTACCGCAATGCAATCTTGGAGCGCCGCAAACTGTTGTGGTGTTGCGTGGCGAGCGTGCTGCTAGGTGTGGTTGCCAATCAATCAGGCTGGGTGACCGCTGAAGTTGGCCGGCAGCCGTGGATCGTTGCTCCCTTCGTGCCCCGAGTGGATCCAGCGGCGGGTGTGCTGAGCGGGCTGTACTTGGTTCGTCTGCAAGCCGGGCAGGAGCCCAGCTTCATGGTGTGGAAACCCGGTGACCAGGGGGCCGATCTGGCACAAGATGGCTGGCACTTGGCGTTCGGTCACCGCATTGTGACGGATGCCAGCGGGCAACTTCGGTCATGGCGACAAGGGGACAGCAGTGACTCCATTGTGTACGACGGCACCGCAGGAATGCGCACATCCCAGGGGGTGAGCACCGTTCTGCATGCTGACACGGTGGCGACCTCATTGGTGCTGTTCGTACTCATCTATGCGGTGCTGGGGTGCATGTACGTCGTATCCATGAATCACCTGATTCAGAAGGGACCCGTCCCCGAACCGGGCGCGTGATGATGCACTGGACTCTTCCTTCATTTGACGCCGCACATGCTGTGGCCGCGCCCGAATGGATGGCCGTGGTGTGGTTCATCATTTTGGGTGGGCTGCTGGCGGTCTACGCCATGCTGGACGGGTTTGACCTTGGCGTGGGCATCGTTCACTTTGCAGCCGCTCGAGGGAGCGATGATCGGTCCGCCCACATGAACGCCATTGGACCAGTCTGGGATGGCAACGAAGTGTGGCTCGTGGTGTTTGGAGGAGCTCTCTTTGCGGCATTCCCATTGGCGTACGCCACACTCTTCAGCGCTTTCTACTTACCTCTCATCCTGCTCCTGTTTTGCCTGATCGTGCGTGCGGCGTCCATCGAATTGCGGCATGTCTTTCATGCGCCCTGGTGGAAAGGGGTGTGTGACCTTGGATTCTGCGGCGCATCGTTGCTGGCCACCGCGATCTTTGGGATCGCCGTCGGCGCTTGCATGGTGGGGCTGCCGCTCAACGAGTCTGGGGAGTTCGCGCCAGTCGTTCCCCCGGCAGCGTCCGGGGGTGCGAGTGCTCCATCCCCGCTTCAAAGCGTGTTGCTGCTGATCTCGCCATTCTCGGTAGCGGTCGGGGCGTTGGCAGTGTCTCTTTGTGCGGTGCATGGCGCCGCGTTCTTGGGGTTGCACGCAGAGGGGGCGCATGCGCAGCGGTGCAGGCGCGTGGGGCTGGGCGCGTGGTGTGTGTTTGTGGCACTGGTGTTGCTTGTGACGGTGCTCGCTGTGGGGCGAGTTCCAGCGGCCACACGCAATTTTGCAGAAGCTCCCTGGCTCGTGGTCGTGGCGGCGCTGGGTGCGGTGGCCACACTCTGGGCGCTGCGTGGACTTCTATCTGGGCGCCCCTGGACCGCCTTCGCAGGAACATGCCTCATGGCCGTGGCGCTGGTGAGTTTGTTCATGGCTGCGCTCTTTCCAGACATGGTGATTGACGCTCAGGACCCTGCGCGCAGCATTCACCTGGTGACCGCAGCCAGTTCCAAGTTCACGCTGCTCATGATGTTCTTTGTGGTGCTGGTGGCCGCGCCACTCATCGCGGCGTATACGTTGATTACATACAGCACGTTTCACGGGCGCCCGAGGGGCGAGGGTGCGCACGCTGGGATCTATCAATGACGCGCACCAAGGCACTCATCCGCACAGGTTTGGCCTTTGCAACAGTGGGCTTGGCGTGGCTGGTCTTAGCGTCCTTTCTGCCCAATTTTCACCTGGCCAATACCTCGCGCCCTGCGCGCATTCTGTTCGTGGGCGTGGTGCTGGTGCTGTTGGCACTCATTCTGGCGGCGCAAATGGCCATGCTTCGATCGTGGTTTCGCTCACTTCAAGTGCAACATCCAGATCAGGTGAAGCAGGTGGGGCGCCTTCGCGTGGCAGTTGTCGCGTTGGTGATGCTTGGACTGATGTTGGGCGTTGCGGTTCTGGCATACGCAACGCTTCAATGGATGCCCCAAGTACAAGAGGCTGTTCGTGGAAATGCCGGGGAGTTGTCTCGCTAGGCGTGAATTGATATGGAAACGCACGCTGCTGAGTTGTTGCAACCCAGTCAATACCGCGTGGTGCCGTGGAAGAACGGTCTGGGGGTCACCACGGAAATCCTCTCACACGCGGATGAAGCGCAGCCGGACCGCAGCGCACTTCCTTGGTCTTGGCGCGTGAGCATTGCAAGCGTCCCGGAGCCCGCGGCCTTCTCACATTTTGCAGGAGTGGAGCGCCACATACTTTGCGTCCAGGGTGCGGGCATGCGGCTGAGCATCAACGGTCAGTGGAATCATGTTCCCACGCATGGCCGAGCGTTGACATTCGCCGGCGAAGCCCAGTGCGTGGGTGAACCGCTGGGAGCGGATGTGCACGACTTCAATCTCATGGTGGTTCGTTCCCGCTGGCTCGGAGACTTGAACTCCTTGGCGTCCGGGCAACATGTGGCAGTTGAGCCGCGCGCAACGCTGGTGATTCATGCGCTGCACACTCTTGACGCACCCGCGGTCTGGCAGTGCCGGGGGGAGACCGGGCGGTTGCCACCGGGGTGGACCGCGGTGCTGCGCCCCAGTCTCACCAGCCCCGGGACCAAGAGTGTGCTGCAGGTGGAATCTGGAAGCCTGATTGCGGCACAGGTTCAGCCCGGACCCCTTGACCAATAATGTGACTTAGCCACCCCAAGTCCAACTTTTCCACCCGATTGGCACACGAGGGCTTCGCAAAATCGGGCGATTCCTGAAAACTTGGCCACAGACAGCCGATGATTCCGGGCATACTAGCCACCCGAATGGCGTTCGTCCTGCATGTGGCAGGCGCGCCGCTCCGACCGACGCTCGACCTCAGGCCCGAGTCTACGCACGGTTTCCAAATGTCTCTCGGGCACAGCAGGATTGAGTAAGCATCATGAAGATGTACGTCGGCAACCTTTCGTTCAGCACCACTGAGGACCAGCTCCGCGATCTTTTTGCGCAGCACGGTGAAGTGGCATCCGCATCGTTGGTCATGGACCGCGAGACCGGCCGCCCCCGCGGCTTCGGCTTCGTTGAAATGCCCGATGCTGGTCAGGCCCAGGCTGCGATGGCAGCATTGAATGGTCAGAACTTCATGGGCCGTGACCTCACGGTGAATGAAGCAACACCCAAGCCGAGCGGCGGCGGTGGCCGTGGCTTTGGTGGTGGTGGCGGCGGCGGCGGTGGCCGCGGCGGCTACGGTGGTGGTGGCGGCGGCGGCGGCGGTCGTGGCGGTTACGGCGGTGGCCGTGGCGGCAGCGGCGGCGGCGGTCGCGGCAACTGGTAATCATCCGCGCTGTTGCGCGATTCAACAGCACAATGGAACGGGCCCCTAGAAATGGGGGCCCGTTTCTGTTTTTGCAGGACCTCCGCACGGTGCCCTATCCAATCTCGCGCTGCTACGCTGTGACCGCTATGAACACACAAACGTCACGTGCATGTGTTACGGGTTTGCTGGCCGCCGCAGGCTTGCTTTCGTTGGCGAGTTTCCCAGGTTGCTCCTCCTCGCAGCCCACGCCTTCAGCGCCGTCCGCAGGCGCAGTGAGTAGCCGAGACACCGTGACTTTCCGAGTGGAGGGAATGGCCTGCCCCAATTGCGCCAAGCATGTGGCTGAAGCACTGCAAGAGGTTCCAGGAGTCAAGAGCGCTTCCGTGAACTTTGACACCAAGATTGCGACGGTGGCACTGGATCCAAGCAAGCCTGCGACCATCAAGGCTCTTCAAGCATCAGTGGCCGCGTGGCACACAGAGCACTTCTCCCAGGAGGAGGATCCAGAGTGTCTGGATCCTGTGCGTCGCAAGGAACTTCAGAAGCAGGGCGGTTGACCCTACGCGTGGCGGCTGGATTTCACCTTACCAAGTGGTATTTGGACGCCATCGCGCCCGATGGCAGCGCAACCATCGGATACTGGGCTCGCATGTCTTGGGGGCTGCTGGCAGTTCGATACGCCGCACTCTTGGAAGTACCGGCGGACGTGTCTCAGCCGGTGATTGAGCGCATCTCACTGCTCGGTCCCTCCCAACCCGTCGCAGGTAAGTCGGGAGTCACCTGGAAGGTGCCGCGACTTGGCGTTGATGCCCATTGGCAACCAGCGGCGTCGACTTGGGCGCAGAATGGCATTCGACACGAGTTGCTCGCAGATCAAGCTGTGGTGTGGGACTGCCTTGCGCCCGTGGCCCGCGTAGCAAGCGTGGGAGCGCACGGGTTTGGCCAAAGTCGCAGTGATGCGGCTCCATCGGCGCCGCACATGGGCTATGTGGAACGATTGACCATGAACATGGAGCCGTGGAATGTTCCTGTTGAGGTATTGCACTGGGGTCGAGTGGCGCACTCAACGTTGAGTGTGGTGTGGATCCAGTGGCAAGGCTCGCATCCATTGACACTTGTTTTTGTAGACGGAATCGCGTGCCCAAAGGGTACGGTGAGCGACACCGCAATTGAGTGGAGTGGCGGCAAGGTCACCTTGGAACCAAGGCGAATCATTCGGGATGCCACGCTGGGAGATGGGCCAGCCAAATCGGTGCCATTGCTCGCACGCGCAGTGCCCCAACGGATGTTGGACACCCATGAAACCAAATGGCTCTCTGCTGCCATTCTTCCGGGGGGTGAGCGCACGTGGGCCATTCATGAAGTGGTGCGCTTCGGCAGAGAGGATTCACCGCGATGATTCATCGCGTGGCGCCCAAGCTGGCGTACGGCGCACTTTTTTGCGTGGCGCTTCCGGCTGCCTTGGTGGTGTGGGCACAACGACTGGACGCCGTCATCGACTTTTCTGGCGTGAAGATCGATCGAGACCACCAAATGAGCGTTGCATGGTGGGGTGTCGCCATCGCGGGCGTGGTGTTGATGGCGTGGGCCATGTTCACGCTTTGGCGCCATGCGGGCGGCTTGCCCATGAACGCATTCCCACCTCCTCGCTTGACCCGCCGAGGGCCGTACTGGCTGTTGGCGCATCCCATCTACGTGGGAGCAGTGATGATCGTGGGTGGCGTCTCCGGAGCTTGTGCTTCTGCTGCTGGACTGCTCATCGTGACTCCAGCGGTGGCCCTGGGGTGTGCCGCGCTGGTGTTAGGCTTTGAAAACAGAGATCTGCACCGGCGCTTTGGTGATCGATGTTCCCGCGCTTGGCTCACACTGCCGGATTCGGAGGTCGGATCTGCAACGGCCGCCGATCGAGCGCGAACGGTGTTCGTGGTCTTTGGATGGTGGATTCTGGGCTACGAAGTGGTGGGGCACTTGCCTGTACCTGATGCGATTGAATTGATGCGCCCACCCGAGTCCGGGTGGCCCGTCATCATGTGGTGGACTGGGGTTTATTCCTTGGCCTATGTGCTGGCGCCCTTCGCGGTGATGGCGACACGCGATCGGGTTGTGCTCTCGGTATGGGGCAAGGACGCCATGTTTGGTATGACCGTTGGCTTCCTCATCATGCTTGCGCTGCCGTTCGTGGCCACGCTTCGCGGGTACGACAGCACCAGCGCGTGGGGGTGGCTGATGGAACTCAATCGCACCGACGGTGTGGGGGGTCGAGCGGCGTTCCCGTCCTTTCATGTGTATTGGTCCTTCATGGCGGCGGCGCTCTTGTGGCACAGGAACCTCGGGCTCGGGGTGGCGGCGGGCCTGCTCGCCTGCCTGATCGCAGTGAGTTGCATTACCGCGGGCATGCACGCGATTGCGGACGTGGTCGCTGGCGCCATGCTCTGCGCACTGGCACTCCATCGTCGTCGCCTGTGGCATTCAGCGTGCGCCGCTGCACAGCGAATCGCAAACGGCTGGTGCGAGTGGAACATCGGCCCTGCCCGCCTCTTGATTCACGGTGTGTACGCAGGGCTCGCCGCTGCGGTAGGAGTGCTGTGCTTGGCAGCGTTTGCTCCGCTCCAGAAGCCACTCGTCTTTGGTGTGATCGCCGTGGTAAGTCTTGTGGGTGCGGGGGTGTGGGGGCAGGTGCTCGTTGGATCAAAGCGACTGCAGCGCCCCTTTGGTTACTTTGGAAGCGTGATCGCAATTCTGTGCTGTGGCGCGGGGCTTGCAGCCGCCGGCTTCGGCATGTGGCCGATCTTGGCGGCCACCGCGGGTGCGGCGCCTTGGATTCAGGGAATCGGGCGCCTGCGATGCCTCGTGCAGGGTTGCTGTCACGGCGCTCCCAGTAACACCATGGGAATCGTTCATCTGCTGCCGCAGAGCCGAGTAGCGGCCATCTCAGGATTGGGCGGTGTGCCAATTCACCCCACGCCGCTCTACTCAATGTTGGCCAACGTCGTGATCGGGTTGTTGCTGTTTCGCTTGTTTCTCTTGGCGGCACCTGCAAGTCTGGTGGTGGGGGCCTATCTGTTTTTGCAGGGAGCAGCCAGGTTCGTTGAAGAGAGCTACCGAGGTGAGGCGCAGACCCGGCAGGTTGCGGGATTGCGCATCTACCAGTGGTTCGCGCTCGCCATGGCTTTGGTGGGTGCCGGCGTGATGTGCATGATGAGCCCTGCAGTTCATGGGCCAGAGCTTCCAACCGCCGATGCCAGTGTGGTGGCGTTGTCCATCGGGCTTCTCTACGCGCTTGCAATGGGAGTGGAGTTTCCCCGGTGTTCGTGGCCCATGTCGAGACTCACACCGCAGTGAAAGGCGCCACCTACGGGGTGTGCTCCGCGTCTTCAACCGTGCGTGCAAAGATCAGATGGTCTTCCCACACGTCTGCGATTCGCAGGTAGCGCAAGGCCACGCCTTCCTGTCGCAGACCCACCTTGCGGGCGACCCCCAAACTTGCGGTGTTTCGGGGAATGATTCCGCACTGCACGCGGTGCAAACCAAGGCCTGCGGGTGATGCGGTGAGCGCATAGCGCAACGCGGCACGCACGGCCTCAGTGGCAAAACCTTGTCGGAGGTGGTTGGCGCTGATCCACCACCCGGCGTCGGTGTTTAAGAAGGAGCCGCGAACGATGTTGTTCAGTGACACTGCGCCAACAACTGTTCCTTGCGAATCAAAGGCGGTGAGCCTGCAGGCGGTGCCCGTTTCAATTCCTTCACGCGCTCGAAGAATGGACTCCTTGGACATGGCCGCAAAGTCGTTGGGCGCACACTGTGGCACCGGGCTCCATGGGCGAAGATGGGTGGGCCAACTATGGCGGTAGAACGTGCACAGCGCGTCGCTATCAGCCGGCGCGCAAATGCGAAGCGTCAAGCGTTCAGTGCGTATGAACGGCGCGTCAAGTCCGGGCATGGCCGTGATTAGAGTAGCCAGCGACAGGCGATTTGTGGCGGGCGGCGCTTGCGGTCACCGTTTGCCTGCCATTCGCCCAATGTTTCAGAGCATGAGTTGCCAGAAGCCAACATCGATCCAGCGATCGAATTTGCGTCCTACTTCTGGATAGACGCCAATCGGCTTGAAGCCGCACGCCTCATGGAATGCCACGCTCGCCTCGTTGGGTAGAGAGACTCCACCGATCACCGCATGAATGCCGCGCTGGCGGAGTTGAGCAAAAAGCGCGGAATACAGGACTCGCCCCACCCCATTGCCACGCGCGTTTGCGTGTACATAAATGGCAACTTCCACCGTGTGGTCGTAGGCGGCGCGGGTTCTCCAGCGAGTGGCGTAGGCGTAGCCCGCCACGCCGGTGTCACTCTCTGCGGTCAGCCAGAGGTACTCCGCCGAGATCTTGCGAATGCGCTCGGCCATGTCGGCAACGGTGACCAGTTCGGTCTCAAAGGAGACGATGGTGTCTGCGATGAATGGGTTGTAGATCTGGCAAAATGCAGGCGCATCAGCCGCGGTGGCAGGGCGTATGCGCAGTTCAGTGGAGTGTTCGCCCATATCCTGGTCCTCAATTCCGGGGCTGCTACACGCCCAAGTATCGCACGATGTCAACCACCTCGGTACCGTCGGGACACATGGTGGCCAAGCGGAAGCGCTTCTCAAAGAAGAGGCGAGCGCACAGTGCGGTCCAGCCCGTCTGATGACTTGCGCCGCACCCACGGCCCGTGTCTCCGTCGAAGTACTCGTGAAACCAGATCAAGTCTCTAAAGTGCGGGTCGTCCCAGATGTCGTGGCCGTCGTTCATGCATGGACGGCGCCCATCCTTCCCCTTGCGAAAGAGGCTTAAGAGGCGCTGTCGCAGTTCCGCCCCCACGTCTGAGAGCGTAACCATGGAGCCGCTGCCCACCGGCATTTCCACCTTGAATCCATCTCCGTAGTACACGTGGAACCGCTGGAGCGACTCAATGAGCAGGTAATTCATGGGCATCCACACCGGGCCTCTCCAATTGCTGTTTCCGCCAAAGGCACCGGAATTGGATTCGCCTGGTTCGTAGTCCGCGGTCATGCACTGTCCGTCAAACTCAAATGTGAAAGGCTTGTCCTTGTGCTTTCGGCTCAAGCTACGAATGCCATACGGCGAAAGAAACTCCTCGGGATTCAGTGCGTGGCGCAAGAGTTCGGTGGTGCGGTAGCCGCGAAGCAGCGCAAAGAGGTGCGTGTCGCCCGCCCCCGATTCGCGCCAACGCGACACAAGGCTGGCCAGTTCCGGCTGTTGCACAAAGAGCCAGTTGAGGTGCTGTTGAAAGGTGGGCAGGCGCTGAATGAGTTCCTGGGTGAGCACATGTACGGCCAGCAGCGGCATCAGCCCCACAATGGATTGCACGCGCAGTGGAATGACGGTGCCGTCGGGCATGCGCAGGTGGTCATAGAAGAAGGTGTCGGCCTCATCCCACAGCCCTTGACCGGTGGCGCACTCATCTGACATGGCGTGTGCGATGGACAGGAAATGCGTAAAGAACTTTGAGCAGGCGTCTTCATAGCCTTTGTCGTGCTGGCTGATCAGAACGCCGATCCGCAGCATGTTCAGGCAGAACATGGCCATCCAACTGGTGGCATCCGCTTGTTGAAGCACCACGCCGGGAGCAAAGTGATGGTTGCGGTCGAACACCCCGACGTTGTCCAGACCAAGGAAGCCACCCTCAAAGATGTTGTTGCCGTCTGAGTCCTTGCGGTTGACCCACCACTCAAAGTTCAACGCCATTCGAAAGAACATGCGCTTTAGAAACTCAAAGTCGGGGCGCCCCGTGCGCAACGCTTCGATCTCAAAGACGCGGAGCGATGCCCAAGCCAACACGGGAGGGTTGACGTCGCTGAAATTCCATTCGTAGGCGGGCAGCGCACCCGAAGGATGCATGGAAAAGTCCACGCACAATTGGTGCAACTGCTGCTTCGCGAACTCTGGGTCAAAATCGGCGAACGCCACGGCGTGGAAGGCAAGGTCCCACGACGCAAACCACGGATACTCCCAAGCATCGGGCATGCTGAACACAGAGTGGCACCAATAGTGCTTCCAGTGGGAGTTGCGCCCCTTGAGGCGCTCCGAGGGTGGGGTGGGCTGGCTTGGCTCATCTCCTCGAAGCCACCGACGCACGCCGTAGTGATAGACCTGCTTGTTCCAGTGCAGCCCTGCCCACGCTTGCCGCTGGATCAATCGGTCGTCGGCGTCTGGAACCTCGCACTGGTAGAAGTGATAGAACTGATCGGCCTCGCGTTGTCGCGTGGCAAAGATCTGCTCAAAGTCGGCAAATGGTTGTGCTGCGCCGGCAGCCTTGGGGGTGCGCGTCAGCCGAGCTCGCACCACGCGGCTCGCGCCTGCGGGAATCCGCAACACGTGGAGCGCCGCCATCTTGGTGCCGGTGCGCAACGGGTTCACCGTGGTGCGCGCACCGGAGATCACTGCGTCGTTGATGCCATCCTTGAAGAACTTCACGGGGCTGGTTGACCCGTGCAGCAATTCTGAATTGGTTTCGTTTTCGGTAAAGAGGAGTTCCTCTGAACTTTCAAACTCAAGCGTCCACGAGCCCAAGCTGCGGCACGAAAGGTCCACGGAGCGCAACCCGCGGGCGGCCATCGTGGGGCGCTCACCATGCTCCAGCCAAGACCATGTGTTGGTGAACGTGGCCTGCGGAAGCACATGGATGACCGCTTCATCTGGGCCGCGATTGTGAACGGTGATGCGCAACAAGTGGTCTTGGGCATCCGCCTTTGCCCACTCAATCTGGCAGTCCCAATAGCGGCGATCGTCAAAGATGCCGGTGTCTAGCAGCTCAAACTCGCGATCCTTACGAGTGCGTTGTGCGTTGCGTTCTCGCAACTGCTGGTAGGGGAACTCAGCCTGCGGATACTTGTAGAGCATTCGGGCGTAACTGCCCGTCGGAGTACCGTCCAGATACCAATAGAGCTCCTTCACGTCTTCGCCGTGGTTGCCCTCGTGATTGGTAAGTCCAAAGAATCGCTCTTTGATCCATGGGTCCTTGCCATTCCACAAGGCCACCATGATGCTCAGATCCTGGGCATCATCGCACCATCCGCCGATGCCGTCTTCGCCCCAGCGATACGCGCGGCTCTTGGCGTGATCAAAGGGAAACGCTTCCCATGCCTCGCCGTCAGCGGAGTAATCCTCGCGCACCGTTCCCCATTGACGTTCTGTGACGTAGGTGCCCCAGCGCCGCCAATTGCGCTCGGGGGGCGCATCCCGGGATTCCACCATGCGTTGGTGTTCTGCGGTGGGGCATTCCGGCGCGGGTGTGCTGAGTGACTGCACCGCCTTGTGCGACGCGCTGTTCTCGGAATCCACCGGGGGTAGAGCGCTCATCGGTCGGGGGCCTGCGCTGCAAAGGCCCGATCCCACGCTGGCTCCCAAAGTCGAAAACCACCTAGAAACGCGTTGGAATTGTCGCCCAGCGTGCAGCCCTTCGGCGGTTCCTTCAAGAGCCGAGCATTGCCGCCCCCGATGACTGTGGCATCCGGATTGAACGCGTGCTGCAGAATGGCGCACGCCTCCTGTACATGTCTGCGCCACTTGCGCTTGCCCGATTTCTGCAGTGCGGCGGTGCCCACATACTCCTCAAAGGTGCGCCCGTTCTTAAAGGGCATGTGCGCCAGCTCGGTGGGCACCACCACATTGTTGGCGATGATGGCACTGCCCAGACCGGTGCCCAATCCTAAAAAGAGCATGGTGCCACCGGTGTAGCTGCCCACTGCTTGCATGGCCGCGTCATTGATCATTTTGACCGGCAAGCCAAAGGCATCGTCGTAATCAAAGTCAGCCCAGCCCTTGCCCAAGTTCACGGGATCGTGCACAGGGCGGTGCCCTTTGACGGGTGCAGGGATACCGATGGTGATTCGGTCGACGTTCCAACCCTTGAGTTGCGCTTGAACACCATCAACCATCTGTTGCGCGGTGAGCTTGGGCCCCGATTCAAAGAAGCGCCGCTCTGGGTCCGAAGCCACCCTGAACTTCACTTTGCTTCCGCCGATGTCGATTGCCAGCACTTCACCCATAAGAATCGCGAGTTTAGCTGTTGGCTCCATCGAGTTTCGGCGTATGCCAACCGCCGGGCGGAAGTAGCCAATCGTCGCCCAGTTCCGGCCCCCAGGTGCCGCGCGTGTAATGGTGCACCGGCACCGTGTCCCCCAGCACACCGTCAAAGATGCGCCAGCACTCCTCAACCGAATCCTGTCGGGCAAACAGCGTGGAGTCGCCGCGCATGGCATCGCCCAGCAGCCGTTCGTAGGGTGCCATCTCATCCGCGGACTGATCGATCGCCAGCAACTCCATGGTTTGACCAACCATGCGTTCGCCATCCACCTTCACTTGTGCGTTCAGCCCGATCTCGATGCGCGGTGAGAGCTGAAAGCGCATGAAGTTGTGGTGTGGTGGTTGCGGTTCGTGAAAGACCACCGGCGGTGGGCGATGTAACTCTACGCGAACTTCAGTTGCGGTCACGGGCAAGCCCTTGCCGGCACGCAGATAGATCGGCACACCGTTCCAGCGCCAGTTGTCAATGTGCAAGCGTGCAGCGGCGTACGTTTCAGTGCGCGACTTGGGCGCTACGCCTGGCTCATTGAGATAGCCGCTGAACTGGGCGCGCACCACGTCCTTAGGTTCCACGGAGCGAACAGCGCGAAAGAACTTCACCTGCTCATCGCGCGTGCGTTCCATGTCGCTCCAATCTGGTGGTTCCATGCACAGGAATGCCAGCACCTGCATCAGGTGGTTCTGCATCACGTCGCGGATCGCGCCCACGGTGTCATAAAAGGCACCTCGGCCCTCCACGCCAAAACTCTCCGCCATGGTGATTTGAATCTGGCGCACAGAATGCCGATTCCAAATGGGCTCCAAGAACGCATTTGCAAAGCGGAAATACAGAATGTTCTGGACCGCCTCTTTCCCTAGGTAATGGTCGATGCGCAAGACGTCTTCTTCGCTGAACTCTCCGTGCAGGTCTTGGCTGAGCGCCACGGCGGAAGCCAAGTCGCGGCCAAAGGGCTTTTCAACTACGACGCGCGCACCCTTGGCGCAGCCCGCCTTGCCCAACTGCTCTGCCACAGTTCCAAACAGGGCAGGAGGGATGGCCAGGTAATGAGTGGGGTGCTTGGCCCCGCCCAGTTCCTTGCGTAGTGCCTGAAAGGTGGCAGGGTCGGAGTAGTCGCCATCCACGTAACGCAGCAGGCCACAGAGCTTGGTGAAGGCCTGCTCATCCACGCCGCCACCGTGCTTCTGAATGCCCTCTCGCGCACGAGCCTTCAACTGCTCGAGAGTCATGCCCCCTTTGGCCACGCCGATCACGGGTGTGTTCAAGTGGCCGCGCTTCACCAAGGCTTGCAACGTGGCAAAGATCTTTTTGTACGCCAGGTCGCCGGTTGCCCCGAAGAGCACCAGCGCGTCGGACTGCTGCTTGGGGGTGGTCACGCCTTTTTCTCCGTGTGGCCGCCGAAGCCAAATCGCATGGCGCTGAGCACCTTGTTGGCAAAGAGAGAACCGTCTCGGCTCTGAAACCGATCAAAGAGCGCTGCGCTCAAGACGTGCGCGGGAGCGCCGACATCAATCGCGGCATCAATCGTCCACCGGCCCTCCCCGGAGTCGGAGACACGGCCAGCAAACTTCTCCAACGAACCATCCTGAGCAAACGACTGCGCGGTAAGGTCCAAGAGCCAACTTGAAATGACGCTTCCGCGACGCCACACCTCGCTCACGTCTGCAAGATTGAACTCGTACATATATTCGTGAGGATTGCGCAACGGCGTGGTCTCAGCATCCTGCTCGCGCGTGTGCATGCCGGCATTGGCCATCTTGAGGATGTTGAGTCCCTCGGCGTACGCGGCCATCAGGCCATATTCGATGCCGTTGTGAACCATCTTGACAAAGTGTCCAGCCCCCGGAGGGCCGCAGTGCAGGTAGCCCTCTTCAGACGTGCCTGGCAACTTGTCTCGGCCGGGTGTGCGCGGCACGTTGCCCCGCCCCGGCGCCAGCGTTTTGAAGACCGGATCCAATCTTCCGACGGCGGTGTTGTCGCCGCCGATCATCAAGCAGTAGCCGCGCTCCAACCCCCACACGCCGCCGGAAGTGCCCACATCCACGTAATGAATGCCCTGGACCTTCAAGGCTTCAGATCGGCGCAAGTCGTCCTTGTAGTAGGAGTTGCCGCCGTCAATGATGGTGTCATCTTTGGAGAGTAGTGGAGCCAATTCTTCAATGGTGGCGTCCACGAAGGCCGCCGGAATCATCAGCCACACCGATCGGGGAGCTTTCAACTTGCTCACCAGATCCTTCAGAGTGGTGGCGGCCACCGCTCCCTTACTTGCTGATTCGCTCACCGCGGCAGCGCTGCGGTCAAACACTACGCACTCGTGCCCCGCCTTTTGCAGGCGCTGCACCATGTTGGCGCCCATTCGTCCAAGACCGACCATTCCGATTTGCATGCGCGACTCCTCTGCCCCAGATTGGGGAAAGGGGGCTAGTGTAGAGGGCGGCTCGCCCGGAGTGGGACGCCAGCACTCCTTTCGCACGGTGCACTGTTAAGGGCTAATGAGCCACATTCTCTACGGTTGCAATCCGCACGTCGGTCTTGACTGAATTGGCTATGAAGCACTGCTTGTGGGCACGGGCGTGCAGTTGCTGTTCAACTTCTGCCGTGGGGGCCAATCCCTGCCGATACTCGATGTGAGGCGTCAGATCGACAGTGCTGATCCAAGGAGTGCCTTGTGCGTCCTTGGCGAGTGTTCCCACGGCGTGGTCCTGGTAGCTCAGCACTTCAAATCCAGCTCGGCTTGCCACGTAGAGATATGTGAGCATGTGACAGCTGGAGATGGCAGCAACAAATGCCTCTTCAGGGTCAACGGCGGATGGATCGGAGTATGGCGCTGCCACAACTGCTGGCGTCGGTGAGGCGTTGACCACCATGCCGCCATCAAAGGTCCATGTGTGTACCCGTGAGTATTTGCCCTTCAGGAACTCACCATCGGTGAGTTTCCATTCAACGGTCGCTCTGTGTTCCGACATTGTGCACTCTCCTTTGGCTCTATCGTAGCCCTGCTATCATCACTGGCAACGCAGCGCATACGTCACAATGCCACAACGCTCCAAGATGGTCTGGCTGGTTCGGCACGCGGAGACAGAGTGGAGCGTGATCGGTCGGCATACGTCGCATACTGATTTGCCCCTCACCTCGCGTGGACAGCAGCAGGCGAGTGCGCTGAAGCCCATTCTGCAGCAGCAAGAGTTCAGAGAGGTGCTCACAAGTCCGCTGCGCCGCGCCCGGCAGACGGCAGAACTCACCGGGTATAGCGCGCGCGCGGAAGTTGAGCCCAATCTTCACGAGTGGAATTATGGTGAGTACGAAGGGCTCACCAGTGCACAGATTCACGAACGCGTGCCGGGGTGGGACTTATGGAGCACGCCCTGTCCTGGGGGTGAATCCATGGATCAGGTGGCTGAGCGGTGCAGACTGGTGGTTCAACGCGTGGACGCAGTGCCAGGGAACGTTCTTCTCTTTGCGCATGGGCATGTCCTGAGAATGTTGGCGGCCATGTGGCTCAATCTGCCCGAGGCGCGCGGAAGGTCATTTGCACTTAAGGCGGCATCCATCGGCGTGCTCGGGTACGAGCACGGTGTGCGCGTGCTTTGGCAGTGGGATCGTGTGGAATCCTTCGACGGGCATTAACGCGGCAACAGGCCTTGGGCGGGTACTCTGTCGCGCACCGATGACACTTCTCATTGTGCTCACGTTGGCTGTACCCCTCGCGCCCGCCGCCCCTCCGGGCATGGTGTGGATTCCTGCCGGTGAATTCATCATGGGGGGCAACGACTCGCTTGCACGGCCGGATGAGCAACCGTTGCACAAGGTTCGCCTGGATGGCTTTTGGATGGACATCACCGAAGTCACCAATGCACAGTTTCGGGCGTTTGTGAATGCCACCGGGTACAAGACGATCGCGGAGCGGCCGGTGGACTGGGAGGAATTGAAGAAACAAACCCCCGAGGGAACGCCCAAACCACCGGATGAGATGCTGAAGCCTGGCGCGCTGGTGTTCACACCGCCTTCAGAGAGGGTGGACACGAACAATGTTGGCAATTGGTGGACGTGGACGATTGGCGCAAACTGGCAGCATCCAGAAGGGCCGTCAAGCAACATTGAAGGGAAGGATTCGCACCCCGTGGTTCAGGTGGCATATCTGGATGCGGTGGCGTATTGCAAATGGGCAGGCAAGCAGCTACCCACCGAAGCGCAGTGGGAGTACGCCGCACGTGGCGGGCTGGATCGAGCCTTGAATGCGTGGGGAAACCAGCCGATTGATCCCAAGCGTGCCAATACGTGGCAAGGTCAGTTTCCAAATCTCAACACGGGTGAAGATGGATTCACGCGCGCGGCGCCGGTCAAGAGCTTCGCCCCGAATGGCTATGGCCTGTATGACGTTGCCGGCAATGTATGGGAGTGGTGCAGCGACCTGTACCGGCCCGATACCTACGCGCGCATGATGTTGGAACTGGGCAAGGATGGGGTGGCAGTCAATCCAACCGGTCCCACGTCGAGTATGGACCTTCGCAATCCGCATGAGCCAGAAGTGAGAGTGCAGCGCGGCGGATCATTTTTGTGCAACGACAGTTACTGTGCCAGCTATCGCCCTAGTGCGCGCATGAGTTGTTCACCAGACACCGGCGCGCAGCACGTTGGTTTTCGCTGTGCCATGAGTCAGCAAGCGTGGGAAGCCAAACAGAAGGAATCGGCGTTGAAGGAAGTAGCGCCCACGCCCGTTCAGCCGCCCACGACCCCAGTCGTCGCCCCCCCGCGCTAGCTTCAGAATTCAAGGGAACGTCACGATGCAAAGCAAAGCCCAAACAGTTGCCCAGTACCTGGCCGAACTTCCACCCGATCGCCGAGCGGCCATCAAAGCAGTGCGCGCGGTCATGCGCAAGAACTTAGACAAAGGCTTTAAAGAAGTCATGGCCTACGGCATGATCGGATACGTGGTTCCGCACAAGTTGTTTCCGGCTGGCTACCACTGCGATCCCACGCAACCCCTTCCTTACGCGGGGCTGGCTTCGCAAAAGAATCACATGTCGGTCTATCTCATGTGTTGCTATGGCGACAGCAAACGCGAACGCTGGCTGCGCGAGGAGTTTGCCAAGGCCGGCAAAAAATTGGACATGGGCAAGGCGTGCATTCGATTCAAAAAGCTTGAGGATCTGCCGCTCAACGTGATCGGCCAGGCCATGAAGAACGCTCCGCTCAAGCAATACGTGGCCGCGTATGAATCCACGCTGGCCAAGTCGGGCAAAAAGCGCAAGGCCGCCAAAAGCTAGCGCGGCATGAACGCGTCTAGGCGCTGGGTCAGCCGCTGCTTGACCTGCGGCCAGTCAGCGGGGATGACGCTGTAGCTCACGTAATCCACGAGCGTTCCATCCGGAGTGATGGTGTGATTGCGCAGGACACCTTCACGCACCGCTCCAAGTTTGGTCACCGCAGCTTGGCTCCGCGGGTTGTCAACGCGCACCAAGTACTCCACGCGAACGGCTCCCAAGTCTTCAAAGGCATGTTGCATCATCAGAAACTTGGCTTCAGGGTTGACGAACGTGCCGTGGTAGTCACGGCTGATCCACGTGGTGCCGATCTCCAGTCCGCCGTGCTCGGGTCGAATGGCCAAGAAGCTTGAGCAGCCCACCGGTGTGCCGCTCTGCTGCAGCACCATGACAAACGTTTGCCTCGGCTGCGAGAGCAAGCGAGTCACTAGCCCCTGAAACCCGTCCAGCGTCCATTCATGGGGGCGCTGCATGAGCTTCACAAAAAGATCAGGCGTTGAGCACGCCAGAAGTCCAGCGGCGTGGTCGGGGCGCAGCGCTTCCATTCTGATAAAGCGCCCGTGAAGCGTGACCGGATAAGGGCGTCTCATGGGTGCGTGAACAACGTTCAAAGGAATGACAACGTACAGGAACGACGCACGGCCAGTGAGAGGGCGCCGCGCGGCTAGACTTTTGCGATGCTTAACCGGTCTCCTTTGCCCATGTTGCGATGTGTGCTCGCTTTGATTGCCGCCACTCTTGGAAGCGCCGTCTGCGCCGTTGATGCTGCGCCCACGGAGGGGAAGCCCAACGGCTTCTATCGAATGCCTGCGCTGGGGCAGGGGGTGCTGGTCTTTGTCTCCGAGGGCGACCTGTGGAAGGTGGCCTCCGTCGGCGGCACCGCCACACGACTCACAAGCCATCCTGGAGACGAGTTTGCGCCTTCCATCTCTCCCGACGGAACGCATGTGGCGTTCATCGGTGAATACGAGGGACCGGCAGAGGTGTACGTGATGCCGATGTCGGGCGGTCTGCCCAAGCGACTGACGTTCGACGGAGCCCGCCAGAGAGTGGTGGGGTGGACACCGGACGGCCGGATCATCAGCGCCACAGATAAGTTCAGCACGCTGCCGAGCGAGCAACTGACGCTCATTGATCCAGCCACGGGGGTTCGCACGCTGCTCCCACTTGCACAAGCCAACGATGGTTCATTTGACACGTCCGCCGCCAAAGCCGAAGCCGCCACACTGGCCTTTGTTCGCATTCCATTCAATGGTTCATTCACCAAGCGATACAAGGGCGGCACTATCCAGCAAGTGTGGCGGTTTAAGGATGGCGCGGGCGAAGCCGTCAATCTCACCGGCGACTTTCCCGGCACAAGCAAGCGCCCCATGTGGTGGAACGGGCGCATTTACTTTCTGAGTGATCGCGATGGACATATGAACGTGTGGTCCATGACGGGTGATGGCAAGGACCTCAAGCAACACTCCAAACACGTGGGTCTGGACATTCAGGACATGTCTTTGCGCGAGGGGGTGATCGCCTACCAGTTGGGCGCTGATCTCTGGATGCTGGATACCAAGACTGGCAAGAGCTCCATGATTCCCATCTCGTTGGAGACGGACCTTGACCAACTGCGCGAACGTTGGGTGGAGAAGCCAATTGACTATGTGACGTCGGTGCATCCCTCACCAGACGGCGAGAAGGTTGCTGTAACCGCGCGCGGTCGCGTCTTTGTCGTGCCCGCCAAGCAGGGACGCACCGTTGACGTTGCGCGTGACGACACCGTGCGATACCGCGATGCGCGCTTTGTGAAGGATGGCGAGCAGCTGGTTGCCCTCTCAGACAAGACCGGCGAAGTGGAAGCGTGGACGCTGCCTGCCAACGGCGTGGGTGCAGCACAGCAGCTCACCAAGGATTCGGTGGTCCTTCGCTGGGCAGCCATTCCCTCACCCGATGGCAAGCTCATCGCGCACTACAACAAGAATCTGGAGTTGTGGGTGTACGACACGGAGTCCAACAAAGACACCAAGATCGACACCTCCGATCAGGAGGATTTCACGGATCTCGCGTGGAGCGCGGATAGCCGATGGCTCGCCTACGGAGCGCAGGCTGCCAATGGATATCCCATCATTCGTATCTGGAGTGTGAGTGAGGGGAAGTCCACAACCGTCACCACGGATCGGTATGCCTCCTATTCGCCCGCGTGGAGCGCGGACGGAAAGTGGCTCTGGTTTCTCTCCGACCGCACCCTGCGTTCAGTGGTGCAGAGCCCCTGGGGGCAGAATCAGCCTGACCCCTTTCTGGACGAGACCACCAAGCTCTACGCGCTTGCGCTGAAGCCAGGGCAGCGGTGGCCCTTTGCGCCCAAGGACGAACTGCAGACCGCAAAGGAAAAGGCAGAGAAGGAGGCCAAGGAGAAGGAGGCCAAGGAGAAGGAGG
>CAZXGD010000022.1:0-4832 GCA_964640485.1 uncultured Isosphaeraceae bacterium | reverse complement strand
AAGCCCGCTGACAAGCCCGGTGAAAAGCCCGCGCCCGATGCGGCGGCCTCCGCGAGCAAGGGCAAAGAGAGCGAGAAGGCTCCGGCCAAGGTTGACATTGAACTTGCCGGTCTGGCCGAACGCATCTACGAAGTTCCAGTTAAGGCGGGCAACTACGGCTCACTCTCGGCCAATGACAAGGTGTTGTTCTTCACCAATCGCCCATCAGGGTTTGAGCCCAAGACCAGTCTTGAAGCTCTGGAGATCAAGAACGATCCCGTTGAGGTCAAGAGCATCACCGGCGATATCACGGGCTACGAACTCACTCAAGATGGCAAAAAGCTCCTCATTCGCAAGAAGGATTCGCTCTACATGGTGGACGCCGCTGCAGCGCCTGCGAGCGATCTTGACAAGAAGGTCGTAAGCCTGGCTGGGATTTCGCTCTCGCTCATTCCACGCGATCAATTCCGCCAGATGTTCACGGAGTCGTGGCGGCTGATGCGCGATTACTACTACGACACCAACATGCATGGCGTGGACTGGCGAGCCATGCTCACCAAATACCTTCCGATGGTTGACCGCGTCACGACACGTTCTGAGCTCAGCAGCGTGATGAGTCAAATGGTCGCGGAATTGTCAACGCTTCACCACTTTGTAGGGGGCGGTGACACGCGTGAGAGCCCCGACAACATTTCCGTGGCGGGGTTGGGCGGCGTGTTGGTGCGAGACGAGCCTTCGGGCGGCTATCGCATTGCGCGCATCTATCAGGCTTCTCCAGACAATCCAGAAAGAGTGTCGCCATTGCGCAAGCCAGAAGTGGCCGCCAATGTTGGAGACGTGATCGAAATGATCGACGGCGTTCCAACGCTTTCGGTGCCTGATGCAGCGGTCTTGCTGCGACAGAAGGCGGGCAAGCAGGTGCTCTTGCGTATCCGCCCTGCGGTGGTCGGCGGCTCAGGGTTTGAAGCCAGTCGTGACGCCATCGCCTATCCCATTTCACAGGCAAGCGAGGCAGATCTGCGCTACACGGATTGGGAGTACACCCGCCGGATGCTGGTCGACAAGTGGTCTGACGGAAAGATCGGCTACGTTCACTTACGCGCCATGGGGCGAGGCGATTACACCAGTTGGGCAGAGAATTTTTATCCGGTGTTCAATCGGCAGGGTCTCATCATGGATGTCCGCCACAATCGCGGCGGGAACATTGATTCGTGGATACTGAGCAAACTTCTGCGCAAAGCGTGGGCGTTCTGGACGCCGCGTGTGGGCAATCCTCCCTCATGGAACATGCAGTACGCATTCCGCGGGCCGATGGTGGCTCTATGCGACGAGCGCACCAGCAGCGACGGCGAGACCTTCTCTGAAGGATTCCGCCGTTTGGGCCTTGGCAAGGTGATCGGCACCCGCACGTGGGGTGGCGGAATCTGGCTCAGCTCCTCAAACACGCTCGTGGACAAGGGGATCGCTTCCGCGTCGGAATACGCGGTGTACGGGCTGGATGGCCAATGGATGGTTGAAGGAGAGGGCGTCACACCCGACATCGTGGTGGACAACCTGCCTCACGCCACCTTCAATGGAGGCGACGCGCAACTGAAGGCAGCGGTGGATCATCTTCTGAAGCAGATTGCCGAACAGCCGGTGAAGCCCAACACTCCGCCAACCCGACCCAACAAGAGTTCACCAGACAACGCCAAACAGTAACGCTGACCACGTATCGACGGTGCCGTCTGGTTATTCAAGCCAGCGGTCAGTCCATCAACGCCTGACGTGAATGGCAAACCCCGAATCGCGGTACTCCACTGGCCGCTGCTTTCGAAGGGCGCTTCTGAGCGCACGCAGCCCCTTGGCGGTCAGCGGGTGCTTTTGCAACTCCAACAGGTAGGCCAATTCAAAGAGTGTGGATTCAGTCCAATCCACTTCTTCATTGAAGCCCGAGATCGCCACAGCCTTGGTGCTCGCAAGAAACCTCGTGATGCGCGCGGGCGAGACCGCGATGGTCCGGCACCCACCGAAGTGAATCAGACGCCCGGCGCACTTGCCATGCAGGGCTTCCTCTAACTGATCAAGGTGCAGTGACTCGCCCTTGCGCCGCATGTCTCCCGGCAGCAGGATTCCCCGGCGCGAATGCATGGCAAGCCACAGAATGTCATAGCCGTCATGTTTGCCCTGAAGCCACTTGCGCAAGTAATGCTCTAGCTCGCCGCTGGTGGCGACGTCCCGGTGAATAAACCGAATGTGGTAGTCCGAGGCTCGCAACAAGTCCAGCCCAGGGCGAACGCTCACCGAGCTTGCAAGCCCATACCACTCCGACTCTAGGCAGAAGATTGCCTTGCGATAGACGTGCACGCGAACCGGATTCTAACCCTTGAAAATCCTGAACAGGCGGGTGAGCGGGTCGTAGAACTCGTCCACCACTCGCTCCTTGAGCGGAATGATCGCGTTGTCCGTGATCGTGATGTGCTCTGGGCAGACCTTGGTGCAGCACTTGGTGATGTTGCAGTAGCCGATACCGTCGCGATCCTTCAAGTCTGCCAGACGGTTCTCTGTGTCCAACGGATTCATTTCCAGCGCGGCGGTAAACACCAGGAATCGCGGACCGATGAACTCGGCGTGCTTGTGGTGGTCGCGCAGCACATGGCAGACATCCTGGCACAAGAAGCACTCGATGCACTTCCGGAACTCCTGCGCACGCTCCACGTCCTCTTGAAACACCGTCCACGTGCCATCGGGGTTGTCAGGCTTGCGGGGCTTGAACGGCTTGATCTTCTTCTTCACTTCGTAGTTCCAGCTGACGTCCGTGACCAAGTCGCGGATCAGCGGGAACGTTCGCATGGGTTCTACGGTGACGGCCTGACCCGTGGGAAGCAGGTCCATCCGGGTCATGCACATGAGGCTGGGCTTGCCATTGATCTCGGCGCTGCAGGACCCGCACTTGCCGGCCTTGCAATTCCAACGGCAGGCGAGATCTTGGGCTTGTTCGGCCTGGATTTTGTGCACGCAATCGAGCACCACCATGCCGTCGGTCACTTCAACGGTGTAGTTCACATACTCGCCGCCGGCGGCGTCGCCGCGCCAAATGCGGAATTCCACGTCTCGGGTGCCTGGTACTGGTACGGACATTCTCAGTGGCTCCTGCGAATCATTTCATCTTCTGAATCACGGCATCAAGGGCGGGATCCATGGGGGGGCGCGCACGGCGCTCCACGTTCATCTGTCCGTCTTCGCCCTTGCGCAACACCACGTTGAACGTGGAACACTCGTCGCTCTTGGTGGGGTAGTCCTCGCGGAACTGTGCGCCGCGGCTCTCCTTGCGTTCAAGCGCGGAGCGCGCAATGGCTTCAGACACGGTGAGCAGATTGCGAAGATCAATGGCCGTGTGCCAGCCGGGGTTGTATTCGCGGTGTCCGGTGACGCCTGCCTTCGCAGCGCGCTGGTTGAACTGGGCTACCTTGTCCACCGCTTGTTCCATTTCAGTCTGGGTGCGCACGATGCCCACCAGTTCTTGCATGGTCCCCTGTAGGTCGTGCTGAATGGAGTAGGGGTTCTCGCCATCTGGCCGGTCAAACGGCTCGAGGGCGCGACGCGTCTCCGCTTCAACTTGTGACTGCTCGGGGGCCACGGCAGGATTCTGCTTGGCAAACTTGGCTGCGTGCTCACCCGCGCGCTTGCCAAACACCAGCAGATCCGAAAGTGAGTTGCCCCCGAGCCGGTTGGCGCCATGGAGCCCCGCGGCCACTTCGCCTGCGGCAAACAACCCTGGAACGGAGGACATCTGCGTGTCACCATCCACGCGGACCCCTCCCATCACGTAGTGAGTGGTGGGGCCAACTTCCATGGTCTCGGTGGTGATGTCCACCCCCGCCAGTTGCTTGAACTGGTGGTACATGCTGGGCAGTTTCTTTTTGATGTGCTCCGGAGCGTTCGGCAGCTTGCTCTTGATCCAACCGATGTCCAAGAACACGCCACCATGGGGTGATCCGCGACCCGCCTTGATCTCACGATTGATGCACCGCGCCACGTGGTCACGTGTTAAGAGCTCCGGAGGTCGCTGCGCGTTCTTATCCCCGCACACATAGCGCCAGCCTTCTTCTTCATCCTTGGCCACCTGATTCTTGTAGAGCTCTGGAATGTCGTCGAACATGAATCGGCGGCCCTCACTGTTTCGCAGTACGCCGCCCTCGCCGCGAACACCCTCCGTCACCAGAATTCCCCGCACGCTGGGTGGCCACACCATGCCGGTGGGATGAAACTGCACGAACTCCATGTCCATGAGCTCGGCGCCCGCGTGATAGGCCAGCGACTGGCCGTCGCCGGTGTACTCCCAAGAATTGCTGGTAATGCGATACGCCTTGCCAATGCCGCCAGTGGCCATGATGACTGCGCCCGCACGCCACACCCGCAGGCGGCCGCGCTCGCGGTCATACCCCAGCACGCCGGAGATTCGTCCGCCGGTGGTGAGCAAGGCCACGACGGTCATCTCCATATAGACGTCCAGCCCTTGGTGCACACCGTGGTCTTGCAGCGTGCGGATCATCTCCAGCCCGGTGCGATCGCCCACGTGGGCCAGCCGCGGATAGCGGTGGCCACCAAAGTTGCGTTGCAGGATCTTGCCATCTTTGGTTCGGTCAAACACCGCCCCCCACGCTTCCAATTCACGCACGCAATTGGGCGCTTCCTTGGCGTGATGTTTGGCCATGGTGACGTTGTTCAGGTAACCGCCGCCGCGCATGGTGTCCGCAAAGTGCACCTCCCAGTTGTCGCGGTCGTCAACATTGCCCATCGCCGCGGCCATGCCGCCTTCGGCCATCACGGTGTGCGCCTTGCCGAGCAGGCTCTTGCAAATCACGGCGGTC
>CAZXGD010000021.1:1952-60513 GCA_964640485.1 uncultured Isosphaeraceae bacterium | reverse complement strand
GGTGTGCCCTGCGAGAACACAGGTTTCCAGCCTTTGACATCAGGATGAGGCGTGCGAGCCATGTTTCTGGGCAGCGCATATTGAATGAGCAGGCTGTCCGCAGGAGCGTCAAAGTCCACAACACGCTTGCCATCAACGGTGAAGTTCAGGAGCGTGAGCAAGTTGGTGTATCGAATTCTGGCGTCCTTGGCGCTTCCGGTGTACAGAAAGAATTTGCCCGCCTGAACTCCGCCATGGCACCTGCTGGTGGCGCAGTTGGGAATCATCCAACTGTTGTGCACTCGGGTGCGGAAGCGCGCAAGGCTGGGTGGATCTTCTTGCACTTCAATGTAGCGGTACAGATCGCGAGCCTTGAGATCAAACATCAATCGAGCGATCTCTGCCCCCTCCTTGCCGTACAGAGCGTTGCGTTCCTGTGTGGTGGAGGGGATCAACGAACTGCTTCCGTAGCGAAGCAGCAATTGGCGTACTCCTTCGGCCGGCACACGAAGTTTGGGAGAGTCCTTCAGGTCCATCTCATACACGCGAATGAGATTCACTTCATCATCCGTCAACAGGTCCTTCGGAAGGAGTTCGCGCGGATTGGGCGGCAGTGAAATCTGTGGGGTTTTGGGTTCCTTTTCAGGAGGCGCTGCGACATCCGCGGGTGAGGCATCGGGCGCTTCTGGCTCGCTGGGAGTTGCTGGCTCGGTGGGCGAGGCTGGCGCAGTGGGGGTTGCTGGCGCAGTGGGGGATGCTGGCGCAGTGGGCACATCCTGGGGGGCCGGAGCCGTTGTGGCCGCCAGCTTGATCTGTGCGCGCACCGAACGCAACAGATCGCGCGCGTCGTCGCTATCCGAATCGCGCACCAACGATTCAAGTTCGATCAGTGCCAGGTCCAGTCGCTTTTCTTCAACCAGCCAGCGACAGATGGCGTATCGCCGTCCGTGCTGCTCGGGAAAAGTGTTCGCCTTCAGATCGCGGTATCGCTCTTCAAAATCTGGTTGAAGCACGACGCGATGCACTTGGCTGCGCGACAGCGAACCCGTGAGCTTGTCAACCTGGAATCCCACTCCCTGAAGGTCGTCGCGGAGAATCACGCCGCGGACCACACTACCGTCTCTCAGTTGGATGACTCCTCGCTGGCCGGGCTTCGGTGCAATGAGTTCCACGATGTCCAGGACATGCGCCTTGCTAAATGTCTTGGTTTCAGTTCCATCCGTGACCGTGAGCTCGTTGTCGGTTTCGCCGGTGATCCAACCGCCAAACTCCTTCCACCGATCCACAAACACCCAGACCAGCCGTCGCGCGGGATCTTGTTGCGGAGCGGAGGATGCCGGAGCTGCTGGCGGAACGGATGCTGGCGGGGCGGGAGCAGCGGGGGAAGCAGGTGTGGCGGGCGCGGGAGCAGCGGGCGTAGCGGGGGCGGATGCTGGCTGCTCTGCGGGCGGCGCACCCTGAGCACTGAGCAAGACGAAGAGAATGGCGGGGAGTAGGAGCACGGGAGAAGTGGACATTCTCGCAGGTTCTTGCGATTGGGGGCAAGTGTGCTGTTCGCGCAGGTGTGGAGGGGTGTTCCCACTGCTTGGGCCGCGAGAAATGGCGCCGCCACGTGTGGGCCCAGAAGGCCTCTGCGCACCCCGGCCCGCGTGCTGAGCGATAGGACACCAACTACGCTTGCACGCCTTCAGCCCCACCCACCCCCCATTTGGCGAAAGGTCCGCGATGAAGCTTGGAGTGATGTCGGCGTTGTTTGCAGGCAGGCGTCTTGAAGATGTGTGCCACTACGCAGCGCAGTTAGGCTTGGGAGCCATCGAGCTGCCCGTTGGAGCCTGGCCGGGCGCTCCCTACTTTCATCCAGCCAAGGTGCTTGCCAGCGCCAAGGAACAAGCACGCATTCGTGACATTCTTAAAGCCAACAATCTAGAGCTCAGCGGCTTGGCTGTTCACGGGAATCCAGTTCACCCCAGTGCAGGGGTTGCCAAGAAACATCATCAGGAGTTTGTCACCGCAGTGGCGCTCGCGCCAAAGTTGGGCACCAGCACCGTGATCACATTCAGCGGCTGCCCCGGAGGCAGCAAGAAGGACACCACACCCAACTGGGTGACCTGTCCGTGGCCCAATGACTTTGAAGGCATTCTGAAGTACCAATGGGACACGGTGCTCGTGCCCTACTGGAGTTCGCAGGCCAAATTGGCGCGCAAGCACAACGTGCGAATCGCATGGGAAGCTCATCCCGGATTCTGCGTCTACAACCCCGACACGCTCATCAGACTGAGCGAGCGCGCCATGAAGGCCAGCGGCTTGAAGGGTGCACCGGTCTTGGGCGCCAACCTTGACCCGAGCCACTTCTTCTGGCAGGGCATTGATCCGGTACTGTCAGCGCGAGCGCTTGGCGAAGCGGGATTGCTCTTTCATGTCCACGCCAAAGACACCGAGCTTGACACTCACCAAGGCGGCGTGAACGGTTTCAACGATGCCCGACCCTACGGCGACTTGCAGCACCGTGCGTGGAGTTTCCGCACGTGTGGCTGGGGGCATGGCGCGGAGTTCTGGCGCCCCTTTGTGAGCATGCTGCGCCGCTATGGCTATGACCATGTGCTGAGCATTGAGCACGAGGATGCCTACATGAGCGTGGACGAAGGATTCGAACGCGCCGTGGAGTTCCTGAAGACGTGCATCATCGAGGAGCCGCCGGCCACGCCGTGGTGGACGTGACCGGCGAATGTTGGGCTCAATCCGGGGGCAGGGGCGTAGTTTGTACGGCGTTGGGGCGACTTACTTCCACAGTCCACGTGACCGGCATGGCCGCATCGCCTCGGCTTGACGCAGGCACGCTCAAGTCCCACCGCATGATGCCCTGTGTTTGCAAGGTTTCGGCGTACTGCTTGCTGGTGCTGAGCGGACTACTGAGTTTGCTCACCGTGACGCTGATCTTTTCATTTCGACTCACGGGGGACCGATCAAAGAGCTCAACGTTGGCGGCCCGACCTGTGGAGTTGTCGATCGCGATGCGGTAGGACCACGTGGTGGACTGACTTCCGCCGAAGAACCCGCTGCTTCCCGTGGTCTTGTTCACAAGTTGACGGGTGGCGCGCAGGGAGCGGTCGGGGCCAAAGAACACCTTGAACTCATCCTTCGGGGCCACACTGGGCATGGTGGTTTCGCCAATGAAATCTCCGCCCATGAACACCTGTGCCATGCCTGGGAGCAATTGGAACGCACTGCTGTTGGTCAAGTCTCCGCGCAGAAACACATCCTCGGTGACGATCGGCTGCGCCGTGTACACAAAGTTTGATGTGGGGGCCAAACTTGCAATTCTGGTGCGCTGCTTCTTGCTAGTGTCCGTCGGCACGGTCAGGCGGCGCGGAAGGTCGAAGGAGACCGCCGTGCCGGTTTCCTGCACCGACGCGGATGCGCTCGTGAGTTCAATGCCAAGGCGGCGGTCAGCGGTCTCGACTGCAAATCCTGCGTTGGCGTCCATCATGGGTTCTCCCGCCATGGCCTTGTCGCCTTGGTCCCGTCTCTTGGACATTCCCGCACTTCCGGGTGCCATGGATGCCGGCGCGGCCGGAATCGGCACGAACACATCCACAAACCAAGGGGACACCGGCGGCGGCGCAGACGCACGGGTGGGTTGCGCGGTGCTCAAGGCCAGCCGAACATCTTTCCAGTCCTCGCCCGTGGCTTGGGTGATCATGGCGTCATACTCAACCTCAACTCCGGTGCGATCTCCTGCAGCACGAATGTTGTAGATGGGTTCCCATGTGGCTTGCGCCACGACGTAGGTCAGGCTCAACTCAACAGGCCCGCCTTCGGGCATGGCAATCACCACCACCGCCGCGCGCTCTGTGCGATCAGCTCCGCCGCGAGCATCAAACTCTCGTTGAGTGGCTTGAAGTTGCCGCTGCAATTCTTCTGACTGTGTGACAATGGCGCGACGAGCTGCAACGATGCGGGCGCGCTCCTTGGCCACAAACTCCAACTGCGCGCGCGCGGCGTCTAGGTTCAGCGCTTGCGTCCCGCCATCGTTGGTGGCATTTGCTGCGGCGCGCACGCCGATCTGATCCACCAGTTTGGCCTGCTGCTCTTCTTGTTGATCATCCTGCTTCAGGTACTCCAGCTTTTGCCGAAGCTCCTTCAGTTTGTCGGCCAGTGCCACTCCCTCGGGGCTCCCCGCAAACTCTGCCAGCGCCGTCTGGGAATACTCCACGCTCAGCAGTTTGGGTTGGCTGGCCACAGTGGAGTCTCCTCCACGGGCCACCTTGGCTTGCAGCGATTGCGCTTGCGCAGTGGCTGGCAGGTTGCCAATCTTGACGGCCCACAGCCCTTGGCCCAATGACCTGCGAATGGTTCGCGTTACGGCTGCGCGCCCTCGATACAAGACCACGCTTTCAATCTCGCCGTGTTCCGCGAGTTCGGTGGGCTTGAGGTCGTCGGCGCTGGCCCGGGGGGGCGTCTGGGCGTGTGCTCCGTGACACACGGCCAGGGGTAGGGCACATGACAACAAGAAGAGGGAGAGAACGCTGCTTCGCGCAATTAAGAGGTGCATCCGTGGAGTCTCCATGAGACGGTAAGGCTAGAGCGGCCGCTCCAAGAGCAATGGCCGCACCTGCCGCAGGAGTCTCCAAAAACTTCCCTCGATTCTGTTAGTCAGGCGGAAGCGGGGTGGTTTTCATGCTGTTGGGAAAGCTCACCTGCGTCTCCCAAGTCACGGGCAGAGCAGCAGTTCCGCGTGCGGACGCGGGCACAGTGAGGTCCCAGCGCAGGATCCCATCGGGCGCGTCATATTCGGTGTAGATCTTGTCCGTGGAGAGGGGGGTGCTGAAATTGGAGAGCTTCACCACAATCTTGTCATTCCTGCTCACTGGACGTCGGTCGTAGAGTTCAACCTTGGCATTGCGCCCCGTGGAGTTGTCAATCGTGACGCGGTAGTTCCACGTGGTTGATTGATCGCCGCCAAAGAAACCGCTGCTCCCCGTGGTCTTGCTCACCAATTGCCGGGTGGCGCGCAATGCGCGATCGGGCCCGAAGTACACCCGAAACTTGTCCTTGGGTGAGACGGAAGGCATCTCCGTCTCGCCGATGTAGTCGCCACCCATAAAGATCTGCGCTCTTCCTGGGAGCAACTGGTACGCGCTTGTGTTCTCGAGATTCCCCCGAAGGAACACTTCTTGAGACACGATTGGCTGTGCCGTGTACAGAAACTCTGATGTGGGATCCACCGTGGCGATTCGGGTGCGCTGCTTTTTCGAGTCGTCGCTGGGCACGGTGATGGGACGCGGCAGGTCAAAGGAAACCGAGGTCCCCGCTTCCTCGACTGACGCGGATGAACTCCACTTCTCAATCTCACCTCTGCGCTCTGGCATCTCACCTGGGGAGCCAAAGATGTTTCCGCCTCCACCTCCGCCTCCAAAGCCGCCACCGCCGCCGCCGGTCGCCGCGCCCTCGGCCAGCGACTTGGCGCGGGCCTGCGGGGGTGGCTGCACATCAATGAACCACGGCTCGACACTTGGTGGCGTAGAACTTCGATCTGGCGTTGCCGTGCTCAGCGAAATACGAACGTCTTTCCAATCCTCGCCCGAAGCCTGACGGAGCATCGCGTCATACTCAATTTGCACACCGGTGCGGTCCCCCGCGCTGCGCACGTTGTAGATGGGCTCCCATCCCGCATCGTGCACGATGTAACTCACCTGCAGTTCCACCGCGCCGGCGTCAGGCACGCCGATCATCACGAGCGCCTCTCGCTCCCATCGAGTCGATGACCCCCTTGACTTCAGTTCCTCGGTCGCGGCGGTGTGCTCCAAGCGCGTGGCCTCAAGCCTTTTCACCAAGTCCCTCCGCAGGGCCACAATGCGGGCGCGCTCGCTGGCCACAAACTCCAACTGGTTTCGAAGTGCGTCAAGATTCAACGCTTGCGTTCCGCCATCGTTGGTTGCATTGGCGCCAGCGCGCACTCCAATCTGGTCCACCAGCTTTTGTTGTTGCTCAGCCAGTTGATCATCTTGAATCAAGTATTCCATCTGACGTTGCAAATCCTTCACGCGATTGGCAAGGGCCACGCCCTCCGGGCTACCCACAAAGTTCGCCTGCAGCGTTTCGGCGTACTCCACGCCCAGCAGTTTGGGCAAGGACGCGCCTGCATGATCGTTGCCATACGCAACGCTGGCCTGAATGGCTTGATCTCCGGCTCCAGAGGGCAGTCCACCCACGCGCACGCGCCAGACGCCCTGTCCCAATTCGCGTTTGAGTGTGCGGGTCACGACGGCACCTTCCTCGTACACCACCACGTTGGTGATGACCCCGGGGTCCGTGACATCCTTCACCATCAAGTCACTCGGCACCGATTGTGCCTGGCACGGGGTGGCCCGCCACTCTGCGCCGCCACAGAGGGCCAAAACCAGCAGGATTCCAGTCAAAGAATCACGACCAAACGCGAAGCCGGTGTGCATGCGAGATCTCCTTGATTGCAGAATACGAGGAACTCGGCTCGCCAGATCCGCGAACCTAGTCCAAGTCTTCCATCGCCGCGCGAATGCCGGCGCGATCAAGAAGTTCTGCCGCGCGCTGCGCATGTGGTGCGCCCGAGCGCCGGAGTTCCGCCACCAGCGTTCGGTTTTCTGCACTCTTTCGCAAGTAGCGCAACGCGAGTGCGGCCACTGCCTCGGGCTCAACGCTCATCAGGAATCCGATTCCCTCGCGGTACACCATGCTGCTTGCCAGCCGCTTGGCCACCATCCAATCCAAGTAGGGCTGCGGGATATCCGTCCAAAGCCGGTCGCCCACCGTGGTTTGCAGCAATGTGGGCAGGTGTTCGCGCACCACCTCTTTGGTAAGCGTGCGGTCCGCCGCGCTCCATTGATCCATGCTGGCGCGGATGGCATCTGCCGCTTGGTTCACCACCTTGCTGAGCATGGTGCTCAACTCCGTGAGCGGCGTCGTGGGGTGCCTGCGGCTCTCCGCCATCAGCAGATTGGCTTCCGCGCGCGCAAACTCGCGCAGCTTCACCAGCACCTCTTCGACGAACCCTGTCTTGATGGCCAGAAACTGCTCCTCGTTCAGCAACATGCTGGCCGCAATCTCGTAACTGCTGCAGATCACGCCGCACTTGTTGGCGCTGCTGTCCTTAAAGATCAGGCATCCCGCCTTAAACAGGCTGGTTCGTGCTTCCGGAGTCAGAAAGAGATTCGCCCCTTCAACGATGATGCCCGCGGAAGGAAGACCGTTGGGCTGAAGGAAGTCCTTCCAGTTGGTTTCATTGATCGTGGCGGGGCGGCCGCCTCCGGGTACGAAAGCATCGGCCACCATGCGGTTGTGCAGCGTATTGCGCATCTGCGAACCATCTGGTGCGTCGATGCTCAGCACGCGACCCCTCGCGCCAAGTTTGGCGGGGTTGAACTTGGCGATGGGCAGGCTTTCCTGAAAGAGCCGCAGCAATTCGCCGTGGTCCAGGCCGTCCATGTCTTCACCCACGCCGCTGCCGTCCGCGATACCCACGATCTTGGCGTTGGTGCCGTAATCGCGATGCAGAATGCGGATCATGTTGCCCGCGACATCCCCATCAGGGCCGCCGGTAAGTTTGACCGTAAAGGGCTGTTTACGGGGATCGATTCCGCGAGCACGCAAGGCCACGTCCAGAAAGACATTCACGCCTTCGCTGGTGACGCCGTACACCTTGTGATTGATCCCCGCTCCTGGCTTGCTCGACATGAACGCGTCCGGCAGCGCGTACTTGCGACGGCGCGCTCGGCTCACGATCCATTCAATGTGCGCGGGGGTGATGTTCTCATCCGGACCCAGATAGATGAGTTCGCGTTTGCCCCAGCGATCGTGCACACGCGCCTTCACTTCAGGATCATCCGTGATCAAGTCCAGCAGGCTGTCCACAAAGCTCTTCACGCAGCGCGTGTGGTCCGCCTCATGGTGAAGCAGAATGGCAGCTTTGGCGCCCCCTTCAGGAATGTCCTTGTTTTTCAGTTGCTGCGCCCAACTCAGGCCATACACCTCATCAAACAACTTGTCCCGTTCACGCGAATGTTGCGCGAGGTTGACGGGGCGCACCACTCGCAAACCGCCTCGGGCGATTTCTTTGAAACGGTTGTGGAATCCAAAGTATCCGCGGCCAAAGACAAAGAAGGTTCCAAAGGGCAGTTCCGGCCGACGGTCATCGCGCAGATACGCGGGATCAATGCGCATGCTCAGCGCATACCGTTGGTTCAAGAAATAGTTGGTGCGGTAGACCGACTCCACCCCTTCCAGAAGGGCGGAGAGAATTGGAACCGTTCCATCCGGATCATCGCGCAGGGCGATCTCCGTGCGCAACGAGGCAGCGCGCTTGGCAAACTCATCATCGTTCAGCGGTCGTTCAGGATTGAATCGGTCGCAGAACAAGTCGGATATGCGCATCGCGGTGTCCATGCAGCGCTCAGACGTCGCCGTGATACGTTCAATGGAAAAGAGCAATCGGTTTTTGTGAACCAGTCGCTGATGGGCAAGCGTGCCCAGCGCCAAGATCAACTCGGCTTTGTCCACCGTGAGCGCGGCGTGCCGGCTGGCCAACTCCAGCGAGTCGTAGTCCACCCACTTGATGCGGCGCAATTCGTGTTCCGTCTGCTTCCATGCGGCACTGTCGGTGTCAATGGCCTTTCCGGCCGCGGTCTGAATGACAAATCCAAGCAGAGTGACGCTGCCATGCGGTGGATCATTCACTTGATCCAGATACGCCCGTTGAATGCTGATTCCCGCCCGGCTCAACACCATTGCGCAGCGTTCCAACATCGTGCGCGTGCGCGCATTGCCAAACGCAATGGTGATGCGGGTGACGGTGGGGTCCGCTTCCGCCTCCGTCTCCATATAGGCGCCGTCTGTTCCGCTCACCCGATCAATCAACTGCCGGTGTTTGTTCAGGCGAAGGGGAGTGAGCGTGGTGAGGTAGTCCCCCGCGCATCTGCTGAAGTAGTCGCGAATGCCCTCCTCGGACCAGCCCACGTTGTTGGCTCGTGCAAACTCCAGAGTGGCGCGGAGCTTTTCTGCCTGCGCAGGATTGGTCTGGTCAAAGGGAAGGCGCTCGCCAAACTCAAAGGTGTCCAACACCAGCACGCCATCACGGCTGGAATGGATTTTGGCGGCGCGTAACAGCTGGGTCATGGGAAGGCTGTGCACCACCTCGGCCAGCACGCCGGGGCGATTGCCCTGACGGATCATGGTCCACTCGCGATCGTCTTCGCTACGGATTGTCAGGTGCAGCGGCTGTCCGCTGGCGCGCGCGGCGATGATCGCTCGAAGGTGGCTGCGCACCGTCGCGGGGGCGGTGTCCTCAAAGTACATCTTGGACATCTGACTGACGAACCAAGGGACGATCGTCTCTGCCGTGCTTTGAAAACTCTGGCCCAACTCGGCGGCAAGCGCCTGCGGATCTGGAACCGCGTCCGGTGCGGAAGGCATAGAAGTCTCCTGTGTCGCAGCAGCAGGCCGAGTGAGCATTCCGTAGGTGATACCACGCCCGGACACGCACGAGCAAGAATGGCCTTTGGTGAAGTGGCGTCCGCGTTGGCGGCGGCTATCCTCTGGCCGTTCCCGGACTTCCATGCGCGTCATTTCAATAGGCAACTTTGACGGTGTTCACCTGGGTCACCAAGGAATCGCAATGCAGGCGTTGGCGGTCGCGGGGAGCGCGGGTTCCGCAACCGCAGTTACCTTTGAACCGCTGCCTGCCGCCATCCTTCGTCCCGGGCACGCACCGGCTCGCCTGACCACCGCTGAGCAACGCCGGAGTGTGCTGCACGCCGCGGGATTTGCTCAGGTGGTTGAATTGGAACCAACTTGGGACTTGTTGCGGCAAAGTCCTCAGGAGTTTGTTTGCGGCCTCAACAAGCGCCACCCGTTTGACGCCATCGTTGAGGGAGCCGACTTTCGCTTTGGCCACGCGCGAGCAGGAACCATTCACACCTTGGCTGAATTGGGGCGACAGCACGGCTTTCAGGTCGTGGTGGCCAAGGAAGTGGAAGTCCCACTGTCAGACCTCACACTGGTAGCACCGCGCAGCACCACCATTCGCTGGCTGCTCGAGTTGGGGCGCGTTCACGATGCACGTTTGCTCCTGGGGCGCCACTATCAAGTGGCGGGCACCGTGGAGCGCGGAGACCAGCGCGGACGAGAACTGGGCTTTCCAACCGCCAACGTGAATGTCGCGGGGCAGCAACTCCCCGCCGATGGCGTCTATGCCGCAGTGGCCGTCACCCCGCAGGGGCGGTACATGGCTGCGGTCTCCGTGGGCACCAAGCCAACTTTTGAGGGCAGTGCGCGTGCCTGTGAGGCCCACTTGCTCGGATTCCAAGGCGCACTAGACCAGTACGGCTGGCCCATCACACTTGAGTTCACCCGATGGATCCGGGAGCAATCGCGGTTTTCATCCGTGTCGCTTCTGGTGGAACAGATGCACCGCGATGTGGCGCAATGCGCGTAGAGTCACCACCCTCTCGCATGAGCTACGCCACCACTGCCACTCACGCCGCCATTGCCCAACGAATGCGCGCGGCCAAGCGTCCTCTCGTCACCAGTCACTGGAAGCCGGATGGCGATGCCATGGGCAGCGTGCTCATGGTGGCCCGTGCCCTGCGCGCGCTCGGGGCAGACGTGCAGGCCGTGCTCGCTGGCCCAGTCGATCGAACAGTCCTTCACCTTGCAGCGCCCAACGAGATTCAATTCGTCGAACGCGGATCCATGGCACCTGTGCCTGGCACGGATCTGGCTGTGGTGGTCGATACCGGCGCGTTCAGTCAATTGGAGCACGCCAAAGAGTGGCTCCGCGCCAACGCCACCCTAGCCGTTGGCGTTGATCACCACCGAAGCGGCGATGACGTGTGCGCCATGAGGCTGGTGGATCCATCTTGCGCATCAACCACACAAGTGTTAGTGCCCATCATCGATGAACTTGGAGTTCCGCTGGCGCCCTACGGCGCACCGTCGCAGTACTCCATTGCCGAGGCAGCATTCGCAGGCCTCGCCACCGATACCGGTTGGTTTCGTTTTAGTGGCGCAGATGATCGCGTGTACCAGTTGGCTGCTCGACTTCTGGCGCGCGGAGTGGATAAGGATCGTCTCTATCGGCTGATCGAGCAGGGGGACCTTCCCGGGCGTCCGCTGCTGACGGGTCGCGCGCTCCGCTCGCTTCAATACGTCTGCGAATCCCGAGCGGCAATCATGTCACTTCAGCCCGATGACTTTGTGCAGACCGGCACCAAAGTTGAGGATCTCGCGGGCTTGGTGAATGAACCCATGAGCGTGGAAAGCGTGGAGGTGTGCGTGCTTCTGGTGCAGAGCGAGCCGGGAGTCGTCAAGGCCAGCTTCCGATCAAAGCCGCCGTTACGCAAGGGCGGCGTCTTTGTGGATGTCAATCATGTGGCGGCACACTTTGACGGCGGAGGGCACGTGCACGCGGCGGGGGCGAAACTTGCCGGCACTCTTGAAACGGCCACGCACCGCGTGACCAAGGTGCTTCAGGATTACTTTGAATCAGCCCCGACGTCGGCAGGGGGCTGAACACCATCGCTCTGGTCGTGGGAACCATCGGGCGGTGTGCTGGTGGGAACCAGTTTGTAACCAAGCTTGGTGATCGCCCCTTCGATGGTCTCTCGCGGAACTTCAACTTGCGCCACGATCTCCGCGGTCTGCCGTTCGTATGTGCAGTCCACGGAACGCACTCCCTCAACCTCTAAGACTTCTGCGGTGATTGCCGCCGCACAACCTTCGCAGTGCATTCCTTGAATGGTGTAGTGCAAGCGAACTAAGGTGCTGGGTGACGTACCGGCACGCGGCGCGGCGACCGGCGGAGTGGCGGGAAACGCAATCCACACACCCGCAGCCGCGGCCAAGACCAGGACTCCTGCGATGAGCGTGGCAGGCATCTTCATGTCCCGATCCTACGCCGCCGATCTGCTGGCAGAATGAGTTTCGCTGGTCAAACGCAGCGAAGCGTGCTTGGGTTGAAGGCCGCTGATTCGCAGCAGCGCCGGAAGCGCCCAAATGGCGCTGGCCAAGCAGCAAAGGCTGCCCACGGCCATGGCAATTCCCAGACTGCGCAGACCCTGGTGGCTGGCCAGCAAGAGCGCGCCAAACCCGATGGTGGTGGTGAGCGCAGTCACAATCACCGCGCGGCGCGTGGAGCCAAATCCGTGCTCCAACGCACCCTCATGCGCTCGATGTGTCATGTGGATTGCGCTGTCGATACCCAAACCGATGAGGATCGGCACGGCAAAGAAATTGGCAAGGTTGAACGTGGCTCCGATGAGCGCCATGATTCCCACGGTCCAAGCCACACCAATGGCTAGGCTTGCCAGTGCCGCAAGCACTTGAGGCAGGCTCCGCAAGTCCAGCCAAAGCAGCCCTGCCACCAGCAGTGTGGCCAAGAGCGCCTGCAGGGCAAAGCTCCGCTCCATGCTCATCATGCTTTCGCTCACCGTCATCGGTACGCCGGTGGCGTGAGGGTCTTCAGCCTGCATCGCCGCCACAAACTTGGCAAGTGGTGCGGGCTCCCAGACATCCTGCTGGGGATGGATCATCACCAAGAACTTGCCGTTCGGGCTCACCATCTGCGCGCGAACCGCTTGAGGAAGTGCATCGCGCAGGGGGCGCCGCGCTCCCTCGGCCATCATGCGAAGGCCTCCCGCAGCTCGTGCCACCGTGGAGTCGATGTGCTCCCGCATGCGTGCCACATCCGCCGGGGCGTGCGAACGGGGATCCACCGCCTGAGCCAGCACTGCCAATTGCTCGGAGAGCTGGCGCATGTGTTGCGCTGGCGCAGGGGCGTCCCGTTCCGCAAAGTGAGCCAGCAAGTTCAGGTCGCGAGCGGCGTGGCGTAGGTCGCGCTCGCCCCATTCCGGAACCTTTCGCGGTGGTGTGGGCGCACTCTCCACGGCACTGGCGAACTGTGTGCGAAGCGCCGCGCGCTGGGGAGTCTCAAGCTGCACGGCGTCGAGTACGGTGCGAATCTCTCCGATTTCAGGATGGCTGCGCAGGCGATTCACCAGAGGCTGAATGTTGTCCATCCGGTCAACAATGGATGCCCCAAACCAACTTGCGGCGGCTGAGTCGTCAATCACCCGGTGTTCCCACGTCACGCTCTCTAACCCGGGGGCCTGCAGGCTCAGCAAGTTTGATTCAAAGCGCACGTTCCAAAATGCGTAAAGCGCTGCTCCGCCTGCCAGCGCCAATGATGCTGTCACGGTGATCCATGCGCCGCGCAGTGAAACCTTTCGATCTGTGGATTCGCGTGCTAGGAAGTAGGACTGGCTTCCGCTTTCCGGAGCCGACCGGTGCGCCTTTGGCAGTTTGCTGTCCAGCAGCACCAACAGGGCGGGAAGAATGAGCACGATGGCACCCAAGGTCAGCAGCAAACCCACACCGCTCACCACACCGAGTTCGCGAAGTCCTTGAAACTCGGTGAACCAGGCCAACAGAAAAACTCCGGCGCTGGTTAACGCACCGCTCACGTTGCTTGGCACAGACGTTCTCATCATGTAACTGATGGCACCCTGTGTGGGAAGGTGTCGTCGTCCCTCCATGTACCGCGCCACCATGTGAATGCCGTAATCCAAACCCACCCCAACCAGCACCAGCATGAAGACAATGCTCAGCAGGTTCAATCGGCCATAGAAGAGGGCTGCTGCGGCATAGGTGAGTGCGCATCCCACCAAGAATGCCAGCAGCGCCAGAAGCGGAAGCTTCACTCCTCGAAAAACCGCCATGAAGAGCGCGGTGCACAGAATGAGCCCCACCATGCTGGCCACGTTCATGTCACGGCCCGTCGTGGCCATTTCGTCCGCCTGCAGGACAGGCTTGCCCGTGAGGCCAATCTCCACCTCGGGAACCTGCGCTTGCACCTGCGCGATCACGCTGCGAATCTTGTCCAGCGGCGCGTTGATCACCTCAAAGGTGCTGAAGTCTTTGTGAGGCATCACCCCCACAAACAACAATCGCCCGCTCGGCGACGCCAGATACTCAGTCTCTCGGGGCGTTCCCACAAACGGTCCTGCATCCGGTGCTGCTGCGGCGATCGCTTCTAACTCCAGCACCGCGGCCGCGCCAACGCGTTCAGCTTCTTCGCGTGGCATCCATAGACCGTTGCTCTTCAGCCGGTCCATTCGCCGTAAGGCATCTGCCAGCACCACTCCAGTTCCCGCGTCCGATGCCAGCAGCGGCAGCGCCTCTCGCCCCTCCACCAATCCAGCCAAGTCAGCGGTGGTCATGGCCCACGTTCCCAACGCGGTCTGCTCCGGCACACTCACTTTGGCGTTCACCGTCTGAATGGTGGGGTCGCTTTGTAGCGCCGCTTCAATCAGGTCAACGGCGTATTGCGCTTGGCCCGTGTTGCCCTTGGTGTCCACCACCACCCATGCATATTCAAGGTCGCCAAACTCATGCAAAAACCTTCGATACTCCGCCACATATGGACGGTCGTTCCCCATCAGGCTGTCGGTGTTGGCATCCAGCCGCACACGATCCCAACTCCAAGCCACGGCGAGGACCGCCAAGAGCACGCCCGACACCACGACCAACAGTGGATTTCGAACGATCCATTGAGCCAAGCCTTCAGTGATGCGGTGACGCAATCAGGATTCTTTCTTAGGAGTGCTCCACATAATCAGCAGCTGAATCTGCAGCAGCCTGATCGTAGGATCGGCGCGACACGGCATTCTTGCCCAGCCTCTTCAAAATGTCGTAGGCCGGGCCTGGAAAGGCGTGCATTCCCTCGAGCACGCACTCAAATGCCGTCAGGAATCTTTGAACGTCTGCTTCCTGTATCACCAGCGGGGGAGTGAGCTTCACCGCCAGTTGATCGTGGCCGGCCACCTGGCACAAGATCCGGTGATCTTCAAAGAGCGGCATGACTGCGGCCTGTGCAAACAGGTTTCGATCGAGGGTGTTCAGCATCGTCCAGGCTGCGCGCAGGCCAATGCTGCGCGGTGCGCCAAACTCCACCGCCACCATCAACCCTTGGCCACGAACCTGTTTGACCAACTCAAAGCGCTGGCAGAGCGCACGAAGTCCGTCCAGCAGCAGGGCGCCCATGCGCGTCGCTCGATCGGCCAGACCCATGCTGTCGTAGACGTTAAGCACAGCGAGCCCTGCGGTCATCGCCAAGCCGCCCATGTGAAAAGTGCTGCTGTGCACGATGGCCCGGTCCATGCTGCTGAAGGTCTGCCTCCAGACATCGCCGCGCACCAGCACCGCTCCCACGGGAACGTACCCGCCACTCAGCGCCTTGCTCATCACCACCAGATCCGCAGTACAGAGCGGATCGTGATGGAGTGCTAGGAACTTTCCGGTGCGCCCCACACCCGTTTGAACTTCGTCTGCAATCAGCAGCGTTCCAAACTTCTTGCACAAACGGGCAGCCTCAACCAAGTAGCCGGCTGGGGGAATGTTGACCCCCTTCCCTTGAATGGGCTCAACGATGAAGGCGGCCACTTGCTTGGAACTCAACGCCCGTTCAAGCGCCGACAAGTCTCCAAAGTCAACCTGCCCGCAGTGGGGTAGGAAAGGTGCAAAGCCTTCACGAAAGCTCTGGCACCCATTCAGCGAAAGCGCGCCACAGGTAAGGCCGTGAAATGCATTGCTGGCATAGATCAATCCAGAACGGCCGGTCGCACAGCGCGCCATCTTGATCGCCGCCTCTACGCCTTCGGTGCCGCTATTGGCAAAGAACACGTACTCCAGGCCCAGTGCCGCGCGCTCCTTCAACTCCTTGGCAAGAAGGCCTGCCAGCACCGGTGCGTCAAACTGCACCATGCTGGCCGCGTCCAGCGCCAAGTAGTCGGTGAGCGCCTTTTTCACAACCGGGTGATTGCGTCCCACGTTGCACACCGCAAAACCACCCAAAAAGTCCAGGTACTCCGTGCCGCGCTCGTCGTACAAGTACGCCCCTTCAGCACGCGAGTAGAAGCGGTCATAGCCAATGGTCTTGAGCACCTTGGCGAACTGCGGGTTCACATGTTCCGCAAACAAGGCGTGGCCCTGCCCACGGTGCTCTTGAAGGATTCGGGCGATATCAAAGTTCACGGAAGGGCCTGCTTTGCATCTTGGAACCGGGTGAGAGTATCCGCAGTGGCAGACCGCAATCTTGGTGGAAAACTTGTCGGAACCCGTGTCTTCCCCCTGCATTGGCCGCACCATGCGCCCTATGCCGTTTCGACAGGGTTCAATTTCGTACTCCCGCTTCGCTCTGCAAGGGGACTTGCCCCAGGCTCCCGACGAAGCGCTTTTTGCGCTGCTCCGCAAGCACCCCGTAAAGCCAGGTGCGCTGACCGGCGAGGGCACCGCCAGCGGATGGTGCACCGGCCGTCACGTTTTTGATGGGGAGTTCAATTGGGACGAGTGCGGATTCCCCGGATCGGTGCTCTGCGCCATGCGGCTGGACACCGCCAAGGTGCCGGCAGAGATTCGGCGCGCGTACATGGCCATGGCGCTTGATTCCAAGGTGGGCCCCAGCGAGGACGGAGCCAAGGTCTACCCCAGTCGCACGGCCCGCAAAGATGCGCGCGAGGACGCTGAGCGCCGCTGCGAAACCGAGATCCGCGAGGGCAAGTATCGGCGCGTTTCCATGGTGCCCGTGCTCATCGACCTCACCCAGCGCACGGTGCTCGCCCCCATCTCAAGTGACACCTCGTTCCAAGAGATCCGAGGATTGATTGACACGACCTTCGGCTGCAAACTCTCGCGCCGCTGTGCTGGCGCGACGGCAGCAGACCTAATGCATGCGCGGGGAGGGGCGAGCGAGCTCGAGGATGCACTGCCCGATGCCTTTACTCGACCACCCGCGGAGGCGATGGCGCGCGCTCAAGAAGAGGGGCGTGCCACCCGCAATGCGGCGAGACCTGAAGTTCCCTGGGCACTCGCGGGTGGCGATGCGCTGGACTTCTTGGGCAATGTGTTCCTGCTCTGGCTCTGGTGGCACGCAGAAGCGCGCGAAGGCGTGGTTGAACTTCCAGCCGCGCCTGTGGCCATCGTCATCGACAAGATCGTTGATTTGGAGTGCCCATGGGGGGTCACCGGTCGCAGCAGCTTGCGCGGCACGCTGCCCACGCGCACCCAAGAAGCGGCCAAGGCGCTGCAGTCGGGCAAATGGCCGCGCAAACTGGGTTTGCTCCTCGCCGCACACGGTCTTGAGTTTCAGTGCACGCTGCAGGGAGACCACTTTCAGGTGAGCGGCCTTCAGATGGGCGCCCCCAGCGAATCCGCGCGCACGCCTCGCCTGGAACTCGAAGAGCGCTTGGACCGTCTTTCCACTTTTGAAGGAGTGTTGCTGGGTTTGTATGACTGCTTCCTGCGCGACCGCTTCAGCCAAGGTTGGCCCACGCGGCGGCAGCAAATCTCAGATTGGATCTCTTCACGATCCGCCGTGCGGGCGGCCAGTTAGAGCGCGTGTCTTGCGCTAGCGGGCCTCGTCCGCACTGCGCACCGCGCTGCAAAACTCTTGAATCAGCGCTGCGTCCTTCACGCCGCGCGTGCGTTCAACCCCGCTCGACACATCAACGCCCCACGGGCGTAAGCCGCGCACGCGTGCCGCAACATTGTCGGGCGTCAAGCCCCCCGCGAGCAACGCTCGATGCCTCAGCCTCGGCAGTTGATCTGCCAAGTCCGCAACGCCGTACTGAACCTCCGGTGCCTGGCCTGACCCTGGCTCCGCACCATCCAACACCAGGTACTCAACGGCAGCACAGCGGTCCCAGCGCGCCAGCGTCTCGACGTTGCACGCAAACCCGCGCAGCACCACGTGCCCGGCGCTTGCCACTTCGCGGCACACCTCTTCTGATTCGTTGCCATGAAGTTGCACGTGCCCTCGCCACCACTGCAGCACCGGGTGTTCCGCCGTCGCGTCCACCAAGAGCGCCACCGGCGTTACTCGCGCAGGCAAGGCGCTCAGAATCTGCTCTGCCGCACGCTGGTCAATGCACCGAGGGCTGCGCGCATGAAAGACCAGCCCCACCATGCTGGCGCCGGAATCCGCCGCGGCCTTGGCATGTTCGGGCGTGGTGACTCCGCAGATCTTGATGGCGGTGGTCACGCCTTGACTTCCACGCGCAAGGCGGCGGCCAGCTCACTCAATTTCTCCGGCAGATTGGGGCTCAGCGCATGCAGAAACTCTCGCGCCTTCTGCGGCTTTTTCAGTTTGCGTCCGTAGATCACCGCCAACATCAAGCGCGTTTGATCCGCGTCCTGGGCCAACGGGGCCGCGTCCAGTGCGCGCTGATAGGAATCAGCAGCCTTCACAAACTCTCCCTTGGCGTACGCGGCGGTGGCATCATCCAGACATCGCGTGGCAAGGCGTGTATTTGCAGGCTTGCTCACGGTGGGTGTTGGTTCCACCACTGGAACGGCGAGCTTGGCGGGGGGTTGCACTCCCGAAGCCTGAATGGGCGAATTGCCATCGCGAACCAAGGCGCGCATTCTGGCCCTTCGATGGGCTTGCCGGATTCTGAAGAGCAAGTCAAGATCTGTTCGGCGCACCAGTCCTAGGCCAAGCAAGAGCATTGACACCGTGAAACCAAAGGCAAACCCCGCCACGTGTGCCAGATAGGCAACTCCAGGTCCGCGCACTCCCACCACGCCCAGCATGTCAAGCACCAGATAGATAGCCACCAACAACATGGCCGGCATGGGAACCACGCTCAGCAACAGAAACACGTTCACGCGCGCGCGGGGAAAGAACACGATGAACGATCCCGTCACCGCCATGACCGCTCCGCTTGCCCCAATGATCAGCGCTCCTCCGGAAAGCAACTGCACCGCCCCCGCCGCAGCGCCGCCACCCAGATAGTGCGCCAAGAATCCCCACCAGCGCAATCGATTCTCAACGGAGGAACCAAAGATCCACAGGAACAGCATGTTGCCCACCACATGCCAGATGGAGCTGGGGTCGTGCAAAAACTGATAGGTCACTGGCTGCCACGGTCTAAAACCGCCACTGCTCAGCCCCCCGGTGCTCAAAACGTCCTGAAGAAACCTGCCGCCGTACTTGCGCTCGGCCAACAGCAGCACGGAGTACACCACCACGTTCAAAGTGACCAGCGCCAGCGTCGCGACGGGCGTCTTCCAACTGTACTGATCAGTTCCAACGGGAATCGGCATTTGGTGGATAGACTATTCGCCCCGCGCTGCTTTTCCCTGACCGGGGGAATGGCGCTTCCAGATTTCGACTCCAGACCCGCAAGGATTTTCACATGACCGACACTGCCGTACTCGACAAGGGCCTCGCCAACACCATCGCCGCCGAAACCCAGATGAGCTTCATCGACGGGGGCAAAGGAATCCTTGAGTACGTGGGGTTTGACATTGATTCGCTGGCGCGCAACGCCACCTTTGAGGAGACCGTCTTCCTGCTGTGGAACCTTCGCCTGCCCACGCGCAGCGAACTGTCCGAGCTGGAGTCTGAGCTCCGGGCTGAGTATGACCTGCCCGAGCAGATGTGGCAGATGATCCGCTCCACACCCGCGAGCGCGCACCCCATGCACATGCTTCGATCGCTGGTGAGCAGCCTGGGCATGTTCGATGCAGAAGCTGATGAGAACACCGCCGAAGCCAATCGCCGAAAGTCCATCCGATTGCTGGCCAAGACACCCACCATCGTTGCCAACTTTGATCGGCATCGCAAGGGCAAGCCATTCGTCAAGCCCGACCCCTCCATGAGCATGGCGGCCAACTTCTTGTACATGCTCAATGGCTCTGCACCCACGCCGGCGGTTGCCCGCGCACTGGATGTTTGCCTGGTGCTGCACGCAGACCACGGATTGAACGCCAGCACGTTTACCGCTCGCGTCATCATTTCAACGCTCAGCGACATGTACAGCGCCATCACGGGTGCCATCGGCGCCCTCAAGGGGCCGCTTCCCGGAGGCGCCAACGAAGAGGTGATGCACATGCTCAACGAGATTGGCAGCGTTGATAGGGTGGAGCCCTACATCCGCGCCCGTCTCGCCGCCAAGGATCGCATCATGGGATTCGGGCATCGGGTGTACAAGGCGCTCGATCCCCGAGCTACATACCTGAAGACGTTTTCTAAGCAGATTGCCACGGACACCGGCAACCAAAAGCTCTACGAGATGTCAACCAAGATCGAAGAGATCATGCACCGAGAAGTTGCCTCCAAGGGCATCTACCCCAACGTGGACTTTTACAGCGCCACCACGTACTTCTCCATTGGCATCCAGTTGGACTTGTTTACGTGCATGTTTGCTATTAGCCGCAACGCAGGCTGGACTGGCCACTGCATGGAGCAGTTGGCCGCCAATCGACTCATCCGGCCGAAGGCTGAATACGTTGGACCCCACGGCCACGCGTGGATTGATATCAAGCAGCGCTAGTTACACGTGAATGGTCTGTCCATCCGCCAGCAGCGGAATGCTGGTGCTGGCTGCGTCAAAGCAGTCGGGCATGTGAACCAAGTGCATTTTGGCGCGCACATTGGCCGGCAGGGCATTCAGGTGCTCCACCGGCGTGTGCGCCGGTGCGGGGCTGGTCTCATGCACAAATGCATCTGCGCGGGCCAACCAAGTCACGTGTTCAGGATCCCAACCCGTATCTCCGCTCCAACCAAAGGTTCGTTGCCCGTCGCTCACCATGTATCCGCAGCAGGGCACCGTGTGTCGGCCTCGGCGAAAGGTCACGGTGAATCCGGCAACAGCGGTGGGGGCATCTTCCGCAAGCGTGCGCAGATCAAAGTAATCACTCATGGAAGCCGTTCCCCCCTGATCCATGGCGGGAGCCAATCGCTCCCACGTTCGCTCCGCCACCTCACGCATGGCATGCAGTCTGGGCAATGGACGCTTGGTGCGCCGATGCTCAAGCCAGCGCAGAAACCCGAACGCTTCCAATCCATTGCAATGGTCCCCGTGCAAGTGCGTCAGCAGAATGTCATCGATGGTGTGGGGGGCGAGTTCCACGCCGCTCTCCCTGCTTGCGGACGCAAGCGCCGCCATGATTGAATCCGGTGCATCGATGAGAACAATCCCCCGCTCGCCCACGATCGCCGCTGACGATCCGTAGTGCTGCGCGCTGAACGCATCGCCTGTTCCGACAACGACAACCTTCACGGAAGGGCAGCCTACTGCGGCCCTTGCGACCATGCGATGGCGCGGGTACCTTTCGCCCGATGCTCAGCGCAGGGAGGCCCTTCACGGCTGCCATGTTCGCAGCGCTAGGTGTGCTCTTCTGCGCGGCGCTGGCGCATGCGCAGTCGCCAGCCGACTTGGCCGCGCGTGCCCGCCCTGCACAGGATCCTGCAGCGCAACTGCAAACACTCCTCAATGTGCAAGACGCCGAGTACCGGCGGCGATTCTTCAGTGAGACCCCAATCGCCGAGCGACTGCTTTTTGACTACGGGGGGTCATTCCGGTTTGGCTACAGCTTGGTGCAGGACTCGCAGAGCCAAAACCAGCACCTCATGCAGTACGACGGGCGGTTCTACGGTCGGTTGGAACTCGATGGGTTTTTGCGGTTGTATGGCCGCCTGCGGGTTGAGTACGACGACTGGAACACCATCGGTAATTTTGCCCCCAGCGGCGAGGGTTGGCAGGATCCCATCGGCGAGCTGTACTACGCCGAGTTTGATTTTGGCCAGTGGATGGCATCGCAAGACGGCGCGGCGCGAGCATGGGACTTGCGAGTTCGCGGAGGGCGCCAGTACATCGTTTGGGGCAGTGGTCTCACGCTGAGCAACTACATGTACGCCGGCGTGCTGGACGCAGGCCTTGACATCTGGCGGTTCCAGGGAATCATCGGCATCACCGCAGGCAGCGACACCGTGGACTGGGACACCAGCCGCCCGGGGTACGACGGCAATACAGAGCGGCTGTATTTGGGCGGTCGACTGGAACTTAACTTGGGCGCGTGGTCGCCCTACTTCTTCTACTTGGCGCAGTTTGATCAGAATGCCGGGCAGATGGCCAATCTTCCTGGCGGAGTGCCTGCGGAGTTTCAGGCCGCCACCAAGTTTGACTATGAAAGTCAGTACTGGGGGCTTGGAATCAACGGCAGCATTGGGTCAAACATCATCTGCCGGGCAGAGTTTGTGCTGGAGACGGGATCCACGTGGAGCGATTCCATTTTTCACGATCCAAACCTTCCGCCCACCATGCTGGCGCGTCCTCAATCCCGAACACCCATTCTGGCGCAAGCGGGCATCTTTGGTCTCACCTGGCTCGCGCGCGACGCGATGGACTCGCGCGTTGACTTTCAGTTTGTGGCGGGTTCCGGCTCTGCCAATCGTCTGGACTCCGGCAACACCTACGGAGGCATCAATCCGGGAATCACGGACACCAGCTTCAACTCACTGGGCTACGTGAACACCGGTCTGGTGTTTGCACCCGATCCAGCGAATCTCTGCAATCCTTCCATCACTTTTAGTTGCAGCCCCTTCAAGGGGTGCGAGACCTTCGGCGACCTGCGAGTGAGTGCCACTGGTTTTCTCTACGTGCGTTGGGATGACAACGCGCCCATCAACGTGCCCACCAATCTGGGCGGCTCCAACATGGTGGGCAGCGAAGTGGACCTGAATGTGGACTGGCGTCTGTGGAGCGACGTGAACTTCAGCATTCGTTACGGTGTGTTCATACCCAACACCAGCGTTTTTAATGACGTTGAAAATGAGCCCCGTCAGTTCTTGTACACGGGGGTGACGTATGCCTTCTAAGGGGCATTCATCCTGTCGGCGTGTGCATCCTGCGGTGGTGGGCTGCGTGCTGGCGGCGCTGGCACTCTGTTCAGCGGCATGTGAACGCGCCAGAGTTGACAACGCGGCGATCGATCGCTTCCCCGGCGCAGATCAGGAATTGGATTACTTGGACGCTCTGGGAAGTCAGGTGGTGGTTACCAACAATGATGCGCTGCACGGACTGATCACATTCGCTGACGGCACAGACCTAGCGCACGACTACGAAGGTCGTGTAAGGGTGGCCCGAGAGAAGGGGTGGGTGGGGGAGACGTGGAACCCGCCAGCTTCAGAGAGCGCAAAGGTGGGCTGGATGGCAGTCGCTGGCTGCAAGATTCTGGGAATTCAAGGGGGGCTCACCATGCGGATCTTTGGCCCGACCCCTCGATACGCCACCAGGGAGCTGGTTTTCAACGGCGTCCTTCCATTAAGGACCGATAATCAAAGTTTATCGGGTGCAGAGTTCGTTGATTTCTTGAATCGCCTAGGCCGTATACAAAGGTATGGTAAGCCTGTCGCACTGGCCCCGGGAGGGGGTCAGGACGGAGTAGGCGCGGATCCTGCGGGCGCCCCTGACCAGTTGCTGAACGAAGCAGCGGTAAAAATGGCGCTCCCCGTGGTTGCACCCCCAGCGATGAGGGGTCCAGCCCCAGAACCTGCGTCTGAGCCGTAGCGACGGTCTGTGCGGCGATGCGGAGAGTTGTTCGGCCGACGCCCAGCCGTTCTTGGTTGATCAGTTCGTAAGACGTGTCACATTCACCGTTTGGAGTAGGCGGACCCATGCTGCAAAATTCAAATACTCGTCGTGACCTCTGCGCGCTTGCTGCGTGCTCGGTAATCGCATTGGCGTGTGGTTCTTCGGTGAGCGCGTTCCCCATGCAGGATGCCGTGGCTGCGGCCCCAGGTGCCACGTCGGCCGCCAGTACTGCTGCTGCCACGCCTGCCGCCGCAGAGGAACTGCGCGCAGTTTTCATCGACGTGAATGGTCAAGTTCAATGGCGCGCGGATGACAAGTCCCCGTGGAACAACGCAGCCGTCAACGATGTCATCAAGTCTGGCGTGGAAGTGCGGACCGGAATCCGTGCTCGAGCGGCCATTCGCGTGGGACGCAACGCCACCATTCTCATGGACGGTGGCACCAATGTTTCCATTCCCACCGTCATGCAGGAGGGGGAAGTCCTCAAGACCACCGCTTCCGTTCGCAGCGGTCGGGCTGACTTCAAGGTCGATCGAGTGGGGCTTACCAATGATTTCCGAGTGGTGACACCCAGCACCACATTGGCCGTTCGCGGTACTGAGTTTGCCGTGGCCACTGGCGCGCTCAAGCAGTTGGAAATCGTGGGCGCCAAGACCAACGTCATCAATGCCATCGAGCTCAAGTACGCGCTGAACAACCAAACTGTGCAGCTTTCTGGCGCAGCCACAAGTTCCACAGGCGTGCAGAATCCCGTCCATGCGGCGTTGGTGAATGCGGCCCCGCCCACACTCGGCACCGCCCCAAAGTCTGATGACAAGGAAGTGGTGAAGGACGCTGTTTCAGGTCCCGCACCTGTTGAATCTGGAAGCGCGGGTAGCGCGGCCAAGCAGAATGCCGCCACCGGTCGCGCCGAGGCTGCCTCGGGTGCCTCTGAAGGTTCGGTGGCAGCAAGCATTCAACGCTCCGTGCAGTTGGCTAACGAGCGCACTGCACTTGCCATTGAATACATGCTCCAAGCCGCAAGTGCGGCTGACGCAGTGTCTGCTCAAAAGGATGTGCTTGCAGCGCTCAAGCAATTGGCCAACGCACGTCATGCTGAAGCGATGGCCGCACTCAGCGCCCATCAGGCAGCATTGAACACTGTGCAGGGCAACATGCAGAGCGTGATGAACCACCAGGGGGTGGTGAATCAGCTCTCCAACCAACTCAACTCGCACTTGTCCAGCTTTGGTTCGCAGCACAATTCCGCGAGCGTCTTGCTGAGCAAGATTGAATCGGTGATTGCCAATGAAGGCACCGGCGACTTGCGCGTGCTTGCCGAGCAAGCCACAGCCGCCTTGATGGGTATGAATGGCGCACTGGAGTCCGCGCAGGGTGCCATGAGCAACATCGGCGCTCAGTTGGCCATGGTGAACTCCATCGTCGCGGGCATCGACGCCAACGCGCGTCCCGCAGCGGCTGCCGCAGCCGCGGCCTATCAGTCTGCGCTTGCCAACCTGCAGGCGCTGGCCGCCGCCGGCGCCAGCCCGGCGCAATTGGCCGCTGCGGCCCAAAGCGCTGTTGCAAATCTTCAAAGCATGATCGCTGGCCTCGCGGGGCAGGCTCAAACGCAGGCCGCCTTGGCGGCAGCCAGCCAGGCGCTGACCGCGCTGGCGAACGCCAATCAGGCGCTGGCACAGTCGCAGGCGGCGCTCGCCGCAATTCAGGCAGCGCGCGATTCTGCTGGCAATGATGTCCGTGCAGCGCAGCTGGGCATGGTGGAGCAGCTCTACCAACAGATTGTGGCGGTTCGTGCCGCGATGGCCAGCAGCATGATGGCGCAAGCGGGTCTCATTGACGCCGCCGACGCCCAGGCCGATGAGACCAACTCCTACGCCGAGAGCGTCTTTGCGCTCTTGGGTGGCTACTGGCGTGATGTTGCGGTGGAGAATCGCGATGCCGCCATTTCTGGCGCCGCCGCAGCCGCACAGGCAGACGCTGATGCAGTGGCTGCGCACAACGATTTCACCCAGGCGGTGAACGCGGCAGAAGACGCGCTCGCTGGAGCTCAGAACAATCTCAATCAAGCCACGACCGCTGCCGCGGGTGTGACATCCGCACACGGAAACTTGAGTCAAGCCGCTGCCAATGCCATGGAAAGTCTGGGCAACATTGCGCAGTACGGCAATCCAGCCATGGAGAGCGCACTGTTGGCGCTCGACGCGCTGGAACAAGCGCTGGGGCAGATTCTTTCGCAGTACTCCAACTTCCAAGGCATCGCTGGCCAGCAACCCAGCGGCGCTGATCTGGCTGGCGTGCAGGCGCAGGGAGCCGCTGCGCTCGAAGCGCTGTTGGCGGCGATCTCCAACGCGCAGGCCGCTGCCAATCAGGCCAACGGTGGTGCTGCGGGCGCTGCCGACGCTGCCGATGCCGCTGCCGCGGTGCAGGCTTTGGCGCTCCAACTTGCTGAGCGATTTGGGCTGAACATGGAGGGAGCATTGGCGGCTGCGGCACAGGCCTATGCCGAAGCTCTGGCGGCCGGTGGTGCGGCGGGCGCGGCTGGTGCATCGCTCCAGCACGCAGAAGCGCTGGCTCTTCTTGCTCACGCTGAAACCATCGGCAACATTGCGTCGCAAATCGACGCGCTGTTGGCGCAGTCGAACAATCTTTCAAGCACGGCACTGGCGCAATTACAGGCGGCGCAAAACTCCTACGTGGGCGTCAACGAGTACGGCACGCAGGTCTTTGCTGGGCTCACGCATGGCGCGAGCAACGATGCAGTGGCGAACCAGATTGCGGCGCAGGCGTCCATGGCTTCGCTCACCGACATGGCGATCAGCAGCACCGCGTATGTGGCTGCGCTGGACGGCGCCGAGGGTGCAGCTCGCGGGGCCGAACTCTCTGAGAAGGGCGCGCGCCAGGAACGTCGCAACGCCGAGCGCCACGAAGCAAGCGCACAATTCACCTTTGGCCAGATGAATCGGGCCTTGGGCAATGACAATTGGAATCTTGCAGTGGGATTCGGCAATCGAACCATTCACAGCGCTGGGCTGGCTGACGGCGCGGCGAACATGTCAGCGGGCTACGCGCAAGAAGCCGCCGGTTACTACCAGACTGCGGTGAACTATGGCAATGCAGCCGATGCTCTTCAGGCCACGATCGATCAGTATGGCTTGAATTCAGCACAGTTTGCCAGCGCAGCCGGCGAGTTTGCAGGGCAGGTGAACAGCGCCAATCAAGCGATGGCGGACATTCAGGCGCAGGCCAACTTCTACGACAGCGTGGCTCAGATGCTGGCCGGTCGGGCTAACACTGACCCGGCGCTTGCTGCAGCCATTCAATCGGGTGACTCGCGCGCTCAGGTGATGGCCATTGCGGCACAACTTGCCGCCAGTGCTCAGGACGCGGCAACTCTGGAGCAAACCGCCCGGTCCAATGCCGAGCGCATGTTCTTCCGAAGCGCTCGCCAATATGTTGAGCGCGCGGGTGAAGCGGCAAACCGAGCGTTGATCGAGGCTGACATGGCGCGCGCAGCGGCTGACCGAGCTGCGGAACTGGCGGCGCAGGCTGCTGCGGCCACCGGCGGCGGCTCGCAGTAACGCAGGCTGCGCTCGGGCGCAGGCGATAGACTCGACGCGTGCGCACCACTCTTCGCACGGTGCTTGTGGCCGGCTTGGCAACCACGTTCGCAGTCTCGCTGGCAAGCGCCTTGAGGGTGCTGGATTGGCCGGAACTTCGAATTCTGAATTGGCCGGAACTCAAGACAGAGGACTGGCGATTCCGATACGCCCGATGGACCCCCACGGAGCTCAGCGATCAGATTCGTCTGGTGGCCATTGATGACCGAGCGGTAGCCACCAAGGGACGGTGGCCTTGGCATCGCGATCTGCTCGCCGCAGCCATTCAGGAAATCACCCGCGCGGGAGCGCGAACGCTGGCCACCGACGTGCTGTTTACTGAATCGCAGGGGGACATCCGCAGCCAGGTGGCCTCGAGCTTTGATCTGGCCCTGGCAGCTGCGATTGAAGGCTTGCCAACCGTGCTGGCCGCGCAGATGGACGAAGGCAAACTGCTCGGATCGGTGTGGAACGGTGCTGACGGTCAGCGCGACTTAGTGGCGCTCACGGCGGTGGTCGCGGAGGATGTGACAGCCACGGAGACCAGCATTGCCGATCGCGCAAAGCTCTCCGGTGCTCGGCGTGAAGCGTTCCTAGCGCGCCCCAATTCGTTCAAAAAATACGCGCTCTGGCGAACCCTCACCACTCGCCGCCAAGCGGGTGAGCCGCAGACCGATTTCGCGGCATTCCGCGCCCGCGTCACGCGGGAAGACCGCGCGCTTGGCGCCTTTGCCGAGGAACTGGTTGTGAAGGAGTCGTTTGAAACAGATCAGAGCTTCGGCACCTTGAGCCGCTTTATGGCTCCGGGTGCAGGAGAGGGTTCACCGCTGGATTTCCCCCCCATCGCAGTGCTGGCCGAGCGAGCGGCTGCGCTTGGTTTTGTGAACTCTTCAGCGGACACCGACGGGCAATACCGGCGAGTACGCCCCCTATGGAAGGGTGCATACGGAGCAATTCCGCAGATGGGTCTGGCAGCGGCCATGCTGCATCAACGGCAGAAGCCCAGTGAACTTCGAGTGGACGGAAGTGACCTGCTCATGCCCGACGGTTGGGCGCTGCCGTTGGCCTCTGGGGATGTCTACGTGGATTGGCCCACGCGGATGTTTGAGCCGATCGGAGCAGAGGCGCACGAAGGGGCGCAGCAAGGCACCGGCGTTGTTGGTATCGGCCGTCTGATCGACCTTGCCGAGCAGCGGGTGGTGTTGGCCCGGCTTGAGTCGCGTTACCGCGAGATTATGCAAGACATTGTGAGCTTGCAGAATCTGGGGGACCAGGCTCTGAGTTCGGTGCCGGCGTCGGAAGAAGTGCGAATGGCCATCAAGGAACAGGGGGAGTTCCTCGTTGGCGATCTGACTGCTGATTCATCGGACATTCTGAAGGACATGACCGAAGACGAGCGCAAGATGGCGGGGCTCTACCTGGAGTGGTGGCGCTTGGACCGAGGTATTCGCGATGGCGGTGCGCTCATTCAGTCCGCTGAAAAGGAGTTCCGCGATGAACTGAACGGCAAACTTGTCTTCATCGGCTTTATGGCCACTGGGCTGGAAGCGGACATGATTAACACCGTGTACGGACCGCGTACACCAGGGGTGTACTTTCATGCGGCGGTTGCGGGCATGGCGCTCGAACATCAGTCCATTGAGTTTGCACCGCCTTGGTCGGGGGTCCTACTCTCCATGGCGCTTGGCGTCCTTGCCAGCGTGTGCGTGTCACGATTCGGAGCAGGAGCCTCCACAACCATGACGGTGGGTGTGCTCGTGGCCTATGTTGCCGTGGCCGGCGTGTGGGCCTTTGGTGAGCGAAATCTGATGGTTCCTCTTGCTGCACCGGTGCTGGCGGGTGGCTTGGCGCACGTGGTTGGCTTGGGCACCGCGTCGTTTGTCAACCAACGCGAGCGCGCACGCATCACCCGGCAGTTCCGCGCGCGTGTCAGTTCACAGCTGGTGGATCGCCTCGTCAAGAACCCCGATGCGCTGAGTGTGCGTGGAGAGCAGCGATTGTCTTGCATCCTGTTCGGTGACTTGGCTGGCTTCACCACCATTAGCGAGAAGCTGGGATCTGAAGCCGTGGTGGCCACACTCAACCTGTACATGGGTGCATTGGCCAAGGAACTCTCAGACAAGAGCGCCTATGTGAACAAGTTTCTGGGTGATGGAGTGCTGGCGTTCTGGAGTGCCTTCGGAGAGGAACCAGATCAGTGCACGCTAGCGCTCAAAGCCTGCGTGGAATGCCAGCGCCAGGTAGCGGCCATTGGAAAGCGTCCGGACAGAGCGTCGCTTCCAACTGTAAGCCTGAGGCTGGGCGTTGCCACAGGAGTGGTGACCATTGGTGATTGCGGTGCACCCCCAGAACTCAACGATTACACGGTGATCGGGGACGCCGCCAATCTGGCCGCTCGACTCGAGAGCGCCAACAAACAGTTTGGTACCGCTGTGTTGATGGATGGCCAAACGCGCGCCCTGGTGCAGGACGTGGGCGACCTGATCCTGGTGCGACTGGGACGAGTGGTTGTGGTGGGGCAGAGCACTCCTGTGGAGGTCTTTACGCTGATGGTGGAGACACCGCCTGCGGGGTGGGTCGAGGCCGTGGAACGAGCAGTCACCGCGTTTGAGAAGGGTGACTTGGAAGAGTGCGAAGCGGCATTCAAGGCGTTGGAAACTACATTTGGCCCCACCAAGCTTGCCACGCCCTATCGATTGGCGATGGCTGACCCCGAAGACCCGCGGGATGGCGTGTTGCGTTTGCGATCCAAGTAGCGGTGACACCAAGCACTAACTGGCAGAAACGCGCTTGAGAATGACGCCAGTTTGGTCATCTTCAAGCGGTCCTGGGCCGGACCACGCGTGAACCACGCTCTTGACGTGATCCAAAATGTGTCGCGCACTCGCGCCACGCATTTCATGAATCACTCGCTTGATGTGATCCTCGTTCATCCGTGCGCCGCCTCCTGCGGCCGGTGCTTCATAGAACCCATCCGTGATGGCGATGAGAATGTCGCCAACTTCCATGGTGAAGCGCTGTGCGTCTTCGGGGGGGTAGGGCATTGCAAACACCCCGCAGGGCGGAGCGTCGGCGGAGTACGAGATGAACTCGTCAGTGGCGGCCTTGTAAAGCAGAATGGGCGCTTGGCCAGCGGACCACATTTCAGTGTCGCCGGTCTTGCAGCACACTCGTGCGAACCACGCCGTGACAAACCGGCCATCGGGCAGGTCGTCGCACATCTGATTGTTGATCTCTTCAGCGATGCGCACAATAGGGTGCTTCAGGCGCAGACCCACGCGCAGCATTCCCCGCATCTGCACCGCACTCAGGGCGCTCGCAATTCCGTGTCCTGTGGCGTCTGCCAGCATGAGCACCAAGGCGTCCGCAGCCCCTGATGGCTCAGTCATGGAGTCGTTCGTGATTGGCACGATGTCATAGGCGTCGCCGCCGCACATCTCCGCAGGCCTGCTTTCCGCGGCCATATCCCAACCTTGCAACGTGGGAAGATCGGTGGGAAAGGTCTCAGCTTGAATGCTCTTGGCCACGTCCAACTCGCGCTCGAGCCGCACGCGCTCAACGCGATCTTCAATCAGTCGACCGCGGCGCATGGCCACTGCCGCACTGGCGGCAAGACCCGTCGCCAACTCCTCGTCGCTGGAGTCAAAAGGCCCCGTGCGCTTGTTGAGTACCTGTGCCACGCCCACCAGCGCTCCGTCGTGGTCCATGAGTGGAATGGCCAGAATGGTGTTCGTTCGAAAGCCTGTCTTGACGTCCACCGCGCGGTTGAATCGCGTGTCCGCGTAGGCATCGGGAATGTTGACGATCTGCCCACTTTTGGCCGCAGCACCAGCAATGCCCGCGCTGGCGGGAATGCGAATCACCTTGGGCGCATCTCCGCCCAGACCGTGAGCCACCTGCGTAAAAAGCTCGTCAGTCTTGGCGTCGTACTCAAAAACCGTGGCGCGTTCGGCGTTCAACAGATCGCGTAGGGCGTCAATCACCAGTTGCAAAATCACCGAAAGATCTGCAGATGCACCAAGCCCTCGCGAAAGCTCAAGGAGCTTGGCGGAGCGCAGAACAAGTGCGGCATCTGCATTCTGATGGGGCATAAATCAGCCCTTGGGTTCCTTGGGTGCAGAGGCTTCTTTGGTGCCAGCGCTCTGCGGATACAGCAACACTCGGTCGTGCGTCAACAACAGAAGGTCTTTCAGCCCATCGCCGGTGACATCCTCGATGGCTCCCATGCTTGGCTCAAACTCGCGGCGGTCGCCCCCTGAGAAGAGGCGAGTCTCAAACACCTTAAAGCCCAGCGCGTAGAGCAGGCGGTCGGTCTGACTGAAGGAGAGAATCTGCGCCATCTGCTCTCCACCATCAAGCACCACCACATCGGTAAAGCCGTCTCCGTTCACGTCGCCGACCACAAGTTCGTGCGGAACATGGCGGGTGTCATCACTGGTCCATGTGGCAACGGTGTCAAGCACCACGCTTTGACCCCCCAGCTTGACCAGTGCAAAGCTGTCATCGCCGATGGCCAGAATGCCGTCATTGGCATCGCCGCCAAACTTGCCGGCATAGATTTGATTGAACTTAAAGCCGGGGATTTCGATCTGTTCGTTCTGCTCCCAGCGGCCATCCTTGTCCTTCTTAAAGACGATGGCACGCATGTTGTCCCGGTCGCCCGCCACAATGCTGTCACCCAATTGGGCTACCGCCACAAGTTTGGCGTCGGTGTTCTTGGCATTCATCTGCGTGATGACCTGCCACCCGGGGCTGCCTCCGGACGCAGGCTTGGCTTCGTAGCGCAGGGCGCGCACATAGTTGCGATCGGCAACCAACAGTTCACCCTTTCCGCTTCCATCAATGTCCACGATGAGCGTGTTGTCTCCGGTGGCAGCCTGAACGAGCCCAAACTGACCCATGTCCTTGCTCTCCAGGACCTTGAATGGCGATTCGGGCGCCTTGCCGTCGGCCGACTTGGCCTGCGCCTGAAGCATGATCATGGGTTTGTCGGGAGTGAACACTAGAAGGTCGGTCAGACCATCCTGATCCGCGTCCACCGCCACTACCGCGTTAGGGCTACGGCTCTGTGCACCCAAGTTGACGGTGGTGCGCTTGCTCACATCATCTGCGCGGTCCACGGGAACGAGTTCCACAACGTAGTTCTTTCCATCTTTGGCGACGACGGCGATGTTGCGCTCGCCATCCAAGTCCACCAGATTGATGGCCACCGGCGTGCGCCCAGCCCCCAACTGAACCGCTTGTGGAAAGCTCACCGAGCCATCCTTGCCGACGGTGCTCCGGCCCACGACGCCTTCCTTTTCGGACAAGGAGTATGCGATGGCGCCTTCTTTGGTTGGCGCAACCACTACGGAATCAAGATCGGCAAAACTGGGGCTGGCAATCGGGGACCCCAAACCCTTGTTGGACTCCTGCCGGTAGGTCATGAGTGAATTGCCCAGCGTGTTGGTGGCCACAAGATCCTGAAGACCGTCCGCGTTGACATCGGCCTGCACCACTCGGCGCTTTCGGTTGGCGGGGTCTTCAAAGGACCAGGTCACCAAACTGTTGTCGCGTTGACCCGTGCCCTCAATGTTGCTGCGACCGACGCGGTAGAACGCCACGCGCTTGGTGGGGCGCTCCACAGTGCCAATGATGGCCGCCTTTTCATTGGGCAATCGCACCGCAGTGGCCTCGCGAATTGGGGGCATTTCAAAGCGAACCTGCGGCCCGGTCACCAACTTGCCATCCTGATTCTCTGTAAACCAGGCGCGCAAGGGGGCGGGGTCCTCAGGAATCACCCCCACGATGTCCGTGGTTCCGTTGCCGTCAAAGTCCTCGGTGAGAACGGCCACAAACCTGCCGCTGCCTGCCGAAAGTTCCACGGGCGCACCAAGCACATCCTTGTCCAGCGGCCATATGGTGATCTTGCCATCCACAATTGAAATGAGTTCTGGCTTGGAGTCGCCAAGAACGTTGGTCACCAGCAGCGCATCGCGATTGGACGCCAAGTTGCGCACCGATTGCTTGCGCACCACCTTGAAGGTGCCCGGTTCGGTCTGGCGCACAAAAACAATTCCTGCCGGGTTGTTTCCGGAGATGATCAGGTCCACCAGCCCATCGCCGTCGTAGTCGTAAGGAAGCACCGCCTCTACTTCGCGGTCCACGGTGACCGAATCGCGCTTGAAGCGCCAATGCTCAGGAAACTCGTTCACGCCGCGCGCGGGCTCAACATCGTCCGTGGGCTTGGCGTCCTTCTTTTGCACATACAGATCCACGCGGTTCTTGAAATTGTCAACCACCACAATGTCGTTCAGGCCGTCCTTGTTGAGGTCACGAATGACAAAGGGCCCCGCCTTGGGGTCGATCTTCAGGATCTCCATACCCTCAAAGCCATAGTGGGCTCCGATGTCGTCGCCCGCGCTGGCGGGCGGGGCCACCGTCAAAAGTGCAAGGAGTGCGGCCGGGAGCACGATGAATGGATGGTGAATCAGGTTCATGGCGGTGGGTCGTGTGCCGTATAGTAAGCCCAGCACGGAACTGGAACCCACTTCATGAACAAGACACGAACTTCAGTGGTGATTAGCGCATTTGCCGCCGCATTTTTCTCCCTAGGCGCTGGCGACACCGGCACGGTGAAGCTCAAGAGCGGCGCACAGGTTCAGGGTGAGATCTTGAAGCAGACGGACCGGCGGGTGTGGATTGATATTGGAGACGATGTCTTGCAGATCGATATGGAGCAGGTGCAGTCTGTGGACCGGGCTGAAGTGGCGCCAAAGTTGGAGTCTGATGCCCGTCTGCTCTACAGCACCGCCAAGGATCTTCCAACTCTGCCTCCGAAGGAGCTCTCCAAATCGCTCGGCCCCGCGGTGATCAAAGTGAGCACTCCCGGTGGTTTGGGCTCCGGAGTCATCATCAGTCCTGATGGCTATGCCATTACCAACGCCCACGTGATACAGGGGGAGCGGGCACTTCGAGCCACGGTCTGGTTCCGGCAAGCGGATGGCTCGCTCAAGCGCGCTGACATCGATGACGTTGAGATTGAAGCGGTGAACAGTGCCATGGATATGGCGCTCATCAAGATCAAGCATCCGGATGGCAAGCCCTTTGAAGTGGCCCCGGTTGAGCAGGATGAATCGGTGGAAGCTGGGCAGCGCGTCTTTGCCATCGGCAATCCGCTGGGATTGGAGCGCACACTGACTGAAGGCGTGGTGAGCGTGCCCGCCATGCAAATGGAAGGGCGCACCTACATTCAGACTGACACGCCCATCAATCCAGGCAACAGCGGGGGGCCACTCTTCAACCTACGCGGAGAAGTGGTGGGCATCACCAACATGAAGATCACCCGCGGCGAGAACGTGGGCTTTGCCATTCCAAGCCGATATCTGAAGGATTTCGTTCGCCACCGCGAGGCCTTTGCGTTTGATAAGAACAACCCGAACTCAGGGCACTTCTATCACGTACCTCCACCTCGTCCTCAGTCGGGTGCGCCGGGGGCGCTTCAAGATGGCAATCCTGAACCCGTTGGCACCCCTTCCAAATAGACGTCTACCCTTGCTCACATTCAAAGGACACTCATGAATCGCTCTGGGATTTTTATTGTCACGGTCGCATCGTTTGCATGTGCCGCTGGTGCTGTATGCGCGGCGGATGGCCCGCTTCCCATTCGCTCGATGGCCCCCGACAGCACTTACGTGCTGGTGGCTGCGGATTCCTGGAGCAAGAGCCTGGACTCGTGGAAGCTCACCGGGTTGTACAAGTTGATGCAGACGGAGCCCATGAAAAAGATCTTTGGCACCGAGGGTGCCACGGGCAACATGGACAAGCGCGTGAAGGAGCTGGGTGCGCCGGAGGGATCCGCCACGTGGCCAGACGCATTTGGAGTGGCCTTCTACACCTCGCACAACGCTGAGCTTGACACCGACGAGCCCAACATTCTCTTCTACGGCGATTGGGGTGCGCGCGCCGATGCCGCATCGCAGCTTCTTGATGCGGTGCTGGCTGATGCTGTCAAGACCGACAAATGGCGCACTGAAACTGGTGATGAGGTCTTGGGCCGCAAGGTGACCACCGTGTTTCTGCCCGAAGACGAGGCGATGAAGGCCATTCGCGAGCGCTACGGCGGACAGATGGGTGTTGAGGTTTCGCGCACCACCGAGAAGCTCTTCTACGTGCGCGATGGATCGCGTTTCTTTGTGTCCACCGAGCGCGGTGGTATTGAAGACGCGCTGGAAGCCGTGGATGGCAAGCGCAAGAGCAAGGTGCCGGACTCCAGGGAGTACCAGAGCGCCATGGATCAACTGGGCGAGCAGGACGTCTCAGCGGTTGTGCTGACCGGCCCGCTGCAGAAGGCGATGCCGGGAACAGGAATGGGCCCCCTCGCCATGATGGAACCAGTGCTGCAGACGCTCCTGGGTGACGTGAAGGCTTGGTGCGTGGGTCTGGATGTTCAGGGCACGCGCGGCCAGATTGAAGTGACGGCAACCGCACTCATGAGCGGACCCAAGACTGGCCTATGGTCCATGCTGGGGCCAAGCGCCCCGGTGGACAAGCCGCCTTCGCTGATCGGCGCGGACTCCGTTTCATATGGGCGCATGAATGTTCAATTCAAGGAGTTCATGCCCTTGGTCAACTCGCTGGCGGCAAACCTTCCCCCGGAAATTACGGACATGCTCGACCAGTGGCTCATCAACTACGGGCCCGCGGTTACCAAAGCTCTGGACGCCATTGGGCCAAGCATGTGGTTCTCCAGCCAAATTCGTCAGCCCGTGACCCCTGAGAGCTTGGTTGGAAACACCATCATGGCGTGCTCCAACCCCAAGGCGGTGGTTCCGGTGCTGGCTCAGTTTGGACCGCAAATGGGAATGGAACCCCGGGACGTCGACGGCAACACCATCTTTAGCGGGGCTGGCTCGCCCATGTCTGTGGGGGTGTCCAATGGGTACATCGCCATGGGAGATGGCAAGCAAGTGGAGCAGGCGATGCGCGCGGTGGGCCAGAAGGACCTTCCGTCATTGGCGGAAAACAGCGCGTACAAGAGAGCTGCCGCCGCGGCGGGAACTGAGCCCCTGGTGGGCTGGGGCTTCACCGACATCGTGGCCCGTTGGGGATTTGATCGAGAGATGATCAAACTCGCCGCCGAAGAGAGCGCCTCCATGGGCCAGCTCATGGAGCAAGCGGATGACTCTCCGTGGGCCAAACGCGTGGGATTCACCATGCCAGAAAACTCGCTTCAGCACTTGGCGGCCCTGGAGCCGGCCACGCTGGCCAAATACGTGGGCTCAACCGTGTGGAGCATCAAGATGGGTGAGAATGGACTTGTGGCGCGCTACTGGCTGATGCCAGGCCAAGGGGAATAGGCGGAGCAGGTACTCCAAGATCTGCGTGAGGCACGCCCTCGGTGAGGATGAGTGTTGCATTGGGCGCCGCGTTGGCGATGGCTTGAGCGTCACGCACGGGGGACACTTCGTCCATGCGGTCGGCGTGTAGTGTGAGTCCAGACTTGATACGAGCGGCAGAGACTGACGTGGCAACCTCGGGTCCGTGGAACAGCCTCACCAGTTTCAGAATGCAAGCGGGATACACACCTCCAGGGAGCCCCCGCACCCAAATCCGCGCGCGTAGCGGTGTGCTCACGGACTCGTAGGGGCCGAATGCTTCGACCCGCTCAACAGGGGGGCCGCTTTCCACCACATGCGCTGCGGCGTGGATGGCCACCACGGCACCCATGGAGTGGCCCACCAATTGAAATCGCGCACCAGGATGAAGCACTGCTAACTCGTTCATCAACAGCACCACATCGCGCCCTTCTTGGCGGCCGAGCGCGGTGCGACCCGCGGCCTCGCCGTGCCCGCGAAGGTCGGGCAGCACCACCAGTGCGCTGCACTCAACCCAGGGTGTGACGCGACGCAGGCTGTCCCAGCGCGAGCGGCCGTGGCCGTGCAGCACGATGGTGATGAGCGCGCTGTGCGGCGAGCGGCCCTGTACCAGCCAGCACGGTGTTGAATCACCATCGGCGCGAGGAAACCGTTGTTCCTTGGTGACAAGCCCCAGATCTTCGGGATGTGCGGTCTGCCCGTACGCCAGCGCCCAAGCCATGGTGCGGCGAGGAGGGTGCAGCGTGTCCCGCCAAAGACCCCACAGGTACAGGATCGAAGCGATGATCACTCCTGCACCCAAAAGCAGCAGAGCGCCAGCGATGGTTTGTAGCACCCCGCTCACGCCGCGCCCGCCGCCGCCAGAGTGTCGCGCATGCGCGCTTCTGCGGCGGCGCGCACGTGCAGGTCGTTCACGCTGGAAAGATTCACCCGAACGTTGTGCGCGGCGGCACGCGCAGCCACGTGCGCCAAATCGTGCGCGATGGCCAAGTCGCTGGACAAATGCGGATTGGTCGAACTCTTCAGCGCTTCCGCCAGCCGAGCAAGTTCGGCTGCAAGCACCAAGATGGATTGGGGGGAGTCAATGGCTGCCTTCACAGTTCCATCCCACGCGCTGATGCGGGTGGGGGAGTCCTTCGGCAACTTCCAAAGAGCGTTGAGGGCCGCATACGCCGCAGAGTCCACATCGGCCAAGTCAAGCGCGCGTGCGCAAAGGTGCCGAACCCGCTCCAGGGCCGCGCGATTCACCGAATCGTGCTGGGCGTGCGCCGGCTTGTCCACGGTGAACTCCAGCACCATGCCCAGCAGCGCCGCAGATTGAGCGGCCACCGTGGCGGCCACGGCACCTCCACCCGGAACGGGAGTGCGCGCGGCGAGTGCCGCGCAAAACTCCTCCATGGTCAGGTGCTTCAGCGGCATGGCAGCCGCCTGGTTGGGCAGGGCGTCATGCTCGCAGCTCCGCGCCGAGTTGCTTGGCCAGAGCCTGACTCAGAAGTGCCATCGAGCCATCCACTTCATCGCGCCGCAACGTTCGGTCAGCCGCGCGAAAGACCAGACGCATGGTGACGCTCTTGCGGTCCGCGCCGGTCTGCTTGCCCCGGTACGCGCCCACAAAGGAAAGGCTCTCAAGCCACGGCAGCGCCAGATGATTCACCACACGTTCCACGTCAGACCATGGGGTGGCCTCTGGAAGAATCGCGCTCACATCTCGATCGATGCCGGGGAATGCGGGCAACGCCTGCGCCCGGGCATCGGGGGGATACCCCGGGTAGAGCGCAGAGAGTTCAAGCTCCGCGCACGCCAAGGGTCCATCGAGACCAAACGTGGCCAGCACCGTGGGATGCAATACGCCTATGCTCCCAATGCAAATGTCATCCGCGTACACACCGGCTTGAACCTGATAGTAGGGGGCGCATTCGTCTGTCGGTGTGGGCTCCACGCGGAACTCCGCGTGACTTCCTGCCAGAAGGCGCACCAGCCGATGACACACACCTTTCAACCAGCGCAGCGGCTCCTGGTGTGGTTCATCGGTGAGTAGCGCAACGTGACTTCGTTCGTGCGGAGCAGCCGGGCCAAAGACATGAGCGCACTCAAAGATCTTTAGGTGGGCGGTGCCATTGTCGGCGTTGCGGCGCTTCACTTCCAGCAGGCTTGGCACGATGGATGGGCGCAGCACTGGCGCGCCACCAGCGCGCTCTTCGTCCACGCGCAGAGCCTGCGCGCCCGCCCTCAAGAAGGGCGCCGCGTGACGCTCACTCACCAACGTGTGCGTAACCGTTTCCACAAATCCGAGACCCACCAAGGCATCCTTTACCGCGCGCGGTGCCGCCACAGAGGGCTGCACGGGAGTCACACGGAGCGAGATGACATCCTTGACCGGAATGCGGTCCAACCCGTGGATGCGGCAGATTTCTTCAATAAGGTCGACTTCGCGCTCGATGTCCATCCGCCGAGGGGGCACATGAGCCACCACGACCGATCCTCGCACCACGGGTGAAAACCCAAGTGTGCGCAGCGCATCCTCGATCTCAATCAGCGGGACTTCAACTCCAAGCAACGAGTTCACGCGCGCCGGGCGCACCTCGATAGTCCGTGCGGCAGGGATGGCCGCGCCGTCAGAAACAACGCCCTCGCAGAGTGTGCCACCCGCCGTTTCAAGGATGAGCGCGGCCAGCCGATCAGCGGCGGCGTCGACCTCAGCAGGGTGAACTCCCCGCTCAAATCGGTAGCTGCTGTCGCTGGAGATGCGCAGGCCACGGCTCGCGGCACGAACTGCGGCGGGGCTGAAGGCCGCGGCCTCGAGCACAATGTTTGTGGTGCGATCGGTGACGGCGGTGAGCGCTCCGCCCTTCACGCCGGCCACGGCCACCGGCCGCTCAGCGTCGGCGATGACGAGGTCGGAGGGGCGGAGCACCACCTCTGCAGCACCCTCGCCGATGGGCAAGAACTTCTCTCCTTGGGTGGCACGCCGAACGTGAAGTTGGCCCCCACGTAACTTGTCCAAGTCAAAGACATGGGTGGGTTGGCCCAACTCAAAGAGCACAAAGTTGGTGCAGTCCACCACGTTGTTGCGGGGAATCTGACCGATCGCCCGAAGCCGCTTTTGCATCCACTCGGGGCTAGGACCCACCTTCACTCCGCGGATCACCCGCGCGGTGTAACGAGGGCACCCGGCGTGCTCGTGATTGGTGACTCGAATAAACGTGCTGGCAGCGGGGGCCTTGGCGGTGGCGGTCGCCACTGACCACTTGAGGGTTCGCCCGCTCATGGCGCAGATCTCACGCGCCATGCCGACGTGGCACAGACAGTCGCCGCGATTGCTGGTGGTCTCAATCTCCTGCCAGACCTCGCCATTGTCGGCGGTCTCTCGGCCGTCAAAGTTCAGCCCGGCAGCAGTCAGCAAGTCCGCCTGTTCCTGCTCAGTGGCAGGGCGATCCAAGTAGTCGTTGACCCATGTGACGCTGGTCCGCATGTCGGGGCAGCAAGGGTAGCATCCGGCGCATGACTCGCGCTGCGTGCATGGCACTCCTGCTGATTCTTGCCGGGTGCAAGGCTGCGCCGCCCCAACCTGCCGCGCCGCCCCCGGGGTACTTCGTGCGCGCCATTCCAGCCGCAGAGGCTGCGCCCGCGTTGCGGGATGAGCCAACGGGCGTCACCCCTGAAGACTTGGAAATCGACGTCACCGTGCTCGTGGGCAAAGGGCTGCCGGAAGGCTTGCGAGTCGAAGAGCGAGCGGGGCGTTACGTGCTGTTTCCTGATGGAGCCCTGCATGCCGAGACCGGCCCCTACGTAGACCGCACGTCGCGTCCTGGCAGAGCTCGCCGTCTGTACCAGCAGCAGTTTTCTGAAATGTGGGCCATGTGCACCCAAACGGGCTTTGCCGATGCGTCATTGGCCAACGGGCCGGCCAACCCCGACATGATTCGCCCCGTGAAGGGTGAGCGAATCATCATCGTGGCCATTAACGCCAATGGCCGTCGATGGTCGTTTGTGCGGGTGTCTCAGGGCCAGGAACCGGTGGATGCGGCAACCGCCAAGTTGGTGCGAACGCTCGCCGCACTGGCGTGGATTCCTGACTACACACTTCAAGAGATCGCCCCCGAACGCTACGACTACGGCCCCGATCCGTACGCGCAGTATCGCAACGTGAGGGCGGGCAGGAGTTCGCCGTGAACTGGCGTCTGGGCGCTCGTGCTGCCATGGTGTTCGTGGCGCTGGTGATGTCCGCGTGTGGCAACAAGCCCCTCGCGTCACCAAACGATGTGAGTTCTCCAACAGGAGGCGTGGGGCTGACCCTTTGGTATGCGCAGGTTCCCACGCGGCAGTACCAGTACTTTGTCTTGGAGCCCAACGGCACGTTGAGCTACGCGGGCGGTCTGCCGGCGCTCAATAGAAAGATCGAATGGACCGGCCCCCTCACACCTGAGGAGGGTAAGCAGGTGCGCACCCTCATTGACAACGCGGGTTGGCTGACTGCGGAGAATCCAGCGCGCACTCAAGCAGACACGCCCCTGGCAGAGTTTCGCCTTCAGTCGGAGGGGCGCTCGCGTTCCTTTGAGATTCGCGGGCCAGACGAAAGCGTGCAATCGTTGGTGCACACGCTGCAAAAGGCGGCGGACCGGAGATTTGAAAGGTTCCTGCAGCGGCTGCCTGACGCGGGACCACAACGACGGTGATGCAAGGCGGCACCGATCCAATCGTGGGCATCGACCTAGGCACCACCAATTCGCTGGTGGCCATCTGCGATCACTCGGGGCCGCGAGTTCTAGAGGACAGCATGGGCCGCGCACTGCTGCCCAGCGTGGTGCGTCTGAGTGCGGATGCGCCCCCAGTGGTGGGTGTTGACGCCCGCAACCAAGCTGCGGAGTATCCGCTGTGCACCGTGGCCAGTGCCAAGCGGTTCATGGGTCGGGGCTGGCAAGAGAGCCGCGCCGCGCAAGCGTTGGCTCAGGGTCCGCCGTTGGTGCAGGGAACTCGCGGCATGGTGGCGTTCCAAGTGGGAACGACCGCGGTCACGCCGCAGGAAGTTGCCGCGCATGTATTGAGCCAGCTTCGCGCCACGGCCTCTGCCGCGCTGGGGGTTCACGTGAGCCGCGCGGTGGTCACCGTGCCGGCGTACTTTGATGATTCGCAGCGCCAAGCCACTCGGGACGCCGCAAAGCTGGCCGGACTTGAAGTGGTGCGCATTGTGAATGAACCCACCGCCGCGGCGTTGGCCTATGGCATTGGCGCACGACAGTCCGCCCACCACACGGCAGACGGAGAGCGTCAACCTGAAGTCATCGCGGTGTATGACTTTGGCGGCGGTACGTTTGACATCTCCATCTTGCAGATCACGTCTGACCCGAGTGGCAGTGGGGAGTACTTTCAAGTGCTGTCCACGGCGGGGGACACCAGGTTGGGTGGGGATGACATGGATGACTTGATCGTGGAGCTGGTTCTGCGAGAAATGAGCGCCCAGTTTGGCGGCGGGTTTAACGCCTCTCCCGGGGCCAAGCAAGGGGTGCGATTGCTGGCGGAGGGTGCCAAGATTGCGCTTTCGCGGCAGGAGACGGCGGCGCTTGAAGTCAAAGTTCAAGATGGCCGCCAATACCGCCGCGCACTTGGTTTGGGTGAGTTTGAGGAGCTCATTGCGCCGCTCATTCAGCGCACCTTGAAGGCGTGCCAGCGCGCCATGCAGGATGCAGGCAATCCAAAGGTTGCTCGCGTGGTGCTGGTGGGCGGCTCCACGCGCATTCCCGCCGTGCGACGCGCGGTGGCAGAGTTCTTTGGGTTGGAGCCCTACACCGCGCTGGATCCGGAGCGAGTGGTGGCGCTCGGTGCCGCGGTTCAGGCGAGCGTATTGCAAGGTGCGCGCAAGGACTTGCTGCTGGTGGATGTGGTTCCGCTCTCCTTGGGCATTGAAACCGTCGGCGGCGCGGTGGCCAAACTGGTGATGCGCAACACCAGCATTCCCACCCGCGCCACGGAGATGTTCAGCACCAGTGTGGATGGTCAAACCAGTGTTCGCATTCACGTGCTGCAGGGGGAGCGTGAAATGGTGGAGCACTGCCGATCCATCGGGCGCTTCGACCTGCGCGGCATACCGCCCATGCCCGCGGGCATTCCCCAGATCCAAGTGGAGTTCTTGGTGGATGAGAATGGAGTGCTGCAGGTTGCCGCCGTGGAACGTCGGAGCGGAAAGCGCGCCAGCATTCAGGTGGTCCCAACCTACGGGCTTACGGCCGAAGAAGTGAACGCCATGGAAGCCGAGTCCGTCCAGCATGCCCGGACTGACATGCACCTGCATCGGGTGGTGGACCTTGCCGTGAACGCTCGCCTGGACATCAAGTGGATTTCAGATGCCTTGGAGCGCGTGAGAGCCACTCTTGACCATGCGTACCTTCAGCAGCTGGACCAACTTCTGACGCGCCTGCAGGGGTTTGTGGCGCTGGCAGAGCGCGAACCGGGGCAAGTTGACGCGCAGGCCTTTCAGCAAGCCAAGGAGCAACTCGACCGAGCCAGCGTGCGGGTGCACGAGGCCAGCATCGCGCAAAGCCTGCGGGAGGGTGCCGCCGGCTAGCACTCCGTGCACATGCCGCCCCGCACAAGTGTTGAGAATTTTGCTTGTGTTAGCCGCCGCACTATCTATCATTTGCCTCCAGTAGGCACTCGTTGGCCTAGATCCGCAGCGGCCGTTGACCGCGCGCCATTCCACCCTTACCTGAGCACCGAAAGTTCGATGGCCGACACACTGACTGACTCGTCGAGTCAAGCCGCTTCTTTGCGCCAGCGCAGCACGCGCCCGGCGACCGAACCAGGATGGACCACCGACGATTCGGCTTCCATCTACTCCATTCGCAATTGGGGCAAGGGCTTCTTTGATGTGAATGAACAGGGGCACGTGGTGGTTCGACCCACCCGCAAGCACACGGCGCAAGTGGACTTGTACGACGTGGTGGCCGGCATGCGCGAGCGCGGTTTTCGCACGCCGTTGCTGGTGCACTTTAGTGACCTGCTGCAGCGACGCCTTGAGGACATCGCTGAGGCGTTCAGAGGCGCCATTCTTGAACACGGCTTCCGCGGTAGCTATCAAGCAGTCTTTCCCATCAAGGTGAATCAGCAGCGACGCGTGGTCGAAGAAGTGCGCGATGCCGGCAACGCCCTTGGGTTTGGACTTGAAGTAGGTAGCAAGCCCGAGTTGCTTGCGGTGATGGGCATGACTGGCGAAACGCGCGAGCGCCTCATCATCTGCAATGGCTTCAAGGAGGAGCGATACATTGAGTTTGTTGCTCTGGCCGCCAAGTTGGGCCGGAACATCATTCCGGTGATCGAAAACATCAACGAACTCAAGCTGGTTTTGCGCTATTTTGAAGCGCACAATGTTCGCCCGGCCATTGGCGTGCGAATCAATCTGGCCACTCAGGGAGCAGGGCGTTGGCGCCACTCCAGCGGGCTGAAGGCCAAGTTTGGCCTCAGCCTGAATGAAGTGCTTGAAGTGCTTGACATCCTTCGCGAAAAGGGAATGGCTGATTGCCTGCAACTCCTTCATTGCCACATGGGCAGCCAGATCCATGACATTCGCCAGGTGAATCAAGGCGTGAATGAATTGGCGCGCATTTATTCGCAGTTGGCCAAGTCCGGCGCGGGCATGAAGTACCTGGACATCGGCGGTGGCCTGGGCGTTGACTACGACGGCAGTCAAACCAATTTTGAGTTCAGCACCAACTACACGTTGCAGGAGTACGCCAGCAACATCGTCTACAAGATCATGACGGTGTGCGACGAGGAGTCGGTAACGCACCCCATTATCGTCAGCGAGAGCGGCCGCGCCATGGTGGCACAGCAAAGCGTGCTGATCTTTGACGTGTTGGGCGCCAACCGCCTCGATCGTTTTACGGTGCCCGCAAGTTTGCCCGCCGCCGCGGCGGGTGAGGAATTACCCCGCCCGCTCACCGACCTTTATGAGGTCTATCAGTCCATCAGTGAGCGTCGGCTGTTAGAGAACTACAACGATTTGCTTGAGGATCGAGATGAAGCGCTCCGGCTCTTTAGCGTGGGGTTGATGAGCTTGGAGCATCGTGCACTTGTGGACCGCATTTTCTGGGCGGGCTGCGCCAAAATCCGAGACACCGCACGGGGAATGTCCCGTCCGCCCGAGGAGCTTGGGGACCTCGAAACCTCCCTCAGCGACACCTACTTCTGCAACCTGAGCATCTTTCAATCCATGCCCGACGTGTGGGCCATCAACCAACTGTTTCCCATCATGCCCATTCACCGGTTGAATGAGCGCCCCACGCGCAAGGCGACCATCGCGGACCTCACCTGCGACAGCGACGGCAAAATCGACCGGTTTGTGGATGACCACGACGTGCAGAAGTGGATGGAAGTGCATGACTTTGTGGATGGCGAGGAGTACCTGCTTGGCGCATTCCTGGTGGGTGCGTACCAGGAGACCCTCGGGGATCTGCACAACCTCTTTGGCGACACGCACGTGGCGCACGTCAAGGTGGACGAGAACGGCGAGTGGTGGATTGACGAAGTGATTGAAGGCGATGCCGTTCGCGATGTGCTCTCCTACGTGCACTACGACGTGAATCGATTGTTTAGTGAACTGCGCCGCGAATGCGAGAAAGCCGTGGTGGCCAAGCAGATGACCGTCGCCGAATCGCAAACTCTGCTCAAGCAATACGAGGCTGGCCTTTCCGGCTACACCTACCTGGAGACGGGCGGCTAAGCACCCGCGCAGGCTGTGTGGGATCTCTCCAACTTCGTCTCGCTCGCTGACTTCCAGGAGCACGCGCTTGCAGTGCTGCCGCGAACCGCGGCGGACTACTTTCGGTCGGGCGCATGGGGCCAGGTCACGCTTCGCGAAAACTGCCAAGCATGGGAGCGCATGCAACTGCACTACCGCGTGCTGGTGGACGTTTCAAACCGGCAGTTAGCGACAAACATTCTGGGTGCGCCCGCCGCAATGCCGGTGGTGATTGCGCCGACAGCCTTGCAATGCATGGCGCATTCGCACGGGGAACTGGCCACGGTGCGCGCAGCAGGGGCAGCAGGCGTGCCGATGATTCTGTCATGCCTCAGCACCACGAGCGTGGATGATGTTTGCCGCGCAGCCACCGGGCCCGTGTGGATGCAGCTCTATCTGGGCAAGGATCGCGCGTTCGTGCGCGATCTTGCACAGCGGGCGCACGGCTGCGGCTGCACCGCGCTGGTGCTTACGGTGGACAACCCCGTCTGGGGGATGCGCGAACAGGACGTTAGAAATCACTTCTGCGTGCCTGCAGGCATGAGCATCGTGAACTTGCAGAGGCCAGGCGGTCCCACTGGCCATACAGGCAGGGGGATCGGTGAGAGTTTGGGGTGGGCGATTGATGACAGCCTCACGTGGAAGGACTTTGAGTGGCTGCGCGATGCCACTCCGCTTCCGGTACTGGTGAAGGGAATCTGCCGACCTGACGATGCGGTGACCGCAGTCACGCTTGGGGCGCGCGGCGTGATGGTGAGCAATCACGGCGGTCGGCAGTTAGACACGGCGCCCGCCACGGCCGACGTGCTGGAGCCCATCGCGCAGGCCGTCGCAGGGCGAGCGGAAGTTTTTGTGGACGGCGGAGTCCGGCGCGGCACAGATATCGTCAAGGCGCTCGCTCTGGGAGCCACGGGAGTGGCCATCGGTCGCCCCGTCTTGTGGGGGCTGGCGACTGCTGGCCAGGCCGGCGTGGAGCGAGTGCTTCAACTTCTGCGGGCAGAATTGGACACCGCTCTGGCCCTATGTGGAGTGGCCAGTGTGCGCTCCATTCCACGCGACCTTGTGGTCCTGCCGACTTCCCCGCAAGCCTCAGGCTTACTTTCCTAGCGTCGGCGTTGCTGGCGCGGCACCAGGCTTCTTGTGCGCCTTGGCCACATCCACAAAGGTCTCTGGGGCAAATCCACCGCCGCCAAGTCGCACCCCGCCGGGAAGGGCCGCATACATCTCGATGGCAAGTTCCACCTTGGGTTCAACGTCCGGGTGCGCGGGGTCGGGCTTGCCCGGCTTGGCGCTGGCAACCACCATGATCGGCCCGTCCTCGTTGGAGATTCCCTCCATGGGTTTGCCGTACGAGCGCTCAGCACCACTGCGGGTGATCGCCTCTTGGTGCACCGGGTTGTTGTAGAAGGCGAGAACCGCATCTTTGTTCTTGAACCACACAAAGATCACCCCTTTGCCAGTTTGCGTCTGTGCCACATCTGCACCTAAGAACCCCGGGGTCTGGGCGGCTGCCGCCATGAGTTGGCCGATGAACTCGCCGTCGATCACCTTTCTGTCAACTTCAAGCCCTTTGGCTGGCGGAGCGGCAGCGGGCTTTACGGGTGGAGCCATCAGCGCAAGGGCTGAGATTGCAGAGGCGCACAGGATTCCGGCAACGAAGGCGGTGGCTGGGTTCTTCATGGGCGCAGTGTAAGGCGTAGTCTCACGCGTCGATGCCCGCACTCGCACCCTGAATTCTTGGATGTCAACATGCTCAAAGCACGCGCCTTCGCCGCTCAATCTGCTGCCTCGCCGCTCGCACCCTTTGCACTTGATCGCCGCGCTGTGGGGGCGACTGATGTGCAGATCCAGATTTCCCACTGCGGGGTCTGTCACTCTGACTTGCACATTGCGCGCAATGAGTGGCACATGACTGTCTACCCCGTGGTACCTGGGCATGAAATCGTGGGCACCGTAACGGGCGTGGGGGACCGCGTGAGCGGCTTCAAGGTTGGTCAACGAGTTGCGGTGGGATGCATGGTGGATTCATGCCGAACATGCCCAGACTGCAAGGAAGGCCTTGAACAGTACTGCCAAGCCTTTCCCACACTCACCTACAACTCCCCCGATCCGCACACTGGCGGTGTGACCTACGGCGGCTACTCAGAGCACATGGTGGTCGATCAGAGTTTTGTGCTTCGGGTGCCGGCCAATCTAGACATGGCCGCATCCGCGCCCTTGCTTTGTGCGGGCATCACCACGTATTCGCCGCTCCGTCACTGGGAGGTTGGCCCCGGCAAGCGCGTGGGGGTCGTGGGGCTTGGAGGTTTGGGGCACATGGGTCTCAAGTTCTCACACGCCATGGGTGCGGAGACCGTTCTCTTTACCACCTCTGAGAGCAAGGTGGAGGATGGAAAGCGAATGGGCGCCGATCACGTGGTGATCAGCCGCAACACCGATCAGATGGCCAAGCAGGCGCGCTCATTTGACTTCATTCTCAATACAGTTGCCGCGTCACATGATTTGGACCAGTACGTGAACATGCTCAAGCGCGATGGCACCATGTGCCTTGTGGGTGCTCCCGAGCATCCACATCCGTCACCTGCGGTCATGGGCCTAATCTTTGGCCGCCGCTCGATCGCGGGCTCACTCATTGGCGGAATCGCAGAAACACAAGAGATGTTGGACTTCTGCGGAACGCACAACATCGTTTCAGAAGTGGAAGTCATTCCAATCCAGCAGATCAATGCCGCCTATGAGCGCATGCTCAAGAGCGACGTGAAGTACCGATTCGTGATCGATATGGCGTCGATTAGGACTTGAGGTCAAAACTTCCGCTTGACTTTGCACCACCTTCGGCCTCGATCTCAACCCACAGCATGCTGCCCACCGGAAGGGGGCTTGGGATCTCAACATGGGTGTGCCAGCGAGTGGGCTCCTTGGGATCCTCAATGTCAGCCTTGGCCTTGGTGGAGCCCTTGGCGTCTGCCGTGCCGATCCAGAACCGCACAGCGCTCACCTTGGATCCCCCTGCGGCAGCGGGTGTGACCGTGGCATCAATCGCGGCCTCCTTGCCTGCGGTGATGGCTCCGGCGTCTCGCGTCACCACCACGCCAAAGCCGCCGATGGTGGAAGTGCCCAGCGCGATGGCAGGGCCTGCGGCGTGACCATGGTCGTCGTGGCCAGCCGCGCGGTCTGAGCCGTCATGGCCATCGTGGTCATGGCCGTCGTGGTCATGGCCTGCGTGGTCATGCCCGGCGTGATCATCCTTGCCCGTCGTGGCACCTTGGGGCTTTGACGCAGACTTGCCTTCGCACCCCAGCATGCTGCTACCAAAAACAAGCGCAGCAACGCTTAGGTTGAGAGCGATGGCAGAGTGAACTCGATTCATGGGGAGACTCCTTGGTGAAAGTGTGTGCCCCGCAGGGCGAATGCGTATCCAGCAGGTACGACAAACAGATTTAGAAACGTGGAAGAGATGAGCCCCCCCAGCACCACGATGGCGAGGGGAGCAAGCAATTCGCTGCCGGGCTCGCCATGTGCCAGCGCCAGCGGAATGAGGCCCAGAGCCGCGGTGAGGGCGGTCATGAGAATCGGCACTAGCCGCTCCATGGAGCCTTGCATGATGGCTTCGGGGACCGTTTTGCCCTCGTGCACTTGCAAGTGTTCGTAATGGTTCACTAGAAGGATGCCGTTGCGCACTGCGATTCCAAAGAGCGTTACAAAGCCCACCATGCTGGCGATTGAGATCACCGGCGCAACGTAGCGGTGTTCCCCCACGCCCGCCAGCGCGAACACGTTGTCCACCACCGATGGAGACTCGCTCAGAAAGATCGCCGCAACGCCACCGATGAGCGCAAGGGGAAGATTGAGCATCACCAGCAGTGCCACTCGAGACTTTCCGGTTGAAAGCTGCAGCAGCAGAAACATCATCACCACCACACCAATGCCCATGAGATAGATAGAACGGCTGGCTGATTGTTGAGCCTCAAACTGTCCCCCGTAGTGCACGCGGTATCCGGCGCGTTCAACCAGCGGATCAATCCGTGTCCGTACGTGTGCCACCAGATCGCCCAGGTTGTAACCATCCGCCACATTTGCGGAGACGAGTGCTTTGCGTTGCGTGCCTTCACGAGTGATCAGGTTGCTCGTGCGTTCAGGCCCAATGTCGGCGACCTCGCGCAGTCGCACCAAGGCGCCCGGGCCACCCTCATTCTGGCCGCGCAACTGCAGATCCATCACCTGATCCACGCTGGATCGCTCAGATTCTGCAAGCCGCACCACAAGGTCATAGCGACGAACTCCCATGTTCACTTGCGCCACGGGTTCTCCATACAACGCTTGCTGCACTTGCGTGGCTGCAGAGGCGGGGGAGAGCCCTGCAGCGGCCAGGTCCGAGGCGCGGTACCGGATGGGTAGCGACGTGATCATCACCTCGCGGTTGGCCGCCACATCGCGCGTACCGGGAATGGCCTTCAGCTCGCCTTCAATCTGCTTGGCCAGCGAGCGCAGTGTGTTCATGTCATCTCCATAGACGCTGATGGCGATGGCTGCGGGTGTACCTGACATCACATGTGACAAGCGGTGCTCAATGGGTTGCCCCACCATGGTGGTGATGCCAGGAATGCCGCCAATGATGCGATCGATGGCTGTTCGCACTTCTTCTTGAGAGTGTCCCTCCTTCACGGTGACTTCAATCTCGGAACTGGACACCGGTTCGGCGTGCTCATCTCGTTCTGCGCGCCCGGTTCGCCGCGTGACGCTCTGCACGCCGGGGATCTCCGCCAATTGCGCATCAACGCCCAGCGCTAAACGGTCGCTTTCCGCCAGCGAAGTTCCAGGCGGCGCCATGAGAAACACTGTAAAGGTGCCCTCCTTGAACGCGGGAAGAAAGGACGTTCCAAAGGTGGCGCCCAGCAGAAGCGCCAAGACCGTCAGCAGTGCCGCAGAACAAAGCACCACCGCACGAAGTCGAAGACTGGCCTTCAGTGCAGGCTCATATGCAAGCTTCAGCCACCGGACCAAGAAGCCGTCCTGATGCGCTCCGGTGCCGCCGCGATTGAGCTTGCCCTTCAACAGCAGTTTGCACATGGCAGGAGTGACGGTAAGCGCCACCACCAAACTGGCCATGATGGACGCGATGTAGGCGATGCCGAGAGGGCGAAAGAAACGTCCCTCCAGCCCTTGAAGAAAGAGCAGTGGAGCAAAGACCATGCAGATGATGACCGTGGCAAAAACCACGGAAGACTGGATCTCTCTGCTCGCTGCAAAGATCACCTCCAGCGTGGCACGCTGCTGGTCGGCAGAAAGGGCTTCGTTTTCCTTCAGCCGCCGAAAGATGTTCTCCACATAGATGATGGCATCGTCCACCAACTCGCCAATGGCCACGGCCAGACCGCCCAACGTCATCACATTGAGTGAGAGCCCCGATGCCCACAGCAGTAGCAGTGCCAGCGCCAGCGAAAGGGGCAGGGCGGTCAGTGTGATGAGCGTGGTGCGAATGTTCAGCAGAAACAGCACCAGAATCACCCCCACGATGACGCTGGCCTCCACCAGCACTCGCATCACATTGTTCACAGAGCGCTCGATAAAGCGAGATGCCCGGAAGGGATCGCGATTGAGCACCACCCCCTTGGGCATGGACTTCTCAACCTGGTCCAGCACGCCGTCAAGTTGCTGGGTGAGCGAAAGCGTGTTGGTGCCGGGAGATTTCTGCACACTCACCACCACCGCCCCGGTTCCCCGGTCCGAAGCTGTCCCCCGTTTGGGGGATGCCCCCAGTTGCACATCCGCCACTTGCCCCACGGTGACCGCGCGGCCGTTGTGCATTTTGATCAACGTACCTTTGATGTCGTCAACGCTTTGCACTCGCGCCATTTGTCGCAATGGCAACTCCTGGCTTTGAACGTTGGACAAGTAGCCCGCGCTTGCGGTGCTGTGCGCATTTCGTGCGGCCTGAACAACGTCTCCGATGGCAAGCCCGTACAGGGCCAGCCGGTCCTGCCTCACGTTCACTTGAAACTCCGGCAGTTCGCCACCGATGGCCACCACCTGCGCCACACCAGGAACCGAAAGCAGCTTGTTGCGCAAGTCAAACTCCGCGAATGCTCGAACGTCCATCGGCCCCACCGAACCATCTGGTGATGAGAGCGCCAGCAACATGATTTCTCCGGTGATGCTGGTGACCGGTGTGATCTCAGTGTGCACAGTCGGGGGAAGGGACTCGCGTACGGCGCCTAACCGCTCAGCCACAAGCTGGCGCGCTCTAAAAATGTCCGTGCCCCAATCAAACTCCACCCACACAATGGAGAGCCCCATGGCACTCGCGCTTCGAACACGACGCGTTCCGGGTAGACCATTCACTGCGGTCTCGATGGGAAACGTCACGTTGAGTTCAACTTCATCGGCAGCCAATCCTCCAGACTCAGACATCACCACCACGGTGGGGGCGTTCAAGTCGGGAAACACATCGACTGGCATGTGGCGCACTTGAACGCCAACAAACACCAGAAGGAATCCGGCCGCCACCACCACAAGGGAGGAGTGCCGGATTGAGAAGGCAATGAGTTTGGCCAGCATTAGTCCGCGCCCTCGTGGAAGGTGCCATCTGAATGAAAGTGGCCACCCTTGGGGGCGCTTCCAGACATGGCCAGCATCAACTGATAGTTGCCGTCCAGCACAACCTCATCACCTTCCTTCACGCCGCTTTCCAAGAGCACCCAGCGACCATCGGTGATGCCTACATCGGCCTCCATGCGGATGGCCCTGTCGGGGTTCGCGGGGTCACGCTTGAACATCACTGGTGTCGCACCATCGCGGACGATGGCCGCCAAGGGAACGGCCAATCCCTCCTCGCCGCCCGGCAGTGCGATCTCCATCTGCGCGGCCACCCCTGCCCGCGCCCAGGGCAGTCGCTCGGAGGGCTGCGCCACCAAATCAATCGTGCGTTCATCCGCATCCGCAGTCATGCCAATGTGAAGAGTGCCGGTCATGGCTTCTTGAGCGTCCAGTGATCCGCCCTGCGGCGGCACGATTCGAACGGCCAGACCATCGCTCAATCGCCCAAGGTCTGACTGAAGCCCACGTGCGCGGAACCTCACCTGTTCGGGCTGCACCACCGTGACCACCAGGCCCGAATCGTCCACCAACCCACCGCTGGAGTGCATGAGCGACTCCACCCGGCCCGGCATGGTGGCCCGAACTTCATACGTGCGAGTGAAGTCTTCAGAAGAATCCGCGCCCGCAGGCTGCTCTCCCGCTGGGGAAAAGGAGTTCAAGAGCAATTGACGGCGGGTTTGCAGGGCGCGCAACTCAGCCTCCAGCGTCCTGTGCTGTGCCTCAAGTTCTGCGTCCTTCTCCATGATCTCGGCCAACTCAGCCTGCGTGCCATTGAGCGCGGCGCGGGCTTCGGCAAACTGGCTTGCGCTTCCGCCACCTGCGGCGCGCAACTCTTCTAACTGGGCCAGCCGATCTTTCCACAACTGCACTTTGGCACTCAGGCTCTGTTCGTGCACTTTGTGCGCATCGCGAAGTGGCCCCATGGAAGCCAAGCGCGCCTTGGTGGCAGCCACACTTTCATGGAGTTCACCCCACGCCGCGCTGTTCACTCGAAAGAGCGGCGTGCCCGGCTCCACGTGTTGATACTGGGTCACCAAGAGTTCCACACTGCCCTTCAGCGGGGCGCGATACTCGCGCCGGGCGGTGGGCAGCAACTCAAATCGTCCGGGTACGCGAATGGTCAGGCCCACCTGCCGGGGCTCCACGCGCGCAAACGTGATGCCAAGATTGCGGCGCACTGCGGCAGGAATGTCAATGCGATTGGTGGGGGCGGGCTGCGCAGCCGTCGGCGTCGGTGCCGCGCTCGCGGTGGGCGCCGTGGGTGGAGAGTCCTTTGAGGAACATGCCGCCGCAAATGTCAGCATGAAGACGTTCGCCACCATGAGCGCTGTCGCCCAAGGAGACGAAGCCGTTGCCGATGCGCGGGAGTGTGATTGGATCATGGGAGTGGCTCCTGTGGCGCGGCCGGATCGGCCACGGGTGAAGGCTGCTTGGCAGGGGGGCCTATCAGTTGAATGAGCTGAATGTGGCAGAGCAATTCGGTGCGTCTTGCGTCCAAGAGTGCAAGTTTTGCGTTCTGCTGACGGGTGATGGAGTCCAACAACAAGAGAGTGTTCACTTCACCCAGCTTGGCGATGTTGTGTGTTTCCTCGGCCTGCAGGTCAACCAGCGGAACGATGTGCTCCTCCACCAGACGGCGCTGCGTGACAGCACTGCGGTAGCGCACAGATTTGGATTCCAACTCCGCCAATTGAACCTCTAGCGCGGTTTCAAACCGCGCGCGCGAAAGCTCACGTTCAGCAAATGCCTGGGCCACACCCTGTTGATTGTGGTTCCACAGAGGCAGTGGAAACTGAACCCCCAGCGCAAAGTCCTCGTTCCCATCGGTGTTGTAACTGGGGCCGATCTGAAGATCGGGGTATTGCTTGCGAATCTCGGTCGCCAATGCGCGCTCGGAGACTTCGTACTCGGCGCGAATGGCGGCGATGAGCGGGCTGCGCTCCACCAGTTGGTCGCGCATCTGCTCCACGGGCGGAAGATCTTCAGTGTGCAAGGCCACCGGGGTCAACTGCAGAGTTGACCAAGGCGCCAAGCCCATGATTTGCCGTAGGGTGACCGCCTGTTCGGCAAGTTCAGCTTCAAGCCGTGTTCGTTCGGCGTCTTGTGTGGCTCGTTCAATCTTGAACAGCCGGGCTTCAACACGCGGCATTTCATTCGCGGCTTCCATGCGAGCCGCGATGTCTGTCACGCGCTCAACCAGTTGGGCGGTTTCACGCAGCACTCGAATGCGTTCGGCGGTGCTGGTCCATGCCGTCCACGCTCGCCGCAACTCGATGCGCGTGTTCCATTCAGCCTCTTCCACGTGCGCCAGTTGTGCCGTAAAGGCGGCACCGGCGCGTTCCTTTTCTGCGGCCAGCCGGCCTGAAATGGGAATCGTCAGGCTGATTTGAGCGCCCATGCTCAGCCCTCCCCCGGTCTGCTGGAGCACATCGTTAAGGTTGAAGCCTGTCACGGGGTCTTCCCAGATTCCCGCGGTGTCCGCGCTCGCCTTGGCCACTCCCGCCTGCAAGCGAGCCAGCCGCAACTGGGGGTTAAAGACCAACGCCACGACCTCTGCCTCGGCAAGCGTCAGGCCATCCGCTGGATTGAAATCGGCGGGCACCGCCAGAGTGTCCGCCAGCGCCAACTTGCGGGCGAACTCCGCCACAACCGCGGAGTGCGGGGTGCGATCGGCGATGGCCGCGCGGGTGCTATCAGTGTCCAGCGGTTTGCGCTCGTAGCTCTGGCAACTGGCCAGCGGCAGCCACGTCAGCACCATCAACAGACCCATGAGGGCCGACGCGGGGCGGTGTCGCTTAGATATCAACTTCAATCTCAGTCTCCGGGCAAAAGGCGCAAGTGCAATGCAACAGCACAGCCGGTGACCTGCAGGTCAACCGGCACTTGCCCAGAGACTTAGATCAGAAGGAGCGTGCTCTTGAGAGAGAGCACTCGCTCGGTACCGCAGGGGTCGGGGGGCGGGTGCGCCCAACGAGCGCGCGTTGGATACTCCGCCGGCTCAGGCAGAATCCACGCGACCGCAGGGGCCGCAAGAAAGGCCACCAAGAGGTGCTGGTTCAGTTCAACGCGAGGGCGCGATTGCTGCTGAGGATCGTCCGGGGTGGCCACATGCACACAGTGCTGGCAGGGCTCCGCGTGGTCGCTGGGGTTCAACGCATTCGGATGCGCATGCGGGTGCTCATGCGGCTGGCTGCAGTGATCCACCACGGGGGTCTCAGAGGTAAAGCAAATCACCTGGCCCCGCGCAGCAGACAGCCACAACTGCATCAGCAGCAATGCAACAATGGCCAGATTGCCTGAGAGGGTCCTCATGAACGGGCAGAAGGCGCGGTAACGCCAGAAAGTATACGCAGGGCCTTTCTCATGGTTCATCGAACCGGTCATGAGTGCGCTTGAGCCACTTTTCGCGCGATCTACTTGGGTTCGGTGGGCGTGCGCCCGCCGCCGCGCACGCTCACGATGCCTGAATGGCCCCGTCGGGACTTGAACCCGAACGCCCGATTAAGAGCTGCGGATTTTAAGTCCGCTGCGTCTGCCAATTCCGCCACAGGGCCGTCAACGGCGTCATGTTAGTGAGTGCGCTGCGCCACCAACGGTAAGAGCGTGGCCGCCAGCCACGCCGCAAACTGCGGCTTGGACATTGGCGCGCCATGCTCAGGCACCAGCCAGTCTCCGTCCGCCAACAACAGTTTGGCCCGCACGTTCTCTGCGTCCATGGTGTTCAGCGGGTTCGCCACGATGGCGTCCAACTGTTTGCGTTGCAGTTTGGCGCGTGCGCTGGCTTCCAGGTCTTCTTCACGCTCCAGCGCAAACCCCACCACCATCTGGTGGGGGCGCGTGATACGCGCCAGACTGGCCAGCAAATCAGGCGTGGGCTCCAATTCCAAGATCAGCGGTCCGCTGGAGCGGCGCAGTTTGCCCGCGCCGGTTCTGACCGGGGTGTAATCCGCCACCGCCGCCGCCATCACCAGCAACTGGTGGTTGGGCCATTGCTCCTGCAGCAAACACGCCAACTCCTCTGTGCTGCCGAAGTCAAGCAGGGTGGTGGCTGTGGGGCGGACGGCTCCCGCACCCACTGCGGCCGTCACATGGCATCCTGCGTCCATAAACGCCTGCGCGATTGCTGCCCCCATCCTGCCGCTGGATCTGTTGCCGATGAAGCGAACATCGTCGATGGGCTCCCTGGTGGGGCCAGTAGTCACCAACACCCGCACGGGCGCCCCGCGGGGGCCCTTGTTCGACTGCGGCTGGTGGAGATGTGTGCTGGAACTCATCGTGGGAGCAGTGGTGGTGCGAACTTCTATAAAGATCAACTAGGTATGATTTGAGGGTGAATCTCACCCTTCCGCCCTTTGTCACTTTCTGACCGTTTGCGGACTGAGCGATTGCCGACCATACTACGGGGCCCTAGAGGCACCGCGGAGCACCACCAAGGAGTGGTGACGCGATTGCTCCAAGGGTTCATCTGCGTCCGCAGGCAGGTTACGCAACCTGTTTGCCGTTCCCCACGAATGCTTCACGTTGGCGCCCGTTGCGCCCGAATGGCTGTCAGGAGGCCTGTTTGGCACGAAAGGTTCGTCAAAAGCTTGGTGAGATCCTCGTTGGCTGGGGATTAGCCAAGCAAGAACAGGTGGACGAGGCTCAGAAAGCCGCGCGGGCCCGAGGTCTGCGTGTCGGGGAAGCCCTCGTCGAATCTGAGATTGTGAAAGAAGAAGATGTGGCGCGGGCACTGGCGCACCAGTTTGGCATTGACTTTGTTGACCTGGACAAGCTGGAGGGGATGAACCGCATTGACAAGAGTCGGCTGGCCACCGATCTCATGAAGAAGTATTTGGTGCTGCCCATGTCGGGCTCCAACGGCAAGTTGCGGTTGGTGGTGCATGACCCCATGGATCTGGACACGCTTGAATTGCTGCGCTTCCGCGTGGGCGACTTTGAGCAAGGGGGCATCGCGAGCAAGCGCCAGATTCGCGCATTTATTGATGGCGAGCGGGCCACCGATGCGCCCAAGGGTCGTCAGTTGGTCACCGACAGCATTGACAAGAGCCTTGATAAGAGCGTGGATCGCTCGGTGGACAAGTCCATTGACGTGGACGACGAAGGCCCTGTCATCAAGCTCAGCTCGCGCATCATCATTGACGCCGTGCAGAGCCGCGCCAGCGACATTCACATCGAGCCCATGCAAGAGCATGTGCTGTTGCGCTACCGCATCGACGGCGTGTGCATCATTGTGGAGAAGATCCAAAAGCGACTGCAGAACGCTCTGCTCAGCCGCTTTAAGCTCATGGCCGGCGTCAACATCTCTGAGCGCCGCATTCCGCAGGACGGCCGCATTAAGTTCAAGGTCGACGGCGTGGACATTGACTTCCGCGTGAGCTCTTGCCCGGCCTACCACGGCGAGAGCCTCGTGCTGCGAATCTTGCGCCCTGACAGTGTGCGCATCGGTTTGCTCAATCTGGGCTTTGAGCAGGATTCGCTCGATCACTTCATGAAGATCATTCGCCGCCCCAACGGCATCTTCTTGGTGACGGGCCCCACCGGCAGCGGCAAGACCACCACGCTGTACTCCGCGTTGGACGTCTTGAACACCCCCGACCGAAAGATCATCACTGCTGAAGATCCCGTTGAGTACAACTTCAGCGGCATCAATCAGGTGCAGGTGCGTGAATCCATCGGCCTCACCTTCGGTGCGGTGCTGCGATCCATGCTGCGACAAGCCCCCAACATCATTCTGGTGGGCGAAATTCGAGATCGCGAAGTGGCCGACATCGCCATTCAGGCGGCGCTCACAGGTCACTTGGTCTTCAGCACGCTGCACACCAATGACGCTCCCAGCGCAATCACGCGTCTTGTGGACATGGGTGTCAAGCCCTTCTTGGTTGCGAGTTCCATTCAAGCAGTCCTGGCGCAGCGCTTGGGGCGCGTCTTGTGCAACAAGTGCAAGGCGATCGATGAGTCACCTGACCCCAAGTTCCTCAACCTGGTGGGCATCACCCCCGAAGAGGCCGAGGGCAAGGTGATGAAGGCCGTGGGCTGTTCGGCCTGCAACAAGATTGGCTACAAGGGCCGAAAGGCCATCTTTGAAATGATGACCATGAACGCTGAGATCCGCGAGCTGGCATTCCAGCGCGCGGGAGTCTCGCGCATTAGGGCCGCGGCCATTCGCGGCGGCATGCGCAGCCTGTTGAACGATGGCAAGATCAAAATCCTGAAGGGGGTCACCACCCCCGACGAAGTGGCCAAGTACGCACAGATTGAAGGCTACGACCCAAGCGAAGTTCGCCGAACGGGCTGATTCGCGCCCTCCACCTCTCTACGGAACTCCTATGAGCACTCTTCAGATGGACCGCCTGCTTGACGTCGTTGTCAAGCAAGACGCTTCGGACTTGCATCTTTCCTGCGGCCGTCCGCCCACCATTCGCTTGAATGGCCGCCTGCGCAATCTGGCTACTAAGGTGCTGGAGCCCGAGGACATGATGACGCTCATGAAGAGCGTGACCCCTGAAAAGAATCAGCAAGAGATTCAGGAGATGGGGGGCACGGACTTCGGCTTTGCCTTTGGCACCGCCGCCCGTTTCCGCGTGTCCGTCTTCCGCCAGAAGGGCGTCATGAGCATGGTGCTCCGCCAGATTCCCAACAAGCTGCTTACCTTTGAGCAGATCGGTCTGCCGGAAATCGTCAAGGACCTGATCCGGCGTCCCCGTGGATTGTTCGTGGTGACGGGCCCCACAGGCAGCGGCAAGACCACCAGTCTGGCCACGATGGTGGACTACGTGAACACCAACTTTGAACGGCACATTGTCACCGTTGAAGACCCGGTGGAGTATTACCACCACCACAAGAAGAGCGTGGTGAACCAGCGAGAGCTGGGCAATGACGTCCCCACCTTCACAGAGG
>CAZXGD010000021.1:0-1942 GCA_964640485.1 uncultured Isosphaeraceae bacterium | reverse complement strand
TGAAGCGCGTGCTGCGTCAGGACCCGGACGTGATCATGGTGGGCGAAATGCGCGACTTGGAGACCATTGAGGCCGCCATCCGCGCCGCCGAAACCGGCCACTTGGTCTTTGCCACCCTGCACACCACCGGCGCTGCGGGAACCATCAACCGAATCATTGACGCCTTCCCCACCAATCAGCAGGAGCAGGTGCGGGTGCAGCTCTCCGTGAGTTTGGTGGCCATTCTGAGCCAGGTGCTCATGCCCCGAATCGACCGCCCTGGACGAGTGGCGGCCTACGAGTTCCTGGTGGTGACCCCCGCCATCTCCAACCTGGTGCGCGAGAACAAGACCTTCAGAATTGACAGCGCCATCCAGACGGGCAAAAAGTTCGGAATGCAGCTCTTGGATGACCACCTTTGGAGTCTGTACTCCAAGGGAGTTATCAGTGCCGAAGAGCTCATCGACAAGTGCCGTTCCCCTGGCGAGATGACTGAGAAGGTTCACCGAGCTGGGGGCACCGTCGGCCGCGCTGAATTGGACGCCGAAGAGGAATAGCTCCGAGATTCACGCTAGATGAAGGCGAACCCCATTCGGACGATTTCAGCGCGCTTTCGGATTGACATTGGAACGGTATTTACCGCCCCCGGCAACTTCACGAATATTGCAATAATCTGCCACCAGACGCAGCCTGAGTGCCGTATCTCCTTGTGATGCGGCACCCTACGCGGCGGGAACCGCAGGAGGACTCTGTGCCCGGACCATCAGTCATTACCCCAGTTCCCGTTGAAGAACTCAAGCAGCGCCGGTTGGGCCGAGTGCTCACCAAGATCGGCCGCGTGACCCGCGAGCAGGTTCAAGCAGCGTTGCTGTTGCAGCAGGGAACCCACAAGGGCAGGAAGCTGGGAGACATTCTGCTTGAGGCGGGGTCAATCACGCAGCAGGACTTGGACGTCGCATTGGCAGGCCAGTACGGGTTTGAGTACGTAGACCTTGCCGACGTCGAGATCGAGCCCGAAGTCCTCGCCGCCATCCAGCCCAGCACCGCTTCAAGTTACAAGGTGGTCCCGCTGGAGCACGATGCGGCCGCCCGCAAGCTCACCATCGCCATGAAGAGCCGGGACAACTTCCGGGCGATCGACGACCTCAAGAATTTAATGGGCTTTGCGGAGGTCCGCTGCGTTGTTGCGGCCGCGGCGCAGATTGAAGAGTTGATCGCCAAGCACTACTCGGGCAAGGCTTCACAAGAGGCGGGGCGCCGCATTCTGGCAGAGCAGGACTCTGCCGCCGTGCAGGCTGCCGCTACCCGAAGCAGCGCCAGCATCGATCTCACCACGCTGAATGAGGCGATGAGTGACAACAAAGTGGTTGAATTGCTCAACCACTTGTTGATGCAGGCGATCGCTGACAAGGCCAGCGACATCCACTTTGAACCCTTTGAGGATGAGTTCAAGGTTCGGTACCGCATCGACGGCGTGCTCTACGAGATGCTCCCGGTGCCCAAGGCGCTGGCCATGCCCATGGTGAGCCGTGTGAAGGTTCTGGCCAAGCTCAACATCAGCGAACGCCGGCTGCCCCAGGACGGCCGTGTGGAGCTCACGTTGCCCTCCGGCCCGGTGGATTTGCGCGTGGCCGTGCTACCCACCATGTTTGGTGAGAGCGTGGTATTGCGCGTGCTGGACCGCTCCAACGTGCAATTGAGCCTTGACCGCGTGGGTTTGCGTGACGACGCTCTGGCCACCCTCCGCTCACTCATCCAGAAGCCAAACGGCATCGTCATCGTGACCGGGCCCACCGGCAGCGGAAAGACCACCACGCTCTACGCCGCGCTGAATGAGCTGAATGACCCCGAGACCAAGATCCTGACGGCCGAGGATCCTGTGGAGTACGACATCGACGGCTTGGTTCAGTGCCAAGTGAACATCGATCAGGAATTGACCTTTGCGCGTCTGCTTCGAAGCTTT
>CAZXGD010000020.1:9347-60550 GCA_964640485.1 uncultured Isosphaeraceae bacterium | reverse complement strand
CGAAGCTTTCTGCGTCAGGATCCCGACATCATTCTGGTGGGCGAGGTGCGTGACCTTGAAACTGCGCAGATCTCAATTCAGGCATCTCTCACCGGCCACCTGGTGTTCACCACGCTGCACACGAATGATGCGCCCAGTTCCATCGCGCGTTTGCTTGACCTAGGTGTGGAGAGCTTTCTGCTGACGGCCACCCTTGAGGCGGTGGTGGCGCAGCGACTGGTTCGTCGCATCTGCGCCAACTGCAAACAGGAGTTCGTGCCAAGCGAAGAGCAGCTGATGGAGTTGGATCTTCGCCCCCAGGATGTGGGCGATCAGGTGTTCTATCGTGGCAAGGGGTGTGAGAAATGCAACAAGACCGGCTACAAGGGTCGTCTTGCGCTCTACGAAATCATGGTGATGAACGATGAGCTGCGAGATCTCATCATGAATCAAGCCAGCACCTCAGTCCTAAGGCACGAAGCCCGCAAGAACGGAATGCGCACGCTGCGCGAGACCGGTCTGCTTTCCATCTACGACGGTCAGACCACGATTGATGAAGTGGTTCGCGAGACCTTGAGCGAGGAGTGATCTGAACCATGCCTGTCTTTGCCTACGAAGCCATGAACGCCTCTGGGAAGACCCAGAAGGGCACCATCGACGCCGCCACCAGCGACGACGCCATCCGCAAGTTGCGCGAGGAGGGTCTTTACCCCACCGCCGTGCGGGAACAGCGGGCTGGCGGGGGTGGTAAGCCCAGCGCTCCCCCGACCGCCAAGAAGAAGAAGAAAGGGGGGCTCAACTTTGCCATCGGTGGGCTGGGCCTCAAGAGAATCACCCTCTTTACCCGCCAATTGTCCACCCTTCAGGACGCTGGACTGCCCCTTCTGCGTTCATTGCAGATTCTTGAGCAGCAGCAGAAGCCTGGACGCCTAAGAAACATCCTAGATGACGTATGTGAAGATGTGGAAAGCGGCAACAGTCTCAGCGACAGCTTGGCCAAGCACCCCAAGGCCTTCGACCGTCTGTACACCAAAATGGTGAAGGCGGGTGAGATCGGCGGCGTGCTGGATGTCATTCTGCAGCGCTTGGCCGACTTCATGGAGAAGGGTCAGCGGCTGCGAAGGCGCATCAAGGGCGCCATGATCTACCCAATTGTGGTGATCTGCATCGCGGTGGCCATCGTCACCGGAATCATGTACTTCGTGATTCCAAAGTTCCAGGACATCTTTAACGACTTCAACGTCAAACTGCCAGACCTCACACTCTGGCTGGTGGCCATGAGCAAGTGGGTGGCGGGAACGGCGAGACCCGATCAAAGTGTGCCAGGTGTGGCGTGGGTGATTGCCACTCCGTTCATCATTTTCTTCTTCTTTAAGGTGCTGCGCAAGACGGGCTTTGGAAGGGCGTCTACCGACTGGATTGTGCTGCGCATACCCGTCATCGGCGGGTTGGTGCAGAAAACCACAGTGGCGCGGTTTACGCGAACACTGGGCACGCTCATCGCGGCCGGTGTGCCCATTCTGGAGGCGATCACCATCACCAAGGAGACCTCAGGCAACTGGGTCTTTGAGCGTGCGCTGGGGCAGGTGCATGATTCCATTCGCGAGGGCGAGACCTTTGCCGGACCTTTGCGCAAGAGCAAGGTGTGCGACGCCATCGTGGTGAACATGATCGACGTGGGTGAAGAGACCGGCGACCTTGACGTGATGCTCATGAAGATCGCCGACAACTACGACGAAGAAGTGGACGTGGCGGTGGCCAGCTTGCTGAGCTTGCTGGAGCCCTTCATGGTGGTGATTCTGGGAGGCATCGTGGGCACCATCGTGCTGGCGCTGTTCCTGCCGTTGGTAAGCATGATCGAGAGCGTTTCCAGTCAGAAAGGCAAGTAGCCATGAATCGACGCGCATTTACAGTGGTAGAGCTGCTGGTGGTGATGGGAATCATCATCGGCATCGTGGCCACACTGGTGGTGGGCTTGACCGCTGCCAGCCGAAGTGCGCGCGTGGCCAACACCGAGTTCATGATGAACACCATGGCCAGTGCGCTGGCCACGTTTAGAAATGAAACCGGATACCTGCCGCCCATTCTCAGCGCTCCCAATCAGGTTGTGACGGGTGCGCCCACCACCACCTTTGGCACCATCGGGTGGGGGCGCGATTTGGTGTTCTCACCCAATATCGGCAGCACGCCGCCGCCCGCCAATCACTGGGCCAACTGGTCCAACATTGATCAGGACACCATTCAGCGGTACGTCAGCGCGACCTCCATGGCTGAGTACTTGCTTGGCATGGGTGATCGCTCGCAGGATGGATATGGAGTCATTCTTGATGGGACGGGTGCGCTGCCGCCAGGGGGCACTCCCGGCAGTCGCGAACAACCCACGCTGGGTATTCGTCACCCCGGCAGTGACGGTGTTTGGGGAGCCGTACTCAACCCGCGCGCCACCATGGCGGGGAACGGTCTGTTTGCCTCACGCAATCTGGCGGTGGCGGCGGTTGCTGGAAATGACACCAGCACCGGCTTCCTGAAAGGCAAGTCGCTCGGGCCCTACTTGGAACTCAAGGATCGCGACAGCATCGGTGCGCTGATTGGATTCCAGGCAGACGGCACACCGCTGGTGGCCAAGCCCGGTGAGATCAACAACTTTGACCTGGCCCCTAAAGTGATCTTGGATTACTTTGGCAAGCCCATCATGTACTACCGCAGGGGGTACGTGAATCACGATCCCAAGACCACCAATACCAATTGGTCACTTGCGGATGTGTTTGTGCTGCGGCCGCAGCGGTTTGCAGAGGGCGACGCCGTGAACGGCTTGCCCGATGCCAACAACGATGGTTCCACCAGCAGGCAGTTGCTCAGCGCCGGCTTTGCACTCATGAGCTTTGGCCCTGACCAACGCTGGAACCCCACGGCCCGCGTGGACACCGCGGGATACAACGCAGACAACATCATCAGGAGCGGCGAATGAACCCTACCCAGATCCCACATCGCGACCATCGCGAGCGCAGTGCAACGGCTCGTGCGTTCACTCTGGTTGAGATCATGGTGGTGCTGGGCATCATTCTGGTGCTCGTAACGCTGGTGGTCTCCGTGAGCGCGGCGCTGGTGAAGCGTGCCGAGCGGTCCCACACCGAAGCTGCGATGACCATCATGGAGAGCGCGATCAACGAATGGGAGGCCCAAGCGGGGCGCACGCTCACCTTTGGCACCATGAATCAGCCCGCAGGCTACGTATATGACATTATGGAGTTGTCGCCTGCCAACGGGCGGTACATCAATGTCTATCTCACCACGCTGTTGGCGCAGAACCCTGCAAGCCGACAGATCTTGGCCAGCATTCCCACGGACCTGCTGCGCGATGACAAGACCACCAGCCCGCCTGTGAACTCCACCATTCCGGGCACGAGTCCTGCTCAGATCTACGCGCCATCACAGAAACCTCGCAGCGAACTCGTGGACACCTGGGGCAACCGTATCGCCATGGTCTTTCCCGGCCGGCGCTGGCGCGTTGGTGACCCCGGCCTTCCGGACGCCGACGGCACCATTCGAACCGCGGATGAGAACGCGCTGGGTGTGTGTGAAAACGGGCGCCCGTGCATGATTTCGAGTGGCCCAGACAACTTGCTGGGAACTGAGAGCGGGCTCACTCTGCAGCAACGCATCGAGGCCGTTTCCGACAATATCTACTCCTACGAGTTGCTTCCCATCTCTTGATTCTGCCAGCGCCTACCTCATGATCGCCACCGTTCGAATCAACCGCTCGCATTCTCCACTCTCGCGCGTCCTGCGCGCAGGGGGCATGGGCCTGCGCGCGTTCACGCTGATCGAGCTGTTGGTGGTGATGGGCATTCTGCTCATTCTGGCAGTGCTCACCGCCATGAGTGTTGGTGCCATCAGTCGCGATGCCAAGATCTCAAGCGCCACCAATCAGATCGTGGCTTCGCTGGGCACCGCGCGTGCCATCGCTGTTCGCGACAACTCCTATGTGCTTGTGGTCTTTCGCATGAAGCGGGATCCGCGTGTGGTGAACGGTCCGCGCGAGCCTCAACAGGTGCAAGTGGTGGTGGCCAAGTGGACGGGTGAAGTGGTGCAGCCCACGCAGATCCCTGGAATCGTCGAGGGAGATGTGCTTGCGGAGCGCTTTATTGCAGTCCCGGGCGTACCCATCCGCGATTTGCCTGCGTCAGTGCGCGTGGCGGGGCCATCATTCTCCTTCTCCACCCAGAGCAACGTGAGCCAAAACGATCGGTACTGGCGCACGCAGCCGCGCTTTGTGGGTTCGCAGACCACTGTGGGAAACGTCACCACCTACACGCCCAATCTGGCCTTGACGGAAGTGGGTTCCATGATTGGTGTGCTGTTCGGCCCCGACGGGCGTGTGCTCTCGCGCAATCCGCAGCAGGTTCTTGAACTGGTGGTGAATGAGGCGCTGGATGAAGACGCGTGGTGCACCGGATTCCTTGATTCGGGATTCCGCGATGCCACCACGGGACTGCCGCGCCCTGACAAGGGAACCACGGCGGGGTCGCAGGCCTTTCCGTACTTTCAGTATGACGAACCCACCGATCAGCCTTTGATCGACTACGTGCCTTACTTGGCCGTCTTTGACGACAACGATCTGCGGTCGAGGTACAACACGGCGCTCTGGGCCGGGCCCGCCAACAACACGCCTCGCCGAGACAACATCACGTCTTACGTGGAAGAATTGGCGGATCGGATCACATTCAACAGGTACACGGGCGTACCAGGTGTGGTGAGCAAGTGATCCGACGCGCGTTCAGCCTCATTGAGTTGCTTCTGGCCGTGTTTATTCTGGCCATTGGCATCATTAGCATTTCAGCGCTCTTTCCTGCGGGCATTGCACAACAGCAGATGGCTGCGGATGAGCAGATGGGCCCCGCGGTGGCCGAGCAAGCGCTGAATGTGATTCGCAGCAAGGTGCGCCCTGAAGACTTTGGCAGCTTTGAGCAGTTTGGGGTTTTTGACATCGGCACGCAAAGCCAAGGTGGCGTGTGGCGGCCCGTCCCCGGTGATTGGTCTTGGATGCGCCCCGCGATTCTTACGCAGAACGTTGGCGACGCATCGCTTGATGAAACTGGCGCCGTGGATTTGTTTTCCAATTACGCCGAGCAGAACGCGGGTGGCGGAACCATTTCACTTGAAGAGTTTCCAACAGGCGGAGTGACCACGGGCTCTGGCGGAAAAATCTACGGCATTCCATACAACGCATCCAAGTACTCGCTGTCCCCGCCGGTGATGATCACGCAGCGCGAGCGGTACTGGCCCATGGTGGGAGAGGGCTTGCCCATCGTCACGCCGCCGCAGTACGCCTGGGATGTGATGTTCCGCAAGTTCGGGGGGCGCGTGCAAGTGGCGCTGTTTGTCTACAGAGTGATTGCCCCAGGTGGCTCTGCGCGGGCGTATCAGGCTGTGCAGTCGGTGGACGGCAGCGGTTACCCGCCGGTTCCGTACCGACGGATGACTGCTTCCAACAATCAGAGCACCGGGGGTCCATCCTCCGTTCCTGCCGCGTGGCTGCAGCCGGCGCCCCCCGCGCCACTTCCGGCTCCACAGTCCCCACCCGCTGCGGGGCCGTACGGTAACGGAGCGCTCTCCACGGGCATCGTGGCTGCCGGTGATTTCCCCAGCAGCACACAGTTCCCACAGCATCAGTGGCAGTTGCCCGGGCAGTGGCTCCTTGAAAACAACGGGCACGTGTTGCGCGTGACGCAGGGGCGCAAGGTGAGCAATGCCGACCCCGCAGTGGTGCGCTTGAGCGCGCCCATTCCGCGCGTTCCCAGTGCTCAGATCTTTGGCGACTACGAGGATCTCTCCATGCCCGTGGGTGTTCGTGCCCTGTGGTACGTGCCCGCGTTCGATGCGGCCGGAAATCAATTGGTGCCTATCTACGCCACTGTGAGGGACCTGTGATCAAGCGCCGCGCATTTACGTTGGTTGAGTTGATGGTGGCCGTGGTTGTGCTGCTGGCGGTGATCATTGCCACCAGCAAGATCTTTAGCACTGCAAGCAAGGTCACCAGCACCGGTGAGGCCACTGCGGACGTACTGCAACAGGCAGGGGTGATTGAAGAGCAGATCCGCCGGGATCTGGCCAACATCACGCAAGACGGGTACATGGCCATTCAGTGCGTGGCCGTGCGCAACGACGTGAATCGAGTGACCACAGGCTTGGCCAACGCGCCGCTTGTGAATCCTGAGTTGCTTCCCAGTGCGATTATCCGCGCCGACACCATCGTTTTCTTTACGGCGGGTGGCGAGACCACCATGCGATGGAGCGGTCCCAACGACACATCTGCGTACGGCGGCAATCAGCAGGCCCGAAGTTCTCGCGTGTTCTACGGCCACGGTGTGCAGTTTCCGCAATTGGGCAACGATCCTGCGGGCACGGGGGCGGTCTCAGTCAAGCCGATCATTCAAGGCATGGGCGGAGGTCCGGCAGGGGCTAATCAGATCACTCCGTGGAAGTGGGGCGATCCAAGCAATGTGTTCTTGCGCTGGCAGTGGGGCACGGCCAACAACACCTCGGGAGGAATGCCGCGCATTTCACCCAATCAGCCCGGCGCGCGGGAGTGGGTGCTGTGTCGCAAGTCCACCCTCATGGCAGATGACGGCGGCCGAACGTTGTATTACCCAGATCCCGCTGCCAACGTTCTGAACACAGCGGTGAGCCTTGGCCCCACCTCGGCACCCAGCGTTTTTGGAGACCGAACGAACACCACGTCGGTGGGATACGCGGGCGGCGATTCACAGAGCGGATATCTGGAGTCGCGCGGTCGATCATTTGTGCCGCTGAGCACAAACATCATTCCCAGTCCAATGCTGCAGTCAGGCTGGGTGGATATCGCTGCCAGCGAACTGGATGAGATTCGCAGATTCATTTCGCCCACGCTCACGCTCTCGACGCCCGTTGACATTCCATCATCCGCCGCGCCAGAAGTAACGCTGCGGTCGCTCTCTGTGCCGTGGGTGGCGCAGAACGGAGCAGCTCCGCCTGACAGCACACCCTATGGAGCCCCCATGGGATGGCCAGCCGGGACGCTGTCGTGGCCCTGGGGGTCATCCGTAGTGGGGCCACATTTGCCATCGCCCGCGGCCGTTGGCGGGTTTTCCAGTCAACGCGATCGCATCATCCGTGGGACGTTTGGACCCGTGAACACCAGCACGCAGTTTCCCTCGGCCGCGTACAACAATGTGGGCTTGGCCGCTTGGCCGCGTGCAGAAAAAGCATTGCCCAACAGCGATCGCCGAAGCGAAGTGCTCACGACGCCGGTGCTCAGCAATAACTGCAGCAGCTTTCAGATTGATTGGACGTGGGAGCGTGGAACTGGCCGACAGACCGATGCCACGGGCGCACCTCTCGCAGCGATCAACCGACTTGGACCCGGCGCCAGCAGTTGGGTGATGCGCGGTTACGAGCCGGACGCAGGCGCGTGGAACAATGGCGCGGGAGACTTTTCGCGCGTGCCCCAGCCTCAGCCCTGGTTTGGCTTTCCGGACACTGGCTCGGGTGCAGTTGTGCCGTTGCCCAATCAACGGATGGGCGTGACGTTGGCGCAGTTTGCCATGCCCGTCTGGGTGCAGCCTGGCGTGCCCGCCAACAGCACGAATCTTCACATGGGTTTTGTCGCGCAGTCGATCGAAGGCATTCCTGGAAACAACTTTATCCCTGCGCTCTCATTCCCATTTGGCGCGAGCGTTCCCGTATGTGTCTATACGGCCGTGTTTGGTTTCAACCAAGATCAAGCGTATCTGGTGACTCCCGATGGATTGAGAGTCCTTCGCGATGACTTCACTCCCTGGCCCACGCAACTGCGGTTCACGCTTACGTTGCACGACCCACGGCTGGTGTTGGATCGCGGCCGAGAGTTTCAGTTTGTGTTGGACATTCCTAAGCGCAAGAAGTAGCCATGAACGCAATCACAGCCATTCTGCCCAACTCTTCCCCCTGCAACGCGGGCCCTGGTGCCACTGTGCGGCAGGGCGGAACAACTGCTGTACGGCTGGGTAACACGCTGGTGCTGGTGACCGCGATTCTGGTGTTGTTGGTGATCTTGGCCACTGCGTTTCTGGTGCGATCGCAATCTGCGCGCGCCGGCGCAGCGGCGCTTCAGCGGGCTGCGGGGCGAGTGGATCGCGTCGAAGACATCGCCGATGCCGTGGTGCAGGACATCGCTGACAGCCTGTTCGTACGACCCGTGGACAACTCCAGCTTGGCCACGCAGCTCGCAGCGAACACCGCGCAGGGAATCGTTGGCACCGCCGCCAATGTGGCGCGCAGTGACTACCCAAGGCTCCCCCCCGATCCCTTGGCTATTCGCTACGGGGTGGACTACTTTGACTCGTTGGACAACGCCACGCTTGCGATTGTCGCCAATGGTGACGGCTTTCTGGACGGGTACAACTTTGCCCCGTTTAGCGTGATTCCCTGGACCAACTGGCCAGACCGCTACGGCATGGTGAACGGGGAAGGCAATCCGGTGGGCAATCCAGGGTTCGGTGACACGCGCTGGCTGCGCAGCACTGAACCGGTGCGAGCGCTGACGATGGTGCAGGGTCCGACGCCCACGATGGCGGTACCTCCCGCGCCACCCAATCCGCAAACTTCACCAGCGGCGCCGGGCAACAACTGGGGCAACCTGATGCTGGTGAACGGCTTGCCGATTCTGTCACCCGAAGGACTGGGATTCAGCCACTGGGCTCACTTGAGTTGGCTTCCTTCCGCTGAGAATGGTTTTAGAGTCTGCACCGACATCAGCGACGTTGAGGCCAACACGCTGGCCAGTTTTCCCGGCGTGGGCGCTGTACAAGCTGCGGCAGGGGAGCGCGCTCTGGGAACCCCCTACGAACAGTGGTGCCCCAACATTCCGCCGCGCGTTCCCACCGTCATCGGCAAGGACTCGCGCGGCTACCTGATGCTTGCCCGAAGCTTTACAGGTGGCGTGGTGGGCGGCGACTGGGTGTTCCGTCGCAACCAGTGGTTTACCAATCATGCCAACGTGGTCATCAACACGCCTACTGAGGCCTTGCCTAACTTTCTGCAACTCTCTGCGTTTGGTGACCCAAGCGACGAGTTTAAGTTTGAGCCCGCGGGTGGCCCGCTCGCCGGCGCGCCCACCAGCCGCGCGCTGATCGCACGCACTCTTGCCGATGCTGACGGCGATGGCTGGACGGACAGCTTTTGGTATGTGGCGCCGACCTCCAGTGACCGCGACACTCGCCAAGTGGTGGCGGTGTCAATCACTGACAACAGCGCGCTGCTCAACGTGAACATTGCCACTCGCTTTGAACGCAGCAATAGCAATGGGCTCACTCCAAGCGATGTGGCGCTGGTGTCTCGCCGCGAATCTTTTGATGAATCCAACGCGGCGCTGGCCACTCTGGCCAACCGCGACACTGCGGTGGGCTTTTTCAATGCGCGCGAGAATGACCCGGAGTATCGCGCCAGTCGCAAGAATCCCTTCAGCGCTCCCGACTTGAACTTTGTTCTCTACCCACGCACAGTTGCGGGGGGAATCGCCACATCGGGTGTTGACGTCGGCTTTGACCCGGTCCGTTGGGAAGGTCTGCGCACCCAGCAGGCGGTGGCGAACAACGTCACCGACACTTCTCAACCAAGCTTTACACAATCGCTTGGGTTGATGCTCCAAGGCACGGCGGCAGTCGCTGCTGTACCCGCGCCGCTCTTTGATCCCACCACCTCCTACGGACTGCCCGCTCCAGGTGGAGCAGGGTATGGCGGGTGGTTCTTGCTCACTCGGCCCGCCGATCGCTTGACTTACTTTAAGGCGCAGGCCAATGGCGGAGAATTGGTTGACCCTGTCACCACTGCGCGCTTGGTGACGCTCAGCCCTTTTGGCATGGACGATGAGATCGAGTTGCGCGGCGCCAACGGATTGAACGTGGCTCCAACCGTCAGCAGGCTTGAAGCCGTGCTGGGTAACGCCGCACCCGTGGCGCTGAACTCTCCCACGCCGGCCATCAATTCCAACAACGCACTCCGAAGCAGCCGAAGCCGTGAAGAGAGCATTCGATTCCTTGAGCCCACCGATCCTCGAATGATGGATTGGCGCGCCCGGCTTGCGTGGTCGGGCCCTACTCCCACCATGGCACCATCCGGCGGTGCTGAATTGCTGCTGGACCATCGCCGCAAGCTCACCACGGTGAGTGGAGCGCGCAATGAAATGCTGCCTCCGCGACTGTGGAGCATTGTGGATCCAACCGCGCCGAATGACTTGACACGCGTTCGCCCCGCTTACATTCGCCGTGGTGTTGACTTCAATTTGGATGGCAATCCCGACGATGTGAATGGCGATGGCACCGTGAATCAGTTGGACGATGTGCCGCCATACGACCCGCGCATCGTGTACTTCAACACCACTCCGCGCGGCGACGGCAATGGAGACGGCGTTGTGAATCTGGTAGATGCCGAGTTGGCACGCCAGGAGTTCCTGCGCCGAAACCGCAAGATCGACCTGCGTCGCCCCACAGATATTCCCGATGCCAATGGTGCGCCCGCGACTGCGGCGGCAATCGCCGTTGCAGAACGGGAGTTCCGCTTAGACATGCAGCGCCTGCTGCGAAGGGCACTCACCGACGAAGACACCCGAGGCAGTTACTTCCTGGACGGTTCACCCGCAGGTGCCACCGCGCAAAAGCTGAGTGACGCCCTGGTGGCCACCAAACTCATGGCCGCAAGCATGGCTGCCAACGTGAGCACCTATCGCGATGGCGAGAGGCGAATCACCAACACGTTGTATTTGGATGGCCCGGTGCATCCTGACGATGCCGCTCCGCTGCCCGGTGATGCCATTGTGGACCCCCAGTACAGCAATGCGCGCTTCATCGGAGTGGAGAAGCAGCCCTTCTTGCAGGAAGTGTTCATCGCGTTTGTGTATCCCAAGACCAGGCTGACGCAAGTTGAGATTGAAGCGGTGACCGGCCCCGCCGGCACACCCAATGCTGGCTGCCCCGACGCTGCCAATTGCCAGCTTGACGCCAGCAATCCTTTTGCGCTGCCACCCTGCACCGAGAATGGTGCAGGCGAGAACTTTGTGACCTACGACCCCGCGGACAGCGCAACCTGGCCGTGGTGTTCGTTGCGCAGATTGCTAATCCGTACAACGCTCCGGTGAACTTGGCTGACTTTGAACTGCGCATCAATCCCGCGAGTGGTGCTCCGCAGCGCTTCTTCTTCGGGCTTCCTGGCCCGTCCGGCACGCGCAGCGGCAATCCCTACGGCGTTGACGTGGAACTTGGGCCCTGCACGCCTGAAGAGCCTCGCACAGCAGTGGTGTTCAGCATTCCAGAGACATTCCCCAATGGTGAGCCGTTCCCCCGCGACTCATGGCTGGACTATCTGGACCTGCGTGCACCCGATGCGGCGCCCAACACCAACCTGGCTGACGACACCAAGCCCGGCCAATTCTTTGAGCCCGATGTGGTCTCTATGTTTGCTCCTGCCTGGGGTGGACCAGGTGGCGGCAGTTCCACCACCTACTTTGACAACAACAAGCGCAGCGGCACGCTCTACTTTGACGCCACCCGCACGCTGCCGCCACTCCCGGTCTATGCCGGTTTGGATGTGAGCGGCGACATGGCTCGTTGGCAGCCACAGCAGAATGCCGGTGGGCCGCCACCCGAGAGCTTTATTGAGTTGCGCCGAGCGCTCTACCGTCAGACCGGCGGCACTCCAACATGGACCGTGGTGGATCGCTTTGACAATGAACTCAATCCGGGTGACCAGAGCTTCCGCGACTCCATGGTGCGCCTGTTCACCGATGAGCACCTGCCGCCCAAGAAGGACATCTCGTGCCGACAGGGCAAGCTGGCCATCAGCGGCATCCGCATCCGCCAGTCCGACTATTTCACCACCTGGGCGCGTGGTGCCCGCCAGTGGCTCTTTGACACGCAGAACAACGTGGCAGGCAACCCTGCGGGCGCCGGTGTGATCACTCTTGACGAGCGCACTCCGCGCTACGCCTTTAGCAGGCTCACTGGAGTTGAGAAGGCCAAGACCGTCCAGCAGGATGCATACGTGGGTGGCGCTCAAACGTCGCGCAAGGGTGACGTGTGGGCTCAGAATGAGTTGCCCGACGGCCAGACCACAGGCATGCCTTGGTTCTTTATGAATTACTTCAACGGATGGGGCGAGGCCAAGCGTGGCAAGCCCACATTCTTCTCCACGCGCACCTTTGATGTTGCGGGAGGGCAGAATCGCCTGTACCCAACGGTGGCCGACCTCGGCAATCCTGTCAATGCGTGGCGATTGCCCAACGCAAGTGCTCCTGCATCGATGCGCATGAGCTACGGGGAGAAGGGTGTCACCGATGCCAAGTACGTGGACGGTATGGACCCCAAGAACTTTGTGGCGCCGTATCGCTTCTATCAGAAGGATGCAGACTTTGAGCAGGTGGCCGAGATTCTGGACATTCCGCTGTGGGGTCCGCTGGTTGAAGCCGCTGCTGGCGGAGGCGCAGGTCGCACCTACGCAACGCTTCCTGAGATTCTGATTCAGGAGCCTGATGTCACCACGCCGCTCAAGTTCCCCAAGGCACCCGCGGGGGCAAACTTGGCGTACTGGAATCGATTGCAACTGGATCCGGCCAAGTTTGATGTGACGCCCGGCCCCGGTGGCCGACCCAATCTGCTCAGCGGAGTCCCGGTGGTGCCCAGTCCGGTGGGATTCATTCCTCCGCAGCAGGCAGGGCTCGTGCTATTGGACGCCTTCACGGTGGATGATCGTGGCGCTTCAACCTTTGACGCGGATGCAAGTAACTCCATTAACTTCACTGAGCGCGCCGCAGCGGAGAATCGTCGTCTGCGATTGGCGCAGGGATACCAGGGCAAGCTCACGCCTGGACTCATCAACGTGAATACGGCACCCATTGAAGTGATGCGTGCCATGCCTCAGATGACGCGCTTGGTGTATGAGGATGACGACCACCTTTCTGGAGTTTCCACGGTGGTGGATCCCACACTTCAGCAAGCCCGGCCGCGCCACTTTCCCACAACGCCCACCACGCAGTTCAACGCCATCGGATTTGACTACGGCACCCCTGCGCCGCGTGTGCGCTTGGCGGAGTCCATCGACTTGTGGCGCACCAAAGGCAACGAGGCACCGTTTGGCGGCGTGATCGATCCGGCCATGCCCAGCTATTCCTCGCGCGGTGTGGATTTGCCGGACGCCAACAACAATCTGGAACACGCTCCTGGAATGCGTCAGGAGCGCGGCATCGACAGCATCGGTGAGTTGGCCATCATGACCAAGGGAGCCAACTTTGCCGATCCCACCAATCCGCTGGCAGGGGATGTGGGCAACAGCTGGAACCAAACCGTGGGCTGGAGCGTGCGTTACCCGGGGTTGGATCCTTTCCGCACCCGATACGACGACGTCACCAGCGGCGCGGCCTACCGAGCCCCGGTGTCAGCGGGCCCCACAGCGGCACCTGGATCCAAGCCATACCGCACCGATGGGATTCCTAAGGCTGCCGTGGCCGGTGATCTGCACTACCACTCACTGAACGGCCGTACCGCCACTGATCCGCACTTGTTGACCATTGCCACCGATGATCGTTCCACCACTACTGGTCCGAATGCCATTGAGCCCACGCTCTTCCGCTACGACCTGACATCCGGCGATGCCTTGGAGCAGAACTCGCTTCTCAAGGGCATTAGCAACATCGTCACCACACGCAGCGATGTCTTTACCGTTCACTTGCGAGTGCGCACGATCAAGCGCAACCCAATGACCGGCCGCTGGGATGCAACGGATCCCGACTACATCCTTGATGAGAGTCGTTACGTAATGGGTGTTGACCGCAGCGGAGTGGATCGCCCAGGTCAGAAGCCTGAAGTGCTCTACTTTAGCAAGGTGCCGAACTAACCAGTTGCATGTCATCCCAGTGCGTGGCCCGGTTGCGCCCCAGTTCCTTTGACTTGTAGAGCGCCTTGTCGGCACGAGCAATGAGTTCCGTGGCGCTCTCAGCGCCTGGCCCCCAAGAGGCGATGCCAAGGCTGGCGGTCACCTTACGGTGAGGCCAGGGAGTCTCTTGAATTCTCACTCGCAGGCGTTCTGCAGCTACCCGTGCGTTCTCAGCATCGGTGTTGGACAGAATGACAGCGAACTCCTCTCCGCCGTACCGCGCTACCAGATCGGTGTTGCGTGCCGTGGATGAGAGCAGCATTCCCATGGCCTGCAGCACCTGGTCGCCCGCATGGTGGCCAAAGGTGTCGTTCAGGCACTTGAACTTGTCCAAGTCAAGCATGATGAGCGCCAACGGTGATTGGTACCGGTTGGAGCGCTGACACTCCGCAGTGAGCCAGGTTTCAAATGAGCGTCGATTGCCGATGCCGGTAAGGGCATCGGTTTTGCTCAGTGCGTCCAATTCAAGCACTCGCGCGGAGAGTTCAGCCTGCAATTCCACCATCTGAGAACCCACGCGAATGCGAGCGAGAAGCTCTTCATGATCAAAGGGCTTGGTGACATAGTCATTGGCGCCGGCCTGAAGACCCGCCAGAACATGCTCTGTTTCGTCGAGTGATGTGAGCAGAATGAGGTAGATGCCGCGAAGCCCTGGGCGCTCACGCACGCGTCGGCAGACATCAACGCCGTCCATCTTGTCCATCTGCCAATCGAGCACCGCCAACTTGGGGGGATTCTCACCCTTGAGAATCTCCCACGCCTCGGTTCCATCGGACACAGCCACCACATCGTGCCCGTGCCGGCTAAGAAGTGATTTCAACTCCAAGCGTGAAACGGCATCGTCGTCAGCAATCAGTATGCGCATGGGGCGCCTTTCGTGGTAAAGGACAAGAGGGCTGCCTTGAGTGCGGCCACCTTGCTTTCAAGTTCGGTGACGGTCTTCATGGCGCCTTGCAGGTCAGATTTGGCGGCAAGGGCTTCCAAGCGTGCGGCAACTTCAATGGCCGTGGTGGCTTGAAAGAGACCCATGGAACCTTTGAGCTTGTGCGCCGCGCGACTCAGGGCGTGGGAGTCCCCGTTTTCCGCGGCGGCTCGAATGGTTGGCATCAGGTTGTCCACCTGGGGCAGAAAGACTCCGATCATCTCGCGCAAGAGTTCATCGTCACCCTCCACGTGGCTCAGGGCGGCGTGCAGGTCAAAGGGCAGGTTGGCAGGAGTGGGCGCTGCCAAGGCAACGGCCTTCGTCTCAACGGCGTCAGGAACCAAACGGTGAATAGTTTCAAACAGGTCAGTCACTCGCAAGGGCTTGGACACGTAGGCGTCCATTCCAGCCGCAAGGCATCGTTCTTGATCGCCCTTCATGGCGTGGGCGGTTAGCGCCACGATGGGAGTGTGTTTGCCCGAGGATCGCTCGCTCTCACGGATGGCTGCAGTGGCTTCAAAGCCGTCCATTTCCGGCATCTGCACATCCATCAGCACCAAGTCAAAGGACTCGCGCTTGAGTGCATTGACCGCGGCGCGACCATCGTTGGCCAAAGCCACAGTGTGGCCGCGCTTCTCCAAGGTCTTGACGGCCACGCGCTGATTCACCACGTTGTCCTCAGCAAGCAAGATTCGCAGCGGCCTGTGGCCAAATCCAACGTCCGAATCGGCCGTGCGGGGGGCGGCACTCCCCGAGCGGGGGGCGGCGCTCAGAGCGGTGTGCATGGCGTCAAAGAGTTCGGACTGGGAAATGGGCTTGCTCAGGTAGCACGCCACGCCAAGGCTGCGGCATCGCGCTGCATCACTGCTGCGATCGGCTGAAGAGAGCATCATGATGGTGGCGCCTGAGAGCTGCGGATCGTTCTTAATGCGCTCGGCCACCGCAAATCCGTCCATATCCGGCATGAGCGCGTCAAGCAGCACTAGCGCGAAGGGGCGGCCCATGGCGGTTGCATCTTTCATGGCCGCATAGGCCGTTCGACCATCTGTGGCGATGCTGGGACACATGCGCCAATTGGTGAGCACGCTTTCAAGCATGACGCGATTGGTCTCATTGTCATCGACCACCAGCACCGGCAGTCGCTCAAGGTCAACCCCGTCGTGGATGGGCTGCGCCACAGGCGTCGGGCTGATGGGCAACTCCACCTCAAAGTGAAAGGTGCTACCAATGCCGGGTTGACTCTCCACCCAGACCTTGCCCTCCATCAGATTGACCAACTGTGATGTGATGGCCAACCCCAGCCCCGTGCCCCCAAAGGTGCGCGTGGTGCTGGAATCGGCTTGCGTGAATGCCTCAAAGATGGCCTGTTGCTTGTCCAGCGGGATGCCAATTCCTGTGTCACGTACGCTTAAATGCAGGCGTTCGGAGCCGGTGGAGCCCCCGGGCGTGGATCGAACCTGCACAACCACTTCGCCCTTGTCCGTGAACTTGATGGCGTTGCCCACCAGATTGGTCACGATCTGACGCAGGCGCAGCCAGTCGCCCACCAGGCTGTCAGGGATGTTGGTGCCGATGTCACAGACCAGTTCCAGACCCTTTGAGTGCGCGCGTAAGCCAAGAGTCTTCAGTGAATCACTCAAGCTGTCGCGAAGTGCAAAGGGGGTGGGGTCAAGCTGCAGCTTTCCCGCCTCGATCTTGCTGAAGTCCAGGATGTCGTTAATGACGCAGAGCAGCGAGTCTGCGGAGGCTTTCACCATGCCTAGGTTTTCCCGCTGTTCTCGGGTCAGGCTTGAGTCCAAGGTGAGCTCAGTCATTCCGATGATGCCATTCATGGGTGTGCGGATTTCATGGCTCATGTTGGCCAGAAACTCGCTCTTGGCCTTGGCCGCGGCGTGGGCCGAGCGCGCCAGCAGGCGGTACTCCATGAGTTCAACCACGATCTCTGCATACTGCGAGAGCATCCAGCGGTCTTCAGCAGTAAAGGTGCGTGGAGCGGAGTCCTTCAGGCAGAACGCGCCTAGGTTCATGCCATCGCGCGTGAGCATGGGTGCCCCCGCGTAGAAGCGCACGCCGTTGTCTTGGGTGACCAAGGGGCTGTCAAAGAATCGCTCGTCCTTGAGTGTGTCTTCAACCACCAGCACTTGGCCGCTCAGAATGGTGTGGGCGCAAAATGCCACTGAGCGTGCGCCTTCTCGCGCTTGAAGTCCGCACGTGGACTTGAACCACTCACGATGCTCGTCCACCAAGCTCACCACGCAGATGGGCACGCCGAAGTGACGCGCTGCCATCGCGGTGATGCGGTCAAAGCACTCTTCCGGGGGAGTGTCAAGGATGTCAAGGTCGCGAAGCGCTTTCAGACGTTGAAGTTCATTGTCGGGAATGGCGGCGCTGATCATTGAGTACCTCGAGTGAGCACGGATGTGTGCGTTCGAGGCTCATCGTCAAGATGCGGGGGGCGCAGGGGGGCCGAGTTGGCAACCGTTGCGGGTTGTGCCGGTTGTGACGGAAGGGCGGGGCAGACATCTGGCCCGGCATGTGTGGTGCGGCCTACTCCTGAACTCGCCCGCGGTTCACCAACTGCACGCCGATCATGTCCTGCGTTACGCCATTGCCAGAGATATAGCCACTGGCCGTCCAACCCCACACGGCGGGATAGGGCAGACTGCTTGCGCCGGGCACGGGGGCGGACCAGGTGTAACTCAGGGGCACGCGTTCATTCAGATCGTCCCAACTGCCAAAGTTGGGCCACGGGCGATCCGGGGCCGGAAGCGAATTCACGGTGCTGCGCAATCGCAATGGGTCAAAGGGTATCCAACCCGTGTTCGGCAGATAGAACTCGGCCCACGTGATGAGTCGGGTTCGGGTGGCGCTTGATGACGAACTGGCGACGTCCGCCACGCCAACAACCGGCCGCGCAGGAATGCCAGCCGCGCGAAGCACCGCCACGCACGCGGCAACCATGTCGTGACTGCTGCCGTTGCCGTTCTGCATGGCGTTGTATGCGCCGTTGACCACCAAGCCGCGAGTGAAACCGTTCTCCAGACGCAGCCCGGTGTTATCGATTGTCTTAAAGCTGCCGACGGTTGCCTTGATGAGCTGTTTGGCCGCGATAAAGGGAGTGACAGATCGAAGTTGACCGCCTGAAACTCGTTGAACAAACTGCTGAAACTCCGGTGCGTTGGATTCGATGAGACCTTGCGGCTGCAATGCCTGCTGTACATCCGCGGGCCACTCTTGCGGCCACGTGATGGCCGCGGCAGCGGAGTCGTTCAACTGGGTGTTCCACACCTGTTCCCGCCAACTCATGTTCCAGCGCAAGCTTTGGCCGCTCACGTCGCCTACAGCCATGCCCACGCCGGCCATTCCAAACGGAAGTTGATGCCGCCACGAGAGCCGCTGGTCAACGTTTCTGGTTGGCTGCCCCTGTACAAAAAGTTCCGCCCGCACGCTGGTTGGGTCGGTCTGGCTCCATGTGCTTTGCACAATGAGCGGCACCCAGACGGTGACAGCTTTCAATTGCAATGGGGCGGTTTCGCCTTTGATCATGGGAGCCAAGTAGATGTTTGCTTCTAGCTTTACTTCCCACAGTCGGGGTTCGTAGCGGCGGAGTGGAGAGCCCAACTCCGGGGGCCGTCCGGAAACTGAGGGGCTTTGTGGTTGTGCTGTCTGGGGCAACGCAGCGGGGTTGGGGGAGGTGGCAGGGGCCGCGGGCGTTGCGGGGGGCGCGGGAGCCGCGGGGGGCGCGGCTGGGGGCGCGGCCGGGGGCGTGGCCGGGGGCGCGGCTGAGAGGATCAGTGTCAACAGCAGGACAGCATTCATCTGCTCACAGAATACGGAGCGCTGCCGGTGTCAGATCCGGCGGTGCAGGTTTCTTGAGAGATGGGCTCCGGCTTAGTTGCAGGGGCCCCATGCGCCCAGCAATTGTCCCAGGTCTGCGCCGTCAACGAAGCGGTCGCCGGTCAGATCGTGGTCCGGCGTTCCCCAGGATCCCAGCAATGTGCCTAGGTCTGCGCCATCCACGATCATGTCACGATTGAAATCAGCAGGGCATTCACCACCTGGGCACGCCGTGCTGCACTCACCAGCCTTGGTGACGCAGATGGAGTCCCAGTGGACCTGACAGCAGTACGAATCTGACTGGCACACATACTCGCAGCAGCAGCTGTCATTGCAATACGGATAAAAGTGATCTGCGTCGCACGATTCACTCGACGCGCTTCCGCACGTGAGAGAGGGTGTCACATGGTTGCCCGACCCGGGGGTGTCCCAACCGCCGGTTGTTGCGCTGAGGCCCACGCTCCACGTTGATTTGCCAAGCGATGTTTCAGCGCTCTCCTTCAAGACGTGCAGCGGAGCGCTGTAGTTGGTGACAATGGTGTCAGTGGTGACGGCATTTGAGAGCAGCAGCAGATTGTCAATGCGGTTGTTGCCCAAGCTTCCTGCGGTGTTGCCGTTGACCGTGAGACGCAGGTATGCCTCGGGTGCACCATTCAACGCGTTGAGCGTGCCGAGCGATCGAAACGCATACATGTTGGGGGAGATATCCGTGAGAAGCGCAAAGTCGGTCCACGTCATTCCATCAGTGCTCCACGCCCATTGGTGAGAGGTGAAGCCGGTGGTGCTGCGGCGTGCCGCATAGCTCGTGTGTACACCCATTGTTCGGCCAGACATTGAGAACTTGAACACGGTTGACTTGCCGTTGGCCGTTTGATTCACCATCGCCAAGCAGGCAAATCCCGCGCTCGTGGTGCTCAGGCCATTGCCACTGGGGCCGGTGGCGTTGATGTCAGTGCCCGCAAACGAGTCTAGCTCTCCCGCCTGAATCCAGTCGCTGGACCCATGCGTGCCATCCAGATACTGCGTGCCACTGCCCGCGTTGGACTGGAACACTTTTGGCGTGTTTGGAGAGCCTGCCGCACTCGTTCCACCATTGGTGGTGGTTTGATAGTCCCAACCTGCGATGACATCTCCAGTAGTGGTTTGCAACACAGTTCGCCAGATGTTGGGGCCAGCGGTTGCTGAGCTGTACCACCAATCTTGGCCGGGCTGCGGCGTTTGCTGAGGTGTCTCCCTGATGGCCACGCTGTCAATGATGGATGCCCACGGGGTGATGTCTAGGACTCCATCGTCATCGGTGTCCAAGTCTTGGCCACCCGCGCCCTGATTGGGTGCGCGACCTATGAAAGTGTCCGTGCCTGAGTATCCGGTCACCAAGAGATAGGTTTGATTGTCGCTCTCCTCAAAGCCGGTGGCGGTGATCACGGGGTTGCCCACGATCCACGGTATGGCGGTGGCGCCTGCGTCCACCGCAAACGCAGACATCAGCGGATTGTGAAGCACCAGGTGCCCGTTTGGTCCTATGAGATCTGCCCTCGTAAAGGTCCACTTCCACTCCACGACGCCTGTCAACGTTGGACTGGCGCCAGTGGTGGTGCCATCGCCAATGATGAGGAATGTCACCCCGTCTAATGAAGCGCCTGGAGTGCCCGTGATCTCAACGTACTCCTGAGGATCGCCACCCGTGCGAATCTCGCTGATCTGGAATTGCGCCCCGGCCCCAGTGCCGAAGGCAAAGGTGAGAGAGGCGACGGTGGCAGCGATTCGCATGTTCTTAATCACTACACCATGAATGAACGGGGTGAAAACGGCAAAGCGCAGAACTGGATCAGGTGGCCCTGCAGTGGTTCAGGCGCACCCAACTTACGGGACTCGAACTTCAAAGCAGAAGGCCCGGCACTGGGCCGGGCCTTCTGTGGGTTGAAACTGAAATCAGGGGAATCGAAACGGCTTCGGATTAGTTGCAGGGTCCCCAAGCGCCAAGCAACTGTCCCAAGTCAGCGCCGTCAACCAGACCGTCACCGGTCAAGTCGTTGTCCGGCGTTCCCCAGGATCCGAGCAGGGTGCCCAGGTCCGCGCCATCCACAATCATGTCAAGATTGAAGTCAGCGGGGCACTCTCCACCGGCGCACGCCGTGCTGCACTCACCAGCCTTGGTGACGCAGATGGAGTCCCAGTGAACCTGGCAGCAGTACGGATCGGACTGGCACACATAGTCGCAGCAGCAACTATCTGAGCAGTACGGATTGAAGTGTTCGGCATCGCACAACTCAGCGAGCTCCGAACCGCAGCTAAGCGCCGGCACCACATAGTTGCCAAGGCCGGGGGTGTCCCAGCTTCCGGTGGTGGAGCCAGGGCCAACGTTCCACTGCGCGGTGGCCGCCTTGGACGCAGCGGTCTTGAAGACGTGAACAGGCGCGCCGTAGTTGGTGACAACCGTGTCGGTGGTCACGGGGTTGGAGAAGAACAGAATGTTGTCCAAGCGGTTGTTGCTGGTCGTGGTTGTTGCGCCGTCAAACGTCAAGCGCAAGTAGGCATCGGCAGCACCGTTCAGGCTGGCCAAGGGCGCGAGAGTCTTCAACGCAAAGCTGGTGGTGAATCCGTTGAACACGTCAATGTTGGTCCATGAATGTCCATCGGTGCTCCACGCCCACTGCTGCGAGTTGAATCCAGTGGTGGTACCCGAAGTCCGTGTGGCGTAGGTAACGTTGAGTCCCAAGTAGTTGGTCATTGAGAACTTGAACACCACACTCTGACCGTTGGACGGGCTGCCCACAAGTGCCAGCGAGGACGTGGTGTTCGTGGACGGATCCAGCCCATTGCCGCCATCTCCCGTGCCGGTTGCATTGATGCCCGTGCCGGTAAACGCAGCGAGTTGCGTAGAAGTCCAATTGCTGCTGCCTTCGGTGCCATTCAGGTGCATGGTTCCGAAACCAGTGTTGGAGTTGTAGAAATTGGGCGTGTTGGGGCTGGCCGCAGCTGCGGTACCGCCATTGGGATTTGTGGTGGTTTGGAAGTCCCATCCTGCAATCACATCTCCGCTTGTGGCAGTGACCAGGGTGCGAGACACATAGGGGCCTGCGGTGTTCAGGCTGTACCACCAATCCTGCCCAGCCGGTGGCGTGGAGTTAAGTGTTTCTTTGACGGCCACGCTATCGATGATTGCGGTCCAAGGGGTGACATCCAAGACGCCATCGTCATTGGTGTCCAAGTCCTGACCGCCAGCGCCCTGATTGGGTGCACGACCCACAAACGTGTCGGTGCCCGAGTAGTCGGAGACCAACATGTAAGTCTGGTTGTCGCTTGCTTCAAAGCCGGTGGTGGTGGATGGCGGGTCGCCCACGATCCACGGAATGGCTGTGGCCCCTGGGTCCACCGTAAACGCTGACATCAGAGGGTTGTGCAGCACCAGGAATCCATTGGGACCGATCACATCACTCTTGGTGAATGTCCACTTCCACTCCACCACGCCCGTGAAAGTAGGAGATGCGCCTGTTGAAGTGCCGTCACCAATGATGAGGAAGGTCACTCCATTCAACGATGAGCCGGGAGTGCCGGTGATCTCCAAGTATTCGTTGGGATCGCTCCCCGTACGAATCTCGTTGATCTGGAACTGAGCAAAAGTGGTGGTACCGATGGCGAGCGCCATGGCAGCCGTGGTGGTGGCAATACGCATGTCTGAGTCTTTCTCCTGGTTGGGTAACCCGTGGCTTCCTGCCGCGAGTCTCATATCATTACACCGAGAGTGCATAGGATGAGAAGCACAAACCTCTCGGGTTCACAGGAACTTCACAGCGCGCATGAAATATCCGGACGTAGGGGGACATTTTTGCCTTTGGCCGCGGGCATTCTGGTGCTCCTGGCGGGGTTGGCGCTGGGGGCCCTGATGCAGATGTTTCCAGGCGCATGGGTGGGCCTGACGGGGGCGGATGCACCTGCCCGGAATCAAATGGCCAGCGACGTGGCCGCTGTGGTGGCGGATGGCGTTCCTCGGCTCGTCAGTTCTCCGGGCGCGGCGGCGGGAAGGGAGCGCATTCGCGCGCTCTTTGCGCCCTATGTGGCGCTTGAGGATCACTCAATCAAGCTCAGTCGAGGGGTGGCGGGGCCCGTGGACCTTGTGAACCTGGTGGGGCGCATCAAGGGAACGGATGCAGCCGCGGGAACAATCGCGGTGGTCTCGCACTCAGACAGTGTGCGCGTTTCGCCCGGAGCGGGTGATGCGGCAGCAGGCGTGGCCGCGGTAGCGCAGGTGGTTCGTGCGCTGGCGCTGGAACCACCCAAGCACGACGTGATTGTGTTGATCACTGATGGTGAAGAAGCGGGGCTGCTTGGCGCGCGCGCGTTCATGGAACAACATCCGTGGGCCGGAGAGTTGCAGGGCGTGCTCAACCTAGACGCGCGGGGGGCGGCGGGCCCCGCGTATGTGTTTGAGTTGGGTGCCAACACTCAGGAATTGATTCCCGCACTCAAGCGCCACGTGCGTGCGCCAAGAACCACATCGCTCGCGGCGTGGATCTACAGCAAGATGCCCAACGGCACCGACTTCATGGTCTTTCTGCGCGCGGGGCTCACCGGCTACAACGTGGCGTTCATTGGTGACCACCCCGCCTACCACACACCGCAAGACACCCCGGAGCGGTTGAACCCCAGCACTCTGCACCACTACGGTGCCACCGCGCTGGCGCTCATTCGTTCGTTGGACGAAATGGGCCCATGGCAACGGGGCCAGGGGCAGATGGCGGAGCGTGCGGCATGGACGGACATCGCAGGCCTTTGGGTGTTGTCATGGCCGGAGCGGTGGAGTGCGCTCATTGCATTCATGGTGAGCGCCGGCGTGGTGGTACCCGCGTTCTGGAGGGCCGCCCGCTCGCGTGCATCGGCGGGGGCGATTGGCTTTACGATCGGTGGCATCTTGGTGTGCATGACCGCCGCCGGGTTGCTGGGCATGGCTGTTCAGTGGGGGGCAGGGAGCCAGGCGATTACCACGCACACTTCACCGGGCCAAACTCTGGCGCTGCACACGTTGTTGTGGTTGGCGGCGGCTGTGCTTGTGTGCTGTGCTGGAGCACTGAAACCAGTTCGATTGGCACCCGATGAGTGCACCACTTTTGCGGGTGTGTGGATTGTGTGGGCGGTGGCGTGCTGCGCGTCGGGGCTTCTGTTACCTGCAGCCTCGCCGTTGCTGGTGATTCCCGTGGCTTGTGCAGCGGTGGGATTCGCCCTTGGCGGCAAGTGTGGCACTCGCGCAGCCGTGGTCTGGGGTTCACTTGCCGGAACCGCAGGAGGTGCGTTGGCTTGGTTACCGTTGGAGCCAGCGTTTCTTGACGCGCTGGGGCTTGGCCTGGCGCCAGTGACTGGTGTGCGTGCAACGCTCTTGCTAACGCCACTCATGCCGTTAGTGGCGTTGGCCACCACTGGCAGTCGGACTGTTACTCCTCAGACCCAGGTGTAAACCTAGCCTTCTGCGTGGCAGATTGGTCATAGTTGGAGAGTCCTGCCACGCGAAGAGCTTGCGCTTCAGTGAGTATTCGACGCAGTTGGCTCACCGCGCGTTGGCTGTGTTCATCGCGATCGAAACGGATCTTTTCGGCAGCATTGGCGGACTCCATCTGGCGCTGCCAATACTCCTGGGCTTCACCGGGGTTGTCGGGCTGCGGAATGCTGATCTGCACTTGCACCATGGAGCCGCAGAACTGAAGGTGTTTCGATCGATATGAATCCATTAACGCCTGAAGCTGCGCCTGCTGGTCCGCGGACAGATCTGCAACCTTGAGCGCACGCTCAAGAAGTGGAAGTGCCGACCGAGGATCGTTATAGATTGTGGGATAGGCACGCGTGTCATAGGCCAGTTTCAGTTGAACGCGTTGTGCCTCTGGCAGTGCCGCAAGCACGGCGGCCCAAGCCGCATCAGTGGCGGCTTTGCGCTCTGCTTGCGCCCGAGCGCGAGCGAGTTCTCTGGCTGCGTACTCCTCACCGAGCCGCTGACTGGCAGCTGCATCGATCTGACCTTCTGATCGAAGCCCCTGCATGGAACTGCTCCATTCGGCCTGCTGACGTTCCTGTTGAACTGCTTGAAGCGGAGCCTGGGTGTATCGCTGAATGAGGGGTGGCAGGAGCGGGGCGAGGGCGGTGATTGCCTTGGTTCGATCCACAGGGCTGATTGACGCGCCACGAAGCACCGTTGCGAAGTTCACGTTGGCTTGTTGGATAGGGGTAAAGATGGCTACCTGGCCCTGATCAACAGTGCGATCCATCAGGCGCTCAAGCGTGGCCAGTTGTAGAACGCCTGCAGAGGACTCTCCCAAGGCATGGCCAAGATCATTGAGGAACTCTGCGTCCAACGCAGTGATCTTTGATTGCACTGCGGCCTTGGCGTCGTAGTAGGCGTCTTGCCTGGCTCTTTGAGAACGCACGTCGTCCTTGCCAGAGCTCAGTTCTGACTGAGCGGTCGATAGGCGATCCAAGAGTGGTTGCAGTTCGCTCGCCCACTTTCGGGTGTAGTCACCATGCATCACCTGAAGCAGGGGAAGGCTCTCCTCCTTGAGGCTCAATTGCTCGGCGATGGCGGTGGTCACCAACACGTCCATAGGTACGCCGACGCCGGAATTGCCCGCTAGGTCGCGCGGCGGTGCGATAGCGCTAGCCCTGACTGCGACGGAAATCTCGGCCGCATCGGGGTCTGACTCCTCTGCGTCATTCATGTGCTCTAGGTCTTCGTCAGGGACGCCTTGTGATTCAATTTTCTTTGCGATGAGCGCCTTTAGTTTGTCCCCACTCACCAGCGGGGCGATTGACTTGAGCGTGGAGGTCGCTAATTCCATACGCTTGGTGGCGAGCTCCTCCAGCTTGCCTTGCTTGGGTGGGTTGCCCACGGCAAAGTCCATGAGATTGCGACTGGCCCGTACTTCATCGGCGGCGCTGATGAGGGGATCCAAAAAGGCATCGTCTGCGGCCTGCCATTCGGCATGAGCGGCATTCAGCGCTTGCTTGGTATCGCTGGGCAAGTCTTGAACACGAAGCGCGCGCTTGAAGATCGATTCAATGCCTGACGAAGTGTCAATGATTTCGGGATACGCGCGACGAACGAAAGTGCTCTTGAGTTCGCGCCGAATGGATTCAGGTAGCTGAGGGCTCAGAGTCGCGAGTGTTCGCACGTTGAACTCTCCCAACTCCTTGAACTTGGCTTGAACCCGCTCGCCGGCCTTGGCCATGGCGTCTTGTATGGCGGTCATGAGCCCTTGCATTCTCTCGGGGTCAGCCATCATTTCTTCTTGGGTCATGCCTCCAAATCCACCCTTGTCCAACGCTTCAAACATGTCGCGGATCATGCGAATGCTCAGAAGGCCCAGGTCCCTGAAGATGGCCGTCAGGCGTTGCTCGTAGGCCACGAGCGCAGGCTGAATGGCTTCGAGTTCTGGCGCAGGAATGCGCATTTCAAGTGCCAGTTCAGACAGATCCACCGTCGGAAACATGGCGGACCCGCCCCCGAGCATGCCGGTCTTCGCCTTGCTGCGAGTGCGGGCATCGCGAGCGCGCAAGACGTGCTGCGATCGAGCGTCCCCCATGAGCGCAGCGAGCGCCTCGAAGAAGGAGTCATCGATGTCCCCGATCTGCTTGTTGATGCGGTCGTAGCCTTTTAAGAACTCGTCAAGCTGGTCCTTTGAGGGCATGCTGCCCTGCAAAGCCTTGGACTTGGCCATGAACTTTTCAATGTCGCTGTCGCGAAGTTGGCGGAACCGTTCCAAGTAGGCGTCATGGAGTTTTTCGATGGAGGCACTTTGTTCCAAGGAGGGCTGAACGTAGAGCCGTAGGATCTTGGAAAGTTCCTTTGAGGACATTGGGTCCGGCAACTGTCCAGAGGTGCCCTGTGCGTGAGCGGGGGCGGCAGTAAGGAGCATGTAGAGTGCGGCGGCAATGATGGTGCAAACCCAACCTGAAGCTGAACCTGGGCGGAAGTTGCGGGCCATGGGGTGGGTCTCCGGGGGGCGGTTGGGGCATGGGAGCCCAGTGAGGAATGGTATGTGTGAGGGGTGCTGAGCCCGCATGAATCAAATGACAAACGGCTCCAGCAGTTCGCTGGAGCCGTTCGAAGCGCGACCGGGAGGGCTCGAACCTCCAACCTTCGGTTTCGTAGACCGATGCTCTATCCAATTGAGCTACGGTCGCGTGTAGGGGGAACGATCATACCCGGACTGTCAGTCGGCGGGTCGGCGAAGTTCGTGTGGGCGGGCTGAGATCCGGTGTGCTTTTGCCCGGAATGCCCTCTTGCGCGCCCCCTTCGGCTTCTTGCGGCGCAGTGAACTCAAAGCGAGTTGCCGCCTCAGCGTGAGTCTTGATGGTGCCGATGAACACGGGCAACACCACAGTGCCCAGGCCGAACGCAAGGGCGGTGACTCGCGGCCACACGCTGGCGATCGGTGAAACGCCCTGACTGCGTGGTGTGGTGGGGCTTACGAACGGCGCGCTAATCAAACGCAAGTAATAGAACGCCGCGATGGCGCTGTTGACTGCCAGAATCACCAGCAGGGCAACTTGATGCGTGGCCACCGTATGCGCGCGCACGCTGGTCATAAAGATGTAGAGCTTGCCCCAGAACCCGAGCAGCGGGGGAATGCCGGTGAGCGAAAGTACGCCCAGCCCCAGTGCCACCGCTGCCAGCGGCGCGCGCTGGCGGAGACCGGCCAAGTCGTCCATGGAGTCAACTTCGTGGCCATTGCGTTCAACGCTGGCCAGCGCGCCGAATGTGGCCAAGTTTGCCACGCCGTAAGTGGCCAGGTACAGCAGCATGCTGTCCAGGCCTAGCGTGGGCCCCGCAAGCACACCCACGAGCATGTATCCAGAGTTCGCGATGCTGCTGTAGGCCAGCATTCGTTTGGCGGAGCGTTGCAACAATCCGCCGATGTTGCCCAGCGTCATGGTGAGCACGGCGATCATCCACAGCACCGCGGTAATCACCCCTGGCAAGGTGCTCGCGCCCGCGCCGCTGCTCCAGCCCACGGTGCCCAGAAGCAGCACCAGCATGACGAACCCCTGCACCTTGGGCACAAAGCTGATGAATGCAGTCACCGGAGTGGCCGCGCCTTCATACACATCCGGCGCATAGAACTGCATGGGAACGGCGGCAAGTTTGAAGCAGATGCCAACGATGGCAAGGAGCATTCCCACCAATGCGGTGGTGCCGATGCCGCCCGCTGCGGCGTGCGTGCTGAACACTTCGCGCATGGCCATGAGGTCCATGGTTCCCGCGGCACCGTAGAGCAGCGCAAAACCAAAGAGAAGCATGGCGGTGGACATGGCCCCCAAGAAGAAGTACTTGACGGCGGCTTCAAGACTGCGATCGCTACTGCGGCCGATGGCCACCATGATGTACGTGGGCAAGCTGCAGAGCTCAAAGGCAAGGAAGAGCCAGATGAGGTCAGTGGCGTGACAGAGCAGCATGGCTCCACAGAGCGAGAGCAGCATGAAGGCAAAGAACTCGCCCTGAATCATCCGCACCGGGTCGAACGTGGCGCGCCCTTGCTTGAGCATTTGCTCAGCGTGGCGATCCATTGATCCTGAAGCCACCAGCACGTGCCCCACACCGCAGACGCACAGCAGTGCAATGACGTACTTGCCCAGCATGGGCATCGGCAGTTGAGCTGCCTGCGCGGCCTCGGGCGTCCACATGGACATCGCGACCACCAACGTGCCCACGATGAACGCCACGGCGGTCCATGGCACACTCTTGCGAAGCAGCCTGCTGGGTGAGAGCCCCATGATCGCCACCACCACTGCGCCCACAAAGAGCAGCATCTCAGGGATGATGAGGACGAACTTTGGGGTCAGGCTCTGCACTGGAGTTCCTTAGTTGGCCGCCGCGTGGATCGCGGGGCTCGGCTCAACAATGTCCGTCGTACGGGGGTTTTCACGGTGGTGCCGCTCGATGATGGCCGAATACGGGCGCAGCACATTCTGCGCGGCGGGTTCAATGGCCGTCAGTATGGGCTTGGGGTACAAGCCGATGGCCAGACATGCCACCGCGATGGGGGCCATGGCCAAGATCTCGCGTGCCGAAAGGTCATGCTTCATCTGCGGGTCATGTGCGTGACCTGCGCCGTGCGGTTCACGCAGCGGGCCAAAGACCAGTTTCTGAAGCATGCGCAGAATGTAGAGCGCGGCCAGCACCATGCTGATGGCGGCCAGCAACGAGTACGTGGGGCCCAGCAGCCCTTCGAATCCAGTGCGAACGCTGTGCTCGCTGGTGAACGCTCCAAACAGGCAGAGGAATTCGCTCACAAAGCCATTGAGACCGGGCAGTGCCAAACTGGCCATGGCAAAGAACACCATGAAGCACGCCCAGATGGGCATCTTTTTGGCCAAGCCGCCAATCACTTCCATGTCCTTGGTGTGGTAGCGCTCATACATGATGCCGATGCACATGAACAAGCCGGCGGTGGAGAGACCGTGATTGACCATGTAGAGCAGGCTGCCCTCCATGCCCACCATGTTGAACGCAAAGAGGGCGAGCATGGCCAAGCCCATGTGAGCCACGCTGGAGTAGGCCACCAATCGCTTGACATCATTTTGAACCCAACAAATCAGGCTCATGGTGATGATGGCAATGACGCTGAGAATTGCAAAGAGTTGCGCCAGCGCCACGCCGCCCTCGGGGGCCATGGGCAGCGCAAACCGAATCGCGCCGTACTGCCCCAACTTGATCACCACACCTGCCAAGAGCACGCTTCCTGCGGTGGGCGCCTCGCTGTGCGCCAATGGCAGCCATGCATGCGCGGGCAGCAGGGGCACCTTGACGGCAAAGCCCACCATGAGTGCGAGGAAGACCCACCATTGCGCTTCGGCGGGTAGCGACTGCCCATACTGCGTGAGCTCCGCGATGCCAAAGGTAATGTCCTGGCCGGTGTCCATTGAGCGCGCCACGCCCAGGTAGACGAATCCAACCAAACTGATCACGCTGCCCAGGAAACTAAAGACCCAGAGTCTGATGCCGGCAGCCTTGCGCTCGCTGCCCCCCCAAATGGCAACGATAAAGAAGAGCGGGACCAGCGTGAACTCATAGCCAACGTAGAACAGAATGACGTCCCGCGCCAAGACGGCCAGCATGACGCCAGCCTCCAACAGCAGGAACTGCGCATAGAACGCGCGCTGGCGTTCAGTGATGGCCCTGAAACTCACCAGCAGGGCACAGGGAATAAGCAGTGCGCTCAACAGCACCACGAGCATGCTGATGGAGTCAGCACCCAGCCTAAAGCTCACTCCCATCGTCTTGAAGAGTTCCCAGCCTTCGGCGTCAGGCTCAAACTTGCCGGTGGTCCAATGGTTGAACTGCCAGGCAAAGACGCACGCCACGGCGAGCACCACCATTGACGCCGCGAAACCGGTCCATTTGGCAGTGTGCTTTGGGCTGAGTGCCACGACCAACGACCCCAGCGCAGGCAGCACGATGAGCAACACGGCAAGCGTCACGGTGCACCCCCTCGAAGCCAGATCCACACGACCCATGCCACGATGAGCCCAATGCCGCCCGCCATGGTGAGTGCGTAGCCCTGCAGCGCACCGCTATAGAGAGGTTGAAAGACGCGCCCCACCCACGCGGGGAAGCGGCCGATGAGCGTGACAGCAACACCGTCCAGCACAAACTTGTCAGTAAGCGAGAGGAAATTGGCGCCGAACCACGCGGGAATGCCAATCAGCCCGTGATAGATCTCATTGAGCCACCAGCCGTTTTCGGCTCCCACAGGAATCCAGCGCAGTGCGCGGCTGTTGAGCATGGCTTGCCGCAAGTTGTCGGCGCTGCTGCGGCGTACGGCGTGCATGTAATAGGCAAGTGCGATGCCCGCAACCGCAGCGCCAGTGGCAAGCCAAAAGAGCGCCACGTGTGCGTCGAACCCAAGGATGTGGCCATGCTCTGCCCCCTCTCCCGCGCGGAAGTACGCGGAAGAGTGGGTGACAAACCGCTGGATCCAATTGAAGTCCAGCACATGCCAAGATTGAAGGTACGAGGGGAGCCCTGCGAGCAAGGCCCCAATAGCGGTGACCGCGAGCACCAGGTTGATGCGGAAGCCGGGTGGGTGCGGATGCCACGAGTGAGCCGCATGCTTGGCGTGCGTCGCATGCGCCGCATGTGCTGTGTGCGCCTTGGGTTTGTCGTGCCCGCCGTGGTCGTCATCAGACTCATGGTCGTGCGCATGAGCGTCCGGCCCGGGCTCGATGGCCTTGGGCCCAATGGCGATGCGGAACCAGACTCGGAAGGCGTAGTAGGCGGTGATGCCCGCCGTAAGAAGCCCCAACCATCCCATGGCTTGCAACTGCGTGTTGGGGCTGGTGAGCGCCGTGTACAGAATGACGTCCTTGCTCAAGGCACCAGCAGTAAAGGGAGCCGCCGCCAGATACAAGCAGCCCACAAACATGCACGCCATGGTGAGCTTGAAGCCGCGTTCCTTCATCAGCCCGCTCACCTTGCGCAGATCCAATTGTCCGGCCAAGCCGTGCATCACCGCGCCCGCGGTGAGAAAGAGCAGCGCCTTGAACCACGCGTGCGAGAAGCAGTAATACAAGCTGCCGAAGGCGGAGCCCACCCCCATGCCCATGACCATGTAGCCCAGGCTGCTGATGGTGGAGTAGGCAAAGACTCGCTTAAAGTCGAATGTGCCACAGGCGATGGTGGCTGACCAGAGCGCGGTGGCACAGCCGACCCACGCCACGGTGAGCAAACTGAGTTCCGCCCACTCTGACCCGATGGCTTGTGTGGTGAAGAATGGAGCCATTCGCGCCAGCAGATAGATGCCGGCCGTGACCATGGTGGCGGCGTGAATGAGCGCGGAGACCGGAGTGGGGCCCCACATCGCGTCAGGAAGCCACGTGGCCAATGGCAACTGTGCACTCTTGCCTGCCACCGCAAGCAGCAGCAAGAAGGGGATGGCCGCCTTGTCCCAGCTTCCGTGCGCGTCAAGCGTGGCGTCAGAGATGGCCTGAAAGAGCCCGCTGTACTCCACCGTGCCGTAGTTCATCCAGATGAGGAAGATGGCAAAGGCCAGCCCCAGATCGCCAATGCGGTTCATGATGAACGCCTTCTTGGCGGCGGCTGTCGCGCCGGGCTGCTGATAGTAGTAGCCCACCAAGAAGTAACTGCAGAAGCCCACGCCCTCCCAGCCCAGATAGAGGCCGATGAGGTTGTCTGACATCACCAGCATCAGCATGCTCACCACGAACAGGCTGACGCCAAAGAAGAAGCGCGCGTATCCCGCCTTGACATCCTGCTCCATGTACTCAGATGCAAAGAGCGCGATGAGTGTTGCCAGCCCGGTGACAAAGAGCATCCACAGCAGCGTGATGCCATCGATGTAGAAGCCAAAGTTGGCGGTGAACTGCTGCCAGGTACCGGTACCCCACGTGAAGGAGATCCAGTCCATGAGAGGGATACTCAGCGGGATGCTGCTCTCCCAAAACCCAGGGCTCCATCGCAGATAGAAAACAAGTGCGGCGGCAGTGGCGATGCCGAACGCCAGCACGGTGAAGACCGCAGGCCAACGCCCACGAATCTTGAACATGGCAAAGATGGCACAGAGCACCACGCTCACCAGCGGGGCCACCACCATGATGGAGAGCCAGTTGTAACTGGTGTCCATGGCCGCGGGCACGAAGTGCAGCGCGGGAACTTCGCCCAAGTGGGCCACAGCGTGATCCATAGGGCTCATTCGCGCAACTCCGCCCACGCCTCGCTGCTGAGGGTTTCTTTGCGGCGATACAGAAGGATCACCAAGCCCAGCGCCAGCGCGGCCTCTGCCGCGGCCACGGTGAGGATGAAGATCACCAACAGTTGTCCAGAGAGATCAAGCCACATGCGACCAAATGCCACCACAGCAAGCGCGGCCGCCTGGAACATGAGTTCAGTGCACAGAAACATGATGATCATGTTGCGCCGCACCAGAAAGCCGATCAGCCCAATGGCAAAGAGCATGGACGCCATGAGCAGCACCACCTGCAGATTGGCGGGCATGGCCGGCATGGTCTTGGCGAGCATGGGCGTCATGAGGTGGATCCTCCGCGGGTGGGGCCCTTGGGGTCCTCAGAAATCCGCGGTAGCCCCACGGCGGTGCGCCGGTCATCGTCGGCAAGTTCGATCTGCTTGCGCGCCAACACCACTGCGCCGAACATGGCCATGAGCAGAATGACACCCGCCAGCTCAAGACTCACCGGGAACTTAGCCACCAACGCCCAGCCCAAGGACTGCGAATTGCTCGGTTGCGCGTCGGGCGAAAGTTGCAGGACCTTGGTGGATCCGTCAGCCATGCGTAACTCAGCCGAGGCTGAGCCTGCACCATTACTGAACTTGAGGACGGATCCATCGGGTCGCGGCACCACGTCAACGATGGTTCCAAGGTTCTGGCGCGTGGCTTCGGCTTGCAATTCAGTCTTTAGCAGGCGGGGCATTGATTCCAACTCAGCCCAGCCGCGAGCGGTTGATTGTGCCACCGCCGACTCAGGGGTCTGCCATGGAAGTGAACTGGTGGAACCAAAGAGTGCGTCACCCAGAGTGGCCAGCACTACAAAGCCAACAACCACGGCAATTGCGGGCTCGCGGGGAACTCGGTCATAGGCCGCTGGAGGTGAGCCGTGCGCAGAGCGATCCCCAGACTGCTGCGCCAGCATGAGCACAAACAGATACGTGATAAGAATTGCCCCGGCGTAGACGATGATGAGTGCAAAGGCCATGAACTCAGCCTGCAACAACAGGAGCGTGGCTGCGCTCGACAGAATCACCAGCACAAAATAGAGCGCGGCGTACACCGGCTTGGCGTGGGTGACCATGCGTACCGCGCCAACCACGGCGATCATGGCCATAAGCACGTAGAGCCAGAAGGGGGCGTCGTCAGTGACACCAGAGGGTGGTGGGGCGTACTTGGCAACCGCGGTCACCAGCATGGCCACAGCGGCCAAGCTGCAAAGCACCAGAAACCCCCGGAAAATGCGCCGCGGATTGCCATCCGGCTGCATGAGCAGGAAGAGCGCAACGGCGCCCAAGGCTGCTGCAGCGTAGAAGAGTTGCGCGTTCATGTCAGAGGGTGAGCTGCAGTCCGGGGCGGCCGATGCCCCACGAAAGGAAAGCGCGGATAATAGGGAGGACAAGGGTGGTTGGCAACCGGAGCGCGAGCGCGGCGATACTCTTTGCGGCTGTGAATCAAGGCTTGCGCCGCACGCTTCCGAACGCCATTACCGTTGCCAGATTGGTGGGATCGGCCGCGTTCTTTGTGGTCGTGGCGCTGGGCCTTTCCCCGGGAGATTCAACGGAGAGGCAATTGTGGGGAAATATCGCCGTGGCAGTGTTTTGCGTGGCTGCCGCTAGCGACTGGTTGGATGGCTATTTGGCGCGAAAGTGGGGGGTGGTGACTGACTTTGGGCGGGTGATGGACCCGTTTGTTGACAAGGTGCTTGTGTTGGGCGCATTCGTGTACCTGGCAAGCCCAAAATTTGCCGAGCCCACGTGGAGTATGTCATGGAATCTGCCCGCCCCGCACGCCGAGATCAATTGCGCCACGGGCGTGGCCAGTTGGATGGTGGTTGTGGTCTTGGCGCGCGAACTCTTTGTGACCAGTTTGCGGGGGGTGTTGGAAGCTCGAGGTGTGGCCTTTGGCGCCGACTGGATGGGCAAAGTAAAGATGGCCGCCCAGTGTGTGGCGATACCCTTTGCACTTATGGTTGCTGTCAATCGGTGGATGCTTGAAAGCGATGCGTGGCGCACAGCCCAAACGGTGGCGGTTTGGGGAGTGGTGCTCATTACGCTGTACAGCGTGGTTCCCTACACGCTCCGAGGCGCCCGCCTATTGCGCGAGATCGCGCGCGGGGGCAGTGCGTGAGCCACAGAGGTCCGCGCATCAAGCCACACGTGGCTGCGGCGCGAATGAGAAGCTTGCCCTGGTTCGCGCGGTTTTCTCTGACCGCGGGCGGCTTGGGGTACGCGCGCATTGCGTCGGGCACGTGGGGTTCGCTGCCCCCCTGCATCATGGTGGGGTTGCTCCTGTGGAGTGATCAGCCCCTGTGGGTGGTGAATGCCTGCCTAGCGCTCATGGGCGTGTGGGCGGCGGTGGCTTGCGTGCGCTTTGGCGGGGATGCCGAGTGGGCTGTGGGGTCCAAAGATGCGGGCTGCGTTGTGGCCGATGAAGTGGCGGGTATGTGCATTGCGCTCGCAGGTTTGCAATGGTGGAACGCCGCAGGCACGGCGGGGGCTGCGGCAACCGAGTCGTGGTGGTGGCACAGCGGCGTGCAAGTGGCGTGGGCGTTTGTGCTCTTTCGCATCATGGACATCGTCAAGCCGCCTCCCTGCCGTCAGATTCAGCACATGCGGGGCGGCTGGGGCATTCTGATGGACGACGTGCTCGCGGGTGTCTACGCCTCGGTGATCGTGCACCTGATCACTGTTGCAGGTTGAGCTCATGCGCCGTGATGTCGGCGTAGGTCTCGCGGCGGCGAATCTGCGTACAACGGTCGCCGTCCACCATGACTTCTGCAGGCAGCGGTGAACTGTTGTACCGGCTGGCCATGGACATTCCGTAAGCGCCCGCGGTGAACACGGCAATCAAGTCTCCGCGTTCAAGGGGCGGCATCATTCGGTCGAGCGCTAGGAAGTCACCGGTCTCGCACAGCGGGCCCACCACGTCCATTGGCTTCAGTCCCTTCAGGTCGGGTACTTCTGCGCGTGCCGGAGGAACGAATCCTTCCTTGGGGTGCGCCGCCCACATGAAGTGGAAGGCTTCGTAATGGCTGGGGCGAAGGAGCGTGTTCATTCCCGCGTCGCAGATGGCAAAGGTCTTGTCACCGCTGGTCTTCATATAGACCACCCTGGTGAGCAGGATGCCTGCATTGGCAGCAATGCTGCGACCTGGCTCCAAGATCACGCGCATGCCTTGACTTACGGGTTCAAGAAGCAGCGGCACGATGGCATCCGCATAGTGTTTGGCACTTGGGCTGCGCCCCGTGGTGTAGTCAGCACCAAAACCACCGCCGATGTCAAGCACTTGTACGTCGAACCCCTCGCTTCGCAACGTGCGTCGCAACTCCAAGGCCTTGGTGATGCCGCTGACGTAAGGATCTGTGGAGTAAATGGGCGAGCCGAGGTGCAGGTGCAACCCCACCAAGCCAACGTGGGAGTCGCGGCCGTACTTGCGGAAGAATGCCAGCGCACGCTCAATGTCCACACCAAACTTTGTTTCTTTGTTGCCCGTGCTGGTGTAGCGATGTGTCAGCGGGTCTACGTCAGGATTCACGCGCAGCGCGCACTGGCAGCGGACATTCTCGTGCCGCGCAATGCGTGCCAGATTCTCAAACTCGGCTTCGCTCTCTACATTCAGAAGGCCGATCTGCTCTTTGAGTGCGAAACGGATCTCGGCGTCGGTCTTGCCCACCCCCGCGTAGACGATGTGCTTTGGGGGGCACCCGGCCGCGCGCGCGCGATGCAATTCGCCGCCGCTCACCACATCTAGGCCCGCGCCTGCCTCAACCAGGGTGCGGCACACCGAAAGATTGGCGCAACTCTTGACGGAATAGCAGATGAGCGGATCGACTTTTGCAAAGGCCGCCTGAATGCGCGAGTAGTGATCCAGCAGCGTGGCCTTGCTATACACGTACACAGGCGTGCCGTGCGTGTCCGCGATGGTTTCGGCTGAGACACCCTCGCACTGCAAGCGACCGTTGATGTAGTTAAAGTGATCCATGGTTCAACCGCCGCTGACGCGGGGGGAGAAGTGTACGGATCACAGGTCAGGCTGTGGCAGGCTGCGGTTTGGGGGCCCGCTCCCGTTTCTGCGTTGGCTTGGCGCTCGCGGTCTTTCGTGCGATCACCGATTGCAGCACCACGCCAGCCACCACCAGACATGCAAGCGCAATCGCCCACGCCCGCGCGCCTGCCGGCAGCGGCGAGTACCCCGCGAGCGCCAGCAGCGGCACTGCGCTGACCATGGTGAGGCCAGCACCTGCTGCGCTTGTGAGGATCCGGGCCACCATGGTGGTGGCAAGGAGACCTGCAATGAAACCAATCACCGCGCCAGTGGCGATGCACCCGTAGAGCAGAGTTCGGTAGGCAGGAGCGGTGCTTGCCAACGCGGCCTGCGATCGCTGCACGGCCCGGGCCAGTAGTTCAGAGACATCGGCAAGAATCCGGTCGCCCGCGGTGACGGCAGCGGTGGTGGAGCTGCTCGCCGCGGCCGAATCGGCTGGAGGCGGGGTCATAAAGATGTCCAGGAGTTCCGCGCTGCTGCGGGCGCCGTCGCCGGGCAGGGCGCTCTCCCGCATGCTTGCCACCAAACCATGGCCGGACTCGCGCGGTTGCGTATCCAGCGCGCCACCGGCAATGACAGCCCACGCGACCACTGCGCCCGTCACTGCACCCACGCATGCCGCTGCGCTGGCCACCGTGGGGCGGTAGAGCAATGCACCTGCGATCACTCCCAGCACACCTCCCACTGCCGCGGCTGCCCACAGCGGAGTCTCCGGCACCCAGGTGCGGGCCACCACCACCGCAAGCATCACACCCGTGAGCAAGGCCGCCAATACCACCATGGGCCGGAGAAGTTTGGCGCCTAGGAGCAGTAGAAGGATCCCCCAGATGAGCGCCACAATGAGCGCACCTAGGGCGGGACCACCGATCGTTGAAGTTTCAGCAAGTATGAGTGTCATGGCACAGCACCGGTCCCGTGGAGGGGCCACACGTAGTATCGGCTCGCATAGGCTTTGCTTCGTGACAAACGATCCCATGCCCGAACTCAGGGCGCGAATTGACGCGCTTGACGCCCGTTTGATGGAAGTGCTCTGCGAACGGGCTCGGGTGGTTGAAGAAGTGGGCAAGTACAAGCGTGAGCATGGTCTCTCTGTGTATGTGCCCCACCGGGAAAGAGAAGTGATTGACAGAGCGCTAAGCCGCAACACCGGCCCTTTGCCCCCCCGGACGGTGGAGGCCATCTACCGGGAACTCATGAGCGGCAGCTTTGCGCTTGAGTTGCCACCTCGGATTGCCTATTTGGGGCCTCCGGGAACGTTTAGCCACCAGGCTGCGGTGCGTCACTTTGGTTCCAGCGTTGAGTACGCCACGCTCTCAGACATTGACGCGGTCTTTCGTGAAGTGGCGGCGCGACGCTGCACCTATGGCGTGGTGCCCTACGAGAACTCCATCGGCGGAAGCGTGGACGACACGCTTGATGCCTTCTTGGAGCACCCCGTCGCCGCCTGCGCCGAAGCGTTGGTTGAAGTGAATCAAGCGCTTCTGGCCAATTGCGCGCCGGAGAGCATCAAGATTGTCTACAGCAAGGCGGAGGCGTTCAGTCAATGTCGACGATGGCTAAGCGATCGACTGCCGGGTGCCACGCTGGTGCCGGTGGAGAGCACGGCCGGCGCGGTGCAGCGGGCGGGCAAGGAAGCTGGCACGGCGGCCATCGGCAGTGTGCTGGCGGGGCAGTTGTACGGGGTGAACGTGCTCTTTGAGCGAGTGGCGGATCGCGCGGGCAACATCACTCGCTTTCTGGTGATCGCCTCTGAGGGAGCCAAACCAACCGGCGATGACAAGACCAGCGTGGCCTTCACCACCGCGCATCGGCCCGGCGCGCTGGTTGACGTGCTTGATGCCTTCCGCCGCAATGGGGTGAACTTAAGCCACATTGAAAAGCGGCCCAGCCGTTTGGAAAACTGGCGTTACACCTTCATCATCGATGCTGACGGTCATGAGACTGCGGACTCTGTGAAGCAGTCCATCGAAGATGCTCGGCAGCACTGTGTGTGGATTCGCGTGCTGGGCAGCTATCCACGCGCCGCGCAAGTAGTGGGGTAAGTGGTGAGGCAAGTGGTCGCCCGCGTCGCCACGCGGTGCATAAGGAACACGTTGTGAGTTCTTCACATCCAACTTCTCACACCAACCGTTTGGCGGCTTCACAGAGCCCGTATCTGTTGCAGCACGCAGGCAATCCTGTGGATTGGTATCCGTGGGGGGACGAAGCGATTTCTACGGCCCGCGCTCGAGGAGTGCCGCTCTTCGTCTCGATTGGGTACAGCACTTGCTACTGGTGTCACGTCATGGAGCGCGAAAGCTTTGAGGACCCCGTGGCCGCAGAGTTGCTGAACCGGGTGTGCGTGCCTGTCAAGGTTGACCGCGAGGAACGACCTGATGTTGACGAGTTGATGATGTCCGCGTGTCAGGTGTTCACACAACTCACTGAGGGCCGGCCCAGCGGTGGATGGCCGTTGAATGTCTTTCTAGATCCAGACACGCTCGAACCATTTCACGCGGGCACGTACTACCCACCCAAGCCCGGCTATGGACGCCCCAGCTTTGTTGAACTCTTGAAGGCAGTGCACGCGGCATGGACGCAGGATCGCGCGGGCCTGCGGGCGCAAGCTGCGCACTTGGCGCGGGCGGTGAGAGCGCAGGGAGCCGTGGGCGTTGAGAGCCCGGCGTTGGAGGGCCAGCACACTTCCGTTGGCTGGACGGCTCTTGCAAGCGGCGAACTCGAGCAGCAGGTGGTCGACGCCTTGATGCGCGCGCACGACCCAACGAATGGCGGCTTTGGTGGAGCCCCGAAGTTTCCCACGCCGCCGTACCCCCTGTTCTTGTTGCTCACACGCGGCGATGAACCTGGTGTGCAACGAGCCCTACAACACACGCTTGATCGGATGGCCGTGGGCGGAATCTGCGATCACGTCGGCGGCGGTTTTCACCGCTACGCCGTGGACGCCACGTGGACAGTGCCTCACTTTGAGAAGATGCTCTACGACAATGCGCAACTGGCGCTGGTGTACGCCTTGGCCGCAGAACGCTGGGCGGACGAGTGGTACGCGCAGGTGGCTCGCCGAACACTCGACTACGTACTGCGCGAAATGACGGGCCCCGAAGGCCGCTTCTATAGCGCGCAGGATGCGGAGGTTGCCGCTCGCGAGGGTGGCAACTACGTCTGGACTCGACAGCAGGCGCAGGAGGCGCTTGCGGGGATGGAAGCTGCGGACCGCGCGATCGCCTTGCGCGCATACGGATTGGATGGTGGCCCCAACTTTCAGGATCCGCATCACGCGCAAGAGCCCCCAAGTTATGTCTTGCGCATGGATGCACGCCCGCTCGAGGTGGCGCGTGCGTTGGGCGTGTCCGTGCCGCACTTGACGGCGGTGCTTGAGCGTGCCAACGCGCTCATGTACGCCGTTCGAGCCGAACGCCCTCAACCGTTGACGGACGACAAGTCAGTGGCCGCGTGGAGCGGTTTGATGATTGAAGCACTTGCGCTGGCAGCGCAGGCGTGTCGCGCGCCGGAGTACGCCGTGGCTGGAGCGCGTGCGGCCGAGTTCATACTGGCGCACATGCGCACGCCTGATGGCGGACTGGTGCGAGTCTGGCGCAACGGGCAGGGTGCCGTTGCTGGGTTTCTGCAGGATTACGCCTGTGTGGCCAATGGGTTACTCATGCTTGAGCGCGTGAAGGGGGGAGAGAAGTGGGGGCGTGCGGCGGCTGAACTCATGGCACACGCGCACTCGCAATTCTGTGATCCCGTCACCGGACGCTGGTTTGACACGGTGGCCGGTGACACACAACTCTTTATGCGTGGTCAAGAGATGGATGATGGTGCCGTGCCCAGCGGAATGAGCAGCGCGCTACGAGCGCTGATTGGCCTTGCCAAGATTCGCGCGCCCGCACCCTCTGGGGATTGGGCTGCCATGGCAGAGCGATGGTTGACTGCGGTGGCACCCGCCGTGCTGGAACAGCCGGTCAGCTGCACAGGAACCCTGCTGTGCGCACGGGCCTTGCGGCGATTGCGCGAGAGCGACCCGGCGGGGGGGCCAGAGCACCCGGTTCACTTCTCGCTGCACGCAACAGGCAACCCCCGCATCTTTACGCTGGTCGCCACCGTGGCGGCCGAACATCATGTGACGGGCGGGGGATCCTTCACACTCTCCGCGGGCCCCGGCATGCCAGCGCTGACGGACGTGGCAGGCGGCGCGCCCTCAGAATTGGTCGGCCGCATTGAGATTCCGGTGGAGTTCGCATCGGCGCCCACGGCGCCCGCCTCTGTAATGGTGGGCTGGCAGGTGTGCACCGCGCGTGAGTGCCGTCCACCCCAAGAGACACTGGTCCGCGATACGCTCACCCGTTCACCATGACGCAGCGACACTTGCCCTTCCGCGTGGCACTCATCAGCACCGGCGGGACCATTGAAAAGACATTTGACGAACTGCACGGCGTGCTTGACAACAGACTGAGCGTGCTGGACGCCATTCTGGCCTCCCTGGAACTTGAGGGTGTTGCCATCACCCGAGTGCCGCTGATGAACAAGGACAGCACGCAAATGTCAGAAGCAGATCACGATCTCATCGCTCAGACCGCGGTGAAGTGCACCTCTGAGCACCACGGTGTAGTCATCGTGCATGGCACAGATCGGTTGACAAAGACTGGTGACCGCATCTACGCACAGATGAGCGCCGCCGGGCAATTGCGTGCGCCGGTGGTGCTGACGGGTGCCATGCGCCCCTATGAGCTGCGCCGCACCGACGCTGTGCAGAATCTCACAGAAGCGCTTCTGGCGGTGCAGATCGTGTTGCCGGGTGTTTACGTGGCCATGCACAACCAAGTGCTTGCGTTTCCGGGCGTCCGCAAGGACTACCAGCGCATGACCTTTGTCAAAGACTGACCGCTCACCGCTAGTGTGCAGCGGGTGCAGGGTCCTTGCCCAAGAGGTCCATGTGCATCATTCGCTTCAGGAATGGTGACATGATCAGCAAGAGGAATCCAGCGGCCATCGCTGCCAGAGCCACACTGCCAAAGACATCGCCGTAGGCGCCCAGCGTTTCTGTGGGGAGCGAGGAGCCAGGGTCGTCACCGGCCACGGAGGTGTAATTGGCGATGGCCGCGGCCACCAAGTGTGAGAAGGCTGTGGCCAAGAACCACGCACCCATGATGGTGCTCACCATGCGAGCTGGTGAGAGTTTGGTCACCAGCGATAGCCCCACGGGTGACAGGCACAACTCGCCAGTGGTGTGCAGCAGATATCCCAACAGCAGCCAGCCCATGGCCACCATGCCATTGCTGTCTGCAATCTTGGCGCCATACCAGAAGGCGCCAAAGCCAAGAGCCAATTGCACAAGCCCCAGCCCGAACTTTACCGGTGCGCTTGGATCGCGACCGCGCGCGCCCAGCCATGCCCACACCAACGTGAAGGGCACGCCAAAGATCAGAATGAACATGGCATTCGCCGCCTGAAACACTGAAGCCTTGATCTCTTGCCCATTCACGCCTAGACCGAGGTCTGCCTGCTCTTGTGTGGCGGTGAACGTAATGAATCCATCACCCGAGGCTCCCTCTTGGGATTGCGCCACAATGGCGGGAAGCATCCATTTGCCTGCGTCATCTCGTGTCACCTGAACCTCTGTGAGCGGCATTGACGAGAGATACTCAGCTCTGCTGCGTTCCACCAACGCTGTGCGCCACTGTTGCGCTTCAGCTTCGGTGAAACCCAGTTTGATGGCTTCGTCGTATCCAGCCTGCCCTGCGGCTACGGCTCGTTCTGCCGCCGCGGCACGGCGGGCAGTCATGGCTGCAGCGCGGGCGGATCGTAAGAGTGAGTCGTGCATCGCCTTGTCGGCGGCGTCAGCGGCGTCTGCTGCGACCTTGTCGGCATCCTTGATGGTGTCTGCCTTGGCAAGCACAGCAGCCGAGGCTTCGGCGGCGGCCTTGTTGGCTTCGGCCAAGGCCGCGGCCGCAGCGTCCACGCGCTCCTCAGCCGAGCGGCGTGCAATCTCAGCGTTATTGATGTCTGTGAGTGTCCAGACTTTGCCGGCAACGCTGACTCCCAAGAACTCTTGGGTAATGGGCACCTGCGAGTAGGTCTGCCCGGGAACCACCAAGGTGTCGCCGGTCACGCGGTCAACATTGCGGTCGGTGAAGTTGTTCACGCTGCTTCCGGCTTGCTCGAAGAAGGCCCAAAACAGCATGGAGAAAAAGCACAACACCACAATCACCAGCAGGCGATCCCGCTCCACGCGGGTTGACCGAAACGCCGTGAGAATGATGGAGCCGAAAGCCAGTATTCCCACAACGTTGAGCACCCACGTGGCCACCGTGTGGTACTTCACCAACGCGGCAAAGATCGGCACCGCGATAAGCGTGCCCACCAGAATGGTGCCGAACATGGAAAGCCCGACCACCATGCGCCCAGCAGACTGAGATTCGCCCACCAAGAGCGGAATGCGCATCTTGCCCAGAAGGCTTGGATTGCTGGGGCGTCCCACATGATCGGGCAGGGTTCCCCGGCCCAACTGCACGCACGCCACGAGGCACGCAAGCAGCAACGCCAGCGCGATGGGTGCGCTGATGGCGAGCTGCACCCAGTTGCTACGGCCCGCGTAGAACATCAGAAGCACCAGCCCTACGGAGGTGGTGAAAATCAAGCCCCGCACAAGGCCCTTGGGCGAGACGAATGTGGCCACACCCACGAGCATTCCCACCGTGGCAATTCCAAAGCCCCAGTGGTAGCCGTACGTTTCACCGATGTATCCACACACGATGGGGGCCAGCGCGGCGCCCAGGTTGATGCCCATGTAGAAAATGGTGAACCCTGCGTCGCGCTTTCCACTGCTGGGTGGGTAGAGCGCGCCAACCATGGAACTGATGTTGGGTTTAAAGAATCCGTTGCCGCAAATGAGCAGCGCCAGTGCCAGATAGAACGCGGTCTCTGACTCAACGGTGAGCACCAAGTGGCCGGAGGCCATCAACAGCCCGCCCACGATGACAGCCAAACGCTGCCCCAAAAACTTGTCCGCCAGCATGCCGCCCAAGTACGGGGTGGCATAAACCAACGCGCCGTATGCGCCGTAAATGGCGTACGCGCGTGAATCCCCGGTCTTCATGAAACCCTTGACCATGTAGAAGACCAAGAGCGCGCGCATCCCGTAGAAGGAGAAGCGCTCCCACATCTCCGCAAAGAACAGAAGAAAGAGTCCGGATGGATGCCGTTCAGCCGCCTTAAAGCGCTCTTCGCTGCTCAGTGTGGACATGAGGGGGAAAGGTAGCGGAGAATGGGGGGTCGCGGGGCGGCGCCCCATTAGCCTGCCCGCATCACGTCATGGAACCACCACGCCTGATCACCCTGCGCCGTCCGCCGCAAATCGTGAGGGTGGAAGGGCGATTTGTTCCACAACTGGCAACGCTCCGCGCTGTGGATCAGGCCTGGGCTCAGGTGCGCGGGGAGCTTGTTCACGCGCACGATGGCCCCATGCTGCACGTCACTGGCACCAGTCGCAATGGGCATGGAGGCGTGGCGATTCATTGCGTGGAGTCCAGCTATAGGTTTCATGCGGTAAGACGCAAGGGTGTGGAGACAGGCGTGCGACCGCTGGGTGTCAAGGGTGTATGCACGGCCCCCGATGGAAGAGTATTGATGGCGCAACGCAGTACCAGCACGCTGAACTATCCCGGCGAATGGGAGTTCTCCCCTGGGGGAACACTTGAGCCTGGCGTTGCGCCGGAACAGATGTTGCTGCGCGAATTGCGCCAAGAGACAGGTTGGTTGCCGCATGGACAGCCCGTGGCGCGCGCGTTGATCTATGACCCCACGGCTCATTCGTGGGAGATTGTTTTTACGTTGGCTGTGCGAGCGCCCAAGATCCCCGTGGAAAGTTGGGAGTGCTCGCAGTTGCGATTGGTGGAAATGGACGCCTGGCCACAACCGTTGAGTGCCGTGGCCAAGCAACTGCTGCCGCTGGTACGGAGTGCTGCGCGTGCCAACTGAAGGGTCACGCGAACCGAATGCGCTCGCGCCACTGCAGGTGGTGAGATTGAGTGAGCGCGATGCCGTAGTCGTGAAACCCGCAGGGCAAAGTTCTGAAGCGCCCAATTCGGGTGCGAGCGGTACGGGTTCCGCCGTGCGGACACTCATCGAGCAGGTGAGACGGGATCTTCAGTGGCCCCATGCACAGTTGCCGCACCGGCTTGACCGCCCAACCCGGGGCTTGGTGGTGGTGGCTGCGGACGCCAAGGCTGTGGCCGAACACAACAGGGCCATCCGTGAGCATAGATGGACAAAGTATTACCTGGCGCGGGTGAAGCCCGTGGGTGCCGGGGGTCACGGTGGTGTCGCGCACGGGCGGCAGGATCCTCGATCCTTAGTGGGTGAGCACTCTTGTTTCATGCGGCGCACAGGCAACACCGCTCGGGTGGTGAAAAGCGGTGGGGATCGGGCAGACTTGGCGCTGCTTGGGGTGGCTCCCGCCCCCAACCGCGCGGGTGAGTGGCACGCGCTCATTCGACTCGACACAGGAAGATTCCACCAGATCCGCGCGATGCTTGCGCATCTGGGTGCACCGTTGGTGGGGGACTCAAGTTACGGCGGCGCGCCAGGCTCCTTCTATCTGGATCACGCATTGCTGTGGCTGCCCAACATCAGCGGTTCAGGAGTGGAGCGCGTGTTTCTTGAACACGATCCGCTTCGAGAAGAATTGGATCACACCCTGGAGCGTCAACTTGTAGGTGCTCCCGCGCGCGCCGCTATCTCATGACCCAGCGCACCTGACCAAACTTGTTGGTCACCAATTGGCTGGCCGCTCTGCGGTAGGCGCGAGCGCGATCGGCGTCCTTGACGGCACCGATCTCACCCAACATGGTGGCTGGACTGAGCAGGTCAACAAAGCCCGAGGTCTTCTCTTCAAGACTGAGCACACTGCCCACAATGTCGATGCCGATGCCATCATCTGTTTCAGTGCCATCTTCGATCCATCCAAAGCCTCCGCCCGCGTACACGCCCACTTCACCCTCGCTCAACACCACCAAGCGAATGCTCAGGTTGGTGCTGGTGGCATCAATTGCGGTTGCGCCCGCCTTGGGACGCCAGAGCACTTCGATGTGAAGGAACTGCCCGTCGGAAGCAGTGCCTTCCGCCAACGACTGGTACGGAATGGAACTCAGCACCACGGTGGTTTGCGCGGGCTCCACTGCAAAGTGGCCCGTTTCAAATGAGCTGTCCAGTTTCACGGCCCGGTCGCCCAGCCCGGTGGTGGTCACGGTGCCTCCAACCGGAGTTGTGCAGCCAGAAAGGGCTACCAGCATTGGCAAAAACACCAGCGCGCCCAACGCACGCCACCGCCCCCAAGCCTTGTAAGCAGTCATCAGCGATAGTCCCGAGAAAGGTCGGATTCGTGCGCGGGATTGCCCCTCCGGGTGGCGTTGGCAGCCGGCACGTCGATCTCTAGGCGCTCAAAGACATCGCGCTCCGCAATGGCGCGCAATGCTTGGCGCGGAATGGAGGGCATCTGCGTTCCGTGCGCGTAGGCGTTAACGGAGTAAAGCTTTTCGATGGCCTTGGCCGGCTGCTCGTAGGGGAACCCGCTGCCAAAGAACAACTTCTCCATCACGCCCAAACTCAGCGCATTCAAGAGCGCGTTGTACAAGTTCCAGGGTCGGCTCACCACGCCGCTGATCTCTGCGTGCACATTGGGGTGCTTCACCAGCATGGCCAGAGTTTCGTCGATCCACGGCCAACCCAATTCGCCCAGCATGATTTTCATCTTGGGATGCTGGCGCGCAACCTCATCGAACCCCACAGGTCGATCAAACTCCAGATGCCCGGTTGAGACCAAGGGGCCCGGTCGGCCCACGAAGAGCGGCATGCCTGCAGCTTCAATTCGGGCGTACAGGCGCATGGCATCACTATGCGTGGGATGGAAGCCTTGCGCCGAGGGGCAAATGGTCACTCCAACCAAACCCAATTCCACAGCCCGTTCCAATTCTTGAAAGGCGTCGGGGCTCAAGGGGTCAATTCCGGCAATGCCCGCAGTGCGAGAGGGCGCTGCTCGCACAACCTCAGCCACCACTTCATTGGGGATGCCCGCATCCAACAGAGTGGATCTAAACCCCATCACCAGCGAGGCGGCCACGCATTCGGTGGCGCGTTCGTGCGCGGCGGCGGTGGATTCCAATCGGCCCCCTCGGATGGCCGCGCTGCGTCGGATGGCATCGGCGGTTTCCCGGCCGAGTTGCTCGGGTGAGTTGAAGACGCGGGTGCAACAATCAACGATCATCGGGGGTCCTATCAAAGGCCTGAACGGCGGGGAAGGCGCCACCTCCATGCGGCAGCGTGTGAGTGTAGTGCCATTTTCGGGCCAAGTGCCCTTGCCACAGCAGTTATGGACAGCATTCGGCGCGCTCGCCTCGATAGATGCGGCAGATCCCCATGGAGAGCGGTGTGTCGGTCACGTGCTTGAATCCGGCTTCTTGCAGTGCGCCCTTGAACTGCTTCGGATCCATGAATGTGGAGACTGACTTGGGAAGGTACCGGTACGCCCCGGAGCGATCCCCAGCCAAGAGCGTGGCCGTAACGGGCATGATGTGCCGGGTGTAAACAGAGCTTCCAACGCGCACGATGGGATTGGCGGGCTCTGCGAATTCCAGCACCACCAGTCGCCCACCCGGACGGAGCACCCTCGCGAACTCTGCAAGCGCCCGAGCCGGCTGGGCCACATTGCGAATGCCAAAGGCGATGCTCACAATGTCAAAGCTTTGGTCAGAAAAACGCAGGCCCATCGCGTCTCCCTGCTCATAGGTCACCGTGGTTGACGTGGTTCTTGCGCCTACTCGCGCACGCTCTGACTTGTGTCGTGCCACGTCCAGCATCTGAGGTGTGAAGTCCACGCCGGTAACGCTGGCGGCACCCGCCAATGCGAATGCTTCGGTCAAATCGCCAGTTCCGCACGCCACATCCAAGACACGCGAATGGTGGTCGACGTTAGCCAACTTCACCGCGGCTCGTCTCCATCGCTGATCTTGCCAGAGCGAGTGCACTCGGTTGTTCAAGTCGTACCGGCGGGCGATCGCAGCGAACATCGCTTGCACCTTGAGCGCCTTGTGCGCATCGTCGTGCGGGTTCTGCTCCAGCGCCTTCGGGGTCCAAACTGGTTCCTTCACCATGTCAGGAGACGATCCTAGGGGGGGTGCGATGCCGATAAGGCGGGGCTGCTCCCCCATAACGGTGGGAATCTTTCACCCCCTAGAGGTGGGTCTGGTGGGGGGCCGATCCCCTGAATGCCCACGGAGGATGTTCGGGTTGTTAAGAGGTCCCCACTCAACTTACGGAGATCAACGACCATGAAGACTGAAGCAATCGTCGAGCAGCTCTTTCAGCACCTGGTGTCTGGAAACCGCGCGCAATCAAGTGCATTTGTCGCAAACCTGCGCAGCCAAGGGGTTTCTGCTGAATCACTGGCCAATGACATTTTCTGGCCGCTCCACGAAATGCTCGTCAAGCTGCACAAGCACGGGCAATTGGCAAGGCTTAACTACAACTATGCCACCCGTCTCCTGCGTCAAACCGCCCATGTGAGTGCCACGGACTACACCCGTGGCCCCGGCCGCAGCCATCGAGTGCTTATGTTCTGCGGACCCACGGAGGGTGAAGAATTGGGCGCCCAGTTGGCCGTTGACATGCTGGAAAGTGCGGGCTTTGAGGTCTACTTCGGCGGCGCCGGAGTGGCCAACGATGAAGTTCTGGCCGAATTGGGCGAGTTGCGCCCCACCTATCTGGTGATGTGGGCATCGGCCGCAGCCGATGCACCCGCCATTCGGCAGCTCATAGACACAGTGCGCGAGATTGGCGGCCACCCCAAGATGAAGATCATCTGCGGCGGTGGTGTGTTCAACCGCGCCCCCGGCTTGGCGGAAGAGATTGGTGCCGCGGCCGCAGCCAGCACCCCTCAGGCTTTGGTGACGTGTCTGGCCGAACTGAGCCGCAAGCAGGAAGCCGTTGCAGGATCTGGCACAGATACCCGTAGGGAAACCAAGATCGCACAGAGCGCAACACCCAAGCGCACGCGCCGCGTGGCTTGACATTCGATCGCCCCGCCTGTCGGCACGACGGACCGACAGGCGGGGCTGTTTTGGGTTCTTTCACCCAAAATTGCCCCCTCCACTCGGGAAGGCACGGCAACCGCGGGCACCCACCCCGGTAGGCTTGTCACCCGATGATGGCCAGGACCTGTGAAGCTCGCTTGATTCGTCGTGCCCAAGATGGGGACGGCGAGGCCATCGCGCAGCTCATTCGGGATCATCAGGCCGCGCTCTATGCCTTCATGCTGCGCCTTTCGGGACGGCCTGACGTGGCCGAAGACATGGTGCAGGAAGCGTTCGTGAGGGTGATCAAGAACATTGATCGATTTGACACCCGCTTTCGTTTCTCCACATGGCTCTTCACAATCGCCAGACGCCTGTATGTGAATCACTTGCAAAAGCACCGCCCGGCCAGCGAGAGCGAGATTGTGGACATGTGGGCGGGAGACACTGATCGCCCAGAGGACTTGCTGGTGGTGGAAGAGAACCGCCATCACCTGCGCGCGATTCTGGATGTGGCCATCGCCTGCCTCACGCCATTGCAGCGCGAGATCGTTCAGCTCTTTCACCAGCAGCACTGGACGATCGAAGCGCTCAGCAGCCATCTCTCCATGCCGGAGGGAACGGTGAAGAGCCACCTGCACAGAGCCCGCCGCAGAATGCATGCGGCCATCAACAGCGACGAAGACTTGGCCAGGAAGGCCGAGGAGGTCTTGGAATGAGCACCCACGGACGGGACTCGAATGAAACACCCGATGTCACTGCTCGCGTCATGCAGCGACTGGGGTACGAGAACGCCACGCGTGCACGAGCCCGCGAACTTCGCAGGCGCACCGCGGTAGTTCGATTGCTTCAGGGGGTCATCGTGCTTTCAGCAGTGGTGCTGGGGGCGATCTGGTGGTTGGATGGTTCGCAGCCCGCGTCACGCGGCCCGGCGGTGGTTGAAACACTCCGCGGCGGCTTGGCCCGAGGCACCAGCGAACTGCACGGTTTTGTGGCGGCGTTGCCCAGGCTCCCCAGCGAGACTCAAGCCGCACTGGTGGGCGCCACAATGGATGCATCGGCTGAGTTGCCTTCGGCCGCGCTGGACAACGCGCCGCAGCTCAGAAGCTACTAAGGGATTCAGGCGTGCCACGCGCGCCTGCGCTGCCATGCTTGTCCTTCTGATCAGTTCCATCCTTGCGTGTGTTCCGCCGGGAGAGGGGCCGTTTGAGACGACGAATGTGGCCCCCGGAAATGTGCAGGTGATGCTGCGCATCAAGGACGCGGCGCAACTACGTGCTGATTCGTCGATGGCCCCTGCGCACGCGGCCTTGGCGCGATTCGCGGGAGATCGAGTGCTCTCCATGGCGTGGGGCCGGATCTCTGAACAGTTGGCGATTGATGGGGGAGCTTTTTTTGATGCGCTACTCGGTACAGACGTTACGTACATGGAGCGCGTGCGTGAGGGCGCTGTTGAATGGACAGTGGTTACTCGGGTGGGTCAGCCAACCTACGACATGCTGGTTGAGCGATTGAAGCCCAGCATGCAGGGAGCGGGCCGAGTGGTGTTTCCCGCGCAGGGAATGAGCGCCGCGTGGCGTCCGCCGCTCTTGGTGGTGGGGCCCTCTGCGCACCCCGCGCTCCTTGAGGAGGTTGTGGCCAATCTGGACGCACCGCCTGCTGCGGAAGGAGCGCCCGCCGCGCCAACGTTGCGGAATGATCCGGAGGTTGCACTGGCTTCGGCGTGGCCCGCCGCACGCATGGAGGTGATTCTGCGCACCCAGGGTGAACACTCTGGTACCACCGTTGCAACGATTGCGCCGACGCATGGCACGCTGGAAGTGAGACATCGAAGCAGGTTTGCCAAGCCGCCCATTCACGTCGCTCCCGGTGAGCCAGCTGACGCGGGGCTGCTGACACCATTTGTGGAGGACTCCATGGCGGTCATCGCCATGAATCCCTGGCGCGGAGCATTGGACGCGGCTGAGCCTGTGGACGCGCTGTTGCTGGAGGGAAGATTGGATGACGCCATGCGCGCCAACATGGGCGCACGCCAGTTGTTGCTGGTGGGCGAGCGGGGTGTGTCTGACATGAACATTCGGGCGCCATCGCTGGGGTTGGCCTTTGAAGTTCGAGATCCAGTGCTGGCGCAGGCTCAATGGGACGGCTGGGCTCGGCGCTTGGTGGAAAAGTTGGCGGCGCGAGCGCAGCAATCCGCGCCTGAGATTCCGGCGGCACAGGATGGCAAACCTCGGCAGGTGACCGTGGCGCCGTACCTGAAGGAGATCCTGGCGGACCATCCGCTGGTGCGCGGCATGGACGTTTGCTGGATGACCATCAGCACACCCAATGGAGCATGGCAACTGCTGGCAACTGATCGCGAACTCATGGATCGAATCTCAAGCCGAATTGGGGGTGCTGTGCGCACGCCTGCAGAAGGGCAGTGGAACGAAGTGGGATCCATTCGAACCGGTGCAGTTGCTGAGCACCTTCGCACATGGATCGCCCAAGCGCGCGCATTCCAGCCGGAATCTCCTGAAGCATTCACACTCGGTGTGACATTGGCCGCTGAGTTGGCATCGACCGCTCAGCACGTGGATTGGCGTGCCAAAGCTCCGGAAGAGAAGGTGATCGAAAGCCAACTCACCATTAAGTTGCGGGAGGCAGCACCGGTAGCGGCGCAACCACAGGCTGCGCCCGCGGCGCCCG
>CAZXGD010000020.1:0-9247 GCA_964640485.1 uncultured Isosphaeraceae bacterium | reverse complement strand
TTGCGGGAGGCAGCACCGGTAGCGGCGCAACCACAGGCTGCGCCCGCGGCGCCCGAGGCTGCACCCGCGCCCGCGCCTGCGGCTGCGCCAACACCCGCAGCCCCGCCCGCCACCTCGCCTCCGGCTGCCTCCGAACCCGCATCCACTCCACCAGCGGCTCCCACGGTGCCATGAGCGGCTCGCAAACCGACCTTGCGCTCGTGGCGGGGCGGCTACCCATCTGTCATCACCTGCACAGGGCGCTGGACGATTGTGGTGTGCCCCAAGGCGCCGCTGTTGTGGTGGCGGTGAGTGGCGGCGCAGACTCCATGGCACTCCTTGCGATCGCCGCGGCACTTGCAAGGCGAGGGCGAATTGCCCCCATTGCGGCGCACGTCGATCACGGCTTGCGGAAGGAGTCCGCGGCAGAGGGCAAGCAAGTGGCTGCATTGGCCGCGTTGCTGGGTGTGCCGATGGTGGCGCTATCGATTCAGCTGACAGGCAAGTCAAACATCTCCGCGCGCGCACGGAAGGCTCGGTATTCCGCGCTGGTGAGCGCCGCTGTGGAGCGGGGCGCCGCGTGGGTGGCCACCGCACACCACGCGGACGACCAGCTCGAGACGATCCTCATGGCCTTGGCGCGTGGGACGGGTCTGGCTCGAATCGCGGGTATGCGTTCTGTGCGAAAAATTGCTCCCGGAATCTGCTTGGTGAGGCCACTCTTGGGTGTTCCTCGTGCTGAACTCGTCAAGGCGTGCCGAACGCTGGGTGTGACATGGTGCGAGGATCCGGGTAATGCAGTGGTCGCCACGCCGCGCGGCGCCGTGAGGCATGTGGTTGTTCCTGCTCTAGAGAGCATCTGGCCGAGTGTTTCTGAACGCACGCCACGCACCGCCGCACTCTTGCGCTGGGCCGCGCAATCGTTGACCTCTGAAGCCAAACTCCTTGAGGCTCGGGCGCGTGCCCCAGAAACTAGTGCGTCAGCCGCCAATGTCGTCACCTATCGCAGGGCTGTGCTTAGGAAAGCGCCGCTCCCGGTGCTGGCGGAGATGATTCGCCGCTCGATCGGGAAGCCATGTCCGGGTGCGGTCGTGTGGTCCATCGCGCAAGCCGTTCGCGATACCGAAACCAAGCCCCGCCGTTGGCGAGTGGGCCGCACCGTTGCCGTCAAGCTAGGTTCGCGAACCTATTCCACCACGTCACTGCCTTTGCGGCAGCGGTCGTAGTTCACGTGCTCAACGCAAGTGATGGTGCCATTCTCCACCTTCACGATGGTTGGAGTAGTGATGCCCAGCCACTTTCGCCCAGAGGGTAGCGATAGGAAAGCGCAGTTGGTGCAAGTGACTTCGCCGCGCTGATCGCTGGCAAGCACTTGTTCGTCAGGGGCGTGCGGCACCTTTACCGCAATCACCGTCATGAGCTGATCGCCTGCAAAGTAGGCGTCAAACACCTCATGACATCTGCCGCAGCTGGGCTGATAGAACACAATCCATTTCGTGGATTCCAGGGTGAGAGGTGTTAATGCGGGCAGATACCGCGCGAGTCCGGAAGCGGGCAGCGTCTTGCCCACCCACGTCTCTGGGTCAAACACCACGGTCTCAACTCCACCCACCATGAAGGTGGTTCGTTCGGCAACGTCTGTTCGAGCGCCGATACCCAGTGACACCGCCACAATCACCACACCCAGCAGCAGTCGCCACACGGTGAATCGAGCGGGTGGTGATGCTGCTCGCGCCGCGCGCGCGGCGTCGCTGGTGGCGGCCATAGCCCAGAGTCCTAGCACGCCGATGGCGAGCACGACGAGTGGAATCAACCACACCGCCGTAGGAAGCGCCGTGTTTCCGGGTGCGGAAAACACTGCAGACAGTTCAGCAAGCCCCGTGAGCGCGAGCAATGTAAACAACACCCACGCCACTGCCGTGGCAACGCTGCTAACAAGCAGTGCAAAGGCTGTGCCTGCCAATTGCAGGGCGATGAGCGCCTGCACCGTATGTGGAACTCCTGCGCCTGTCTTGACGGCGGCGTTCGCCATCCACGCCGGAATGCTGTCACCGCCGTACATTCGTTCCAAGACCACCATGGTGACCAGAAGGGCGGGCGTAGCAAGGCGGGTGACAAAAGTGCGGAGCGCGATTCCCATGGGTCTACTTGGCGTTGAGTGTTTGGCGTACTTGCTCGGGGTCTTCAGTGTCTGCGCAGATGGCAATGATCTTGCCGTCCTGAATAGTCATGAGCACCGGTGTGGTGATCAAGTACATCGGCGCGTTGCCCACGCGCACCAGAGCGGTCTTGGCGCATTCGGTGCAGGGGTTCTCCATGGGTGTGCCGCTGGCATCGGGCACCACCACGGTGATGGCCGGTGTCTTGAGCGGGCCAATGAAGTAGGTCTCCAGCAGGTGGTGGCAATGGTCGCAGTCTTCGCGGATAAAGATCAGGTGCCAGCGACCTGCGTTGGGATTGACGGTGAGATTGGTCATCAGCACCGCCATGGGCTGTGAGTCCAATTGTGTGCCGAGCCATTTGTCGGGCTCGAAGTTGTAATAGGGTTGGATCTGCTTGGGCATCGGGGGCCACGCGCGTGGTTCACCGACACCATTGGTGACCGCTGGCGGCGTGGGTTGCACTGGCAGGGTGGGGTCTACTGGCGGCGTGGGTTCCACTGGCGGCGTGGGTTCCACAGGCGGTGGCGCAACATCAGTCTGCGCGCCGCCACCTGCGGGATTGCCATTGGGAATCTCAATCGCCGTCAAGCCGGGTGCCATGAAAGCCACGCCGGCTCCCACCATCACCGATCCCACAATGGTCATGAGCGTTGGAACGCAGCGCATGGCGCTACGACGATTGGGTATCAAGAGGGCACCCAGGAGCAACGCGCCGTCGATGACCAACATGACCCACGGGGGCGGACCCGCCTTGCCGAAGCAGCCGCATGATCCCCCTTTGGACAACAGAATCTGAACCAAGATCACGCAGAAGAAGAGCATGATGCCTGCGGCCACCACACGGGAGATTCTCGCCGCAAAGATCATGATGAGCGCGAGTGCAATCTCGGTGGTCACGATCAGTCGAAGAGAGGGGTCATAGACATCGGTCACGGGCAGCCTTAGATTCCCGGCCACCGTCTCAAGAAAGGACAGCACCACCGGGGGCAGCAACTTGGGATTCATCTCCCACAGCTTGTACATGGCTCCCGCAAGCACCCAGCCTGGAATCACCACTCGGCAGAGCAAAGATCCAACCGTTCTCAGTGCTCCCTGGGGGAGATCGGTGGGCGCTGCGTGTTGTGTGGGTGACGAATTCATGGCAGTCTCCTGCTCACAGGCTGGCAATAGTCAGTGAGTGAATGTGAAGCCGAACATGATAGAACAGACGCGAACGCCGAGGGCCGAGTAGGGTGTGCACTCACCCCCGTACGCAAGGAATCAATGCATGCCCATTTACCTTCGGTCCAGCACCATGCCGGTGCCGCACACCGCGTTGAGTGATTGGCACTTCCGCGCCGGGGCACTTGATCGACTGAATCCGCCATGGATGCGGATTGAAGTGCTGCAGCACCCGGCCGTACTGGCAGATGGAGCGGTGGCTCGGCTTCGCGCCCGTGTGGCCGGGATACCCTTCTTGATTGAGTCACGCATTCGGGACGCAGTGCCGGGCGAGGGGTTCACGGATGAGCAGGAGCGGGGACCGTTTCTGCGATGGATTCACAGGCACACATTTCTGCCCCATGACACCTCTCAGAGCGTTCTGGAGGATCGGGTGGACTATCAATTGCCGGCGGGGCCATTGGTCGGAGGAGTCCTTGGGGGGTGGGCCAAGCGCAATTTGGAACGGGCCTTTGCTTGGCGGCATCAGCGCACGCGCCACGATCTGCATCACCACGCGCCGTTCGTGGGGGAACGTCTGCGCGTGGCCGTCAGCGGCACAAGCGGTGCGGTAGGGGGTTCGCTCATTCCTTTCCTGACCACCGGCGGGCATGATGTTCGCCGCATCGTGCGCCGCGACGCCGTGCATGCTCACGGAGACATTCTGTGGAATCAATCCAGCCAGAACTTTGACCCACGTGCCTTGGAAGGTCTTGACGCCGTGGTTCACTTGGCTGGAGCAGGAATTGCAGACAAGCCATGGAGTGTGGAGCGCAAGCGCGTGATTCGCGACAGCAGAGTTGAGGGCACCGCCGCTCTCTGCAAGGCATTGGCTGCGCTGAAATCTCCGCCGCGCGTTGTGGTGTGCGCGAGCGCTACAGGGTTCTACGGTGCACGCGACCAAGATGAGACGCTCACCGAAGAGAGCATGGCGGGCGATGGGTTCCTACCCGATATCTGCAAGGCCGTAGAGGCGGCCACGCAGCCCGCTGAACAGGCGGGCATCCGCGTGGTGCACCTGCGTATCGGAATCGTGCTCACCCTTCGAGGTGGAATGCTCGCACGATTGCGCACGCCGTTCAGTTTGGGGTTGGGCGGTCCCGTGGGCTCGGGCAGGCAAGTGCTCAGTTGGATTCACCTTGATGATCTTTTGGGCGCCATTCGGTTTGTGCTTTCAAGCGATGTGCGGGGGCCTGTGAATGCGGTTGGCCCTCACCCGGTGAGCAACCGGGATTTTGGCAGGGCACTGGGCCGAGCGCTGAGTCGACCCGCCATTGCGCCATTGCCTGCATTTGCCGTGAAAGCACTCTTTGGCGAAATGGGTGAAACTCTCATCCTTCAGGGGGCACGGGTGCTTCCTGCTGCGTTGCAGCGCGCGGGGTTTGTCTGGCAATTGCCAGACCTCGAACAGGCGTTGCGCTTCGAGTTGGGCAGAACGACGTAGTGGTGGTCAGGGGCGCCGCGTGGCCAAGATTTTGTCCACTCGCTGCCCATCCATGTCCACGACTTCAAGTTCCCAGCCGCGCCACGTCACTCGTTGGCCGGTGGCCGGCAGAACTCCCGTGAGCGCGGTGATAAACCCAGCGGCCGTGGCCATGTCCGGCAATTCGTCTGCGGCGTCGGGTGGAAGTTCCAGCACGGCCAGCACGTCAGCCACCGGCAGTCGTCCATCCAGAAGATAAGAGCCATCCGCACGGCGAGTGGCACAGGGTGCTTCTTCTTCGCCCATTCTGCTCAGATCACCCACGAGCGCCTGCACGATGTCATTGACCGTGACCAGACCTTCAAGCGATCCGTGCTCATCTACCACGAATGCAACGCGCGTTCGGTTGCGTTGAAAGAGTTCGAGCAATTTGAGCGCGGGCATGGATTCGGGCACGTAGATCGGCGCCTGCGCAACTGTGGAGACCGTGAACTCCGTACCCGCCAGGAGGCCGTAGGAGATGAGGTCTTTCACATGCACCACACCCTTCAGATTGTCCATGCTGCCACTGCACACAGGAAAGTGCGAAAACGGCGCGGTGCCAATGAGCACGCGAACGTCTTCCGCGGGCATTGACTCTTCGATCCACGTGATCTGCGTGCGCGGCACCATGAGGCTTCGCACGGTGATGTCGCCGATGCGCATGGCCCGCTCTACCAACTTGTGCTCCATGGGGTCAAAGACACCCGTGCTGGCCGCGCGCGCCACCAAAGCCTTGACATCCTCTTCGCTCACGTCATCGGCTTTGGGGCGAATTCCAAGAAGTTTGACCACCGCATTGGTGGAGACAGAGAGCACCTTGACCAAGGGATGCAGCAGCCACGCCAGCGCAGAAATGATGGGGGCGATGAACATGGCCATCGGCTCGGGATGAGCCAATGCCAGCCGTTTGGGAATGAGTTCCCCCAGCACCAATGAAACGTAGGTGATGGATGCCACCACTATGGCGAACGCGGCCACCGAGGCGGTCTCAGGCTCCATGTCCTGTCTTTCGAGCCATGCCTGGAGGGGGCCAGCAAATGCGCGCTCACAGTACGCACCCGACAGGATGGAAATGGCAGTCACCCCCACCTGCACGGTGGAAAGGAATCGTGTGGAGTCTTGCGAGAGCTTGATGGCTTGACGTGCGCGCGCGTTCCCACGGCGTGCCAATCCCGCCAAGCGGCTGGGGCGGCTGGTCATCACCGCGAGTTCGCTGGCCGCCAGAATGCCGTTGATCACCAGCAGGCCCAACAAGATGAGGAAGACTGTTGTCATGCGCTCATCCGCTCCTAGGTCGCTGGTGCAACGCTACCGGATTCGGTGCGTCCGTGCATCGTTCGGAGGCGTTCGCCACCACGCGAGGAGCGCGGGCAACATGCCCAGCCCTGCGATTCCCCAAACGGTGCCCACCAAGACCTCAGCGCGGTCTCCCGCAAGCAATGCCACTGAGGGGCCGATGACATAGCCCACGCCGATGAGAGCCTCAAAGACGCCCGCGGCTTCCACTCCAGCGCTCCCCACCGCCATGGCGTAGTACAGCGCGGCGTAATAGAGCAGCCCATGACCCGCGCCGAATGCGGCGAGCCCCAGCGCGATAAGCCAGATGTCATTGGCCAGGATGACGGCTGCAAATCCGCCTGCAAGCAGGGCGACTCCCAGCGCGATGGCACCCCACCGACCATGCCAGAAGGGTAGAAGGGCCAGCACAATGGCGGTTCCGAGTCTGGCAAACATCCACACCGAGGCAAGCGGTGTGGCCATCTGCGCCTCCAACCCCAAAGCCTTGAGTTGAAACGGCAGCAGTGGTCCAAGCACAGAGACGAACACATAACTCACGGGCAGAATGAACCGCACCGCGCGAAGAAGTCCGCGGTATCCGGGGGGCACATGCGTGTGCGTTTCTTCAGAGGAGTGAGGTGCGGGCCGTCTGGGAAACCAGCGCAGCATGATGAGTGACAGAGCCGAAACTGGAATCATCACCAGCAGCGAAAGTTCCGCGTACTGCCCGGCCATGAGCGGAGCCAGCAGAAGCAGTGCCACGCCCGTGGCGGACATCCATGACACGTTAAAGATGCCGATGGCCCTTCGCATGGAATGGCCATGCCGTCCTGAACTGGCGTAGCTCTCCATGACCGGCCAGAGTGAAGCGCCCGCTCCTGAGAGCACGCAGGCGGCTGCGACCAAACCCCATCCGCCGGCAAACACCAAAGGTGAGCAGCAGAGTTGCACCACGAGCACGGTGGAGATCCACGCGCGTGTACTGCGTCCGTTGCGTTGAAAGTGGCGGAGCAGAGGGCCGGCAGAGAGCGCCACACCCACGTAGATGACGCTCAAGATGAGCGCCAAGAGAAGGTTCTGCCTTGGCGTGAACCCGTAGGTGTGCTCCGTGATGAACGGAACGCCCGACCAGAGCAGCCCGCTACCGAGGGAGTTGATCCAGGTGACCCCAATCAGCGCCCAACTGGGTACCGTGGAATCCAGTGGCGTTGGGGGGCCGTTGACCAGCTCATGGGGCTCCGCCGATTGGGAATGTAAGGTCTGCGACACGGGGGACGGGAAGCGTACGAGGTATTTGCCAGAAGGCGGGCCAGAATGACACTCCTGCACTTGGAAGGGTGGGAACCATCGGCTAAGGTCTCACTAGGAACCCCCTGCGATGGGGTACGTCATGGAGAGCGACTCGTGAAGCGCGCTGGGTGTGTGCTCATTTCGGCCATGTGCGGAGTCCTGCCGGTCACCGTGACTCTGGCGGGTGAGACGCCGCTCCTTTTCTGCTGGGGCAGCAATCTGTCGGGTGAAACCGTTCCCCCCGATCGCAACTTCGCCATGGTGTCCGCAGGGGACAATTTTACGTTGGCGCTTCGGAACAATGGAATGCTTTCGGCGTGGGGTTCAAACTCCGAAGGTCAACTTGCTGTTCCCACCGGACCGTTTATCGCCGTGTCGGCCGGTTCCGCTCACGGCGTGGCATTGCGCGCTGATGGGACGCTTGCGTGCTGGGGCAAGAACGATCTAGGCCAATGCAACGCGCCATCAGGGAGTTTTGTTGAAGTCACCGCCGGATTGGTGCACAGCGGCGCGATCAAGAGCGATCTTACGGCCGTCTGCTGGGGCAGCAACGGCAGCGGACAATGTGCGGCGCCTGCCGGCAGCTACCAGCACCTTGACGCGGGTGGTTGGCACACCGTGGGAATACTCTCGTCAGGTGCCATCCAGTGCTGGGGGTGGAATGCCTTTGGCCAGAGTGCAGCGCAAGCCGGAACATTTGTGGACGCCGATGCCGGAGGAATGCACACGGTGGCCATTCGCACGGACGGAACCGTCAAGTGCTGGGGGAGCAACTTTCGCGGGCAGTGCAACTCACCCACAGGCACTTTTGTGAAAGTGGCTGCGGGGGAGCAGTTCAGCTTGGGAATCAGGAGCAATGGCTCCTTGGCCAGTTGGGGCTACGACGGTTTCGGCCAGCGCGCCACACCAGCGGGCACATTTACAACCATCGCTGCGGGCAAAGACCACACCGTGACCGTGGGTGAACTTGCTGCCGACTACAACTGCGATGGTGCTATCGACGGGGCGGACTTGGGTTACCTGCTGGGTTCTTGGGGAACACCCCTCGGCGATCTGAACCACGACGGCACCACTGACGGTGCCGACCTGGGAATGCTCCTTGTTGACTGGCGAACGTTCTAGGAACTTAGGAGCGAGGCTCAAACTTTGGAAATGACCCGGGCAGCTTCACCTTTGGCGGTGGGGCCGCGCGGATTCGAGGTGGTACCCAGCCCGCCGGTGGCAAGCGCGACGGTCGTGCCTCTTGAACTTCAAGCGGGCCGCCTCTGAATGCATCAAGAAGTGGCGCGAACCCTCCGCCGCAGAAGAATTGGGCAAGTCCTACACAGTCGGCGTCCCATGCCACGGTGCAGCAGACCGGATCAAACGCGCACACCGTTTGGCAGCAGCCTGCATCGCTGCAGAATGGTTCAGTGTGCTCCACCAGGCAGGAGCCAGCGCTGATATCGCCGCAGCCGCCCGATTCGCATCCGCATTGAGCCTGGAACTGCGAGGAGCGGGCTTGTTCTGCGCATGCGGAATCCCATTGGATCTGGCAGCAGAATGAATCCACATTGCACACCGCCACGCAGCAACTGAGTTTGCTGCAGTTGGGGAGCAAGCCAGGCACGCAGCAGCTGGGCAGAAGATCAGAACCGCAGGGCGGGACTGGGCAAGCGTCATTCTTGCCGGTGCAGGTGGCGCGCGCCATGGAAGCGCACACCGCATCCCATTCCACGTCACAGCAATAGGAATCCTGCGCGCACACCGCGAGGCAGCACTCGGCGTCATCGCAGGCGTTGTTGGCATGTGCGCGGCAGCAGTCGCCGGCGCAGGGATCTCCGCAGGTGAACACACAGCCACACTGGGGCACGGTCCGAGCCACATCGGTGCA
>CAZXGD010000019.1:0-62612 GCA_964640485.1 uncultured Isosphaeraceae bacterium | reverse complement strand
GTGATGCCCTTCGCACGAGAGCGTCTAGAGGCGGTTGCCGGCCCGCGCGGGGCGCAACGGCTGCACTTACTCATGGACCATCGCTCAAACAAAGCACGACATGAGAGCCTTCTTGCAGCAGAGGGGGGTTCTTCTGAACCTACAGCAGAACTTGAGGTGCAAGCGGACCGTGCAAGCGGTGAAGAAGTTGGTTGACGCGCAGCGAACGCGGATCTACATTTCGCCCCGCTCTCCGTAGCGCTTCCTTATGCCATCCGGTTCACTTATGGACAGACGCAACATCGCCCAGCAGTCCAGCGCTTCCGCGCGAGCCGTCGTGGCTGGAGAGCAAGAGGGCGACATGCGCGATCGGCTGCTGGCGTACTTGCGCAAGAGTCACTCGGACATCTGCAGACATTGGTTTGATCACATTGACGTTCTGGGGATCGATCAGGGCGGCATGGTGTTGTTGATGGAGGAGCCCGTTCGATTGAGTTACTTGCAGCGATGCTGCACTCCTCCATTCACAGAGGCTGCACAAGCGGTGACGGGCAGACTCATCGGCGTGCGCTTTGTGGGTGATCGTTCTGGTCTGGCATCGGCCGCTCCCGTGGCGAGCAACGCGTTGAAGCCTGGGGCGGATCCGCTCTTTGACGAGCAGATCACACTTTCCCCGGATTACGTCTTTGAGAATTTTGTGGTGGGTCCAACCAATCGGCTTTCTCATGCGGCGGCACATGCTGTGGCGGCCAAGCCTGGTCGGGTCTACAACCCGTTCTTTGTGCATGGTGGGGTGGGGTTGGGCAAAACCCATTTGTTGCAGGCCATTTGCCAGCTGATGCTCCGGCGTGACCCAGCGGCCAAGATCGTCTTTATCTCGTGCAAGACGTTCGTGGACCTCTACTACGACGCGGTCCGCGTGGGGCGCATGCATGAGTTCAGACACCGCTTCCGACATGCAGACATGCTGGTGGTGGATGACATTCACTTTCTGTCAAAGTATGAGCAGACGCAGGAGGAGTTCTTTCACACCTTCAACGCGCTCTATCAAAGCGGGCGACAGATCGTGCTCAGTTCCGATGCCGCGCCCGCAGAGATTCCGGAACTTGAAAACCGTCTGGTGAGCAGATTCAACAGCGGGCTTGTGGCGCAGTTAGAACCTCCGCAGTACGAAACGCGCGTCGCGATCGTGAAGTCAAAGGCTGCGATGTGCGGGCTGGATCTTCCCGACGATGTGCCCGCGTACATCGCCGGGCGGGTTGACACGAACGTGCGCGACCTTGAGGGGGCGCTGACGCAATTGCGCGGACTCTCTCTGGCCAACAACAACGCGCCCATCACGCTGGAGCTGGCAAAGCAAGCACTCAGTATGGGCCGAACGGGCGGCGAGCAGGCACAGGGGCAGCCCACCATTCAGCAGATCATCGATGCCGTCACTCGGTACTACGACATTAAGCTCAGCGACCTTATGGGAAAGCGCCGGCATAAGTCCATCGCGCTACCCAGGCAAATCTGCATGTGGCTGGCGCGAAAGTACACGCGGTTTTCGCTCGAAGAAATCGGCGGGTACTTTGGTGGTCGCGATCACACCACGGTGATGCATGCGGTGCGAACGGTGGCGGCAAAGTCTGACTCTGACGTCGCTGTACACCAGGATGTGGGGCGGATCGTGCAGATGCTCACCCACAGTGACGCCTGATCAACCTGTCGGTTATGTTCGGCCGGTACCGCGGGGATGTCGCTGCCAAAACATGGTCCGAGTTGTAGCGTTGTTGATTATCAAGCACCCCATGAAAAGCGGCGAAACACATGGGGCGTTCGCAGATCGGTCTGACACATGATTGACAGGCCGTCCCACGTGCGCGGCTGAATGCACAAGGCGCTGTGACATGCACTTACAGCGCGTGGCTAAAAGTTGTCCACAATGTGACAGGGCTTCTGTTATGAAGATTGAGTTAGAGAATAGGGGGCATTCAAAGTCACTCAGGCGCCCGCCGTAACAGACAGGCGCGCCTTATTGGGTCATAGAGTGACTCCTGCTTCTAACTCTGGCAATTGGCGCACCACACCGTGGTTCTGCCAGCCAAACGAGTACTTCGCAGTGCACTGCCACAGCGCATGCATGGAAGGCCGGCACGACCGTACACGCGATGCCATCGCTGAGCGGTGCCTGGTGCGCCATCGGCAGAAAGATGATCGCGCAGGGTGCTTCCACCGCGACTCACCGCGGTGCGCAGGATGAAACGAATGGCAGTCGCAAGTCGGGAACAGTCAGCGCCCACAATCGAACTCGCGCGGCGACCGGGCGCGATGCGTGCGCGAAAGAGGGACTCATCGGCATAGATGTTGCCCACGCCGGCGATGGCGCGCTGGTCTAGAAGCACGCTCTTCACCGGTCGCGTGGAGTTCATCGATCTGCGCAATTGTGCGGCGCTGATTTGAAGGGCATCCACACCCAGGTCGCCCCACGCCCCCACTCTGAGTTCGCTCAGCGAATGCGCAGCGTGCACCCCACCGAATCTACGCGGATCGCGAAACACCAACCGAAACTTGGACCGGCTATTCGGAGTGACTTCCCACTCAAGATGACGGTGACTCTGAAGTGCGCGCGCCGAAGAATCCATGAGCAACTGTCCGCTCATACCCAGTTGAACGACCAGCACACGCCCATTGTCGGCCTGTATGGCAAGCTGCTTTCCGTGGCGGTGGAGGGCGTGCACCTGCGCACCATCAAGAAGCTGGCTCGCGGACATCCACCTGCTCTTGCTGAAGGGAGTACCCCGCCCGCGAGATCGCATGTCGTGTGGACCCACATGAACTAGCCGCATTCGGGCGCCGATGAGCGGACCCAAAAGCGTTCGGCGGATGCTCTCAATCTCAGGGAGTTCCGGCACGCGCGTCACTATAAGTCAGTCACCCGTTGCCACGAAGTTCCAGTCCAGTGAAACAACTCTGCGGCACCGTTGGAGTCGACCTCTGCTCGCAGCGCTCCCAGGCGGGCGGTCGTTCCGCGAATGCACATGGCAGGCGTGCGGTCTTCCCAACGATCCCGCCTGATTCGCGAAGCTCCCACGCTTTGCAGGAGCACCTGCGGTTTGCAAGACGCCAGCAAAGCGGCCGCGGACTCACTCCAGAAGCCATGACTTGGCATCTCGCAAATGGCCGTGGGCGGAAGCAAATCTGGATTTCGGGCGGCGCGCGCGCGCAGAGCATCACAACCAGCTTGGCGTAAGCCCCCAGTGAGCAGGGCAGCAGCCGAAGGGTTTTGGCTCAAGATGCTTCGAACACGAACCACCAGACTCTCGTCTCCTCGTACTGCGGCATCCGCACCCAGTTCTGGCCCCAACACCCGAACAGAAAGAGTGCCCACACGAAGTTCATCGCCGTCTACGTGCGCTTCGAGCTCTAGACCGCGAGCCGCCAACCATTGGCAAAGCGTCCGGAGCGCCCCCTCTCGACCCTGAGCCGCTTGGTCCTTCAGCGGCTGTGGAACCACAATGCGGCGGACATCAAATGCACGCACGACCTCTGGAACGGCGGAGAAGTGTTCCATGTGCGTGTGGCTGAGGATCAATGCGTCAATCCGGCGAATACCAAGTGCCGCGAGCGCGGGCACGACTCTTCGTGACCCCGCGCTATCGTCGCTGGAGGTGCCCGCGTCGTAGAGGAGCGAAGATGACCCAGCGCGTATCAACAGACAGGAGCCGTTGCCCACATCGAGCGCCTCAACTCGGAGCACTCCAGCGGCGGGCGAGCCGGCGAAGGGTCGAGCCGCACCCAGCCACGCGGCGGCGGCGAGCAACACAAGGCACGCCCACGCGACACGGCGTCCGTGGGCGGATTGAAGTTTCCACGCAGAAGCCACACACACCACGGCAGCCACCAACCACCAGAGCGCTGGTCGGCCGATCCACCAGCATGTTCCGGGAAAGTCCGCCGCAGATTGAGCCACCCAATCTAGGAACCCGGCGCACGCACAGGACATGGCACCAGGAAGAAGCGCCAGCGAGGGCCACATGGGATGCACCACAATGGCGATCACGCCTCCGATCGTGACGAGTGCAGCCGCAGGCATTGTGATCACACTGATCGGCGCGGCATAGGTGCTCGCGAAACCTCCATGCCAGAGTGCGATGGGGGTACTCACCGTGAACGCCACAATGCTGCTGATACACGCGCCGACAAACATTCCGACGGAGATGCGAACCCATTCGCCCGACGCCCACCGCCATGGCAACGTGCGCTCCAGCAACCACATGGCGCGTCGATTCCACCGCTCCGCCGGAGGGCCAGCCAAGGTGAGCAGCCCAAGCACCACGCCGTAACTAAGTTGAAAGCCCGCGTTGAACAAGCTGCCGGGATCAAGAAGGAGAGAAAGCGCAGCAACAGCTCCTAGGGCGCCAAGACCCCGCGCGCGCCCACCCCGAATACCAACGATTGCCGCCAGCCCAGCACCTAAGCCCGCACGCAAGACGCTGACCTCTGGCTCGGTGATCACAAGAAAGAGCACACTGATGAGCAATGCAGCGAGTGCACGAAGGGTGATTCCGGCGCCAAGCATGGACGCAAACGCAGCGGCAGCCCCCACCAGCACCGCCACATTGAAACCGCTGATGGCCAAAACGTGGCTCATGCCGGCCATGCGGAAGAGCGAGCCAGGAACTACCAGGGCGGGTTCGCGAACGCCCGTTGTCATGGCCTTTACGAGTGCGCGCCACGATGGCGGCGCCCATTCTGGAAAGCTCTGGTTGAGCGCCATGTTCGCAGCAGCACGTGCGCGCTGCACCACGGTTGTGTCCACGGAATCCACGGGTGTGATGAGTGCCAGCGCGGGCACGGAAACACTCCCATCACCGCTGGAGGCACGACTCCCCGGATTCATGGACTGGCCCGGGGGGCGATACCACCCAGTCAACCGCACGAACGACCCGCGCGGCGGAGCGGCCCCCAACTCCTGCACACGAACGATGACAGAGGCGCTTACAGGCAACTCTGTGTGGTCTCCCGTGCACACAGCAGTCACCTCGAGTTCAAAGACAACGCTGGCAGACCCGTGTGCGTGGCGGGCCAGCACATCCGCGCCGGTGGCAGTCTCTCGCGGCGCACTGGAGACCCTGCCCACCACTCGCACCACACCCTCGTGCGCGCTACCCAGGCCTGTGCGCAGATCTCCAATGCCGACCGAGAGCCCCGCGCACATCGCGGCACCCGCGAGACCAGTCCAACGCCCACCATCCGTTGCTGTGAGACACGCCAGCGAGCCCAGCGCTACAACCCCTGCTGCACCAACCCACATCAACACGGCGCCGATCGGCCCAACGACATCAGGAACAGCCTGCGCCGAAGCGATTCCACACGCGATCGCCACAGCCACAATGAGCACCGCGGGTACGGCGCCCTTCGCAGGCGGATCCTTGTTGGTGATTGACGGCACCCACGCAAACGTACCGTTGCGTTTTGGCGCGCCGCTACAACACGGCGGAAGTGCTGGCGCGCACCAAACTTTCCAGCGCGCGAGCGGCGGCGCCAGAGTCAACAGAGTTTTTGGCGAGCGTCACCCCCTGAGCCAAACTGTCGGCCGCGCCACCCGCAACAATGGCCGCGGCAGCGTTCAGCAGCAACATGGATCGCGGCGGCCCCTGTTCTTGGCTGGACAACAGCCGCCGAACCAGATCGGCCGCGTCAGCCAGGGAGTTCACCACCAGGTCCCGTTGAGGTGATCGTGCAAGCGCCACATCTTCTGGAGTAATAGTGAATTCCTTCACGACGCCAGCATCCACCTGTGCCACCGAAGAGGAGTCACTCAATGAGAGTTCATCGAGCCCATCGTGGCCATGGACCACCAGAGCGCGCAAACTGTCCAGCTCGGCAAGAGCTAATGCCACGGGCCGCACGAATTGTGGCGCATAGACGCCCACCAGTTGCCGTCGTGCGCCAGCGGGATTTGTGAGCGGACCCAGCAGGTTGAAGATGGTGGGAAACCCCAATGTCTTTCGTACTGGCATGGCGTGCTTGGCCGCGGGGTGGTGATGAATGGCAAAGCAAAAGCAAATGCCCGCCTGTTCCAAACACCTCCGCTGAACAGCGCGCGCTGCGTCAACATTCACCCCAAGCTCGGCGAGCACCTCCGCGCTGCCACGCCCGGTGCGAGAGCGATTGCCGTGCTTTGCCACCTTGACGCCGGCACCCGCGGCCACCAACGCGGCCGCTGTGGAAACGTTGAAGAGTTTGGCCGTTCCGCCTGTGCCCGCGGTATCCAAGAGTTGATCGTTCGGCACAGAACATTCCACCGGGTCCACGTGCGCGCGCATGACGCTGGCGGCGCCCACGAGTTCATCCACCGAGGGCACCCTGGTGGCGAGCAGCGCCAAGAACGCACCCATTTCGGCGTGGTGTGCGTGCCCCGACATCATGCTCTCAAACGCATTGACGGCCTCTTGGCGTGCAAGGGTTCGGCCGGAAAGCAGCGCCCGGATAAATGGAGTGAGGTCGCCAGGTTGTTGGGCGCGAGCGAATTCTGCCGGTCCAGCGCTGTGGGCGGAAGTTGACACGCGACGATCGTAGAGCAGCGGGCGGGGTACGGTTCAATTCGTAGAATCACCACCGTGCCGCTTCAGTCAACCTGCCCGTTGGTGCTTGCCCAGAGCATTGTGCACTCTGCGGATCCGTTTCTGATTCAGTTCAGTCCTACTCTGGGCATTCGCTGGTATGGAGTGGCCTACCTGGCAGGGTTTGTTGTGGCGTGGGTGATGATTCACTGGCTTTCTAAGCGCAAAGTGATTCCGCTGACCCCCGCGCAAGTGGGGGACTTCATGACCGCCTGCGTTCTTGGTGTGGTGGTTGGAGGTCGATTGGGACACGTACTTTTGTACGACCCCCATTTGCTTTGGACCTTCCATGGCGATTTCCCATTTTGGGGCCTCCTTGAGTTGCACCGGGGAGGAATGTCTAGCCACGGCGGAATGGTGGGCGTGTTTCTGGCCATGTTGTGGCTGTCGCGAAAGTTCTTCATTCAGTTTCTTGCGCTCTGTGATGTGGTGTGCCTTGCCGCGACTCCGGGATTGATGTTCGGCCGACTGGCGAACTGGGTGAATGGCGAACTGTGGGGCAAAGTGCTTCCAGACGCCATGCAGGCCACGCCCCCTGTATGGAGCGTGAAGTTCCCCGAAGAGGCACTGGTGCTTTCAACACCAGAAACTCGGTCGCACGTAGAGCACTTGTACACCATGACCTATGCGGGTAGCGCGGACGCGGCCGCCCAGATCGCATTGCTTGTTCCCGCGCGGTTTCCCAGTCAATTCATGCAGGCGTTTACAGATGGACCCGTGCTCATCGCGGTGATGGCGGTGGTGTGGCTACGGCCGCGCCCACCAGGAACGCTCTTTGCCACATTTCTCATCTCCTACGGCGCACTGCGAATGGTGACGGAACAATTCAGGGACGCCGACGCCGGAGTGTTTACGGTTGGAATGTTCACGCTGCCCATGTTGCTTTCGCTGGGAATGGTGGCGGCGGGTGCGGTGCTGGCGTTCATTGTTGCGGGGCGGCCGCCGGCGATGCGAGTGGGCGGTCTGCTGACCAACCTTCGCGCATAAAGGGGCAAGAGGCGCGTGTGCCTCAGGGGTAGGATCGGGGTATGGCCTCAACCGTTGCCCCGGTGCGGTGGGACTTTAGCCCCGCCCCCGAAACCACCCCCGTTGCGCTGCCCGAGCGGACCAATTTGTTCATTGATGGCAAGTTCACGCCACCAGAGTCAAAGACCTTTTTCCCCACAATCAATCCGGCGAGCGAAACCACGCTATCAAGCATCGCTGAGGCCAACGCACGAGACGTAGACGCAGCCGTCAGCGCGGCGCGCAAGGCACTCCGCAAGTGGAGCAAGACCAGGCCCGCGGAGCGCGCGAAGTACCTCTTTCGAATTGCCCGGCGCATTCAAGAACGCAGCCGGGAACTGGCCGTGCTGGAAAGCATGGATGGCGGCAAGCCCATTCGCGAGAGCCGAGACGTTGACATTCCCTTGGCAGCACAACACTTTTTCTATCACGCCGGGTGGTGTGACAAACTGTGCTACGCCGTGCCGGGAGCACGCGACCCCAAGCCTGTGGGGGTTTGCGGTCAGATTATTCCGTGGAACTTTCCACTGCTCATGGCAGCGTGGAAGCTTGCTCCGGCCATCGCGTGTGGCAACACCACGGTGTTGAAGCCTGCCGAGACCACATCACTGACAGCAATCCGGTTGGCGGAGATTCTGCAAGAGTGCGACCTGCCGCCAGGCGTGGTGAACATCGTGACAGGCGCCGGCGCCACCGGCCGCGCATTGGTGGAGCACGCCCAGGTGGACAAGATTGCCTTCACAGGCAGCACCGAAGTGGGCAAGCAGATCGCAAAGTCGTGCGCGGCGCGAGGCACACGTCTCACGCTGGAGCTGGGTGGCAAAAGCCCCAACATCATCTTTGCCGACGCGGCGATTGATCAGGCGATCGAGGGAATCGTTCAGGGCATCTGGTTTAACCAAGGGCACGTGTGCTGCGCGGGGAGTCGCCTGTTTGTGGAAGAAAGCGTGATGGAAGAGGTGTTGCGCAAGTTGGATTTACGAATGAAGAGCCTGCGCGTGGGCGACCCGCTCGACAAGAACACTGATGTTGGAGCGATCAACAGCCGAGCACAGCTTGATCGAATTCAGCACTATGTGAAAGAGGGGCTGCGCGAGGGGTGTGGGGTGCACGAACCTGGAGCGCAGTCGCTTCCCACCAAAGGGTTCTGGTGCAGGCCCACGTACCTGAGCGGCGTTCAGCCGGCGCACGTGGTTGCGCGCGAGGAGATCTTTGGCCCAGTGCTGGCGGTGATGAGTTTCAGAACTCCAGAGGAAGCGATACAGCGCGCCAACAACACTGAGTATGGGCTCGCCGCGGGAGTGTGGACGGACAAAGGATCCAAAATGTTTGACATCGCGCGTCGCCTTCAGGCGGGCGTGGTGTGGTGCAACACATACAACCAATTTGATGCGTCGAGCCCATTCGGCGGATTCAAGGAAAGCGGCTTTGGCCGCGAAGGCGGGCGCCACGGGCTGGCCGCATATCTCGCTGAATGAGGTGAACCATGGCTGATCAACGTGTGGCTGTACTCAAGACTTGGAAGCTCTTCATCAAGGGCGCATACCCGCGCAGTGAGAGTGGGCGCACCATTCCACTCATGTCGCACACCGATGCGCTGGTGGCGCACCTTGCCCACGCCAGCCGCAAGGACTTGCGTGAAGCCGTGGACGCCGCGCGCGGCGCGTTTGCGGCATGGAGCGGGGCTACGGCATATCTGCGCGGACAGATCGTGTATCGCTTGGCAGAGATGCTCGAGGGGCGCAAGGAAGATCTAGCCGAAGCCATCGGTTGCACCACGGGTCATGGCAAGAGTAAGTGCAAGAACGAAGTCGAAGCATCGATTGACCGCGTGGTGAGTTGGGCCGGATGGTGCGACAAATACGCGCAGGTTCTGGGGTGCCGCAATCCCGTGGCGGGGCCTTATCACAACTTCAGCACTCCCGAGCCAACAGGTGTGGTGGCCGCCGTTCAAGGAACGACCATCAAGAGGCCACTCTTGGAGTTTGTGTCCTTGGTGCTTCCGCCACTGTGTGCGGGAAATACCCTCGTGGCCGTCGCCCACCCCGCCCATCCGCTCGGCGCACTGCTGTTGGCGGAGAGCGCCCCCACCGCAGACCTACCGCCGGGCGTTCTGAATGTGATCACCGGCGTAAGTGCCGAGTTGGTGCCGTGGATCGCAGGGCATCGCGACATCGACGCGGTTCACGCGCTGGCCGATGCCGACCAAGCTACAGCTCTTAGGCTGGGAACCGCGGACAACCTGAAGCGTGTGCGCGTGTTGTCAATGGACGAAGACTTTTCAGACGACGAGCGATGGACGAACCCGCGCCGGATGGAAGCGTTTGTGGAAACCAAGACGGTGTGGCATCCAAGCTCGTCGTGACGGCGTGGGCGGGGGCCGCTTTTACTGAGTGACCTGAGCACCTGCCTCCGCGCGCGCAAACGCCCAGACGGGTGCCGGATGCGCGGTGCTGGCGGGAAGTTCTCTAAACCACCGAGCGGTGGAGAGTATTCGTTGAATGGTTGCGTCAGAGGCGCCGTCGAACGGAGTAAAGCGAACACAGAGAGACTTTTCGGCGGTGTCAGTGGTCTGCAACGTCACGAGAGTGCTTGCTGGTTCAGCGGAGTCAACCAACGCGACGCACGTGCTGCCAACACTCACCACACCGCGCAGTGGATCCGCCGAAAGGTGCAAGAGTAAACAACCCTGGGAGCGAGCGGCCTTGGGCGCGGGCACCTCCCACACACAGGCCACCTGCCGCTGAAGTTGAGCTTTGTTCACGCCACGCAGATGCGCCCGCAGCGCGAACGGATTCACAGCGTTCGGCTCGCCGCTCCGGGCCTTGACTGTTGAAACGGCCTCCACATCAATCACCTGCGAGCCAAACCCCGATGGCACAATGGCCGTGCCGGGGACCCGTGCCGGTCGGTGAGCCACATGCGCGACCACCAGATGCACGCCCGCACTGAACTTGAGCTCCACGGGGCCACAACCGGTTCGTTTGAGCGGCTTACCATCGAGCCACCACGTGATGTCACCACCGGCGTTTGGCCACGCCAGCGTGCGCACCGCCGTGCGCGGTTGCGTGAACGCCATTCGATACCAACCCGTTCCACCAGACGCGCCGCACGCCGCTAGGGTGAGTGGCTGCTTCATGAGCGCGTAGCGAGCGTGCGTGCCCTGGATGATTTTGGACTCGGGCTCAGGTTTGGAGACCGCGGGCGCCTTAGGAACCGGCTCGCGCCGCGGAGTATCCACGTTGTGCAAGGCTCCCGACGCCGCAACGCGAAGCGCTCGTTTGAATCCCCGCGCAGGGTGTGCCGAACCAGATGCGGTGACGGCGTGCGCTCCAACATAGAGATCGGTTCCGTTCACCAAAACCGTGTCGGCTTGCGCGTGATTCACCACCACCACCACCACACGTTGATGCGCCACCACGAGCGGCTTGGCCGAAGACGCCGGCACGTGACACTCCAACACCGCGCCGTCAACTGAGAGTTGCCCACGCGTGCCCGCAGCACCACAGACCACCAACATGCGCTTTCCCACCATGGCGACCAACGTCAGGCTGGACCAATCCAATCGCCCCGCACCGTGCAGGTCCACATTGAAGGGAGCCCATTCCACGGCGCGCTTTGAAAGGTGGACTTCAAGCGTTCGGCCCTGGGGGGATACCAACGACACCGGCGCACTCGCACTTCCGTCCTTTGGCGCGAGGACCCACACCAATGTTCCGGCGGCGCCGGAAAGCGGAACAACGTGGGGTGTGTTGCGGGGCCCGGCCGCAGGATCCGCGGCAAAGGCCTGATCTTGTGGCTCGCACGCGGCCAGCGCTGAACCAAAGCAAGTCGTGGCCAGCGCGAGGCGGCGCAGCGCTCCGTGATTGGTGTCAAATCCAACGCTGCCGGGTTCTCCAGCAAGAATCAGCTGTGCGCCACTGGCGGCCGCGTGCGCGGATCGCGCAAGGAAATCCTGTTTGGAGTCTGCGTCTGCGCGCACCACCACGAGCCCGGGCGCATCTGGTTGCACCGTACGCAACTGTCGCGCGTGGGCAAAGAGTCCTTTGGAACCCTCCCACATCTCGATCGTTCCTGCGGGCTGGGCCCACAGGCCGTTGTTGGTGAGGATGGGAACCAATAGACCTCGTTCGCGAACCAACCGCATCAGGTGATCAAAGTAGGGCTCCGCTGCAGTGGGGTCGCCGCTCTGCCAATGCTGTTCAATCTCAACAGCGATGAGCGAACCGGCGTCTGCCTCGCCCCTGGGTCCCGCGGCTTGGTGTGGCGAAACCTCTCGCAACAATTCTTGAAACCAGCCACTCACAGCAGCCAAGAATGCAAGGTCTGCTTCGCGCACGCGCCCCTGCGAGAGTTCGCCCGTCCACGGCGGAAGCCCACCATCGGGAAAAGGATCACCCACCACGGGGCCGATGCGCAATATGGTGTGCAAGCCGGCTGTTCGCGCGGCGGCAAGGAACGCCGCAACATCAAGTGACTTGGAAAAATCGCGATGCCCAGCCCTGCGCTCATGCAGGTTCCAGGGCGCGCTGGTTCGAACTGTGTTGAACCCCATCATTCGCAGTTGCGCCAGTCGCTGGGGCCATTCGTATCGAGGGATCAGCGCTGACTCCATGTGCGCTCCGCAGATCCAAAGGCGGCGTCCGTTCAAGATGAAGGTCTGGGAGTCGTAGGTGAGGCTGGCCACGGGTGCAGTGTGCAGGAATTTGGGCAGAAGGGGGAAGCCATACGCAAGGTCGCGAACTGTTATGACATGGAAATCCCGACCCCGGGGGGCGAACCAATCGGCCGGATGGCGGTATCAATCGCCCTGCGCCAACCGCATGAACCGCCCACTTTCATCAAGCTCAGCAGCACATCTGCAGCGCCTCCTGCGTTGCGGGCTGTTCGTTGGCCTGTTGTGGGCGCTTACCGCGTGCGCCCCCGGCCTAGACGCCATCGACCGAGAAACTGACGCCCGAATGCGTGCGGCGGCGGGGGACACAGACACCACGGTCTCGCCAGACCTTCCGGACATCCGAGCGCGATACCAGGGCAACAACTTTGTTGAGGACACTCCTCACCTGCGCAAGCCTGTCACCACCAACCCCACCGCCAGCGACTTGGCGTTTGTGGATCGCAAACAAAGGGACTTGGAGACTCAGGAAGTAATTGCGCGAATGCGGGCCATGGGTGTGGCTGGCCCCGACGCTCAGGTGTTCACGCTCGTGGGCGCACTTGAACAGGCCTTTAAGGACGCCTTCGACTATCGGCTTGCTGAAGAGCAGTATGTCTTGGCCGCACTTCGGCTTCTGTCCAACGAGCACGTGTTCGCACTCATCCCCAGCACCGACGTTGGCGCGGAGATGCGCACCGTTGACGGCAGCAACATCGGCATCGGCGGGCTGGATGCCGATCGATTTAACACGGCGCTCACGCTTGTGAACAACCTTCGGCTCACGCAGCGGCTGCCCTACGGTGGCCGAATCAGCGCCGCTCTTGCCACCACGCTCACAGAGCAACTCGCCAACGCCGTGGGCGACACCACACAGGCCGCCAGCTACTTGACGCTTACAGCAGAAGTGCCGCTGCTCAAGGGGGCGGGCTTGGTGGCACAAGAAGACCTGATCCAGGCGCAACGAAACCTGGTCTACAGCGCACGCACGTTTGAGCACTTTCGACGCAGCTTTGCCCTGCAGGTTGTGCGTGACTATCTAGACCTGGTGGTACGCCAGCAGGTCATCGCCAATTCCACCCAACAAGTGGCGCGTTTGCGCACGATCGAAGAGCGAGAGCAAGCGCTGGTGGCGGCGGGCAGACAGGTTCCATTTCAAGCAGACTTGGCCAGCCAGCGCACGCTGTTTGCCGTGGATCGACTGAGCGAATTGGAAGAGGGGTATCGCCTGGCGCTCGACCAGTTCAAGGTGAAGATTGGCGTGGACGCAGACACGCCCGTGCGGATCGAACCCGAGATGCTGGACCTGCCCATACCCTCTGTCACACCCGATGCAGCGGTGCGTACAGCGCTGGACCTGCGACTTGACGTGCAGAATCTGCGCGACCAACTTGACGACCTGAAGCGCCAAGTTGACATCGCCAAAAATGGACTGCTGCCCGACCTGCGAATCACTGGAACGCTGGTGCAGCCCATCGGCAGCACCAGCTATGACAACGTGGTGAATCTTGACTTTGAGGGCACCGACGCGCGCGCCGGGTTGATCATGTCGATTCCACTGGATCAGACCAACGAGCAAATTGCGATGCGCCAGGCGCAGGTGGTGTTGGGTACCGGCACTCGGAACTACGTCAACTTTAGAGATGAGGCGGCCACCCAGGTGCGCGCCGCAGTGCGAGAAATTGACCGTGCGCTTTTCAGCTACCGGCTCTCCGAGCGCAACATCAAAATCGCCCTGAATAGGCAGGCAAGTATCGACGCGGCACCCGATCGCGCCCAGCCCCGCGATCGAACCGACGCCGTTGAGGCGCTTTCCAGCGCGCTCAACAGCCGCGATCAAGCCAAGCGCGACCTACAGTTGTCCATCTTGGCGTATCTGGTGGCCAGTGGCCAGATGCGGGTAGAAAAGAACGGCCTTCCCCAGTTGCCGGGAGAGAGGCCGCTGATTATTCAGAAGGGCGACGCGTTAGCTGAGCCGTTGCAAGCCCCGCCCGTGTGAGGCGTTAGACAAACGCAGAAGGAATTCCATGCGAAAGAAGTCAATTGTCATTCTGAGTGTCGGCGCGGCAACGCTGTTGGGCATGGGTGCAGCAGCGTGGTCCGCGCTGGGAACCGACGAGAAATCCAAATCCGACGGAGGCGCACCTCGCCGCGCCCCCATCGTGGGACGCGAACTCTATCGGGCCGAGCGCGGCGATTTTGACATGGTGATTCCGGTGAGCGGCGAACTGGTGGCATTCCGTCAGGTGGAGGTTCGCAACAAGTTAGACGCGCGCGCGGTGATCACTGAGATTGTGCCCGAGGGACGGTCGGTGAAGCAGGGCGATGTGCTTCTGCGGCTCTCAGAAGAAGAGTTGCTGGCCAAGGTGAAGGACGCGGAAGACAAGCTGCGCACCGATGAGAGCACACTCATCAGCGCCGAGCAGAGCCTGGCGATTCGCGAGAACCAGAAGCAGAGCGAGATTGAAAAGGCCGACCTGGCCGTTCAGCTTGCGGTGTTGGCGCTCGAGGCATGGGAGAAGGGCGAGGTGGTGAGCAAGCGCGAGACTCTGAAGACCGCGCTTGAAACAGCGCAAATCGACAAGGAGCGCTTGGATCGCCGCTTTGACGAAGCCAAGAGCCTGGTGGAGAAGGGCTACATTAGCCGGGACGATTTTGAGAAGGACCGAATGAACAAAATCACCGGCGACGCCAAAGTGAAGCAGTCGCAGCTGGACATTCAGGTCTACGAGCAATACCAGTACAAGCAGGACCGCGCCAAAAAGGAGAGCGACCTAGATCAAGCCAAGGCGGAACGGGGGCGCGTGGAGCAACGGGCCGACGCAGAGCTCACCAAGCTTCGCGCAGACATGGAGAGCTCGCGCTTTAAGTTGGTGAGTGCCAAGGACCGGGTGAATCTGCTGAAAACACAGCTTGGATACTGCATGGTGGTCGCGCCCACCGACGGGCTGATTGTGTACGCCACCAGTCTGGAAGGCAGTGGCGGTATGGGTGGTCGCGGCGGTGGTGACGTGCAGCCTCCACAGGTTGGCACGGAACTCAAGGCCAACGAGTTGGTGATCGTGCTTCCTGACACCAGCGCCATGATGGCCAACCTCAAGGTGAGCGAGTCGCTCAGTGGTCGCGTGAAAAAGGGCCAGGCGGTCACCGTGTGGAGTGACGCCATGCCCAATGTTCCCGTCACCGGCACGGTGCAGGGGGTGAGCGTGTTGGCGGAGACGGGTGGATGGCGCGACCCCAACCGGCGCGACTACACCGTCAAAGTTGCGCTCGACGCAGACTTAAAGCTGGGGCTGAAGCCAAGCATGCGCTGCAAGGGCGAGATCATGCTCGACCGCGTGACCGACGCGCTGAGTGTGCCAATTCAAGCGGTCTTCCGACAGGGCACGTCGGCCTACGTCTATGTGCCCACCCAAGGGGGCTTCGCTCAGAAGGAAGTCACGCTTGGAAGGGCCAGCGAGCTTGAGGTGGAGGTGCTTTCGGGCATCGAACAGGGCGACCAGGTATTGCTGCGCGAGCCCCGCAAAGAAGAGGTCGTTTCCACGATCTAGCGTTGGCGCACCATGCCGCAGAATCAATTTGAGCCAAATCAGTCAACGGCGGAGACTGGTTTGGTCGGGCGGCCATGGCTCTTACGGTGACTGACGATTGCACCGATCTTGCGGCCCACGGGGCCGGTGACAGGCATGCGTTTGGCCGGCTTTATGACCGGCACGCGGCGGTGGTGCTGTCCTTCTGCCGGCGTGGTGCTGGCAGGGTCAGTGACGAGAGCGAGGACGCCATGCAGGAGACATTTCTCCGGGCCCACAGCAAGCTTGATCAAGTGACCGATTGTCGGGGTTTCCGTAGTTGGCTACTCACCATCGCCGGATTTGTCTCCAGAGAGCGCCGCCGTAGCACGGCGCGCTACAGGGCCCATGTGAACACCACTGACGGGGCGCCAGCACTGCTCGCGGGGCACGCGGAACCAACGCCACACCAGCACGCAGCGCATGCGGATGATCTTGCGCGCCTCTCCGCGGCTCTTGACCAACTGCCAGACGACGAACGCCTCGCCATTCACCTTCAGTACCTAGAGCACGATCCCGTTCACGCCGCGCAAGCGGCCCTTGGACTTTCTCGGAGTGGCTTCTACAAGTTGCTCGCTCGCGCTCGCGAGCACTTAGCACGCATCATGTCAGTGGAGGCAGCAGCATGAACCAGGATCAGCCCCAACTTCCCAACGACAATCTTGATCCGCTGCTGCGCTCGTGGCACCAGCAGAACTCAGATCGCGCAGCGCAACTTCGCAGCCAAACACTTGCGCGCGTGAAGGCGCTGCCCGCGGCCTCACACCGGCCTCACAAGTTCTGGATCGGCCGGGGCCTTGCCGCCGCGGCGATGCTTGCAATCGCCATTACGGGTGCGTTTCTGTTGCCGATTTTTCCCACACACGACGCGTTTGCCTCAGGTGGCACCATCATGGTGGCGGGCGGGGGCAACTTGAACGCCTTTGACCGGCAGGGCCAGGTGCTTGGCCCGTGCCCCCTGGCGCACACCGATGTCAAGGTGGACATCTCCGGCCCGTTCACGCGCGTGACGCTGGTGCAAAAGTTTCAGAATCCATACCGCGTGCCCATTGAAGCGGTCTACACCTTTCCGCTGGGTGAACGAAGCGCAGTCGACAGCATGCGCATGATCGTGCGCGGCCCCACCGGGGAGCGCGTGGTGGACGGCACCGTGAAGGAGCGAAGTCTGGCGCGGTTTATCTATCAATCCGCGCGAGATCAGGGATACGTGGCAAGCCTGCTTGAGCAGGAACGCCCCAACATCTTCACACAGAGCGTGGCGAATATTGAGACGGGCGCCACCGTGGACGTGGAGATCAGCTACATCGAAACGCTATCGATGCAAGACGGAACGTACGAGTTCGCGTTTCCGATGGTGGTGACTCCGAGGTACATCCCCGGCGGTCCATCGGGCGCACAGCCACTGCCGGCTGGTTGGAGCCGTCGAGATGGCGTCATTCTGTTGGGGCCAGCAGGGCTTGAGGCTGGTTTGGCGGCGCGCCTGGAGCGCGCGATTCCGGTGCAGCCGCCAAGTGCGGAACAACTGGCTTTGCTTGGTGAGCCAACCGTGAACTTCAGCGCCGCCTATGTTGACGGATCCAGAGAGCCGGGCGCGATCTACGCATCGGGAGCGGGGCAGGTTGGCGGGCGCTGGTTTGTACAGCCCTCCGACGACTCCCCCAGCGGAAGCGGGTTTTCTCGCGATACCAATCAGGTGCCCGATGCCAGCCGCATCACACCCATGCCGGTGTTGCCGCACGAGCGCGCGGGCCACGACATTAGCATCGCGGTGAACATCGACACCGGCGGACCGGAGTTGCGCGACCTGGTGAGCCAACTGCACGGCGTTCAAGTGAAGTGGAACGGCAACACTCGGTGCTCCCTGCAATTGCAGGGCGGCAACGCCATTCCCAACAAGGATTTTGTACTGAATTGGGGGCTCAAGGGCACCTCGGTGCTTGAGGGAGTTTTTGCGTTCGACAGCGGAACCTTGGAGTCTCAATCAAAGAACCAGGGCGGGTTTGTGACGCTGGTGATGAATCCACCCCCGCCAACCGCCGGTGTTCGCGCGCTTCCGCGCGAACTGGTCTTTGTGATGGACACAAGCGGATCGATGAGCGGGCAGCCCATGGAGAAGAGCAAAGAAGTCATGCGCAAATCGCTCGCCGCCATGCGGCAAGAGGATCGATTTAACGTGGTGACCTTCGCGGGCTCAACGGCGGTGCTCTGGCCCGACTTACGCCCAGCGTCCAAGGACAATGTTGAGGAGGCGCTGAAGTTTGTGGAGGGCCGCAGAGCGGGCGGCGGAACTGAAATGATGAAGGCCATCGAAGCCGCGCTGGTGCAAATGCCAGGCAAGACGCCAGCCACCAATCCGGATGGAAGCATTGTGGTTCCGCCGCGCACGCCGATCTCGCCGCAGCAGGCGGGGGCTCAGGGTGACGATGAGCGCGGGGCCGAACCGGCGCCTGCACCGCCCCCTATGCGCGTCGCCATCTTTCTCACCGACGGCGAGATTGGCAACGACCAGGGGGTGATTGCGGCCGTGGCGGCGAACGCTGGCACCACACGAGTGTTCACCTTCGGCATTGGCAACTCCATCAATCGCTACCTGCTTCAAGAAATGGCTCGCCGGGGGCGGGGCGCGTGCGACATCGTTCTCACGACCGACGATGCTGACAAAGCGGTTGAGCTCTTTGCGCGCCGACTCCAAACGCCCGTGCTGCAGGACATCACGGTTGCGTTTGAAGGCGTGCAGGTGACCGACCTTCAGCCAAGCGGCGCGCTTCTTCCAGATCTCTTTGACGTGCAGCCGCTGGTGATTCACGGGCGGTGGAGCGCAGCGGGCAGCGGGGCCGTGGTCGTGCGTGGCCGCACCGCAGAAGGTCCGTACGAGCGGCGCATTCCGGTTTCGTTGCGCGCCGGCGAAAGCAAGGCCACCATGCTGCCACAACTTTGGGCGCGTGCAAAAGTAGACGCGATTCTGCAACCACACTTGTTGGAGGTGGAGAGGCAGACGCTGGCCAACGACATTCGCTCCCAAGTAGTCAACGTTGGTGAGACCTTTCAGATCGTCACTCCGTACACCAGCTTTGTGGCGGTTGAGCGCTCACGAATGGTGGTGGGCGGAAAGCCGATGCTGGTCACCGTTCCGATTGAATTCCCCGAGGGGCTTCGCTGGGAAGGATTCTTTGGAACCACCTGGTGCAACGACGCCATTCTTGCAGCGGCCCGCGCCGCGGACGGGGGAGTCTCGCGTGGAGAGATCGGTCAAGAACTCTTGAAGATGGAATCCAAGTCCTTCGATCAGCTGAGCACTGTGGCGTTGAGTGGGTTGGCCGATACCCATACCGATACCGCAGTCCGTATGACGCCAGCCACAAGGAGCGAATCTCGTCAAGATCTTTCACTCTTAGGAGCAGAGGTTCAAGAGAGGTTTTACTTTGACGCCCACACAGGGCGTGCAGCAGGCGGTGGTGGAGCGACCCTCAATCGGCGACGTTTGGATCCCGCCGCACCCCTACCGGTGGCGTCGCCCGCGATCGGTTCGCGCGACGGTGCCGCGGGTGGTGGATTTGGCGAGAGGGGAGCCGGCAAGGCGGGCGCGCCCGCCGGTCGGCCAACGGCGCCGCCGCCGCCGCCACCACCGGCTTCAGCAGCCCCTGCAGACAGGGAGAACACTGGGTCCGCAACGAAGGAATCAGATGAGAAGCAGAAGGTTGCCGACAAGAGTGCGGCACCGAGCGAAGCCCCGGCGCCACACATGTACCTCGTGCAAGCGGGGGACACCCTCAGCAGCATCGCGTTGGCCAAGTACGGCAACGCGTCGTATTGGCGCGAGATTCTGGAGGCCAATACAACATTGCTCGCGGGCAACGAGAGATCTCTCCAAGTGGGAATGCAGATCACCATTCCGCCGAGGCCCACGGCAGCAACTCCCGCAGCAGCAACTCCCACAGCGGCAACTCCCACAGCGGCAACGCCCTCGGAACCGGCTCCCACGGACGCCGGCGCTGTGGCCGCCACCCCCAAGTCGATTGAGCTTCCACAGGAACAGCGCGATCGTTTGGTGCGCGTGCTGGAGCGAAGGCTTCTGGCGCTCGCGCTGTATGAGCGGCTGGACGCTGACGCTCGAAGAAACCTGCCAGCACTACCCGCAGAAGTTGCGGCGCTTGCGCGATCAGACGCGGGTTCCCCACCCACCGTTGCAATCACAGTTCTGGTGGCCGCGGCTGGCGACGACGTGCTCGCCACACTCGCCAAGGCTGGACTCAGAGCTGCGGTAACAGGCGAGGCGGGGGATGGGGCAACCACCAACAAGCGCATCGTGTTGGGAGAGGCCAAGGTGAGCGATTTGATTTCGCTTGCATCGCTGCCCGGCGTCCTTCGCATTGAACCCCAGGAACTGAAGGAAGTGCCACCGGCGGGCCGCTAGCATTTGGTGCGAATGAACGAACTTGTAACCACCGCAATCGCGGAGGGCGTGGCGACTCTCACACTCAATCGACCAGAGAAGGCCAACGCGCTCAGCACAGATCTCATCGTGGCATTGGGTGCGGCGGTCTCTGCGGTGGCGGCCGCGTGTGAGCCTGGGTCAGGGGCGGTTCGGGCGGTGATTCTGGCAGGAGCGGGGCGAAACTTCTGTGCCGGCATGGACCTGCGCGCGGTGATGCACAACCCACAAGCAATGGGTGACATGCTGCGAAATCTCAGCAAAGTGAGTCTGGCGCTCAGAAAGCTTCCGGTGCCCACCATTGCCCGGGTGCAGGGTGCCGCGGTAGGCGGCGGGTGTGGATTAATGGTGGTGACGGATTTTGCAGTGACGCACGCCGAAAGTCGGCTTGGCTATCCAGAGGTTGATCTGGGCGTATGCCCCGCGGTGGTCGCGCCGTGGCTCATCAAGAAGATCGGCGCGGGGCGTGCGCGCGCCATGTTGCTCGCGGGGGGCACGATCACTGGTGCCCAAGGTTTTGACATGGGTCTGGCCACGCACCTGTGCGCCGCCGAAGCTCTGGACGCAACCACCGCAGAACTTGCAGCGCGCCTTGCCAAGGGCGGCCCGCACGCGATTGCGGCCACCAAGCATTGGTTGAATGAACTTGACGGCAGTAACGATGAAGCTGTGCACTCCAAGGCGGCGGAGATCAGCGCACGGATCATTGTTGGCACAGAGGCACAAGAGCGTTTGCGCCGAGCGTTTGGCATGTAGTCACCGGTTGAAACGGCGGGGCCAACGCGTACGCTGGCGGAATGGCATCCTTACTACGCACCCAACGCGAACAAGACGGAATAGTCACGCTGTGGCTGGAGCCCAATCCAGAGAAGCCGCGCGGAGGCGTGGTGGTGTTGGATTCGTGGCTCATTGGAGCCATTTCTGAGTCGTGCGCCGACATTGCGCGCCAAGGGTGCACGGGGCTGGTGCTTGCATCCAGCAGCACGCGTGTGTTTGTGGCGGGGGCAGACCTTGCTGAGATAGACGCGCTTGACGACGCATCGCTCCACGCCTATCTGGAGCGCGGTGCCGCCGCATTTGCGGCGATCCCAGCACTGGGTGTGCCCACCGCCGCCGTAGTTCACAGAGCAGCGCTTGGCGGTGGACTTGAACTTGCCATGCACTGCGACGCGCTGGTGGGCACCCTGCCTGCCGAAGGGGAGAAGCCCTGGCTGGTGGGCCTGCCCGAGTGCGGTCTTGGAATCTGCCCCGGGTGGGGAGGCACACAAATGCTGCCAGCCCGCATCGATGCCCAGGCCGCAATTGTGGCCACTGCCAACGGAGCCCCCTGGAAGTGCACGAGCGCCCCGACCGGACTTTTTGACGCGACCACACCCGCGGGTAGCGATCACCCCACGATGTTGGCTGCGGCACAGGCGTGGATTCGCGCGGCGCGCCGGTCGGCGGACTGGCAGCGGGCGTTTGCACCCACACACGCACCACGCCGGGCGTTGACACCACAAGACGCGCCTCGGATTTTGCCCGCGCTGCAAGCCGCGCGCACGCAACTTCCAACCAGCGCACACGCCTCAGCGTGCCTGGACTGCGTGGAGCAAGGCGTAACCGCGGGCTGGTTGGCCGCCGTGGCCGCCGAGCGCACTCATCTTGTGCGCCTGCGTCACACGCCAGAAGCTCGCGCCAAGCTGCAGGCTTTCCTGACTAAGTAGTTCAGCGAGCTCACTTGGTCTTGAGTGCCAAAATGGCCTTCAGCGTTGCCTTCCTGCGTGCTCCGCGGTCTCCGGTGTCTAGGTCCCTCAGCGTGTGGGCCGCCTTGCTAAAGGAGGCGTACTTGTCGGGACCGCGCTCAGCCAGCAATCTGGAAATCTCGTCCAACGCCTCAAGATCTGCGGCCACATGAAGCTGCATGTCGGAGGCGCACGAGCGCGCAGCCGCAACGAGCGAGTCCAGATGAAACTCCAACAAGACTCGCGCGGCATCCGCGCGAAGGTCGCGCACGGCATCTCGAAGCCGCTCGCGCGCCCGCTTGGCAGCGACCAGTTGGTTCTTTCGCTCGATGGTGATCGGGGCACTCTCTGGGGCCAGGCGTAGCGTGAGCGAGGTCGCCACAGAAGCATCGAACACCACGCTTCGCAACCCATCGCAGTACCGCGAGGTGGCTGCCTTGAGATCAATCGTGCGGTCCGGCAATGCGATGTCGGGCGGCGCGGCAGTTGCGGGCACAGCAGCGGGGGCCTCCTTGGAGCCCTCCCCACGCTCCTCAACCGGCTTGGCGCGCGGCTTTCTGGGCTTCTTGGGTTGCTCCGCCGCCGGAGTGACCGGAGGCACAGTGCTTGGGGCGGCCTGCCGAGCACCCCCGAGCGCGGCCACCACAAAGCAGCACCCAGCCAGCGTCATTGCAAGTTTTCCATGCCTACACCCTTGAAGTGTGGTCATGCCATCTCCTTGGAATCTCTCCTTAGCGCGAGCGCGCACAGTAACCCCGCCAAAGCGCCAAACCACTAACCTAGGCCCTTTTTCTGCACCCACCCACCCACAAGACATAAACGCAACAACCACATACACTTATGACGGTCCGCCGCTTCTGGGCGGACCCTCGTTTTTGCCGCGCTTGCCCCGAATGGGCAATCCGCGTTCAATAGCGATTCGCCATCTGGCGAACCACTGCGTTCCACAGCAAACCTGCACACCACCCCATAGGCGGTCAACATGACTCAGAGCGACCTGGCCAAGGACCTTAAGAATCTCTCAGCAAAGGACCGCAAGCAGATAGAGCAGGCGCAAGAGATGCTTGGGCCGGACCCGAGCACCATGGGTTTGGTGAAGAACATGTTCTGGGGCAACTTCCGCGAGGAGTTGGTTTTTCCGTATCCAACTCCGGACGCAGAAGAGAACGCCCGATGCAACAAGTTGCTGGCCGAACTGGAGAGTTACCTTCGCACAGAACACCCCTCGGTTGAGATCGATCAGAAGCAGCAGATTCCTGAGTGGGTGATTGCGCGTCTCTTTAAGTTGGGCGTGTTGGGTATGACCATTCCCACGGAGTACGGCGGGCTTGGCCTGGGGATCACGAGTTACAACCGGGTGCTGCGTCGAATCGGCCGCACCTGCGGAAGCACCGCCGTGTTGGTGAGCGCGCACCAGTCCATCGGCTGCAAAGCCATCATGCTCTTTGGTAGCGCCGAACAGAAGAAGCGCTGGCTTCCTCGCATGGCCACCGATGCGCTGAGCGCATTCTGCCTCAGCGAGCCCAATGTGGGTTGCGACGCGGGCGGGCAAGAAACGCACTGCGAACTCAGCCCCTGCGGCGAGTTCTACATTCTGAATGGCGAAAAGAAGTGGGCCACCAGCGGAGCGCTCAGCGCCCTCTTTACCGTGATGGCCAAGCAAAAGCTGAAGGACCCACGCACCGGCAAAGAAAAGGAAGCCGTCAGTGCGCTGGTCTGCACCCCCGACATGCCCGGCGTGGAAATCTTTAGCCGCAATCGATCCAAGTGCGGCATCCGGGGCACGTGGCAAGCGCGAATTCGCCTCACCAACGTCAAGGTGCCCAAAGCCAATCTGCTGCACAAAGAGGGCAAGGGCCTGAATGTGGCGCTGACATGCCTGAACTACGGCAGATGCACCCTGAGCGCCGGAATGCTGGGAGCCGCCGAGTTTGCTTACGAGCAGGCCACAAAGTGGGCCAAGTACCGCTATCAGTTCGACCGCGCGCTGGCGGACTTCGACTTGACCAAAGAGAAGATCGCGCGCATGGGTGCATACACCTACGCCATGGAGTCGATGCTCTTCATGACCACGGGCTTCTTGGATCGGCACGACGAAGACATCATGCTCGAGACCGCCGTCTGTAAGGTGTTTTGCAGCGAGTTTGGTTACCGAACGGTGAACGATGCGCTGCAGATCATGGGCGGCGAAAGCTACATGACTGAGAATCACATTGAGCGCATGTGGCGCGACAGCCGCATCAACACCATCGTTGAAGGCGCCAATGAAGTCATGCACGCGTTTATCTTCGCCTACGGTTCTAAACAGCTGGGCGAATGGATGTTGGGAGTGAAGAAGAATCCCATGAAGCGCCCCGGTGCGGCCATGCGCATCGGCAGCGAACTCTTCTTGGGCGTGCGCCGCGGACTTCCACAATTCAAGAACGCCGACCCACGGCTTGCGCCCATGATGCACGAGGTCATGATGCGCATTCGTGAGCACAGCCACCAAGTCAAGTTGATGTTCAAGGAGTGGGAAGAACAACTGGTGACCGAGCAAACCATTCAGGCGCGCCTCTCCATGTGCGCCATCTACATCCACGCCATGGTGTGTTCGCTCAGCCGACTCGACGCCAACTTGAAACAGGGCCTTTCCGGCGACAAGCTGGCGTACGAGACCGCACTGGTGGAGCATTTGTGCGCGCTCTTTAACACCGCGATCGAAGACGAAGTTCGCGCTCTGCGCGTGAACAGCGACACCTCCATGAAGCGCGCCGCCGCGGCGGTGTTGAAGCACATGGACTCAATGCCCGATAGTGAGTTCAGCATTCCTGAGCGCACGCCGGACATGCAGGCTCGTGGCAGCGGTCGCAAACTTAGCCAGGTGGATCGGTCGGCGGTCCCAGAGTTTGGCGCGGGCAGCATGTTCAAAGGGCAGCGGGTGGAATCCGCCGCTCCTGCAGCCCCCGCCACCCCAGCCGCTCAACCCTCCTGAGCACTACCCGCCCCTAGTAACCTTTCAGTTTCCGCCGCAGGTGTGCGGCTGAATTATGGTCTTTGATTTACCCTCACGCAAGGACAGAGCAGACATGAAGATCTTTCAGGAGATGAGCGCGCACGGCCACGAGCGGGTTGCGTTCCACACCGATTCCGCCACTGGGCTTCGCGCCATCGTCGCCATTCACAGCACTGCGCTTGGCAACGCGCTGGGCGGGACCAGGCGCTGGGCTTACACCGATGAGTCTGAAGCCATTCGCGATGTGCTGCGACTCTCTGAGGGAATGACTTACAAGGCCGCGGCCTCCGACCTGCCCATGGGCGGCGCCAAAAGCGTGATCATGATTGAGAAGGGCAAGGCCCCCACTGAAGCCGAAGCGCGCGCCATGGGCCGCTTTGTAAACACCTTCAACGGTCAGTACATCGCCGCTGAAGATGTGGGCGTGAACATTCAATACTGCGACTGGATGGCGCAGGAATCCAATCACATCATGGGTGGCGAGACGGTGAGTCACGGAGGTGATCCCAGCCCCTACACAAGTCTCGGTTGCTTTAACGGCATGAAGGCGTGCCTGCACCACTTGGGCAAGAAGGTGGACTTTGCCGGCCTGAAAGTGGGCATTCAGGGGTTTGGCGCCACTGGCTACAAACTGGCCAAAATGCTCAAGGAGCATGGCGCCACGGTGGTGGGTACAGACATGAATCCCGCAGCCGTGGAGCGCGCAGTGAAGGATCTTGGCGTGACAGCGCTCGGAGCCGATGAAAACCTCTTTGCGCAGGAACTGGACATTCTGGCACCATGCGCACTGGGGGCGATTCTTGAAGGCCACACCATCAAAGCGCTGAAGTGCAAGGTGGTTTGCGGAACGGCCAACAATCAGCTGCATGCACCTGACGTGGACGGGCCCTCACTCAAGCAGCGCGGCATCGTTTACGGCCCAGATTTTGTGGTGAACGCAGGCGGGCTCATTCGGCTGGCCGGCCTCTATCTGGGCATGACTAGCGCCACGCTCGACAAGAAGGTGGCTCAGATTGAAGAGACCACGCTAGCCGTTCTGAAGGAGGGGGCGCACGAGCCTTCCACACACGCGGCGGCGGTGAACTACGCCAAGCGGCGCATCGAGGCCGGCCGGGCCAAGAAGCAGGCGGGGCAGCCCGCGATGACGCCGGCGGCGAGCTAAGAGTCAACGCGCGCCGCAAGGTTGCCGCATTTTCGGCAGCAGGGCCGAAGCACATCCCAGTTGGCGCGCACAGCGGTGTTGCGCGTCAACGGCGGATTGGTGGCGTCATAGATGCACCAAATGCCGAGCGCCGGGCCGAGTGGGGTTTCACTCAGCACCCCGCTCACGCGTCGCCAGCACAAGACAATCAGAAGCGCTCCGGAGATCGCGATTCCCCATCGCGCCGCTCGGAACCAATATGGATCCCAATTCAAAAAGTAGCTGGCAACTGGGATGGACACCCACGCCAAAATGGTGACGACCAAGAGAAGCGCCCACACCCACTCGGGCACGCGCGCCAAGATTCCTGTTGGCTCCGGCTCGGTGCGCATGGCCGCCAGCGCGCTTCGCCGAATGATGCACTGCGGGCAGACCGGTCGTTGGTATCGCGAACACGCCGACTCCGTGCACGCCCAGAGTTCAACGGCGTCTCCAACCTGCACACCGCAGCGAGCACACGCGCGAACGCGCGAAGGATTTGGGCTGGCATTCACCATTTTGAAAGGATGATCATCGCAAGGCCCACGCAGATGAAAGCTAAGACCACAAAGGAAAACTGCAGCGTTACAGTCACAACAAAGGCCACGAGACCGGCCGCGCTTTGGGGGGTGAGCAGTGGAATTCCCGCGACCAGCGATCGGTGTCGAGCGGCGCGGGGCAGCCTGGCACACGCAATGCGGGCGGATTGCGCGGCACCCATCACCACGAACACCAGCCAGAGCACCGGCAGGGTCACGCCCACGCCCGCAATGATGGGTGCGAGCGAGGAATGTTCGTAGTAAACGCCCAGAAGCACCAGCACGGGCACTCCAACCACAAGCACCGCCGATGGCAACCAGAGCGGGCGAAAAAGCTGCCCAACCCTCGGCGGCGGCGGCGGAAATCTAGACGTAGCGGTGAACGCCGTTCCGCACTCCGGACACACACCATCGGGAGGCAGCGCCGCGAGCGATTGTCCGCACTCCATGCATATCGGTCGGTCCGGCGGGGGGTAGGCCACAGCATGGTGTTTTACCTCCACGGCACTACACTCCTACCCATGCCCATCACTCAGGCGTTTACGACGGAAATCCCCAGAATCTCCATTCTGGACGAGAAGGCCAACTTTGATGAAAAGCTGGGCAAGGGGCTCATTCCCAATGAAGACCTGGTGAAGCTTTACGAGGCTATGTTCACCTGTCGCACGCTCGATGAGGTGGCGTTCAAGCTTCAGCGCTCAGGGCGAATGGGCACCTATCCGCAGAACATGGGCCAGGAGGCGGCCAGCCTTGGTGCGGCATATGTGCTTAAGAAAAACGACTGGATGGTCACCTGCTACCGGGAGAACTGCGGCCTCTTCTGGCGCGGAGTTCCCATGGAGAGCATTCTGCTGCATTGGATGGGTGACGAACGCGGCAACGCTATGCCCCGCGAGCACTACGCCACACCCATCGCCGTGCCCATCGGCACGCAAATGCTCCACGCCACCGGCTTGGCGTGGGCCAGCAAGTACAGAGGCGAGAAGCAGATCGCCTGCACATTCTTTGGCGACGGCGCAACCAGCGAGGGCGACTTTCATGAAGCCGCCAACTTTGCAGCCAACTTGGACATCCCCGTGGTCTTCTGCTGCCAGAACAACTTCTGGGCCATCAGCGTGCCTGGCAAGATTCAGTGCAGCGCGCCAACCGTTGCGCAGCGCGGCGTGGCCTATGGCATGCGCTGCGTACAGGTGGACGGCAACGACATCTTTGCGTGCGTGTATGCGGTTCGTGAAGCAGCGGAACGCGCGCGCAAAGAATGCAAGCCAACCTTCATCGAAATGGTTACCTATCGGCTGGGCGATCACACCACCGCCGATGACGCGCGCCGCTACCGCGACCAAGCCGAAGTGGATGCGTGGAAGGCCAGAGATCCGCTGATTCGCGTGCGCAAGTACATGGACAAGCTGGGAATCTGGAATGACAAGAAGGAAGCGGCGCTGAAGGAGCGCGCGGAAAAAGAAGTGGCCGACGCCGTGGAACGCGCAGAGACCATTACGCCGCCACGGGCGCCGGACTTCTTTAACTCCATGTATCAGGAGCTGCCCGCAGATCTAGAACTGCAGCGCGAAACCATGCACACGCACTCGTTGGGCCAGGATCCCAGCCAGATTGAGGGTGCGGAGCACTTGCAACAGCCCCGCGAGACCGCGCATCACGAGCACTAGCCAGAAAGGGTGGAACACCCAAGGTGAATTCTGCGAGTTCTCTGGTGCACAACGCGCCTCCCCGCCGCTCTCTACTTAGAACGGCACTTGTGATCGCAGCGGTGTTGGCGGCCGTTTACCTTTTGGCCGCCTCTTGGGTGTGGAGCCGACAACCCACCGTGGCGTTTGACCCGGTGGCGCGAATGCAAGAACTCACGCCGAGGGCGGAGTCTGGCGCGGACGCATGGACTGCCTACAAGTCCGCCTTGAAATGGATGCGGGCCGATGGACAGGGCAGGGGGTTCGGGCTGAGCGAACTCATGAACCTGACGCTGGACACAGAGCCCGGCAAACCCATGTGGACCACCGTGGCCCCGATGCTCGATGCACACGCAGACCAACTGAAGGCGCTGCGAGCCGCCGCGGCCATGCCCACGTTGGGGTATGTGCCGCGCATCGAGCATGCCGCCGAGGACCTGGACTATTTTGGTCTTGAACCCACCACGAGCAATTCACCGCTTGAACAGGAGTTCCCCGCGATTGCCATCACGCTGCCGTACCTGGGTGAACTGCGCGCCGCAGGCAGGCTGCTCCGGTTGGACGCGCTGCTTGCGGCGGAGCGAGGAAAGGGCTCACAGGCGGTGGATGACGTCGAAGCAATCCTGCGCGTGGGGGCGCACTGTTCCCAATTGCCGGTGTTGCTGGGCAGCTTGGTGCAGTACTCGCTCATCACCTCGGCGGCACACACCGCGGTGGCCGCGCTCGCGCTCAAGCCTGATGCATTCAAGCAAGCAGACCTCAAGCGGTTGGACGAACTCTTTGCGTCCATCACTCCAGAAGTTACGCGCATGCATGTGGACGGAGAGCGGGTGATGATGGATGACATGCTGCAACGCCTGTACACAGACGATGGCGATGGAAGCGGCAGATTGATCCCCGGCGGCGCAGCGCGACTGATGACTGCGGTGCAAATGATTCCGGCTGACGGTGTGCCTGAAAGTGGCCCATTCGCGGCCACGGCGTTCTTGCTGGGTCCGGTGCTGGTATTGAATTCACAAACCCGCGCGGAGACGCGCCAGGAATGGGACGGGGTACTCGCTGAAGCCGCCTCGCAGAGCGTGCTCCCGCAGTGGAGACAGGCATTTCCTAGAGCCGACGCGCTCTTTGCCGCTGGCCCCCGCACCGAAAGCGTGAGCTTTAGTCCGGCGGCCATCCTGACTCCAGCGGTGTCTAGCGCGGCCAACTCCGCCTCGCGCACTCGGATTTACCCCGCCATTGCGCGCACTCAGGTTGCGCTGGAGCGATTCAAGCGCGACAAAGGTCGCTGGCCAGAGATGCTGAACGAGTTGGTGCCCGGCTATCTGCCCTCTGTGCCGCAGGATGAGTTTGCCAATGCCCCCCTGATGTACGCCGTGGCTGGTGGCAAGCCCAGAATCTGGAGCGTGGGCAAGAACCAGTCATCCGACGAATCCGAAGGGGACGACATCGTGATTTCTCGATAGAGGCACCAATGTCTGTGCAGCCGCCACACACCGGAGAAGCCAGCCTGGGCGCTCCACCCCACGTGAAGCGAACTCTGCGTTGGGCAGCGGCGATCATCGGCGTGCTGGTGGTTGGATATCTGTGCGCCGCCATCGTGGTGTGGAACCGCGCGCCCGGACCGTCTGTTTCCGTTGAGGAGCGACTTCAGCGCGCGCTGGCTGTGCCACCAGAGACACCCGTGGCCTGGCCCGCCATCAAGCGTGCGCTGGAGTGGCAGCGGCGTACGGCCGGAACGCCACCCGAGGTCGACGCTCTCCTGAACTCCATTCAGGCAACGCCGGGCGACCCGCAATGGGGGGACGTTCAGCGCGGAATTGAGAATCGCACCGAAGAAATGCAGGCATTGCGCGACGCCGTAGCCATTCAGGTGTGCGGATTCGTCCCCGGATTTCGGATGCGCGCCGAGGATCGAGAGTTCTACGGATACGGGCCCGAGCCCGAGCCAACGGACGACCCCGACAACAACCCCGACGGCGACCCCACTGAGGGCACCGCTGCTTCCATTCTGCTTCCGCAATTGAGCACGCTGCGAATGGCGGGGCACCTGCTCCGCGCGGACGCATTGATGTCGGTGAGCGAAGGACAGGGGGAGCGCGCGGTGGCAGACATCCAAGCATTGTTGCATCTGGGTCGGCACGCGGCCGAAGTGGAGTTGACCGTGTGCAACTTGGTGAGCCTGGTGATCCAGCGTCAGGCATATGACACCGTGGAACGCGCGCTGGCACTGAACGCTGACGCCTTTACTCCAGAACAGCTGACACAACTGGCCCAGGTGATCTCTGCGCCGGAACACGCGCCAGCGCTGCGCTTGGGGCTGCAGCGCCAACTGGTCGCAGACGAGATTCAGCGCACATTTACCGACGATGGCGCTGGCAACGGAGCGCTGCTGCTCAACCACTTTGAGGCTTGGCGCCGCGCGATGCAGGACTACTCCACATCGCGGCGCGGCTCTCGCCTACCCCCGGACTTGCTGCTGTTTCTGGGCGCGCCCGTTCTTGTGGCCCTTGCCCCCGACCGCGCATTCGTTGAACAAACACTTCTGCGAGCCATGGACGAGTTGGACACTCAGGCCCAAGAGCCCGGGTGGAAGCAGCAGAACTCCGCCAACGTGGAACTGGGCCGCGCGCTGGCGTCGCAACGCCTAACGACCTGGATGGCATTCATGCCGCTTGCAAGTGGATCCGGCGCACCGGAGCGAATGCTCACCGAGGTCGCCTCCACACGATCTGCGCGAAGCTTTGCTCAGGTGCGGCTGGCGTGCGAACGCTTTCGCAGAACCACAGGCAAGTGGCCCGATGCGCTTGGGGATACCGTTCCGCGCTACCTACCGCGGGTACCGCAGTATGAGTTTGAGGAAGGACCCATCTCACTTGAACATCACGGGGACAACCTGGTGATCGGCGGCCCCGCATCTGACGGGGGCGGCACGTGATTGCACTTCCGCGAGTGCGGCGGCGAGTTTGGCTGCTGTGCAGCGTGGCCATGATTCTGCCATTGCTTGCATACGTGGGGGTGGCGTACTGGGTGTGGAATCAGAAGCCCTCGCCCGCGCCGCCCAACAAAGTTGCGGAACTGCTGGCCTCAATGCCCCCTGTTGGCATCAAGCCCGGCGCGGCGGAATTGTTGGTGAAGGCCGACGCGGACGCGCGTGAGCACCGCGACCGATTGCGCGAGTCGCACCCCAGTCTCGTGGGTCGCGTTGACCACGAGCACCGCGGAAGCCCTCAGTGGGGTGAAGCCAAGTCTCTGCTGGGCCTCCTCGCCCCCCAACTTGCGGCTGCACGCCAGGCCGCAGATGTACCAGTGCTGGGCCTGCTGGCCGCCAAGCGGCGCGCGCTGCGCGATGATCCGAACAACGCTGGCATTGTGGACATCAATGCACTGCAGTCCGCGATCTCCGAAACAGCACGAGCGATGTTCTCCCTTTCCACCTATCTGGCGGTGGATGCCAGCGCTGCCGTGGATGCCAGAGAAGGAGATCGCGCCACCGATGACATTTGTGCCATCGCAAACATGGTGCGACTGTTGGAAGAGGCGCCAACGGCGTGGCCCGCCCCGGTTTTTGGCTGGCATATGGCTAGGGAAGCTGCGCAGAGGTCCACTGAAGAACTCTGCTTGGCCCCCCAAGTCTTTTCAGACTCACAACTCCAGCGGCTCGCTCGCTCAATGACAGAACTACAAGCCTGTCGACTGGGGGGAAACAGGGCATTGGACATCCAGACCATGGATAAGGCGCTGGCTGACGCCTTTACCGATGATGGCAACGGCAACGGGTCGCTGGTGCCAAAGATTTCTCCCCTCATTTTTAGCTACGGCACTTCGGGACGGCTTCCCAACCGCTCAATTCTCTCAACCCAGTGGGGGGCGTTTTTGCTGGGCCCCGTCTATCGCTTTGCCGCGCCCGACAGGGCCACCGTTCGGAGTCTTTGGTTGGGGGCGATCCAAGAGGGTGAACGGCAATCGCGTGAGCCGCTCGGGCTAGATCTCCAACCAGTGGCAGACGAGTTGCAAGCCCGAGTGCAGGATGATTCTCCACTCTCCGTTCCATACATGGTTTTTCTTGCTGCTAGCCCTAGATGGGGGTCAAGTGGCGTAGAACGTCGCCCCGCTACCGCCTGGATTGAAGCCGCGCGTTGCCTGATTGCTACGGAACGGTTTCGCCGCGCTCGTGGGCGTTGGCCCGAGCGGCTTCAGGAGCTTGTGCCCGATTTCTTGCCCGCGGTGCCGCGCGATCCGTACAACCTAGACACTCCCATCCGATATGAACTCACCGGCGGTGCGCCGGGGGCGTGGAGCGTGGGCTTCAATGGCGTTGACGATGGCGGACCCCTGAAAAGGGACGCATCGTTACCGGAGGATGTGTTCCAGTCAAACGACGACCTCGGTGGCCGTCTGAAGCCATAGTGCGCCCGCGGCAAAGCCATCGGTTTTGCGCTCATCCGCTACACTTTCCTCTCCGTTTGGCGTGCGCGCCCACAGACTTGGTGCTGAGAGACATTCATGGCAAACCTCACAATGGTTCAGGCGATCACCCTTGCTCTCATCCAAGAGATGGAGAAGGACAGTCGCGTACTGATTTTGGGGGAGGACGTAGGCCTGAATGGCGGCGTCTTCCGCGTGACAGATGGCCTGCTCAAGCGCTTTGGCGCAAACAGGGTGGTGGACACACCGCTGGCCGAAAGCGGCATCATCGGCACCTCCATCGGTCTGGCCATGGGCGGCTTGCGACCGGTGCCAGAGATTCAGTTCGACGGCTTTCTTGGCCCCGCGTACGACCAGATTTGCAGCCACGCCGCCCGCATGCGCACTCGAACGCGCGGGGCATTCCCGGTGCCACTGACCATCCGCGTTCCGGTGGGTGGCGGGATTCACGCCCCTGAACTTCACAGCGACTCTCCAGAGGCGATCTACGCGCACACCCCCGGCCTCAAGGTGGTGATGCCCAGCAGCCCATACGACGCCAAGGGGTTGCTCATCGCCGCCATTCGCGACCCAGATCCGGTGATCTTCTTTGAACCCAAGCGCATCTATCGCGCGTTCCGTGAAGAAGTGCCTGAAGACGAATACGTGTTGCCCATCGGCAAGGCGCGCACGGTGTGTGAGGGCTCAGAGCTCACTATGGTCAGCTGGGGCGCCAGCGTTATTCAGTGCATGCAGGCCATCGAGAAATCGGGGCGCAACATTGAATTGGTCGACCTGCGCACCATCTATCCCTTTGACATGGAGGCGGTGGAAACCAGCGTGAAGAAGACGGGGCGATGCGTGATCGTGCATGAGGCGCCGCTCACAGGTGGTTTCGGCGCAGAGATCGCCGCGCGCATCATGGAGAGGTGCTTCTTGCACCTTGAAGCACCAGTGCAGCGCGTGACGGGCTTTGACACCATCATGCCCTACTACAAATTGGAATTGGACTACATGCCCGATGCTGCCCGCATCGAGCGCGCCATTGACGATGTGATGGCGTACTAAGGATCAACGCGCAATGGCCGGATTGAAACAACCCAGCGATAAGAGCCACTTTCTGCTGCCCGACTTGGGCGAAGGTTTGGCCGAAGCCGAACTCATCCGCTGGGTGGTGAACCCCGGCGACGTGGTGAAAGAAAGCCAGACCATCGCGGAGATGCAAACCGACAAGGCGCTGGTGGAAGTGCCTACACCGTGGGCGGGCACCATCGCGGAATTGTGCGGCAAGCCAGGAGAGATCATCAAGGTGGGCGCGGTGCTGGTGCGCTACGGCACATCAGGATCAAAGGCGTCAGCGGCCACGACCCCTAAGTCGGCGGGCACAAACGGAAGCGCAGCCCCCGCAGCGTCCCCCACAGCAGCCCCAACGGCCCCGGCCGCCCCCGCGGCCAGCGAGGATCAGGGCACGGTGGTCGGAACCATGAGCGGAACGCTCACGGTGAGCGATCGTTTTGCGCGCCGTGCCGAAGCGGCCCCAGTGGCAAGGCAGGGCAAGGCGCTCGCCACACCAGCAGTGCGCCGAATCGCGCGCGAGCTTGGTGTGGACATTCAGCAGGTGAGCGGCACAGGCCGGGGTGGCCGGGTCTCTGCCAGCGACGTTGAGGCGCACACAGGAACAAGCTCCGCACGCGCGGGAGCCAGCGAGGGCACCGGCGCGCGCCAACCAACCGAAACCGCCCCGGGTTTTGCCCCCCGCAGCGCCGCGATTGTGCCTGGCAGCGTCTTCATTGACCAGACGGGCGTTGCCGAGCGCGTGCCATTTAGAGGAGTGCGCCGCAAGATCGCCGAGAGTTTGGATCGCAGCGTGCGCACCACGGTGCACTTTACGGTGGTTGACGAAGCAGACGTCACCGATCTTGAGCGCAAGCGCCGCGAGTACGGGCGCGTGACCGGTCAGAAGATGAGCATGCTGCCCTTTCTGATGACAGCCGTGTGCCGAGCATTGCGTAAGCACGGCGCGCTGAACGCCATCACCGATGACGCCAACAACGAAGTCTTGGTGAAGAAGGTGATCAATCTTGGCTGCGCTGTGGACACGGACGCCGGGCTCATGGTGCCCAACATCAAAGATGCGGATCGCATGGCGCCGCTCCAGCTTGCCAATGAAGTCAAGCGGCTGGCCGGCGCGTGCAAGGATCGAACCATCAAGCGCGAAGAGTCGTTGGGGGGCACCTTCACCATTAGCAACGTGGGCAGCTATGGCGGAATGTTTGCCACACCCATCATCAATTACCCAGAGGTGGCCATCTTGGCCGTGGGGCGCGCCAAGGAGCGCGTCTTGGTGAAGGATGGCAAGTTCTTTGCGGGCACCGTGCTGCCTCTGAGCCTGAGTTGCGACCATCGAGTGGTGGATGGTGCCGAGGGAGCCCGATTTCTGAACACCGTGGTGGGATTGCTAGAAAATCCCACGGAATTGTTGGGATAACTCTCCTGCGGCAGTAGGGCAACGGGTGGGACCGTGGGGCCATGTGCGGCCCGCGCAGGCGGTGATTCTTTGCGAGGTCCCTCAGAACCCGCATGGATTATGCCGAGTAGTAGACTCCCCGATTCGCCTCATTTCTTCGGAACTTTCATGAACAACACCGCCGCTGAACTGCTCAAGAAGATCGAAAACAAGACCGCCGTCGTGGGCATTGTGGGCCTGGGCTACGTGGGTCTTCCGCTTTCGGGCGCCACGCTCGATGGCGGCTTCAAGGTCATCGGCTACGACATTGACCAAAAGAAGATTGACGCCATCAAGGCGGGCAAGCCCTACATCCACCACTTGGGGCAAGAGTTCTTCACTCGCCTGCAGAACGACAAGAAATTCGTTCCCACAAGCAACACCAAGGATCTTGCTGAGGCGGACGCCATTCTTCTATGTGTGCCGACGCCCCTGGGCAAGCACAAGGAGCCAGATCTTTCCTTTGTGCTTGACTCCACCCGGCTGGCCGCCAGTGTTCTGCGCAAGGGACAGTTGGTGGTGCTTGAGTCCACGACGTATCCCGGAACGACCCGCGACGAGATGGGGCCCATTCTCGATGCCACCGGCTTGAAGCGCAACGAAGACTATTTCTTGGCCTACAGCCCCGAGCGCGAAGATCCGGGCAACATCGACCATAGCGCTGGCGTCATTCCCAAGCTTGTGGGGGGCACAGATGCCGTGAGCGGCAAACTTGCCCATGAGCTCTACCGGCGCATCGTGAAGGAAGCGCACCTGGTCTCCACCGCCGAAGTGGCCGAGACCGCCAAGTTGCTGGAGAACATTTTCCGCGCGGTGAATATCGCTCTGGTGAATGAGATGAAGACGCTGCTCACCGACATGGACATCGATGTCTGGGAGGTCATTCGCGCGGCCAGCACTAAACCCTTTGGTTTCATGCCCTTTTACCCGGGGCCTGGCCTGGGCGGCCACTGCATTCCCATCGACCCCTTCTATCTCACGTGGCAGGCCAAGGCCATCGGGCGCAACACGCGCTTCATTGAGTTGGCCGGCGAAGTGAACAACGCCATGCCGCACTACGTGATCGAGCGCACACAGGGCGCGCTTAATGACGATCGCAAGAGCCTGAAGGGCTCCAAGGTGTTGGTGATTGGCGTGGCGTACAAGAAGAACATTGACGACAGCCGCGAGAGTCCAAGCGCAGAGATCATCGAACTGCTGCGCGACCGAGGCGCCGAAGTGAGCTACCACGACCCGCACATTCCGGTGTACCCCAGCATGCGGCGGTATCGCATTGACCTGAAGAGCGTGCCGCTGAACGAGGCCACTTTGAAGGCCACGGACTGCGTGCTCATTCTTACCGACCACGACTCGGTGGACTACGGCCAGCTGGCCAAGCACGCGACGCTCGTGGTGGATACGCGCAACGCCATGAATCGCGTTCCCGCCGGCACCGGCAAGGCGCGGGTGGTGAAGAGTTAGCGGCGAAGCGCGCCAGGCCACGGAGTTCCGTTGGCGCGTGCTGCGCGCGGGAGGCTTCCGCTTGGATGGCGGAGGCATGTTTGGCCTCATTCCTCGCACCATGTGGGCCAAGTGGACCGCGCCCGATGCCCTCAACCGCATCGGGCTGGCCATGAACTGCGTGTTGCTTGAGCGGCGCGAGCCCAGCATCGAACGAATACTTGTTGAGACCGGAGCTGGAGGCAAATGGCCCCCCAAGAGCGTGCAGGAGTACGAGTTTGATCTGCAGCCCGACGGAACGGTTCGAACCATTGAGCACGCGCTGGCTGAGATCGGCGTGCCTTGCGAATCAATCACCAATGTGGTGGTGAGCCATCTTCACTTTGACCACGCGGGTGGCCTGACTCGGATGGGGGGCGGCGCACAGCCGGAGCTCACCTTTCCTCACGCGCGCATTCATGTGCAGCGCCAGGAGTGGCAGGACGCGCTGGCCAATCGCAGCACCATGACTCGAACGTACTTGCGCACGCATTTGGATCCCATCGCGGACCGCGTGGTGTTGCACGACGGAAGTACAGAGGTGCTACCCGGGGTTCTGGTACGTCCGCTGGTGGGCCACACTTGGGGACAACAGGGCGTGCTGTGGAATGACCATTTTGGAACGCTCTGCTTTCCCGGCGACTTGTTGCCCACCGTGCACCATTCACACCCGGCGTCAAGCCTTGGATACGACATGTTGCCCTACGAAACCATGCTTACCAAGCGCGCGCTTCTGGCCGAAGCGCAGGAGAAGCAGTGGCGCTTGGTGCTGGATCATGAGCCGGGTCCATGTGTGGTCACCGTTCTCAACGGCCGCCTTGTGCCAGTGGAGTGACACCGGGTGTATCCTCGGCCGTTGCTGCGGCGCCGGTCGCAGGTTGCCCGCACTGCGGCCGAGGCGGTTCAGCCCGGCACACATCTTTTGCAACGGAGGATCCACCGTGCTTCGCAAGTCTCTCATTCCGCTGGTGCTGCTCAATGCAGCGTTGCTGGCGGCCCTGGCCACAATTACATTCATGCCGCAAGCCCAGGCGCAATCGCGCGTGCGCAGCAGCTACACCATCGTCGGCGGCACCGTGAACGGCATCGTTCAAGGGGTGGCGTACATCTGCGACGAAACCACCAATGAAGTGGTGGCGGTCAGCTGGTGGGAGAACAACAAGAAGCTCGTGGGATTGGGCTACCGAAGCGTCAGCGCCGACGCGGCTTCGTTTGGTCGCACTCGCTAAAAAGGGGACACCACCATGAACACCGAACACGAGCCAACATCGTCACCAAGCAAGGGTCCCAATTACGCAGCCGCCGCGCTGTGGGCAAGCGCATTCATGCTGGCCGCACTCACCATCGTGCAAGCAGGGCGTCTACCGGGAAACTCTGCATACGCCGAAGCGGCCAACGCCGGAGCGAACGGCGCCAGCGTTGCCACCATCGCCACCGGATTGGGGCCGGACAACAAGCCTTACGAGGCACTCTGGGTGGTTGACAATCGCACAGAGATCCTTTCCATCTACTACATCGAGAACGCCAACTCGGGTGAAAAGAGCCTGCAACTGCGCCAAATGGCCAGCTTGCCGGATCTCTTCCGGGCCGCCAGGGGCGGGAACTAATCGGCCTGTTGCGTGCTTCCCGTGCGCACGGTTGATGCAGTGATGGCCGCGCGGCGCGCGGAGAGTTTTGGCAAGCGCTCTATCAAGAGTGCATCCAAAGCCAGCGCGCTGCGATTGGCGATGAGCATGCTGGACCTCACCACTCTTGAGGGGAAGGACACTCCAGAAAAGATCCGCGCGCTGTGTCGCAAGGCACAGCAGCCGTGCACACAGGTTGCGGGTGAGCCGGTGCCGCACGTGGCCGCAGTATGCGTCTATCCCACCATGATCTCCGTGGCGCGCGAAGCGCTGGCGGGAAGTGCAGTGAAGGTGGCGGCCGTGGCCACGGGGTTTCCCAGCGGACAATTTCCGCTCGATGTTCGTTTGCGGGATTGCCAGGAGGCGGTTGCCGCGGGTGCTGATGAGATTGACATGGTTATCTCGCGCGGTCTGTTTCTGGCGGGTCGGTGGCAGGAGATCGCCAATGAGATCCGTGAAACGCGCGCCGTCTGCGGGGCTACGCACCTGAAGATCATTCTTGAGACGGGTGAGCTTGAAACATTGGACAACGTGCGTCGCGCCAGCGATATAGCCATGGACGCAGCCAGCAGCGTGCCCGGAATGCCGGCACCCACCGATGGCGACGTGTTCATTAAGACCAGCACGGGCAAGGTGCAGCCCGCCGCCACCATGCCCGTGACACTGGTGATGCTTGAGGCCATTCGCGACCACTGGATGAGCACGGGAGTTCGCATGGGAATGAAACCCGCCGGGGGCATTCGCACAGCAAAACAAGCCATCGCGTACTTGGTCATGGTGAAAGAAACATTGGGGGACGAATGGCTCACCCCAAGCCTGTTCAGGTTTGGCGCCAGCGCATTGGCCAATGATCTGGCGCGGCAGATCCTGCGTCACGCCAGGGGCGGATACGCGGCCACGTACGACACCACCGAGTCTTAACGACCACCGTTCGACGCCACCGCTGCGCTACGTGCGGGCGCTCCAAAACGCGTTAAGGAGCGCAGCAAACTCATCGCCCTCTGCTGCCGCGGCGCTCGCTGCAGCGGTGTGTGCAAAGCCACTACCGCGCTGTGTTCCATCCAACTCATTGAGCCATGCTTTGGTGGCGCGCATCGCGCGCGGCCCTTTGGCGTTGAGTTCAGCGCAGAGCGCCAATGCTTGTTGTGGGAGTTCCCCGGCGCTGGCGGCAACGTGTGTGGCCAGCCCGGCGCGTACAGCTTGTGCACCGGTGAAGAGGGCGCCACCCATGGTGATCTCTCGTGCGCGCCCGGCGCCCGCGTTGGCCATGAGCGCCGGAAGCGTGACCGCGGGTGAAACGCCAATCCGGTGGACGGGGTATCCCAATTGTGCATCCGGCGCCACGAGCACAAGGTCGCAGCCGGCAAGTAGGGCGCAACCACCCGCAAGGGCCACTCCCTGCACTTGCGCCACCACAGGAACGGGCAGCGCGCGCAGCGCTTGAATGGCAGCACTCAACCGCTCTACGAGTGTTCGCAATAGGACAGGCGATTCGCGGCACGCGGCCAAGTCGAACCCTCCGCAGAAGGAGGGGCCCCGTGCGGAAAGCAGTACCGAATGGATCGGCCCGTTCTCCGCTTCCGCCAGCGCCTGGCACTGGCCGAGCGCAGCGTGCAGCGAGGCGAACATGCTCACCCCAAGCGCGTTGCGCTTGGCGGGGTCGTTGAGCTCCAAGAAGGCAGTTTGCCCCTCAGCATGAAGCGCAACGCCGTCATAGGTCCAATAAGTTGCGGCCGCAGTCACTGGGGTGTCCCTTCCGCGAGGTGGCTCACCAAACTTCACACAGCCGCCCTGGTGCGGCGTATTTGGTGATGGCCGGTGAGGCTACCCAGCCGACCCGGTTTCGCCTTGCGTGTCCACACACGGGGCGAAGTGCACCCCTCGGAAGTTCCGCGGGGTGCATCTCCGGAGCCAGGTCCCTACTCCAAGGCGGCAGGTCGGCGACTCTCTCGCCGGCCTGCTGCCGATTATTGAGCGCGCGTGCGTAGTCCGATCTTGTGCACGCAGTGGGCGCGCCGCCGCGCGCTCCACAGAACCCGCACAGACCGACGCAACGCGATCTCAACACTTGCTCCCGCTCAAGTCGCTTTGGAAAGTAGTGGTGACTTAGGAGGTCATATGAACACACACACGACCATCGCTTCTAGTCTGATCGCAGCCGCGGCCTTTGTGGGCGCGGCAAACGCCGAGATGTACACGGGCAACGGCGCCGTCATCACGGACAACAACGCCACAGGCAAGCAATTCACCATCAACGTGGCCGAATCGCTGGTGCTGTCGGATGTCTCGGTGACGCTCAACAGCTTCCGCCACGACAGATTGGGCGACCTTGTGGCCACGTTGCGGCATGTGCCCAGCAATTTGTCCATCACGCTCTTTGATCGGGTGGGCAAGACCACGTCTTCGGGTAACGGAGACGACACTAACTTCAACGGTACCTACACGTTCGCGGACGGCGGAGGAAGCCTCTGGGCCGCGGCGAACGCTGGCAACAACTCATTCAATCTGAGCTCCGCCACGTACTACGCTTCCGCAGGCGGCATCGGCTCTACAGCATCCACCGGTCCTTCCGCACTTTCGTTTGCCAGCACCTTTGGTGGCATTGACGCTCAGGGCGACTGGATCCTTGAAATGAAGGACCTGCGTAGCGGAACCGCATCCACCGGCACGTGGACGTGGTCGCTCAATCTTGCCACGGTGCCTGCGCCTGGCGCGTTGGCCCTGCTTGGGGTGGCTGGAGCGGTCGGATTCGGCCGTCGCCGCCGCTAGCAGAGCACCGACAGCATCCCACGGACGCCGCTCTCCATGGTGTGTAACGCCATGGGTGCGGCCGTGGTGGGACGAAGTTGGTGCTGCTGCGGAAGCTGCGGCAGGTGAACAAAGCCGGCCCGCAGCGGAGCCCCGTATGTTCGAGCGTATTCAAGTACGCGGAACATGATCTCGTTGCATAGGAACGCCCCCGCGCTGAGCGAAAGCTCGCAGGGGGCGTTCTGTTTGCGCGCTGCAGTGTGCATGGCGTGCAGCGGCAGCGTGGCAAAGAGTGCATCGGGGGCGCCCGCCACCACCGGCTCCTCCTGCACCTTGCTTCCGGCGTTGTCCGGAATGCGATAGTCACGCAGATTGATCGCCACTCGCTCCAGACAAATGGCACTGCGTGTGTGGGCTTCGCCCAGGCACACCACGGCGTCAGGCCGGATCGTCTCAAGAAGGGGCAGCAGCGCCGACCACGCGCTCTGGGGTCCGGTGCCACCCACCACCGGAAGCACTGTGGCGGTGAGTTCCAGCCCCGCCACACCGCGCTGGGCCAGCAGGTCTGCCACCAGCTGCGAGGGATTCACCGGGCTCGCCCCAAAGGGCTCGAATCCAGTCAACAGCACCCGTGGACAGGAAGTCATTGGCGCGAGGGTAGCGCCCAGATTGCACAAGGTGCTACAACAAGGACCTATGGAGCAGATGCAATCGACTGGTTTGTTGGTGGAGGCGCCGCGAGGAACAGCCCCCGGGGTGCTGGCCATGGGGGGCCCGATGATCGCGCTGATCGCAATTGGCACGGCGTTGCTGTTGGTACTGCTTTGGGTGGTGGCCGTGTACAACCGCCTGGCGACGCGGAGAATTCGCGTGCGCAACGGGTTCTCACAAATTGATGTGCAGCTTCGCCGGCGGCATGACCTTATCCCAAATCTCGTGAACACCGTAAGGGGCTACATGGAGCACGAGCGCTCCACCCTTGAGTCGGTAACACAGGCACGCGCTGCGGCCGTCAATGCGCAAGCCGGGCTGGGCGGAGTGCCCGGAGACGCAGCGGCCACGCTGGCCCTGGTTCAGGCAGAGGGAGTGCTGCAAGGGGCGCTGGGCCGACTCATGCTGCTCATGGAGAACTATCCCGACATCAAGGCCAACACGAACGCACTTGCGCTGCAGGAAGAGTTGGTGACCACGGAAAATCGCATCGCCTTCGCGCGTCAGGCGTACAACGATGCGGTGATGATCTACAACACATCTCTGGCTGTCTTTCCGGACAATCTCATTGCAGGAGCGTTTGGCTTTCAGGGTGCAACTCTGTTTGAAGCGGACGATTCTGCGCGTGCGCTGCCGGGCGTGGAGTTCGTCCAGCCGCCCCACCATTCCTGACCACACACACTCACTTCCACTGAGATCCTCACGTGGCCATGGACTTCTTTCAGCATCAAGAGAACGCGCGCCGTAACACCGGTGTGCTGGTGCTGCTTTTTATTCTGGCCGTGTTGGGCACCGTGGTCGGTGTGAATCTTGTGGTGGTGCCCATCGTTGCGGGAAAGACCGGAATGGTGGCGGGGCCAATCGTGGCGGTGACCGTAAGTGTGTTGGCCATCGTGTTGGTTGGCATGTCCATCAAGTTTACGCAGATGTCGGGTGGAGGCCGAGTGGTGGCAGAAGCGCTCGGCGGCAGGCCAATTAATCCCAGCACCCGCGATCCCGACGAGCGACGCGCGCTCAATGTGGTCGAAGAAATGGCGATTGCCAGCGGATTGCCGGTGCCGCCGGTGTATGTGCTGCAAGACTCGTCCATCAATGCCTTCGCGGCGGGCAATGGCCCCGCAGACAGCGTGGTCGGGCTCACACAGGGGTGCATTTCTAGGCTTACGCGAGATGAACTGCAGGGGGTGGTGGCGCACGAGTTTAGCCACATCTTTCACCAGGACACGCGCCTCAACATGCGTTTGGTTGGGTGGCTTGGCGGCATTCTGGCGCTGGCTCTGGTGGGGCAATCGGTGCTTCGCGGCATGCGCCATAGCAGCTCGCGCCGCAAGGAGGGCGGAGCGATCATTCTGATTGCCGTGGCGCTGCTGGTGCTGGGGTACATCGGCTACTTCTTTGGCCGACTCATCCAGGCTGCCGTGAGCAGGGAGCGAGAGTTTCTCGCGGACGCCAGCGCCGTGCAATACACGCGGAATCCAGAGGGATTGGCTAACGCATTGGCCAAAATCTCCGCGGGAGCAGGCAGCAAGCTCGAGGCGCCGCGTGCGGGCGAGTTCAGCCATTTCTTCTTTGCCAGCGGAATCTCGTCGGTGTTTTCAACGCATCCGCCCACGGATGAGCGCATCCGGCGCATTCGCAACATGCCTCAGGGGGCGCAAGTGGACCGGGTGCCTGAGGCCGCTCCCGAGCTCGCGTCTGCCGGCTCACGCCCCCCCAACATCGCAACGGCACCCCGAATTACACCTGTTTCTGCACCATTTACCCTCATCCAGCCGCCGATTGTGCCCGGCGCAGCAATTGCGGCGTCGTCTGTTCGGAACTCCGTGCGCGACATTGGCTCACTCTCCCCGCTTCAGCTGGACCGAGCGGCGGGGCTGATATCCAGCGCGCCGCGCGAATTGGTGCACGCGACACAAGATCCATTCTCGGCTCGAGCCGTACTGATTGGCCTGCTGCTTTCAAGTGACGCCCACGCGCGTTCCACGCAGCTTGGTTTGGTGGCGCGCTCGGATCCAAGGCTTTCAACTGAGGTGGCCCGACTCTCTGCCCACTTTGAGACAGTTGCACCCCTCCATCGTTTGCCGCTGCTGGAGCTCTGTGCGGCTTCGTTGGCTCTGCTCAGCCCGCACCAATACGCGGAGTTCAGTGCGCTGCTCATGCGATTGGCTGAGACAGACGGCGAGATCGATCGCTTTGAGTGGACCGTACGCATCATCCTGCGACGGGCGGTGGAGCGACGAGGTGCGGACGACGGCACGAGCCCGCGTCCAGGTCAGCGCGACATGGCACTGGTGACCAGCGTGTTGGCGTATTCCGGTGCGCGCGATGTTGCGGAAGCCACCCGAGCGTGGAACGCTGCGCGGCAAGCCAATCGCGCCCTGCCAGCCGACCTTGTGCCCGCTCAACAGTGCACCCTGGACGCCGTGGACGCCAGCTTGCGATCGCTTGATCGCGGGACCCCCAGAGAAAAGCGCGCCACCCTAGAAGGATGTGTTGCTGCGGTGAGCGCGGACGGTGTGACCACAGACGTGGAGGCGGAATTGCTCCGAGCGTTCGGCGCTGGAATGGGTGTTCCGATGCCCCCCATGCAGGCCTCATAGAGCTGGCGGGTCGGCGATGCCGCGCGATTTACGCTGCGCGTGTGCCGCGATTGCCCAAGCGCAGAATCTCACGCTCGTCTCGCCAGGCGTCCAACGCGCAGCGCAACTGAAAGCTCAGCCGCTCCGCGGTCCACCCAGGCAAGTAACGGCTCATGTCCGGCAACACCACGTTCTCTAGGAATGGCCCCTCGTCGAGCGCGTTCCAGTCATCGACGGCCCGCAGCGCAGCCAACAAACTCAAGTACATATTGGGTTCGGCGGTAATGGTGCCGGGCAGCCGCGACGCAGGAGCAGCCACCAGGAATGGCAGTCCAAAGTCACCGGTGGGCACGATGACAGCCTCGCCAAGTGGCAGTTCGCCCGCCCAGTCACACGCGATCTGCTCTTGAAGCGCGCGTTGCAGGCGCGCTCCAAATCTGCGCGAAAACAGGCCATCGAGCCCCGAGTCCAAGTAGCCAAAGCTGTTGGTGGGTGCGATCACCGCATCCTTGGCCAAGTCACCGCACAGAAGCGGCCCCTCCTGAATGGTCATCTCAGGCATGTCACCCAATGTGGCCCGAAAGAGGTCGGCGTGGCGTGGATCGGTGGTACGAAGCTGAACACTCAAACGCATGAACTACTCCCTCCAAATCAGTGAAGGAATGGTGCAATTGGAGTCTGCCTCAGCAAGGAATCCACGGCAATTTGGGTCCGTGTGCGCGGACTGGTTCGGCCGAGGTTTGTCCATCAACCCTACAGACCTCACCACGTGCCTGTGAGACTGGGCCTATGGCCAAACCCGCGCTATCTGCGCCTGCGCTTGAAGGCCAGATTTACGGACTGGCTTTGGGCTGCGCCAGCACCCGCGGTCTGAGCCGATCCGCCTCTGCCGGCCGCCCCTGGGGCCGCGCCAGCCTTGCGTGCAGATTCTTCGGCCGCGGCGTTGAGTGTTTGGCAACGCTGGAGCGCCGTTTGAAACTGCTCCACGGGCGCGTTCTGAAAGAACGCAGCAGCAAGGCACGCGGTTTCAGAGAACGCCTCAATGCGTACCTGCCGGTTGGCGGTGTCGATCACCAACGAACGCACGCCAAGATCGGCCGCAAACTCCAGCGCCGCGCGCAGTCGCAGATCAGTGTCACTCGCGCCGCTGGAAATGAGTTCGGCCACATATCGCGCTGCGGCCAGCGACATGTCAGTCTGCGGATTGGTGTGGCGCTTCTTCATCTCCTCGGCTTGCGCCTTCAGCAGATCAATGTCAACAGTGCGCACCGTGAGCTCAGTGCCGTTCACTCTGACTGTTCGCTGAAGCACAATAGAGAGAGCCGCGGCCAGAGCGCGCCCATCCTTCAGCCCCTCTTCAGTGAAATGCTCCAAGACCTGCGATTGACCGATATCGGCGTGAGTACCCTTCTGCCACTTCACCTGGTTGCTTTCGGTATCCATGGTGACCGTGTCAAACCCCAGCTGATAGAGCGTCCACATGACGGCCTGGGCTCGGGCGTCTTCGAGCGCGACATTCTGGCGGGGCGCGTCCAGCGCCATGATGGACAGAAGCCCAGGAAGCGGTGGAACACCGGTCGCAAAGAGCTTGCGATAGATCTGCGTGGCAAGCCATCCAAAGACGTTGCGCTCTTGAGGGACGAGTTGGACTGTGGTGCCGTTGAGATGGAACTGTGGCATGGCGGTGTGTGTATGCAGACCAAAGAGAATCGCCAAGCGTAGTGGCTACTTGGCCGGTGCAAGGGTAACGCTTCGCAAATTCACGAAAGCCTCGCCCGGCTTGGTGAGGGCGCGCGCCTCTACGAGAACGGGAACGGCCGCGGGGATATCGGTCAAGCCCACCTGCACCGTGGCGAAATCCTCCCAGCCCCCGCGCGCGGGCAACACCGCAGAAAGTTTCTGCGCACCCACCGTCACCTGAATCTCGCCGGCGCAGTGAGGGATGCTGGAATACTCCACGCTCACCGCGTATCGGCCCGCGGTGGGCAGTTTGATGGACCACGTTGCAGTGCTCGTGGGGTCCGTCCAAAAGCCAAGATTGTGAAAGCGCGTTTCATACTGAATGCTTCCCGTGGTGTGCGCATCGGCGGCACTGCAGGTCACTCGGCCATCACTCCCCGCCCCAATGTGCTGCGGTTCCACGTGGGGTTCGCCCTCCAAAACCAATTCCACAACGCTGACATCGGAGTGCGGCGCACTGCCCGCGAGCGAGACGCGCACGCCACCCTCCATGCGGGCGACCGTGGCGCGCGCACTGTCAGACCCAATGACGCTGGCGGACACCACGCGATTGTGCAGCCCCGGCAAGTCAATGGTTCCCTGTGCGGGCCAATCAAAGACGTGTAGGTACAGCGTGGATCCCGCTCTGGTCACACGACCCCAGGGCAACGGCCGCGGAAATGGCGAGGCTTGGGTTCCGTAAATGGACTTACCGTTCACGCGCAGCCACGCGCCCATGTCCTTGAGCCGTTGCACGCTTTCAGGCGGAAATGAGCCGTCCCCGCGCGGACCAACATTCAGCAGAAAGTTGCCCCCCTTGCTGGCGATATCGCAAAGCATGCGTATGAGCGTTCGCGAACTCTTCCAGTTGGAGTCTGAGTCCTTAAACCCCCAGGTGTCGTTCATGGTCATGCACGTTTCCCAGTCCTGACCGGGCATGCCATTGTTTGGAATCGTCTGCTCGGGGGTGCCAAAATCACCGCGCGCACCGTCGTGCGATGCAAACCCCGCAAGGCCGGCGCGCCCAGTGTCCACGCGGTTGTTCACGATGATCTGCGGCTGAAGGCTGCGAACCCAGTCATCGGTGCGCTTGCCCCAGTCGTGGGTCCAGGTGCTCTCCCATTCGCCGTCGAACCACAGCACATCAATGCGCCCGTACTTGGTGAGCAACTCCTTAAGTTGTGCATGCATGTACTGCACGTATCGCGGAAAGCTCAACGGGTCTGCTGGGCGTGAATCCCACTCGCGGCGAGGCAGGTAGTCGGGGTGGGTCCAGTCCATGATGGAGTGGTACCAACCCATGTGCAGGCCCTCGGCGCGCACCGCCTGAGCTAGCTCCTTCATGATGTCGCGCTTGAAAGGTGTGCTGGCGACGTCGTAATCAGTAAGTTCGCTCTGCCACAAGCAAAAGCCGTCGTGATGTTTGGTGGTGATCACCACGTATTGCATTCCGGCGTCCTTGGCGATCTGTGCCCATTCCACAGCATTGAACTTCACCGGATTAAAGGTGGAAAGCAGGGTATTTCTGTACTCCACAGGATCTGCCTTGGCGTTGGTGAGCAGCCACTCCCCCGCGCCAGGCCAGTCTTTGCCCTGCCACGTGCCCGCCGCGGGCGAGTAAAGACCAAAGTGGATGAACATTCCAAATCGCCCATGGCGCCACCACTGCATGCGTTGGGTTTTGTCCATGGCGGCCTTTGGTGTGCTTTGGTTTGGCAGGGGCGTGGCGGCGAGTGCACTGGCAAGGACGGCCGCACCGACGGCAGCCGCCAGCATTCGTGCGCGCCCGCTACGTGGCAAGCAACACCACCTGATCTGCGTCCACTGCCATGACGGCGGGTTCGCCCTTGCGCGTAGTGCGGCGCGGGTTGAGTTCAAAGACTTTCACGGCGGTGCCACCGCAATCAACCCTGTGTTGCGCCACTTCGCCCAAGTAGACCGATTCCGCCACCGTGCCGCGCAGCACTGGAGCATCTGCTGAGAGCGTTGAGGCGTCCACCATACGCAACGCCTCGGGGCGAACGCTTACGGTAAGCGTGTCACCAGCGTGACGGCCCTGGGTCATGATGGACCGCAGTGTGCCCGCGGCCGTCCGCACGCGCACGCCATCGTGGCCGCACGCGCCGAGCACCGTTCCGGGCAGGAAATTGGTTTCGCCCAGAAACTCAGCCACAAACGCGTTGGCAGGACGCTCGTACATCTCCCGCGGTGTGCCCTCTTGCTCAATGCGTCCGGCGCGGAGCACAACCATTCGGTCGGCCAAGCTCAGGCTCTCTTTCTGATCATGGGTGACGTAGATGGCGGTCACCTTGAGCTCGTCCACGATTCGGCGGATCTCACCGCGCATTTCAAGCCGCAGTTTGGCGTCAAGATTGCTGAGCGGCTCGTCAAGCAATAGGACATCGGGCTTGTACACAATGGCGCGCGCTAGGGCGATGCGCTGCTGTTGGCCTCCCGAGAGTTGATTGGGCCTTCGTTCTGCGTACTCGCCCATACGCACAAGCTCTAGGGCGCGCCCTACTTTGCGAGTGATCTCCTGCTTGGCTTCCTTGCGAACTTCAAGGCCAAACGCAACATTCTGCGCCACCGTCATGTGCGGCCACAGCGCGTAACTCTGGAAGACCATGCCGCAGCCGCGCTTTTCGGCAGCAACTTTGGAGACGGGGCGGTCGCCAAAAAAGATCTCGCCCCCAGTGGGCTCTAGGAAGCCGGCGATCATGCGCAGGATGGTGGTCTTGCCGCACCCGGAGGGCCCCAGCAGGAAAGTAAGGCCGCCGGCGGGGGCTGTGGTGCTTACGCCGTCCACCGCCGCCGTGGCGCCGTAGTCCTTGCGCAGATTGTTCAGGCGAACGCAAATCATGTCAGGGAGAGGATATCGCTGCGCGAGTACGCCCTTAGCATGTGCCCGTGCGCCGAACCACGCTTGCCGATACCCAGAAACTGTGTGAACAGCGCAGGCGCCGCGAACCCGATCTCTTGATTGCCCGAGAAGTGGCTGGAATGATGCGCATGGCCAAGCAGGCCCAACGGCGCACCTCCGGCGCGGCTCAGGCTCTGGAGCGAGCGCTTTCGCCGGGACTTTTGACATCGGTGTGGATTGAGAGCGCCTCCGCCGCACAACTCGTGCTGGGCGTAGAAAGTGCATCTGCCGCCTACCACGTGGATCGCCAATTGCGCGAAGGCGGGCTTACCACGCTGCGCGCAGCACTCAACGCCCCGGCGTTGCGCGTTAGGACACGAGTGGGGAAGCTGCCGGGTGCGTGAGCAAACCCTCGGGCAATGCGCAGGCGCGCCCGTTGCGGTCTAGACACGCCAGGGTGGTGGCGCCAGTCACCAGTACATCGTCACCCCGGAGTACTTTGTACGAGTGCTCCAGTTTTACAGATGTCACGCGGGTGAGTGTGGTCTCCACGCGCAGCAGGTCGTCATAGCGGGCTGGAGACTTGTAAGAAACTTCAAGCCGCACCACCGCGAGCAAGATGCCCGCTTCTTCAAACTCTTTGTAGGTGCGACCGGTGGATCGCAGCATCTCAGTTCGGCCCATCTCAAACCACACCGGATAGACCGTGTGGTGCACAACACCCATCTGGTCCACCTCTGAGTACCGCACGCGAAGCTCAATGCTGCCGTTCACGGGTAGCAGCGTAGAGGCGAAGGGGCACGAGCGCACCGGCCCGCCACGGCAGCGTCTATTTGCCCACGCAGAACTTGGAAAACAAGCGCCCCAGTACATCATCCGGGGGGATGGCGCCGGCCACTTCTCCAAGTCGGTCGAGCGCGGTACGAAGGGACGCGGCCACCAATTCAGGGCTGTGAAACTGCCGAGCGCGGGGAGCTGCCTGCCCGGCGAGATGAGCGGCGTCTTCAAGCGCTTGCGCCGCCTGCTCTGCCAGCAATCGGTGCAGGCTCCCCAATTCAACTCTCTGCGCGCCCTCTGCACTGGCGCGTTGGTTCCACGCTCGCGCAAGTTCGGCGCGCAGCAGCGTCAACCCCTGGCCGCGCAGTGCGCTGGTGCACACAGGTGCATGCGTCACGTCGGTGCGCTCCACCACATCGGGCACTAAGTCGCACATGGTGTTCACGTGAATCACCGCGCCTCTGACGGGTGGAAGCGGCACCGCCCGCTGCCCCGCAGGAGTGCACCACAACACGATGTCGGCACTGGCCAGTGCCTCCTCTGCACGTTGCTGCACCAAGACATCGAGTGTCGAACTGGCCTGGTGAACGCCAGGGGCGTCCGCGAGCATGATGGTGATGCCCCCAGAGAGTTCCATGGGCTCCACGATCACATCACGCGTGGAACCCATGCGATCGCTCGCCACGGCACGGTTTCTTTGCAGCAGAGCGTTGAACAGCGAACTCTTGCCGGCATTGGGTGCTCCGCCCAGAATGGCCAAGGGTGCGGCCAGGAGAGTTTCGCTGCCTGCGCTCGCGCGGACCGCGGATCGCAGTTGGGCAGCCAACCCTGCAGCCCGTTGCGCAAGTTCGGCGGGCGCAATGGCACTGACATCTTCTTGGTCGGTGAAGTCAATTCCGGCCTCCACCAGCGCTAACAAGTTGGCCACGCTGTCAGCGGCTCGTTCGGTGTCTATACCGGCGCGGCGAGTGCGCAGATCGTTGGCGGCGTTTAGCTGAGCCTGTGTTTCAGCAGCCACCGCAGCGGCCACCCGTTGAACCTGGTGCAGCGATTGCCGTCCAAGCAAGACGGCGCGTGCGCTGAACTCCCCCGGACCTGCTCGTCGCGCAGCGCCCTTGCTGGTGCCCACGATGGCGTTGACCACCTGTTCAAGCAAGTACGGGTTGCCGGGCAGGTGGAGTTCAGCGCAGTCTTCTCCAGTGCTGCTGGCAGGCCCAGGCATGGTGATCACGAGACACGGGCAGGAGGGCGCGGGCGCCGCAAGGCGGGCGCGGTGCACGCCTCGCCCGCGCGGTGGGGGCGCACTCAACACCGCAGTCAACACCCCGTTGCATCCGGCGCCGCTCAGCCGCACAATTCCGCGCGCCGAAGGGCCGGGGGCACTGGCGATAGCCACGATGACCGAGCTGGTGTCCATAGGGTGGCGTGCCGCCGTTGCCCCGCGCCCCCCAACGGGCCACCAGCGACTCTAACGATCCTTGAATCGTCGTGACGTTCCGCGCGACAACTGTGTTCGTTGTTGTTGTTGCTTCTGCACTTCGGCCTGACGCTTCTGAAGCGCTTCAAAGGCTCTCGTCATCCAGTTGTCGCTCTTTGGTTGCGGCTTGGTGAAGTCCATCTTGGAGACCACCTTGCGAACTTGAATGCCTTCAAACACGCCCACCAGAGTGCTTGTGGCAATGTAGAGCGTCAACCCGCTGGGCGCGGTGTAAAGCATGAGCGGGAAGAGCAGCACCATCATCCACTTCATCATCTTTTGCTGCGACTCCATCTCTGGGCTGACTGGCCCAGATGGGGGCGGTGTCATGTACTTCTGCTGCACAAAGAAGATCACGCCCATGAGGAGCGGAATGAGATTGATCGACGAGATGTGCGTGATGTACAGATTGATGTCCACGCCCAATGGAATGAAACTGTCAGGCGCGCTCAGGTCGCCCAAAAATCCCCATCCGCCAAAGTTCTGAAACACGCCGAAGAATGCCGGCTGTTGCCGCAACTCAAAGGCGAAATACAGCATGGCGTACAAGGCCATCCAAATGGGCATCTGCAGGAAGGTCGGCAACATGCCGCCGGCGCAGCCCAGCGGATTGATCCCGCGCTCGCGATAGATGCGGATTTGTTCCTCCTGCATCTTCTTGGGGTCGTTGCCGTAGCGCGTCTTGAGCGCATCAAGCTCGGGCTTCAATGCCTGCATTTGCTTGGAGACTCGTTGCATGGCGATTTGCGACTTCATACTTAACGGATGCAGCAGCACCCGCACGGCCACCACCAGCGCAATGATGGCGAGCCCCCAGTCAAACACCACATACGAATGCAGGAAACTCAGGAACCAGATCAGGATGTCCGCCAGCCACGAAAAGGTGCACCAACTGCAGCAGCCACTCATCAGATACAGAATGAGCCCCTGCATGTTCAGCGCCGCAAATGGTTGCTGCGTTGAGAGCACGGTGCGATCAAGCGGGCCTGCAAAGAGGCCGAAGTCAAACGCGCCCGTGGCACCCGGCGGAATGGAAAGCGTGTCGCTGCGGGTGAAGGTGTAGACCACTTCCTCGGCGGTGCCGTTCCAAATGGCGGTGCCCGCTTGGGCCTCTACCCGCGCCACCGCCGGAGCGATGAGTTTGCTGGGCAGCGCGGGCGGTGCGTACGGCGCATGAACGGCAAGTGCAAAGTAGCGGCTGGTGGAGCCAAACCAGGAGAGTCCGTACCGCTCCTTGGCTTGATCCTGCGTGGGCCAGATAGTTTGTTCACCGGGAGTTGAGATCTGCTTCAGCACCGCGCTGTGGTCCAACAAGCCGCCATGCACAATGACCGTCTGCTGCGCGGGGTCGCGCGCGGTGCTCATGAGATAACCACTCTGAAAGCGGCGAGTCTCCACCAACTGCCCGGATTCCTTGCCAAGATCAGGGGGGCCGCTTTGGATCCACTGCACGGTTCTGGGTACAGAGCCGGTGTTGGTGATCCGCTGCTCAACCGCGATGTCAAAGCTCTCTGCTTTCAACCCATACGTGCGCACAACGCGCAATTGCTCAACGCCGGCGGCGTCAACGATGGACGTCTCAAACCTGCCGGGCGCTGTTTGCGACCACACCGGACCAAAGATTGAAACCAAGTTTGGGTTGCCATCCACTTGCAGGTAGCGCGCCGCCATCAGTGACACTTCAAAGCCCTGGAGCTTTCCCGGAGATTGAAGTGAGTAGCGATCCTCATCCGGCGGCATGGGGGGTGCATCAGACTCAACTTTGGACACCGCACGGCGGTGATCTCGCGCCTGGCGGCTCTCCGCGGCGGAGCGCCAGTAGTCACTAAACACGATGCGCTTGATGCCCGCGCCCTCGGGGGCCATCTCTAGTTCAAACAGCGAGCGCTGAATGTCCAACGAGCCCAACTTCACGCCTGCGGCAAAGGGCTCGCCTGGCGCGCGCGCCGTCAATGCAAGCGGTGCCGTTGCAACAGCAACCGGTGGTGCAGGAACGGATGTCACCGCGGGGGCAGCTCCGGCGGGGGCGGCTCCTGCGGGGGCAGCTCCTGCGGGGGCAGCTCCAGCGGGCGCAGGCGTTGCGGCGGTGGGCTCCGCCGCAGTTTGCGATTCTGTGCTGGGTGCCGCAGGCGGGGTTTGCTCTACGCGTCCCCGTCCACCGTTCGTCACGATGATGGCGGAAATCCCGGCCATTACCAATAGAACCGCCACGGTCACGACAACTCTTCGCGTCTTCTCATTCATGGATTTCAACGGCCTTCGCGCAGCCGGTCCCCGAGCCAATCATTCAGCTCTGGGATGGCGTGGATCTTGTCAATGGTGAGCTCAACCTCATAGGGCATCCGGTGGTACTGAATGCGGTGCTTTCCGTCTTGGTGCCCGGTGTCCAGCACGGCGTACGCGGCGCGCGGGTCGTTGTCGCGCGGCTGACCGACGCTGCCAGGATTCACAATAGACTTCACACCCGGCTCCACGACATAAATGCCATCTGTCAACTCGTCCGGGCGATAGAACTCGCCGTCGTCTGTAAAGACGCCGGGGACATGCGTGTGCCCGACAAAGCACAGCGAGTCAAAACGATCAAAGATCGCGGCAAGCTTCTGCGGATTGTTGATGGCATCGTCAGGAAACAGATACTCATTGATGGGGCGGCGCGGAGTGCCGTGCACGCACAGGTACCCATTGTCATTCACGCGCACGCGCAGGTGGCCCAAAAAGTTCCAGCGATCGCGCCCCGCCACGGGGTCCTGCTGTGACGCGCGCTCAAACTGCCTGCGCGTCCAGTACGCAGCCTGCTCGGCGGCGCTGTTGAAATTGGTGGGCTCGTAGAGCACGCCAAAGTCGTGGTTGCCCATCAGGCTCCACTCGCAGTGCTTGGATACCAAGTCGGCGCACGCCACTGGGTCTGGCCCATATCCAATGAGGTCGCCCAAGCAGATGATGCGGTCCACGGAACGGGTTTCAATGTCCGCCAGGACAGCCTCGAGCGCTGCCAGATTGGAATGAATGTCGCTGATGATTGCTGTTCGCACTTCTATGGTTTCCAGCGGGAACGGCGCATCCTAGCGGGTAGAAAGTCTGCTGATTTGCTGGCGGATCTTGGCAATCAGCAAGGCCCTGTCGATAGGTTTGGTCAGGTACTCGTCGCACCCCGCCTCCAAGCACCGCTCTCGATCGCCCTGCATGGCGTGAGCGGTCAAGGCAAGGATGGGGCCGGTGAAACCGCGTTCGCGCAAGCGTCTTGTGGCTTGATAGCCATCCAGCTCCGGCATTTGCATATCCATGAGCACAGCGTGAAATGGCTGCCCCGATTGCGCGGCGGCCTCCACCAAATCGCAGGCCACGCGACCGTTTTCCGCCACGGTGGGCAGCATGCCGCCGCGTTTCAAGTGAAAGGAGATCAGCCGCTGATTGTCCTCGCCATCCTCCGCCAGCAGGACGCGAATGGGCGCGGTGGCGGCGCTGTGATCCTCTGTGCTTGGCGCATTTGATCGATGGGCCACATGAGCGGTGGCCGCGCGCGGCGCGATCGCCGCAGGTTCACCAGAGGGAATGGAAGGACGATCCGCCGACGAACCGGCACTCCCCTCCGCGAGCATCGAGTCAGAGTCACTGCCGCTGGGCAGCGCGGCGTACGGCTGTGTCTCCGTGTCAACTTCAACCACAAAGGTGCTGCCCCCACCCATCGTGCTGCGCACGGTGATGTCGCCCCCCAACATTCGCGCAAGCCGACGGCTGATAGTGAGCCCAAGACCCGTGCCGCCAAAGCGTCGGGTGGTGCTGACATCCGCCTGGGTGAACGGGCGAAACAGCCTGGCCACCTGAGCCTGGGTCATTCCGATACCCGTATCGCTGACGCGAATGCGCAATCGCTTTGCCGCGACGGGCGCGTCACTGGGTTCTGAATCCTTGCGCGGCGCAAGCGCATCACCCGGGGGCACCGGTTCCACCGCGACATGAACCCCTCCGTGCTCGGTGAATTTGATGGCATTGCCAATGAGATTGGTGAGAATCTGCCGCAATCGCGTGGGATCAGTGCGAATCTCTTCTGGGGCGCCATCCGCCACCTCAACGTGCAGGTCCAAGCCGCACGCCGCAGCGCGTGGCCGCATGAAGCTGGCCACCTCCTCCACGAGTTCGGCAGGCTGGCACACCAGTGGCTCAACCGTCATGCCGCCGGCTTCAATTTTGCTGATGTCCAAGATGTCGTTGATGATCTTGAGCAGGTGCTCGCTATTGCGCCGAATGCTGGAGACCACGCCGCGCTGTTCGTCCTCGGTAAGCCCGGGCTCTGCGAGCATGTCGGCAAATCCAAGGATGGCCGTCATGGGTGTGCGGATCTCGTGGCTCATGTTGGCCAGAAATGCGCTCTTGCTAAACGCTGCGGCCACGGCTTCTGCGCGCGCCCGCATGAGTTCATCGTTGTGGCGCTGAAGGTCTGCCTTGGCGCGCTCCAACTCAGCGCTGATGCGAGCCTGATCCTGCAGCGCGGCCATCAATCGATCGCTGGTGACCGCCGCAAGGCTGTCGGTGTCCATGCGCGGCTGCACCGCCTCCGCGGCACCGCGCATGCAGTGTGCCTGAGGTCCATTCCACTCTGCTGTGCCGCGAATGCGTAGCGTTGACCACGTGGAGTCCTTGCACCTCAGGCGCACTTCCATGTCCAGCGGCGCGCGCCGTTCAAGGTGCGCGGCAATCGCCTGATGCGTGCGGGCCAGGTCTTCCGGGTGCACATGACCAGCAAAGTTTTCAAATGTGTCCGCAAACTCGCCGGGTGCATAGCCCAGCCGTCTTTTGAACGCCGGCGAGTACCACGCGTGTTTGCTGCGCAAATCCCACACCCACAGCCCAATATCCGCGGCTTCTGCGGCCGCGAGCACACTTTCTGAGGGAGGTTGAGTAACCACAGGGGCGTTCCAGATTCGTACGATATGCCCCCCTCTGTGCGACGCGCGCGGACGGGGTGCGAGCCATTCAGTCTCGCATGCAGTGCGGGGCACACCAAGGCCCCGCACAACGGTTGGGGCTTGCTCGCTGGCAAGCCGAGGATTTTTGGACCGGTCTCCTTTTACTCTCAGGAAGATCTCTCAATGGCTGATTCCAAGCATTTTGATCTCATTGTCATCGGCGGCGGCCCGGGCGGGTACGTGGGGGCCATTCGCGCCGCGCAACTGGGCAAGAAGGTGGCCGTGGTGGAACGCTCCAAGCTGGGCGGCGTCTGCGGCAATTGGGGGTGCATTCCCACCAAGGCGCTGCTGCACGCGGCGTTGGTCTACACCGAGGCCTTCAAGCACGGTAAGGATCTTGGTTTCAGCGTGGATCCCTCCGCGGTGAAGGTGGACTGGCACACGGTGATCAATCGCAGCCGCACCGTCTCCACCAAGATGGGGGGAGGCGTTGGTTTTCTGCTCAAGAAGAACAAGATTGAACATATTGCGGGCCACGCCAAGATTCTGGCGGGCAAAACCGCGCAGGGGCCGTGCAAGGTGCAGGTGATCCCCGCAGACGACAACTATTACAAGGGCACCGGCCGCTCAGGCAAGGATGACACGCAACTCACCGCCGACAAGGTGCTCATCTGCACCGGCGCCGCACCGCGCGAGTTGCCCTTTGCCCCCAACGACGGCAAAGTCATCGTGAGCAGCTACGAAGCCATGTCACTGGCAGAGCGCCCAGCCAGCATGGTGATCGTGGGCTCGGGCGCCATTGGCATGGAGTTTGCGTATTTCTACAACGCCTTTGGCACCAAGGTCACGGTGGTTGAAATGCTCGACCGCATTCTGCCCAACGAAGACGAGGACGTTTCCAAGGAGGCGCTCAAGATCTTTGGAAAGCAGGGCATTCAGTTCCGCGTGGGCACCATGACCAAGGCCATTGAGAAGACTGGCAAAGGTGCCAAGGTCACCGTGGAGACCGTGGCGGACAAGAAGTCAGAAGTGATCGAAGCCGAGGTGGTGTTGGTGGCCATTGGCGTGGCGGGCCGCTTTGACGGACTCTTTGACCAGTCGTTGGGGCTCAAGACTGAGAAGGGCAACATCGTCACCGACTACACGCAGAAGCAGGACAAGGCCACCTACGCAACCAGCGTGCCCGGCGTGTATGCCATTGGCGATGTCATCGGCGCGCCTTGGTTGGCGCATGTTGCCAGCGAAGAAGCCATTGTGGCGGTGGAACGCATGTTTGGCCACGAATCTCCCGGCGTGCACTACGACGCAATTCCCGGCGCCACCTATTGCAATCCGCAGATTGCCAGCGTGGGGCTTACGGAGCGGCAGGCCAAGGAGAAGGGGTTGGACTACAAGATCGGCAAGTACGCGCTTACCTCACATGGCAAGGCTGTGGCGGATGCGGCCAACGAAGGACTGGTGAAGATCGTGGTGAGCAAGAAGTACGGAGAGATTCTTGGAGCGCACATCATCGGACAGAATGCCAGTGAACTCATTCATGAAATCTGCCTGGCCAAGAGTGTCGAAGCCACCATTGACGACGTGATTGCCACCATGCACGCGCATCCGACGATGGCGGAGTCCATACATGAGGCGGCGTTGGGGGCGGATGGGCGGATGATTCACGGGTGAAGCCGTGGCTCGGGCGGCCACTTCGTGGCCGGCGAGGACAAGTCCGTGTGATACGAGGGGACGCTCACCACACCTGCTGGAAAGGGGTCGAAGTGTCCGTGTCGATCGACATGCTTGCTACCAAACACAGGCAGTTTGCGCTGCTGGACCGGAGATCGGGGCAGGTCAATAGCGCGACCAACCCTAGGGTCGGTCTCGGAGTAGAGAGGTGGACGGTGTTCGAAAGCGGCGCACGGGCAAGAGGTCGCGCTCGTCGCACTCAAGCGACGGGAATCAATCGGCCCAGCAAGTCGGGCTGACGTTCCCGGCGAGCGCCTGCTTGGCCGGCGCAGCGGTTTTCGGGGACGGAAGCCCCGCTGAACACACAGGTTGCGGTCGCGCTAGGATCGCATCGGCAGTGGGTATGTGGGTAGCGCCCCTCATGGAAGTCGACCGCTGCACTGACAGCGACTCCCAAAGAAAAACTATCTAAGCGTGCAGAATCGCCATTGACTGACTCCGCCAACTGCGTACGTTGCTCAGGTCGGCGGTGGGTGCATGAGTGCAACCTCCCCAGAGATTGCCTTCAAGCCATTCCAGGAGCGAACAACAATGCGATTCGGTGCATTCTGGTCTGTCCCAGCGGTCTGCCTAGTGATGGCGATCGCAGCAGATGCCACGGCATCTCCGGATGACGAAACGCCTGACGCTGGCCAACAGGTGTTGTCGGGTGCCATCACGCCGGACGGCATGTCCACGCTTGTAAGCCAGCGCAGCCAGTCCCCCGTCGCCCTTGTGATGATGCCGCCGGCAACGCAGATGCTCGTCGGATGGTTTGGAGACGCTGACCTGACCGGTTCGAATGACCTCGCCGTCGGCGTGCCGCGCGCTGCGGCTGGTGGGGGTGAGATTCGATTCTGGCGCGGCCTGCCAGATGCCGCGTGGCCGAACTGGATTCCCTACGCGTCGCCGTTGGATGCGCAGAAGTTGCGCTTCATGACCACCTACTGCACCGATGCCGGGGGCATCGTTGCCGCCGCCCCGCGGGACTCGAATGGCCGGATGAGGATTAGGGCATCGGCGCTCGATCTTGATGGCGAGCCCATGGTTGTGATCATCGCCTTGCCCGCGCTCGAGCTTGTTGGCGAGATTCGTGGCGCGGCGGCGCTCAATGCCTTCGATCGCCTGGTGGGAGACGTTGACGATGATGGAGTCGTTGGCCTCAATGACATATTGCAGGTGTTGTCGGCTCTTGGAGCCACTGGCGAAGGCCTCGCCGCTGACATCAATCTGGACGGAATCGTCGGAGAGGCCGATTTGACTTATGTATTCAATTCAATCGGGCAGGCGGCGCCTTGGATCGCTGCCATTGTTGCGCCTGACTGTCCAACGCCGTGCACGCAGCTCATTGGCGCCGGGTCGGGAGAAGACTTGCCACCTCTGTTGCAGTCGCAAGGCTGGCAGGACGGCTTGGACTGCGACGGCGATGGGAATCCGGACACGCCGCCGCTCCCATTCCCGCCAGGGGACTGCGACGGTGACGGGATTCCCGATCCGTGCGAGATTCTTCAGGGAGCACCCGACTGCGATGAGAACGGAGTCCCCGACGACTGCCAAAGCGGCGACGAGCCGTTTGATCCTTGTCCTCTGCTCTCCAGCAGCCGGCTGCGCTTTGAAACTCTGTACGAGTCCTTCTCCAGAAGCTCTGATGCGTGGGCGAGTATCCCGATTCCTTACTTGCCATACCCACCATTCGATCCGTCTGAGTCGCCACACGAAGTCAAGTACAAGTGCATCGCCTCACCCGTCATCGGGAACGGCCACGGGGCGGTGTATCTGCCGCGCGTGTTTCGGATGGACGGAGTGCTTGACCTGTGGCACTCATCGACGGGCGGTGCGGTGTGGCGGGGACTCGTGGAAGTCGACTATCCGTTTGGTGGCGAGACTGAACTAACGCAGTTCTGTCCGTCTGGCCAACCTTGGTTCAGAGTGTCTGCTCACTCGATAGGGCACGAGCAACAGTTCGTCCAGGTCACCGCGGCTGTTGTCGCACCCGGCATCGTCCGCTGGTCGTGCAGCATCGGAGAAGGAGCGGGAGCCGACATTCCAATTGGTTCGGGAGGATGCTCGGGCTTCTCGTGGGGGCATGAGCAAGGTGACTACAACCTCAATGAAGGAGTTCTAGCCGCCGGACCGCTCGGCAGCATCGGCGGTGTGCACGACCACAAGTGGCGCAACCCCGCGTCAAGTTTTTATGTGGGTTCGGGGGTCAAGCGTACGACCTTTGTCGGGTCTGTCACTGCGATTGGCGGCGCGGGCTCCGCGGGTGGTGCTCAATCCTCGAATGGCAATGGCTGCTGCGAGATAGAGGTCGTGGAACAGTCGGGGGAACCAGAGCCATTCTGTGCGGCGCCAGGCGGATCAATCGCCCTGCATGCGCAAGGCGGAAACGAGTTAGTTGAAGAGTTTGAGTGGAGGATCACCGCAGGCGATGCGACGTTTGCGGGTGGTTCTGGGGGCGGGTCGGTTGCGTTCGGCAGCGATGTCACGGTACTGCGTGGTAGCGATCCTGCACCTATCACCATCATCGTGAAGCGTGGATGCTGGAGAGCAGTGGGAATCGGAGTGCAGTTGGTTCCAGATCCAGCGACCCACTTGGACGCGCATGCGGCGATGATTCTGCCCGGCGATACTGAACGGGTATTCGCGTACACGCCGGTCCCGGCCGCATATCGGTATCGAGTGGCGAACGATTCAATTGCCAGACTGCGCACTTCGGAGGGGCTTGCTTCGGAAGTTCTTGCGACCGGTCCGCCGAACGGTGCGGCCATTCTCGAGTTAGTCGGATTGATTGCAGGAACCACGGAACTGCTGGCCATCCACCCCTCGACTGAAACGGTGTGCGGATCATTGGTGGTCAAGGTCGGCGGTCAGATCAAGGTTGAGTTCGATCGGTATCCAACGTTCAGAATTGATCCGCCTGCAGAATTTAACCCTGAACTCACCGAGGGACCCTCCTTTTCCCTGCTGCAGAACGCCCCCGCCTACCCACCGCTTGGGCTCGTCCACCACGGCGTGCAACATCCAGACGCGCGCAAAGAAGTGTCCAAGACGGTATTGGATCCGATCGCCGCGGTTGCCGGGTCGGGTGCGCCAGCAACGATCAGGATTACCGTGCTCGACGCGGAAGGGCGCCCGAAGCGGAACAAACAGGTCAAACTTGGGTTTAAGGGAATTGCCTCCGGCCAAATCGGGTCGCAAGGAATCTATGGCCCGGCGTTGATGGTTTCGGAAGCAAGCAGCACAGTGACCGGTCCAAACGGCTCGGCTGAGCAGATCGTGACGTGCAGCGAGACCCTGTATCAAGATCATCTGGGCATTCTGCTCCCGCCCGACGGGGTGAGCACACGAGAGATTCCCTTCGTCCGCGATCCGATGGTGGTGCTGGTGGGACGGGGAGCAGAGGAAGCCGCTGCGGGGATCTTGAGCCCCGCTGACATCCGTGCGCTGGCGGAGGCGCAGACGATGCGGGTCCAGGACGGAACTAGTACCGGGCACTCCATGCGATACGAACGGACGCTCACCACGACGGCGGGAGAGTTAGTCGTGGCGTCTGTGTCGATCGACATGCTTGCAACCAACCACACTCAGTTTGCGCTGCTGGACAAGATGCTCATGGGGAAGTCGGCCTACGCGCCGGAGTCATTAGACCTCTCGGGGCAATCGCTCCAATACGAGGCGCTTGGGGCGTTTGGCCTGGTTGTTCCGGAACCTGGACCGGGACTCCTTGAGAACGAGGAGTGGCGCGATGGTGTTGCGAAGGGAATGCTCGAGCGCTGGAGGCAAGACCACGCCTTCGGGTGCCCTGATCTGCGATTCGAGCCGATAGACCCCGCGAATCCGCCGCCCGGCGACCCAGCGCTGGAGGTGACCACCGAGGGGATTGTGGCGTTCCACGCCGCAATTGAGTACGCAAAGATGGCTGCGATCGTCGGGTCCGAGGTGGCGGTGGGCATGATTCCTCTCGTTGGCGACGGCTACGCCATCGTCACGGAACTGTGGAACTACTGGGGCGCCAACGGCGAGATCGACAAGGTGAACATGATCCTGAGCTGCGGCGGCATGCTCATGGACCTCGCGAACGTGTTTCCGCCGGTCGGCCTAGCGGGAAACGCGATGATCGGCGCGGCCAAGGGACTCTGGAAGTGCCTGAAGGAGTTCAATACTGAACTCGTCGAGCACCTGATGCACCACGGGGGGAGCCTTGCGGCGTCGGTGAAGTTGCTCGTGAACTACGCGATGCAGACGTACCACTCACTGCCGGACGGCATCACCGATCCCGTGGAAATGGCAATTGCGATAGTCGGCGGGACGCTGGAGCGCATCTCGGCGATGTCAAACTCGGTGCTCGCAATCCCCATGGAAGTCCAAGCCAAGGTGATGGGGTTGGTGGCGAACAAGTGCACCCGCCAACTCAAGGCGATTTCCCAGGAAGGAATCGCACACGTCGAGACGTTTCTGCCCGACAGGATCCCGGACCTCATGACGAGCATGGTGGAGCGCCATGGAGCAGGGTCGGCCACCGACGCGATTGAGAGCATCGCCGAGCGGTTGGAGACGGGAATGAGGCTCGATGGCCTCGGGCCAGCGGTCGGGTCCCTTGATGATCTTTCAAACTACGGCGGAAAGCGCGTTCGCGACTCGATTGAAGTTGTAGGACGGGCCGCCGAGGAGGGATTCGCGCTCGGTTTGAGCCTCCCCAGTTTCCGTGGACACGCCTGATCGACGGACTTGCGTCCG
>CAZXGD010000018.1:0-62976 GCA_964640485.1 uncultured Isosphaeraceae bacterium | reverse complement strand
CCGGTGGCTCTCTACCCCCGTGGCGCCAGGAGACCAGCTCCAAGGACCCCACCATCGGCGGGTCGTTGGGTGAATTGGGATCACCACACTCAAACAGAATGGCATCTCCTGGCGTCACGTTCCAAGGCACACAGTCCCGGGCACTGCGCGTTACGACTGTTGGAGTCCACGCGTGCGCGCATGTGGCGCTGCCCGCAAAGTGGAACGCACTCTTGCTGGGCTGGGGCAGCCCGAGCCACTTCGAACGGAACCCAAGCTCTGTCGCTCCACATCGGGGACACCACTCGGTTGCGGCTGCAACGCCGGGGCGGTCAAAGTAGTCCCACGCCACAAAGCCAGCGGCAGCGCAAAGCACGAGGCCTGACAGCGCCAGCACCGACAGCGAGGCCACCGTAGCCAGCCGGCTTCGCAGGCGTTGCAATCTGTTGACATTGGCACTTCTGCCATCGCGCGAAACGGAGAGTCCGCACTCCGGGCAACGATCCCCAGAGGTGGCTCGCAAGTCGTATCCACAACCCAAACACCAGATGCCTGAGGCACGAGCGATCTTTCGGGCCAGGAGCCCGACACCAACTCCTGGAATGATGGCCAGAAAAACCAACGCCCCAGCAATCACCAACAGAGCGGGAATCAACTCCTGCTGTAGAAACAACTTTCGATCGGTGGCATCCCAATAGGCCAACCCCAGCGCAAACAGTGCCGTGATAAGAATCCCGGCCACGATGCCGATCGCCACTACCCACGACCACCGCAATCGGCGATGCCAACGCTCCTTTGGCCTGCGCACGGAGTCCAAACCCCAAGCCACACCCAGCCACACCACACTGGCGCACACAAGAACCCCAAGAATGACCGCCGCAGGCTGCATGGATGGTGGTGTTCGTTACGCTTGGGTTCGCAATGCGGCGTCGTACGCACGCACCACTTGATCTCGGGTGATGACACCCACAATCTTGCGGCTTCCTCGCTCCTTCATCACGATGAGCGTTTCAACATCGCGTGCGGCGAGCTTTTGAAAGACAACATCGAGCGTTTCGTCCGGCCACGTTGAGGGCAGATCGGTTCGTACCACATCAGAGACGGTCATGGCTTCAGCCACTTCTCGATACACCAGAAGTGATTGCAGATCCTTGGAGGTGACCAAGCCAACTGCATCTCCATTCTGTTCCACCACCACGATCTCCCGCAGGCCGGTGGCCTCCGCTTTGGCCAGCAATTCAAGTCCGGAAGCCGCGGGATGGATGCACGTCGCTTCCATGGGATCGAGGTCTGCAACTGTCATCCGGCGCAGAAGCGTCAAGTCACCCATCTCGCCGTGGCGAATTCCCATGGCCGCCAATGGCGCTGTGTACATGCTGTATGGATAGAGGGCGCGCCCTGCAAGAGTGGACACCACGGTGCACAGAAGCGCGGGCAGAATGATTGTTTCATTGTGCGAAAGTTCGTAGACCAACATGGCTCCTGCCAGCGGCGCGTGGGTGGTTGCAGCCACCATGCATCCCATGCCGATCAGGCCGCACGCTGCGGGGCTTGGCTGGCTGATTCCCGCCACCGCACCTAGGCAGCCCACCGCCGCCCCCAGCGACGCTCCTGCAAGCAGCGCCGGAGCGAACAGACCTCCGGCGCCACCCGACCCCAGCGTGAGAGCGGTGGCAACCACCTTGGTGCCAAACCAAAAGAAGAGCAACGCGGCAGTCAGCAGCGTGACGTTGGAATTGAGCAAGGGACCGGTGAGTACGTGCGTAATGGCCGCGTAACCCGCACCCAGAAAGGGGGGAACTGAGTGCGCCCCGCCCACCCACATCCACGCGGCTGCACCTACACCGAGCAGAAGCGCGCCAAGGGCGGGCTTGAGAAACCGGGGGAACTTGGCTTGAGAGAACAGGTCTTCGCTTCGCTCGATGGTGCGCGTAAAGATTGCCGCGCCCCCCGCGCTCAAGAGCGCAAGCGCCGCAAGCAATGGCACCGCGCCCATGGAAATCTCAGCCTGGATGTGGCGAACCAATTCAGTGGAGTCACCAAAGACTGGATCCGCATCTCCCAAGATGGCGCGGATGGTTGCAAATGAAAGCACCGAGGCCACCACGATGGGTGTGAATGTGCGCAGAGAGAAGTCGCGCAGCAACACTTCAAGCACAAAAAAGATCCCAGTGAGCGGCGCGGCAAACACTGCGGCGATACCCGCTGCAGCGCCGCACCCTAGGAGCGTGGTGGTGGCTGGGCGATCCACCTGCAACCAGCGCGACGCCAGCGAGCCAAGCGTGGCACCGATGGTCACGATGGGTCCCTCTGGCCCTGCGCTGCCCCCGCTGGCGATGGTGAAACTGCTGCCCACCCATTGCCGCACCGCTACTTTGAGCGGAATGTGGGACTGGTTTCGATTGATGGCGTGAAGCACCTGCGTCACACCGTGGCCGCGCACGCGCACAGGCAACAGCAGCAGCACCACCGCGGTGAGCAACGCCCCCACGACGGGAATGCCAACCACCAGCAGGTACGCCTCAGGGCGTTCCCCTCGCAGCGCGGTCTCGAACACGCGCTCCGCCTCGCGGAGCGGCAAGATGAACGCTAGCGCCGCTAGGGCGATGAACATGCCCATGGTGCCCGCGATGAGCACCAAGTACCAATCCCGATCCAACCGCAGTTTGCGAGCGGTGTTCAGGATCTGGACTGGAATTCGCAGCACGCCCTCAGCGTACTCCGCTGGCGCTCACTCATCTTGCGTGCGAGGCTGCGGGCCTCCGGCTGCCCGGCTTGCCACTGCGTGCTCCACCTGAGAATGAACTGGGTGTGTGCCTTCCGTGCGACTTCACCGCCGACATGGGGTGAGACTTTCGCGGTGCATGCGCGTGCGTCGCGCCGCCGTGAGGCATGGCGCCTCGCGCGGCGCCGCGCGGCGCGGAACGCTGTCCGTGGCCGTCAGAGTGTGCGGCAACCGTTTCCATCACAGACTGCGGCGGCACTGTGACAGGCGCAGCCCGTTCGATCTGCTTGCCCACCAGCTTTTCAATACCTCGGAGCATCGAACGCTCTTCGGAATCGCAAAACGCCACGGCGATACCAGCGGCGCCTGCGCGACCCGTGCGACCAATGCGGTGCACGTACGCCTCAGGCTCATGGGGAAGATCAAAGTTAAAGACGTGCGAAACGTCATCCACATCGATGCCGCGCGCTGCAACATCCGTGGCCACCAGCACCGGTGCACGACCAGCCCTAAACGAGTCCAGCGTGCGCTGACGCTGATTCTGATTGCGGTTTCCGTGAATGGCCTCCGCGCGAATGCCGCACTGATTGAGTTTTCGGCAGAGCTTGTCCGCACCATGCTTGGTGCGCACAAACACGATGGAGCGGGAGACTTCAGCACCCTTGAGCAAATGGGTCAAAAGCGCGGGCTTTTCTTGGCGAGAAACCATGTGTACGCGCTGCTCAATCTTGGGGGCTGCGCTGGCGACGGGCGTCACCGAAACGCGCACAGGATCTCGCAACAGCGACTCCGCCAGCTTGACGATTTCGCGAGGCATGGTGGCGGAGAACAACAGAGTCTGCCGGGTCACTGGAATGGCAGCAGCGATCTGACGGATGGGCGCAATGAAGCCCATGTCGAGCATGCGATCGGCTTCGTCAAGAACCAGAGTCTGAACGGCGGAGAGATTCACATGACGCTGCTGCATCAGGTCCATCAGGCGGCCGGGGGTGGCCACAATGACGTCAACACCGCGCTGCAGAGCGCGAACCTGGTGCATCTGGCTGACGCCACCAAAGACGGTGGTGACTGAAACGCCAGAGCGCCCGCCATAGGTCACAAAGCTCTCGGCAATCTGAACGGCCAATTCACGCGTGGGTGAAAGCACCAACGCGCGAGGCAAACGGGCGCCGCCCTTGCCGGCGGCAATGGCAACGCCAGGTGCGGGTGAAAGCCGGTGAATAATGGGCAACGCAAACGCGGCCGTCTTGCCCGTGCCGGTCTGCGCGCAGCCAAGTAGGTCGCGCCCGGCCAAAGCCGCTGGAATTGCCTGCGCCTGGATGGGCGTGGGCGTGGTGTATCCGCTCTCCGTCAGGGCGTGAAGGATGGATGCCGAGAGCTTGAGCGATGAAAATGAAAGCACAAACAGTCTCCAAAGAGCCATACGGCGGAATGCCGTGTGGTTCGGATCGGTTCGACTGGTCCCAGAGGGTGCTTGGCGGTTTGCCCAAGCGCACGCGTGGAGAATTGAACTGGTCCGCTGCCTAGGTCACGCACGCCTCGCCATCATTAGGCGAACAAGCGTGCAAAGAAAGCCCTAGGGCTTGTGGTAGCGACCTCGAATGGATCGCGCTTCGCGGCGCGATGCGCCTTCGAAGAGGCGTACTGTAGCAGGTATCGGCATAACCCATCCACGGTAAACCACATGATTCTGCGAAATGGACCTTCAGGCGTCTCTCACGCAGTCCACGAGGGCCGTGGAGCAACGTCCTAGTTTTGTTTGAACCGCTTCCCAGCCTCGGTGTGAGGGTTTCCGACGCACAGTTCGTCCATGATGGCGCTGATGCGTTCGAATGTGCCGCCAGCTGCAAGAATGATGGCTGATCGCTCTTCTTGGCTGACCTTCAGGCCGTCCAGTGCGGTTTTGAAGTGTTGCCACCGTTCGTGAGTCGCCGCCCCATGCGGATCAAGCGAACGCAACCCTTCACCCGCCGGCATGCCCCACGCTCGGCGCAGTACCGCTGCAATGAACTTGCCTCCATTGGTGCTGCCTTCGAGCACGTACAACACACCCAACAGCGCAAGCGGCTGCGCGTTGCTCATCGATTGGATCCACGCTGCACTCTCCGCCGTTGCGGAACACACGTGGAGGCACTCTTGATGTGGGTCCAAAAGCGAAAGATCCGCCTGAAACGCCTGTAAGCGACGGCATTCCGGCGTAAAAACGGCAGTCAATCGCGGCTCGCGTTGCGATTGAGAATCCAGGGCACCCTCCAGGTTCTGGTGGATGTGATTGAGCTGCGCCGCCCATGAGGCATATTCCAAACGCGTGATTGAGCCCGTCACGGCCCGCTGTTGCAGCGGGTGGTGCTCTGCCTGTGTGTGCTGGGGCCGAGTCTGGGACTTGAGTTGTTCGCTCAAGGACTCAGGTGTTCCCAAAAGCCTTCGAAAGGGGCAACGAGCGGCGGGTGCGCCAGCGGACGCGTGTGATTGGAGGTTTGCGGGCATGATCGTCGGATTGGTGATGGCAGCACTTAGGGGCTGCTCGAGGCACCCCACCACACCAGAGCGGCGGGAATAAGCAGCCAGAGCAACCCCTTGGCGAGGAAGAAGCAGAACACCCACACCCCCAAAATGCGGGTGGATCGGGTGCTGAACGTATTGAGACTGAGTCTCATTTGCAGGGGATGGTAGGCAGCCGCCGTCAACTGCGCAACCCCCCTCTTAGCCTGCCATCATGGACCGTTCCAACGCTGCCCTTGGCCGCACTCTTTTGCTGTGCGCCTCCCTGCTGGTGACTGCATGCGCGCCCTCACCCACAACCCAAGAGTCAGCTGATCTGTGCGGTCTGCAACCCGTGGCCTTTATGGCGGGCACGTGGCAAACTCAAAGCCAAGACACCATCACCCAGGAACATTGGTCCACTCCCTTGGGCGGAATGATGCTGGGAACCTCCATGACGGTGAAGGGGAACCAAATGGTTTTCTTTGAGTTCTTTCGCATCGAGAAACGCGAGTCTGGACTCGTGTATCTGGCTCAGCCCAAGGGTCGCCCTGCCACTGAATTCATGCTCACGGCAAGCGACCATCACAGCGCAACCTTCACCAATCCCGAGCACGACTTTCCCAAACGAATCCAATATCGGCGGGATGGCGACACTTTGTTGGCCACTATTGATGGTGCCAGCTCTCCCCCACAAAAGGGTGCGGCGCCAGCGCAAACGTGGATGCTGCGACGTTTGCGAGAACCGTAGAACACAGCCCCGTTGCACAGGTGTGACAAATCCGGGGGGTATTCGGTCGTACTTTCCATCAGACACATGGAGAGCACACGATGAACATCCGACCGGCCCTTCTTCTGACCGCCTGCTTGATTCTGTTGGGCAGTTCTGCACTTGCACAGGTTTCCACATCGGTGGTTCCTCCACTGCCCACACCACACGCACACCGGTGGGTGCTGCCACAAATGGGTCGTGCGGCAGGGGCACCAGCAATCGTGGTGACTCAGGTCGATGCGCGGGTGGAGATCAGTGCCAACGTGGCAACCACCACACTTGACGTAGGCGTGCAAAACATGGCCATGACCGCTGAGCAAGCGGTGTTGCTCGTACCAGTTCCGGGTAAGGCCACAGTGACGGGGTTCACCTTTCAGGGGTCAGCCGCAGAACCAACCGCCACCTTCATGCCGCGCGATGATGCGCGCCGACTCTACGACTCAATTGTCATGCGAGAGCGCGACCCCGCCCTCTTGGAGTGGGCCGGATGGAACCTGCTTCGATCAAGCGTGTTCCCGGTGGCGCCACACGGCACGCAGCGCGTGCGAATCATCTGGGAAGAACTCCTCACGGGCAGCGATGGTCGCTTGGACTACGTGCTGCCGCGCAGCGATGTGCGTGGAGGCCCAAGCTGGACCATCGACGTTTTGGTGACAGGGGCGGATGCCGCAGCCGTGTACTCCCCTTCACACGAATTGGTCACCAAGCGCACAGAGCGCGGCGTGATCGCACGTGCTCACGCTGAGGGTGCTGGCGCCTTCCGACTGAGTGTGATTCGATCCAATACTCCCAGCGCCAGTGTGGTGACCTACCCCGATCCCGCGACCGGCGGTGGATTCTTTTTGCTCTTGGCGGCAGCTCCCACGCCCACCCATGTGGCGGAAATGCGGCGTGAAGTAACTCTGGTGCTCGATCGATCCGGCAGCATGGCGGGTGCACCGTTTGAGCGCACCAAGGCCGCCGCCCTGCAGATTCTGGATGGGCTTAACGCGCAGGACACCGCCAATGTCATCGACTTTGCCAACAGTGTCTCGCGCTTTTCTCCTGCACCGGTTGCGGTTACCGCGGACAGTAAGGCCAAACTCCGCGCATACGTGACGGCGTTGGTGCCAGGTGGCGGAACCAACATCCACGATGCACTCTTGGAGGCGCTGCGCCAACCGGCACCAGGTCCAGGCGTGCTGCCGGCGGTCTTGTTTGTGACCGATGGCATTCCCACCGTAGGGCGCACCAAAGAGGTTGACATTCGTGTGATGGCGGAGCATGGCAATGCTGCGCATCGGCGAGTCTTCACCATCGGACTAGGGCAGGACATCAACGTTCCACTCTTGGACCGCATCTCCGATCAGACGCGCGCCATCAGCACGTACTTGGCGTTGAAGGATGATGACCTGGCTGCGCGAATTGCTGAAGTGGGCGAACGCCTTCGTGGCCCTGCGCTCACGGATCCCACGCTGGAGGTGCTCGCGGCTGACGGCTCCCCCGCTCCCGGTCGCGCAGAAGAAGTCTTACCTGTGATCCTTCCTGATGTATTTCGCGGTGGCAGTCTGGTGGTGCTTGGGCGATATCGCGGCGAGGACCCGTTCACGCTCTCGCTCGCGGGTGGCTCTGCGGCTGGTCGGCGCGCAATGAAGGTCGACGTTGAGCCCAAGGGAGCTTCCACCAACAACGCGTTTATTCCCCGGCTGTGGGCGAGCCGACGCATCGCCGTGTTGATTGACGAAATCCGGCAGCAAGGGTTGGATCAAGCCAACGGTGGTGTGAACAACCCCAACGATCCACGGTGGCGCGAGTTGGCGGGTGAGATCGTTCGCCTCTCCACCACATACGGAATCCTGACGGAATACACCAGCATGCTCGCGCTGGAGGGCTCATCGTTCAACGATTTGCGCGCTCTGGAAGTTGGTTGCTTGGATGCCCTGCGCGGCCGCGCGGTTGCCACGCGCACTGGCGCCGGAGCGGTAAGCCAGGGGGACAACTGGAATCGACAGAAGCTGGAGTCGGTGCAGGCTCGCACCACGAGCTATGTGGCCGCCAACGGACAGCAGATCGAGGCCAGCAACATGAGCCAGTGCGCGGACAAGACCTTCTACAAGATTGGCAATGCGTGGAATGACGCGTCACTGGCCGGGCGCACACCCACGATTGATGAAGAAGTTGACTATGGCTCAGAGCGGCATCGCCAAATCTTGTGGGAACTCGTGGAGGAAGGACGCCAATCATCGCTGGCGTTGGATGGCGACGTCATCCTCCGGCACAAGGGTCGCACCATCCTGGTGCGCAAGTGCTAACCCTTGATTGAATGTCTTGAACTCACTCTTTGAAAGGACACACACATGACACGCTTGACACGACTGAGTCTTCTACCCCTCTCCGCATTGGCGCTGGTGGCCTCGTCAACCTTCGCCCTTTCTGGTGGAGAACGGTGCGCCGCCATCGCCGCTCAAAGCGCGGCCACGCCCCCCGCACAAACCATTGAACTTGCCATCTGCTTGGACACAAGCGGAAGCATGAACGGGCTCATTGACTCCGCACGCGCCCGCATCTGGGACATCATCAGCGACTTGGCCACGGCACAGCCCGCCCCCAAGCTTCGTGTCGCCCTCGTGACGTACGGCAACGACGGCCATTCCGCTGAAAACGGCTGGACCAGTGTGGACATTGATCTCTCCACCGATCTGGATCTGGTGAGCAGCAAGTTGTTCGCGCTCACGACTAATGGAGGGACCGAACTGGTCGGTCGAGTGGTGGACAAGGCCACCAAGGCTCTGACATGGTCCACCGATCCTTCCACACTCAAGATCATGGTGGTGGCTGGCAATGAATCGGCCGATCAAGACCAAGACGTGAAGTATCAAGATGCCTGCAAACGAGCCATCGGCAGCGGCATCGCCGTCAACAGCATTTACTGCGGGGCTGAGACTGACGACTTGGTGGCCGCCTGGAAGGAAGTGGCACGGCTGGCGGATGGACGTTCAGCGTGCATCAACCAAAACTCAGGTGTGGTGGCGATGGAAACGCCCTTTGACGCAGAATTGGTGGCGCTGAACACTGCGCTCAACACCACCTATCTGGCCTACGGCCAAGCGGGCGAATGGTCGGCAGCCAATCAGGTTGAACAGGATACGAATGCCGCCAACATGAGCTCCGCCGTGGCTGCGCAACGATGCGCGGCTAAAGGGAGCAGCAACTACGACAACCGGCACTGGGACTTGGTTGATGCCTGCAAGTCACCAGGCTTCAAGCTGGAAACTGTGGAGACCGCGCAACTTCCTGAGTCAATGCGCAACCTGAAGCCAGAAGAACGCAAAGCTTTCGTTGCGGCACGGGCCACAGAACGCGCATCCATTCAAGCCAAGATTCAGGATCTGGGGGTGAAGCGTGCTCAATTCGTAGCGGCCGAGCTGGCCAAGGCGTCCCCTTCAGACACGTCCTTTGAACGTGCGCTGCGGGATGCCATTCGCGCCCAAGCCATCGCACGCGGGCTGACATTTCCCGCCGCACCCACCGCGACCCCCGCGGCGGCACCAAGCGGCACCCCCGTTTCTACTCCTGCCGCAACTCCAACCACTCTCACGCAGGGTTTAAACGGCTGCTAGGCGTATCGTGTGATCTGGAGTGCCTGCCTATGACGAGCATCCGAGTGCTTGTAGTTGAAGATGACAGCGCCATTCGCCGCGGCCTTGTAGATGCCCTGACGTTTCATGGGTATCAGCCATTCGAAGCAACGGATGGCGAGGCCGCGGTACGGCGCGCATTGGAGGACTCCCCCGATTTGGTGTTGCTGGACTGCATGTTGCCTCGGCAATCAGGGTTTGACGCACTGGTCAAGATTCGCGACGCACGCCCGACGCTTCCCGTGATCATGCTCACCGCACTTGGCTCAGAGAATGATCGCGTGAACGGGCTGCTGCGCGGAGCTGACGACTACATCGTGAAGCCATTCAGTCTGCGTGAGGTGTTGGCCAGAATAGAAGCCGTCTTGCGCCGGTCGCCCGCACGCCCCGGAGACGTCAGTGCGCTCTCTGATGGACTGGTGCGCGTTGACCTCGAGAGGCGCGTGCTGCGCGGCGCCGGCGGCGAGGCGGAACTCGGAGAGCGCGATGCCAGCATCCTTCGATTCTTGGCTTCCAATAGAACGCGCGCGGTGGACCGCAAGGAATTGCTGCATGTGGTGTGGGGGCTGGACCCCAAGGGGCTCGAGACTCGCACCGTGGACATGCAGGTGGCGCGACTGCGCGATCGCATTGTGGCTGCGGGTGCCAAAGAGGAGTGGATCACAACGGCTCGCGGCAAGGGGTATCGATTGTCTCCTACGGTGACGGTGGAACCATGAAGCGCTCGCACCGAATGGCATGGTGGACCGTGTACGGCGTTGGCAGCGCCGCGGTCTTGCTCGCACTGGGGTGGATCACCGCCCGCGTGGTGCATCTTGAACATGAAGAGCAGCAAGCGCGCGGCCAAGTGCAGTTACAGGAGAAAGTTCGCTTGGCACTCTGGCGAATGGATTCCTGGTTGGCGCCAAGGTTGGCGCGTGAGGCGGGCCGCACGTGGTTTGAATACGAACCCTATTACCCGCAGACCATGGCGTACAACCGGCTGCTTGAACCGCTTACGCAGGGCGAAGTGGTGCTGCCGAGCCCGCTGCTGCAGTTCAACAGCGAGTTTCTGCCACTGCACTTTCAGTATCGAGAGCGCACGGGCTTCACTTCGCCGCAGGTGCCTTCAGCGGTCTATCTCGCCCAGGACTTTGTGGGCTGCGCTCCGGTGCCTGACAATCCGGAGCGATCCGCAGAACTAGCAATCTTTGCCAAGCAAACTCCACCGCAGGTGCTTCTCTCCGGTCTTGCCGACGCCGAGGCGTCGCTGGCAAATGCCATGGCTGAAAGCGCCGATCCAACCGTGCTGACGGTTGCGCAAAGTGCCAACAGCGAACCCAAAGCGCAGGTGCCGGAGGCGCAATGGCGAAAGATGCAGCAGGACGCCGCCTATGACTTGAAGGCCAGGCGTGACAACACTAACTATGCGCAGCAGATGGAAGTAGCGCCGCAACAGACCGCCGGGGCTGTTGGAAGTGCGCCCGCACCCGCCTCACCAGAACGAGTGCAGGTGGGCCCGCTCGTGCCAATCTGGCTGGGCCATCCTGCCGAACGACTGGTGCTCGCTCGCAGAGTGGTGCTCAACTCAGAGAGCTTGGTTCAGGGGGTGTTGGTGAACTGGCCCGCACTCAAGCAGGAACTGCTGGCACGCGCCGCTGACGTCATGCCGGGCGCGGATCTTCGTCCTTCGCCAGTCTCCGGCACATTGGATCCGGCGGTGGCCATGGCCAGCCTTCCTGTGGTCTTGGTGGTGCCAGAGAGCGCATCCTCTGTTGACGAAGGCACTCAAGGCAGTGGATTGGCAGGATTGGGCTTGGTATGGCTGGCCGCGCTGGGTGCGTTGGGCACCACCGGCTTGGCACTGCGTTCCACGATTGCTTCCGCAGTCCAGACCAGCCGCTTTGCCTCGAGCGTGACACATGAGTTGCGCACGCCACTCACCACATTTCGGCTCTACGCCGAGATGCTGTCTGACGACATGGTGAAGGATGGCGAGCAACGCAAGACCTATCTCAACACACTGCGCGACGAATCGGGGCGCCTGGGCCTTCTGGTGGAGAATGTGCTGACGTGGTCGCGCGTTGAGGAGGGCCGCGCCACTGTGGACGCGCGCAGAATTGGCGCCAGTGACTTGGTGATGGCTGCGGAGCCTGTGCTCACGCGCCGCTGCCAAGAGTCGGGTGCCAAGTTCGTGGTGGACCTCGCCGCCGGGTCCGTGGACACTGCTTCTGATGCAGACCGCATTCGGCAGATACTTTTCAATCTGGTGGACAACGCCTGCAAATATGCCGGAACCGGTGCCACGGTTCGACTCTCTTCACAAGTGCACGCGGGCACCTTGATCTTGGCAGTGGATGACGATGGCCCCGGCGTGCCAGCACACATGCGGCGCAAGATCTTCACCGCCTTTGATCGCGGCACGCGCGGACCGGGAGATTCCGTGCGGGGCCTGGGTCTCGGGCTGGCGATCAGCCGCGAACTTGCGCGCGGACTGGGGGGACAACTGCTGTGCACCACAAGCGCCATGGGCGGTGCACGATTTGAACTGCACCTTCCGGTGCTGGCCTAACGCGGAGCGGGCCTGGCGTGCCTCGCGTGCCTCGCGCGCCTAACGCCCCACAGTCCCCGCTGTGGTGGTGGACGGCTTTGAGATTCGCTTCAGTTCAAACACGGTCTGCCCTAGGTCCTTGCCCCCTTGAAACGCGGTCCAATTGTTCTTGATCTGATCTGCGTTTACAAACTCAATTCGCAGTGCACCCATGTGCATGGCATTGCGGTCCGGAAGATTGGTGGCATCCAACATCTCAAAGGTCACCGAGTCGGGCGTAATCTTCACCGCCTTCATTCGGGGCTGATTGCCCGCAGCGCAGTAGTGGGTGGCCAGCAGGCGATCGCCATCAAGATGAAAGATGGTCTCCATCTCTTCAGGCGTTCCCTTCAGCAACGTCTCAACCACCGCCGAACCATTGGCGATCACTCGATAGGTCACCAGCGATTTTTCCTTTTGATCCACACCGGCGATCGTGCTTTCCCATGTTCCCGCGAGCGCCTTGATACGGGCAAACGCTTCCGCGGCGGAGCCGACTGCCGGGGCCACAGGGGCCGCGGGCGGGGTAGATGTCGCGGGCTTGGCAGGTTCTGCAGACTTTTTGGGGCTCGCGGCTTGCGGAGCGGCGGCCAAAGCCATCAGTGTGCAGCACGCGGTGGCGGTAACAAGGAGCTTGATTGTGTTGCGCATTCCGGAAGGATACGTTCCACGGCCCCACGGCAAAACCTAAACTCGGGGCTACTTTGACTCTCCAAGGGTGATTTCAGCGCTGAACATGCCCTTTGGATCACCGCGCTCCGCAAGCGTGGTGGCCAATGTTGCGATTGTTCGTTGAGGCACTGCGCTGAACGCCCGAGCGCCATCTCGCGTCACCGTGACGGGCTTGTCCAAATCCATCATGGCATCGTCCAATCGAATGCGCAGCGAAGCGTCCTTGGGGCACTCGGCAAGTTGAATGGTTTGTCCCCGGCGTTCAGCCACGACACGTGCACCCGCCTTCGGGGAGTCCACGGCAAGCCAATAGAAGCGCGGATGAACCACATCGTCCTGCAGCCACACGACGCGCTCTGGCCGCAGATTGCGTGTGAACTTGGACATCCACGGAATTGCCGCCGCATCTTGCCGATCCATCCAGTGACCCTTGCCGGCACAGATTTCCACCCAATGCGCGTAACCCTTCGGGTCCTTACGCTGAAGTGCGTCCAGTTGGTCCTTCCACTGTGCGCCAACCTTGTTGCGATCGAACGCCGCGTCCTTTTCTCCAACATGGAGCGTAAAGCCAATGTTGCGCAAGCCATCCGGCTTTGCGTCATTGGGGTGCCCAGCCATCATGCCTGCAGCGGCCCAGCGATCTGCCATGCGCGGAGCCAGTTGATAGACGCCATCTCCGCCTGCGCTATACCCCATGATGTACACGCGGTCAGGGTCAACGCCCTTGGCGATGACCATGTCTTGAATCAACCGCGCAAAGAGAGCGTCGATGTGGTCCAGGTGCCAGAGATTCCATTCATTGGTCGGAGCGCGGGGCGCCACATAGATGCCCTCGCTCAGCGTGTAGAGGCGCTTTTGATTCTCCCATTGCTGGTCATTCACTTTGGCGGGCGCCCCACCTCCACCATGCAAGCTGATCCAAAGGCTCTTGCCCTTCTCTGTTGCCACCTTTGGGTCTTGGCTCTTGGCTTCATACTCCGTACACGCGATCGGCATTCGAATTCCGCCCACGGTGATGGCGCCAGAGTCAATCTCCTTGGCGCGCGCCTCATGCGACGACGTCACGTACGCCTTCCACATCGCCTGGGCTGCTTGCGTTGCATCCTTCTTGGTGAGCGCAACCTTGGAAAATGGCTGCTTGGCAAGTTCGGTCAGCGCATCCCCGTCAGAGAGATCCCGCCCGGTGACGGCCGGGCTGCGGAGATATGCGTGTAACTGGTCGAGCGCATCGGCGCTGGCGCGCGTGGTCTCAACCGAGGGCGGCGCCGCGGCAACCAGCATGGCGCTAATCACCAACACAAGTGAATGCATTCTCATGTTGCACACTCTAGCGGCGTGCGGTGCCGGGCTGCCGCCACACCACCTGTTTCAAACCCAGTTCTTGCGCGAACGCTTCGATGCACTCGCGCACCTTGTTCGGAAGCGACTTGCTTCGTTCTTCACTGCGCCACCGTTCAAGAGTCAGCCGCTTGGCTTTGCGATCGACGCGCAGCGCACACCGACCCACAAACCGCGCACCATCCAACACCGGCAGCGTGTAATACCCGTCCACACGCTTGGCCTGCGGCACAAACGCTTCAAAGCGATACCTAAATCCCCAGACACGCTCCAACCGCTGCCTGTCCCGCACCACAGGATCAAAGGGTGAGAGAAGGAGCACGCCCCGCGGCTCCGGCAACTGATCATTGATCGCATCGGGCAATGCCAGTGCGGCCTCAGCTTCACCTCCATCCATGCGTTCACGAAGTACCGGAATGCAGCGGGAGCGCCCCTGCCGGGTGCGAGACCATGCCTGCACATCCACTGCATCCAAGTCACCAAAAAATGCAGCAATTTCCTTGGGCGTGCCCACGCCAAGTCGGTTGAGTGCTTCGGTGCAGGCCCACTCCACATGCGCCCTTGGTGTGGCTGGCGACTCACGCACTTGCGGGTGCACCCGCTCAAACAGGTCGTACGACTTTTGAAATCCCTCCCGGTGCGACACCGCCAACTTTCCACTGCGCCACAGGGCTTCAAGCGCAGCCTTGCCAGGGCTCCACCCCCACCACGCGCCATCGGTGGTGCGCTTGCCTTCCAGATCGCGCGCACGCGTGGGCCCATTGCGCTTCACCGTGGCCAGCACGTGCCGCATCACTTGGTCTGCGCTGCCTCCGGCGCGCGCGTTCCACCACGAGTGGTTGGAGATGCGCTTGGCATCACGCTTGAAGCGCACATGCCAGTAGGGCATCCATTGTGTGGGAATGAAGCACGCGTCATGCGTCCAATGCTCAAACACCTTTCGATCCTCTTCTGCCGCGCACTTCAGGTGTGACTCGTGGTATCCCGCTAAGCGCGTGCGCAAGATGGTGTGGTGCGCGCGCTCCACCGCTGCGATCGAATCAATCTGCACATACCCAAGCCTGTGAATCATGGCGGCCACCTTGGCACTACTGCTCTGCGGGCGCGGCTCAGACAAGGCCGCGCGGTGCAGGATGATTCTGGCCGCGTGCGCCGCGCGAATGGTGGGAATGGCGCCCGAATTCATATGCGAAAGAAGGCTACTCTGCGCGTGTGATTCGCCACAGTTCAATCGTTCTGCTGGGCTGTACCGTCATGGTCGCAAGTTGCTCTTCGCCCCCTGCAAAGGCAGGTGCGGCCCGAGCGCTGGTACAAGAGTGCGCAGCGCTCGGTGAGGCGCACGCGCTGAACCCGCAGACCTCGCATTGGCAAGAGTGGGCCGTTCAGGTGCAGGTGAACATTCCTGAGAACGCGCCTCACACTGCGGCGTATCCGGCGATTCAACAACTGCTGGAGCTCTACGGAAACCCGCACGCGCGCTTCATCAGCGGTGTTCCGCAGCCGGTGACGGGGTCGGCCCCGTCGGCAACGGGCGCCTCCGGTGCCACGCCTGGCACCGCGAACGCCACCGCCGGTTCCGCGCAGGCCGCGATACCCACGGTGCCTCAGGGGTCGATGCTCTCTGGCAAGATTGCATATCTGCTCCTGCCGGGCTGCCCCGGCGAGGACGCACGAGAGCGCGATGCCTATTCATTGGCGCTACGCGAGAACATTGCCGCACTCGAATCACAACAACCCGTCGGGTGGATCGTGGATCTGCGCCTGAACGGCGGCGGAAACACCTGGCCCATGCTCGCGGGCCTGTGGCCGATTCTGGGCACCGGCGTACACGCCACCTCCATCGGACCAAGAGGGGTACGCCAGACCCTGGGGTGCGATGCAACGTCGGCATGGATTGAACTGTCCGGTGTTCGCACGGCACAACACTTGATTCCAGAGGGTGCGCCATCGCACTTGGTGTCGGCGGCGCCGGTGGCCGTTCTCATCGGGCCCTGGACGATGAGCTCAGGTGAGCTGATCGCCGGTGCGCTGCGCGGCAAGGCGGGCACGCGGCTCTTTGGCGAACCAACGGCGGGTCTCACCACCGGCACAGATACGTTCTATGTGTCGGATGGGTCGCTGCTGGTGCTTCCGGTTGACTGGATGGGTGATCGTTACGGCCGCCCGTTGGGGGACCGCGTCGACCCCACCGACTTTGTGGCATTCAACAACTGGCCTTCATCCGACGACGCCGTGGCGCGGGCGGCAGGTGAATGGATGACGAACGCCCGCCTCAGCCCGGCCCCTTCTCAGAAGCACGAATAGCATCGCGAATGGCGCGTAGCTCTGCGATGTGCGCCGGGGACCAGCGCGGAGCCGCCGCGCTGGACGCCGTTGCATCACAGCCACCGGGCGCAGATCTTCCGCTGGTATGTCGGGTACGTTCGTCCCCCAATCCTGCTGATGTGCTGGCACGCACTCGCTCAAGAATCAAATCTCGTACGTGGTGGGCATTGCCGATCCCCTCGAGCACACCTCGATGGCCCAGGCCGGCTTGACTGGGGTGCTGCGCCCCGCCGCCCCCCGCCGTATCAATCACCACTGACGCAATGCCAAACCAGCGTTCTAACGGCCCCTGCTCCACGGTGACGTTTTGCACGTTTTCAAAGGTGATGGTCATCTCATGGATCACCCACACCCCGCGCCGAATGCGAACGCTGCGGTCTGTCAGCACATACCACATGGTGTCGTAGCGCAGGTGAATGGCGATGTACGCCACGACATCCGGCAGCACGATGAGCGCCAGCGCGGGCAACGCAATGATTCCAGCCCAGATGGGCTCATCGGCGTGGATCAGCGCGGCGGTGGCTGCGATCCAAAGCCCCGTGAGCACCACGTCAATCAACACGAGCAGAACCCAGAATTCGAACTTTAGATACTGCAAATACCCCGCGCTGGGCTGAAAGGAGTCGTGCCGCGCCCCTGAACGAACGGGCAACGCGGGTGGATCTCTGGGAACGCGGAACAATCCCGCCAGCACTCCCCAAACGCCGCTGTAGATCCATGCGGCTGCGTGGTGCGCCCGTGAGTTCATGCGCCAGTCCCCCGATGATCAACAGACAACTTGAGTTCCTGCACCGCTTGACGAATCTCACGGAGTAGGCGCAGGGCTTCGTCATCGGGGCCAGCGTGATCCACCGGTGGCGCGGCACTCGGCTCACTGTGTGCACCGCGCATGCGTTGATAGAGAAAGTCACGCAATCCCTCATACTGCACCAAACCTTCAATTTGCATTTCAGCGCCAGCACTTCCAGCCGCTGTCTGCACGCCAATGGTGGCGATGCCCAGCCATCGCTGAATGATGCCGCGCGTCACATGGATGTCCTGAATTCGCCGATACGTCAAGTAGATCTCGCGGCGGAAGAGCACCCCCCAACTCATGGCAATGCCCTCGTCATCAAACCGATAGCGCAGCGATACATACTTAAACATCAGAATGGGTAGCGCCATCACCACTCCGGGGCCGGTGAGCAGTGACACCACGATGTAGTACGTTCGCAGCACCGGGTCGGGGCGCGTAATCGTTCTGGGATCGCAAGGGGGGATTGGCGTTTCCGGATCCATGTCCAGAGCCTAGTTCCAGAGCCCTGAACTGTGGCCATGGGTACCCTTTGCAGCATGGACACCACCGCGCGCACGGCCCCGCACCTCTTCACGGTGCGCCCAGAATCTGGAGAGTTCGCCCCATACCACCAGAAGTACCTGGAACTGGTTCCTGACACCGACCTGCAAACGGGGCTGTCAGAGGAGTGCGAACGCACCATGAGTGTGCTGCGCACGTTGAGCGAAGAAGATGGCTCACTCTGCCACCCTCCATACACGTGGACTTTACGGCAGGCGGTGAGCCACATCGTGGACACTGAACGCATCTTTGTATACCGAGCGCTTCGCATCGCACGAGGCGACTCGACGCCTCGCGCCGGGTTCGACGAAAACGCCTTTGCACTGGTCGCCGAGCGCGATGGCACGAGTATGGTGGCGCTGGCGGATGATTACGAAGCATGTCGTGTTTCCACCTTGGGAATGCTGCGCGCCTTGCCTGAAGCGGGCTGGCGCCGCCGGGGCGTGGCCAACGGCTTCCCGGTCAGCGCACGCGCCTTAGCCTGGCTGGTGCTTGGCCATGAAAGGCACCACATGCGTATCGTTCGCCAGAGGCTCGGACGCGCCTGAGACGAACGCCATGCCCACCACCAACCCTCGTGTTGACGCATTCATCAAGAACTCGCCTGCGTGGTCGCAACCCATTCTGAAGCGACTGCGCGGTGCGGTTCACAAAGCCTGCCCACACATTCAAGAGCACATCAAGTGGGGCAAGCCCGCATTTGAGTACAACGGTCCGTGTTGCCTCATGGCTGCGTTTAAGGGGCACTGTGCCTTCGTGTTCTGGAAGGCCAAGCTCATGAAAAACTCCGCGGGCAAGCTTGAGATCAAAAACCGAACCGCCATGGGCAATCTGGGCCGCATCACCTCGCTCAAGGACTTGCCATCGACTGCAACGCTGATTGCCTTGGTGAAGGAAGCCGTCAAGCTCAATGAAGAGGGAAAGCGCCTTCCTCGCCCGGCGAAACCCAAGCCCGCGCTCAAGCCGCCCGCGTATTTCATGACGGCGGTGCGCAAGAACCCGCAATCACTCGCCACGTGGAAGCGGTTCACCCCTTCCTGCCAGCGTGAGTATGTGGAGTGGGTCACTGAGGCCAAGCAGGAAGCCACGCGCGCACGCCGCCTGCAGACCACTGTTGAGTGGTTGGCGCAGGGCAAGCAGCGCAACTGGAAGTACCAGAATTGCTAGTCATAGTCTCCTCCCTGCGCACGGTTGGAACTCTTTGAACGCTCGCGCGTTTCTGTTGAACCTTCCATGATTTTCATCACCTCCATCGCACTGGCAATCTCGCTGGTTGCCAACGTCGCAATCGCTACTCAGGTGGCCACCACTCCGCCAGCAACCGCCCCCAAGCCGGATGCGACCCTTCTGGCCAACTTGCGAACCGTTCACGGCGCGCTCACGGATCCCATGGCTCTGGTCTACACGGGCACCTATGAGATTGAAGGACACCTGGGCAAACCTCACCAGACCATGACTCTTGCCGCAGAACTTGTGGTCTCTATTCGAAACGGCGTCGTGGCGTGGGACAGCCGCTTGGGCCCCGCGGGCGCAAGTGGCGCGGCGCTGGGCAACCGGGAGCGCAGCGTGCTTTCGCAATGGAGCGTGTACACAGAGACCAATGGCAAGTGGCAAGGGCAGGTGCCCTACGACAGTCCCGCTGCCGCGCATTCGGTGGGCGCGCTGTTGCCGGCACTGGTTTTGGAAACCGCCGTTGACCCGATTCAAGACCCCGCTGCGGCTGATGTTGTTCGCATGAAGACCAACACGGGGCAGCCCATCTATCTGCGCATTGACCCCACCACCTCACGCATCGTCGAGATCAACTGGCCGCGAGCGCACCGCAGACTGGGCGACATCGTGGACACCATTCGCTACAGCGATTATGAAGTGCGATCAGGAGTCTTGGTCCCCAAGACGGTGGAGTTTTTGGTGTATGAAGACACCTCCCACTATCGCGGGCGGCTGGTGCTGCAGCCACAGCAACCCGCGGTGGACGCCGAGGCACTGAACGCCGCTGCAACTCTCACGCCACCCAAGCCGTTCGAACCGGCGGTGGCCAGTGAACTTGTCGCCCCTGGACTCTGGTCATTCCTGCACGCAGAGGCGGATGCACGGTGCATGGTCATGGAGACCGACGCGGGCCTCATGGTTTTTGAAGCACCCCTCTCAAGTCTTACCGGTGAGCAATTGGTCGACGCCATCAAGGCGCGCTTTCCGGACAAGCCGCTGAAGGCGGTGGCCGTCAGCCACTACCACCCTCACTATCTTGGCGGCATCCGAGCCTTTGTGGCCGCTGGCTGCGATGTGTACACGACTCCCGGCGTGGAGCCGTTTGTGCGAGAGCTTCTTGCCAACCCATTCACTCAGCGCCCTGATCGCCTGCAGAAGTCCCCTCGAACTCCCATCATTCACGTGGTGCGGCCCTCGCAAGAACTCAAGGACTCCTCCAGCGCCGTGGTGATGCTGGACATCGGCCAGCAGAGCATGCATACCGAGGAGTACCTGATCTTCTACTTTCCTAAGAGCAAGATCCTGTTTCAAGGGGACTTGGGATACGTACAGCCTTCGGGCACGTTGCGCATCATGGGGCGCGCATCGGGCATGGTTGCGGCGGCCAAGCAGCAAGGGTGGGACATCGCCACCATCATTCAGAGTTGGCCCGCGCACGACGCGCCCGCCATGGCGTGGGAGACTTTTGTAAAGGCCGTTGAGAAGAGATAGTCATCGTGGTTCCACTTGTCCGCACTCGGGGCACGCGGCGTTTGGCGGGAGTCCCCGTCGACTGTGCGCGCAACGCGTGCACAGAGTGCGCCGGCGCCTCATCCACGAGCGCACGGTCACCATCAGGGCGCGCACCAACCATAAGAGTGTGCCGGCAAGCACGCTCCACACGGGCACATTGACGGCAACTCCTAGGCCCAAGGGTTGAAAAGGAATTGGCCACCCACCCATGAAGGATGGAAGATCGACCAACCCCACCCGCCGCTGGCCAAACGCACCAACCCCAGACTGCGCCCCGGCAGTCAACACCCACCCTTGCAGGCAGGCGAGCGGCCATCCGCTCTCAATTCGCATGCCTTCAGAAACGCGCCCCTCGCCCTCCGAAGTAAGCCACTCGTCAAGCCAATGCGGGCGTTCCGGCAAGGCCTTCCCAACGGCAAACGGCGTGGCCCACCCATTGAGCAGTTGAGGAATGACAGTTGGAGCCATCACGGCTCCTGAACCCGCATCTCCCGGCGGGAGCACCAATCGACCCCCAAAAACATCCGCGCGCTCAATAGCCCAAGGTGGCCACTGGTCTGGCTGAAAGTACTCAACCACTCCCACGCGACCGGAGGGCTCTTCCCACGCGGCTTCGCCGATGCTCGCGTCCGAGGCCATTCCAACGCGGAGCACGACCCACGGCCAGAGGGCCACCACTCCGGCGGCAATCGCCCCAAGGAGCACGCTGCTGAGACACAAGAGCACCTTGGAGCGGAGCACCAGCAAAGCGTAACCTCAGCGCCCCGCGCTGTTGTGCGCGCACACCATTGAGAACCGCCCTGTGAAGCCCCCCACTCTCGCAACCTCAAACTCCAGAATGCCAGAGCATGAACTGCGGTTTCACGTCAGCTGCAGAACTTCGGGGCAGCCGGACTTCATGCTCATCCCTCACGCAGAGGCGCCCGAATACGTCATCGGGCGCGACTCGAGCGCAACGCTGCGTCTGCTTGACTCGCGCGTTTCCCGCAAGCACGCTCAACTCACCAGGACCAACGCCGGATGGCACGTCAAAGACCTCGGCAGCCGCAGTGGAACACTGGTCGACGGCCGCCCGCTGCTACCGGACGAGAGTGTGCTTCTGTCTCCCGGCAGCGCACTTTCTGTGGGTCCGTTTCAATTGCGATTGATGAGTGGCGCACGGTCGCTGATGGCGGTGCCACTTCTAGACGACTCCGCCCAATCCTTGGCCAGTGCCGTGTCGAAGGCGGAACTGGGTGCTCTGGCTGCGCACCGGCTGCACGTGCTGCTTGAACTGGCGGGGCAACTGCACCGATCCACGGATATCACCGACGCACTGGAACGCGTGGCCCAAGCGTTGCGATCGGGCACGCGATACGGTCGCGCACTCATTCTGCGCGATGGTTCCTCCGGGCAGGAGCGAGTGGCAGAGAGCACCGTGAATCAGCAGGTGTGCATGGCACCGATCAGCCGCACCTTGCTGGCGGCGGCTCGATCGTCCCGCGCACCAGTGCGTCTTGAAGATCGCGGAGACCTTCGCGGCGCCGCGAGCATCATGCATTCCGGGGTCTCCAGTGCCCTGTGCATTCCAATCATTCCGGCCACTGACGATGCGCTCTCCGTGCAAATGGTGGCGTACTTGGATTCACCAAGTGGTTCAAGCCCACCTGCAGAGGATGCCGCCGCATTCGCGCACGCCGCCTGCGATCTCGCGTCGATGGCCATTGAATCAGAGGAGCGGCGCTCCCTGCAATCAGACGTCAACGCCATGCATCAAGTGCAAGTCAACATGATGCCCCCAGCACTCATTCAGGCCGCAGACTTGCAGGTGATCACCCGGTGCATTCCAGGGAGCGGCGCGGCCGGAGACATCGTGGGGTACTGCCCCACGGCCAATGGCGGCCATGTGCTCATCGTGGGTGATGTTTCCGGTAAGGGTCCTGCGGCAGCCATGCTGATGGCGTCCGTGGTCTCACACCTGCACGCGTCACTTTCACTCCACAACGATTTGCCCGATGCGGTGGCGCGGCTCAACAATCACGTGCAGGAGCGCTTCCGAGGAGAACGTTTTGTCACCGCTGCGTTCGTGCATCTGCCTTCGGATGGCACTGTGCATGTCATGGATGCGGGGCACGCTCTCATCGCGCACGTCACGGCGACGGGCGTACCCACCCTGCTTGAACTTCCCGGGGGGCCTCCGCTGGGAGTGGTGCAAGAGCAGGTGTATGAAGTGGGAGCCACAGCGGTGGGCGTTGGCGACCGCCTTGTGATCTTTACCGATGGCGTCACGGAACAGCGGTCACCTGCGGGACACATGTTCCGTATTGAGGGTGTGATGACCGCGCTTCAAGGAAGCCAATCCGCGCACGACGACGTCACGCGGCTCACCGATCACCTGCGCAACTACGCCGGCAAGCCGACCTTTGATGACGATGTCACCATCGTGAGCATTGAACGCCGCGCTACTTGTTCTTAAAGAGCGCAAGCGTGGCGCCGGTGGGGTCGGTCACCACTGAGAAGCGTCCGACATTTGGAATGTCCGTGGGCGGGCAGCACACCTTTCCGCCATTGGGCACCACTTTGGCGGTAGCGGCGTCCACGTCGTCCACCAAAACATAACTCAACCAGTTGGAGGGCATGGCGCCCATTTCTGGTGTGATTTCCATCATTCCACCTACGCAACCCGACTTGTCCGAGTGGTCGGCGCCAGAGATCCAAAAGAGCGTGTACTCCCCGTGGGCCATAGGCATCTTGGTGGTGGTCCAGCCAAAGAGTTGGTTGTAAAAGCGCTCAGATGCGGCCAGATTGTTGGTCAGCAATTCGGTCCAGCAAAAGGCGCCAGTCTCAGGTTGCTGACTCTTCTTGCCACAATCGCCCACACCCTTAAAGAGCGAGAGCACTGCACCATTAGGGTCAGCGATCGCACAGAAGCGCCCCACATTGGGCACGTCCATGGCAGGCGAGAGCATGCGTCCACCGCACGTCACCGCCTTGGCAGCCATCGCGTCCACATTTTCCACGTTCACATACACCGCCCAATTCGCTGGCACACTCGCAGGCACCTGCTTGGGCATTTGCATCATGCCGCCTGCATTCACCCCGCCCTTGGTGATCCATTCCGTGTAGCTGTGCTCACCGGCCGGGCCGCAGGCTTTGGCGGTCCACCCAACCACCTTGGTGTAAAACTCGGCCGCGCGTGCGGTGTCGCGGGTGTGCAATTCGTTCCAGCAAAAGGCGCCGATGATGCGTTGGGTCTGTCCGGGGGCCGTTGGCGTAGATGTGTTTGACATGGTTTGCTCCTAGTGCGAACCAAAGTACCACTCCAGGGGCACTATGCTTCCTGTCACCTTGCAGAAAGCGTCCTCACCGCCGCAGGCCGCGCTTACACGCCCCATGGGAGCTGTGGAATCGCCATGGCCGATGGCCGCGACAGTAGTGGCGGCAGGCGTTTTGGGCATCTGCCGCCCTGACTGGTTGGGAGTGGCACCCTCCTGGGCCCTACCCATTGTGTGGACCGTTCCGCTGGTGTTGCTCTTGGTGGCCGACCGCGCAGAACGAGGGAGACACGCTCATGCAGCACGCTGGCTCTCCATCGTTGTGGTCTGCATGGTGGCAATGTCCGCGGTCGAATCTGCCACAGCGCTCACGCTTGACATCGTGATGGGCAAGGGTCACACCGCAACGGCCGTTGAACTGCTCTGGGTCAGCGGCATCGTGTGGGGTCTCAACATCGCCGCCTTTGGATTGGTGTTCTGGGAGTTCGACGGCGGCGGCCCACGTGCGCGCGCCTCCACACCCAAGCCGTATCTGGACTTCTCATTTCCACAGACCATCAATCCAGATCTCGCTCCGCCGGGGTGGACACCTCGTTTCTTTGACTACCTGTATCTGGGCTTCACCAACATGACCGCGTTCAGCCCTACTGATGTCATGCCCCTCACTCGACGCGCCAAGGCCGTCATGGCCGTCCAAGCCATCGTCTCGCTGCTGATTCTGGTGCTGGTGGTGTCCCGCGCCATCAACATCATGAACTAATCCCGGCTCAACCGCCGCCCCGACCATTCAGAAGGCACACTATGCGTCCGTTACCACAAGTTGCATTCGCGTTGGCCATGCTGGCATGCGCCGCCGCGTGGAACGCTCCTGGTCACCGCACGATTACTGAAAGCGCGCTCGACCTGTTGCCGCCCGAGGCTCCACAATGGCTGCAGACACCCCGAACGCGCGAGCAAATCGCCTTTCAGGCCAACGAACCCGATCGCTGGCGCGGCACCAAATTGACTGTGCTGGCGCACGAGAACAACCCCGACCACTTCTTGGACATCGAGCTCTTGGAAGGGAGTGGCCTCGCGCTGAACACACTTCCGCCGTTGCGCTATGAGTTTGTGGGCGCGCTGGCGCGTGCAGAAAAGCCGCCTTCCCCTGAGCCCAAGCGCGGAGTGAATCAGTTTGCCAAGGATGAGGTCGGATACCTGCCCTATTCCATTGTGGAGCACCACGCCAAGCTGGTGGCCAGCTTCACCACGGTGAGAATCTTGGAGCAGCTCAACGAGCCCGCACGCCAAGCGCAACTGGACGCCGCACGCGCCAATGTCATCCGGGAGATGGGCCAACTCAGCCACTTTGTGGGCGATGCGGGGCAGCCGCTTCACACCACCATCCATCATCATGGATGGATTGGCGCAAATCCTGATGGCTTTACAACGGAACGATCGTTTCACCAATACATCGACGGCGATGTCGTGGCACTGCACGGTCTCAATGTCAAGGAGATCGCCAAGGTCAACGTGCCCATTCGGCCCATCACCGCAGCCACCGTCTGGGCAGAAACCATCGCGCTCATCGATCGAAGCTTTGCCAAGGTGCGCCCTCTCTACGAATTGCAAAAGAGCGGAGAATTGCAAAGAGCCGCGGGCCACGACTTTATCGCGCAACGGATGGCGGATTCCGCAAGTGTGTTGGCCGGCCTGTACTGGGAAGCATGGCAGAGCAGCGCACCCACAGAGCAACAAGTCAAAGACTTTGTGCGCTTTGACTACATGGGAGCTGAACAATCGGCCCCGGCAGTCGACTTGCGGCCCACACTCACCCAGTGGGGTTTGCCACCTCGCGGGCAAGGGCCTAGAGGTACTTGTTCAGTGTTCACCACTTGCCACGCCATCGAGTTTGCGCTGGCCAAACACACCGGCAAGGGCACTCGATTGAGCCCAGAGTTTCTGAATTGGGCCGCAAGTCAGGTTGCAGGTGCGCCCTCAGACGGCGCGTTCTTTCACAACGCACTGGCAGGCTTTCAGCGGTACGGTGTTTGCTCCGAAGCTGAACTGCCTTACCAGGCGACATACGACTCTGCGCTCAAGCCTTCCGACTCTGTGCGAGCTGCCGCTGAGAGCATGCGTACGAACACGGCAGAGTCCCTGCAGATTCGGTGGATCGTGCCCTGGCAACCTGCCCGGTTTGGAGTCAACGATCAACAGATGGAGGAAATCTTGCACGTCCTGGCGCGTGGATACCCCGTGGCCGCGGGGTCAGGCCACAGCAGGCTGTTGGTGGGGTTCCGCAGGGATGCCGATTCTCCCGGCGGGGGTGTGTTCCTCACCCAAGACTCCGGACTTGGCCGCTATGACGAAGTCACTTTTGACTTTGTGCGTCATCAAGTGGCCGATGTCTTCTGGATCGAAGCTGTAACGGTTCGCTAGCATCCCGCCCAACAACACGCCCACCCCCATGGGTGGCCGTACCCCGCGCTCACTCCTTCAAACGCAAAGGACTGCACTTATGAAGAAGTACGTCGTTGAATTCATCGGCACTCTGTTCTTGGTCTTGACGATCGGATGCGTGGTCATGGGCTCCAAGGACGATCCCTCCATGAAGTGGATCGCGCCGCTGGTCATTGGTTCAGTGCTCATGGTCATGATTTACGCGGGCGGGCATATCTCTGGCGCGCATTTCAACCCTGCCGTCACTCTCGCAGTCTTTCTGCGCAAGAAGTGCACCGCTGCAGAGGTCCCGGGGTACATGCTGGCCCAGTGCGGGGCTGCCGTGGTGGCCGCGGCGCTGGTGCCGTTTCTCAAGGGCAATCCAGAAGTCTCTGCGCTGCAGGTGGATCCTGTGCGTGCGCTGCTCGCCGAGTTTCTATTCACCTTTGCGCTTTGCTACGTGGTCTTGAACGTGGCCACCGCCAAGGGAACGCAAGGAAACAGCTTCTATGGGCTGGCGATCGGCTTCACCGTCTTCGCGGGCGCGGCATCGGTGGGCATGATCTCAGGTGCGGCCTTCAATCCGGCGGTAGCCATTGGTGCCACCATGATGGGCTTTCTGAATGCAAGCACCATCTGGATCTATTTGGTGGCGGGCTTCGGTGCCAGCGTGGCCGCTGCGGCAGTCTTTAGGTTCGTCAATCCAGCTGACGCCTAAGCCGAGTTGGAAGACGAAGCCGCGGAAGCAAGCGCGTTCCTAAACCACACTTCCATTTGCGGAAATGGAATGGAGATCTCCTCGCCGTCAAGATGATTCTTGATGGACTCAATCAGTTGATCCTTGCACACCAGAAAATCGGCTGTGGGCACCCACACGCGCACGGTCCACTCAACCGCATTGTTTCCTAGATTCTGAAGCAACACATCCACTTGCTTGGAGGAGTCTCGCATGGAAAGCGACTCACCCGCCTTTCGCAATGCGGCACGAGTTCGTTTCAAGTCCGCCGCGTACGCAGTGCCCACCACAACATCGCACCGGCGCCACGGATGGTGCGTGATGTTCTCCATGACGCTTCCAAAGATTTGGCCATTGGGCAGGATGAGCCTGCGATTGTCCCCGGTGTCTACCTTTGTATTGAAGAGGTCAATGTCGTCCACCTTGCCCGTATGCCCTGCCACTTGAATGAGATCCCCAATCTTGAAGGGTCGCAGCACAAGGATCATCACGCCCGCCGCCAAGTTTGAGAGCGATCCTTGAAGCGCTAACCCGATGGTAAGACCCGCCGCTCCCACCAGTGCCGCCACTCCCGTGATGTTGAATCCAAAGAGACCCAAACAGAGCACGATGGCCATCACAAAGATCACCCACCGTGCAAAATTGCCCAGGAACCTTCCAAGAGTTCTGTCCACTTGCGGGCGCTCAAGCAATGTGCCAATAGCCCGGCGCGCCCATGCACCCAGAACCCAGGCCACCACCAGCAGCACAATGACCGCAAGAATCTTGCCCCCCCACTCGATGCCCAAGCGCACCAACCACTCGGTCATCTCAGTTGAAGAACGCTTGGCCTCCAGTGCGTCAGCCAATTGGGTGGCCGCGTCTGCCGCAGTCTTTGAGTCTTGCTGGGAGTTCAACGTCTCAAGCCTTTCCCATTCGGGGGTGGGGCACAGATGGCTGGCACCCGTGCGTAAAACCCCCATTCTATGATGAAACGCACTCGCATTGCACCATCGCACGCACGTGCGCACCCCAGGAACTCCTCATGACACGGCAAACGGTAGGTTCGATCATGTCTCAGACCTTCGTCACCCTTGGCGCATGCGCGTGGTGCGCGGCGTTGTGGTCGTGCTCCACCGCACAAACGGCGGAGGGTGCGTCCGCCTCGTCGGCCAGCACATCAGCCCCGGCCAGCGCATCAGCCCCGGCTAGCGCATCAGCCCCGGCCAACGCAACGCGCAATCCGGGCCTTGCCGTGGGAACAAAGGCGCCCGATGCGATTGTGATGAGCCAATCTGGAACGCCTGTGCATCTTTCACAGTTGTACAAGGACGGACCCATTGTGTTGACGTTTTATCGCGGAGGGTGGTGCCCATTCTGTAATCGCGCGCTTGCGGCCTGGCATGATCAGATGGGTGCGCTCAAGTCGGCGGGCGGGACGCTTGTAGCGCTCACCCCCGAAAAACCAGATCTGGCTGCAGACACCCGACTGAAAGCCAATGGCGAGTACATCGTGTTCAGCGACACCACTCATGCTGCGGCCAAGGCCTTCAAGGTGCACTTTGTGGTGGACCCACAAACCAAAGCCAAGTACGGTCAGTTTGGGTTGGACGTGGCAGCTTCCAACTCCAGCGGCACGTGGGAACTTCCTGCCCCCGCAACTTTCGTCATCGACACCACTGGCACCATTCGCTGGGTATGGGCAGACTGGGACTACAAGCAACGTGCCGATCCGGCGCAAGTGATTGCGGCCGTCAAGGCCATTACAAACACGCCCTAAAACGCAAACGCCCTCGGCATTGCTGCCAAGGGCGTTCTTCCATCATCGGTGAAACAAACCGCTTCGGGCCGTCTCTATCTGGAAATCGTCAGAAGGACCAAGAACACTTCGGAACCTAACCCTTACCTCTGAACGCGAAAGCATAGCAGAACCACAAACATTCTGGCGCCACCGGCGCTCGAATGCTGCCAAAGCCGCTACAACGCGCTCAAAAGGGCTCTCAACCTCTCCCGCGCTGCGGATTACCACCCCACATGAACTACGACGACGACAAAACCAAGGCTGTACTGCAAAAACTGGCCGCGGCGTTGCGCAAGGGAACGCCTCAGGAGGCCGCGCAACTGCTGCTGCAAGCGGACTCAAGTGGCGCCCTGCAAGCCGACCCCTCACTGTTTCGACAGATGCAGAAGGCACTCGGCCAGAAGCACGCTCATGCGGTCACCGAGTCATTCGTTACCAGTAAATGCCCGTACTGTTCTCATGGACGAGAAAAGTGTGCTGAATGCGATGGCCAAGGGTTTTCGGAAACTGCAAGCGTTTGTCACATGTGCGCGGGGCTTGGGCTTTGTCGGTGCCCGATTTGCAATGGAACGGCGCTCGCTGGATACGACCTAGTTCCGCGCGGCTTGCGTCCTACCGTGCTCGCCCTTCGCCTTCGTTCCGCCCAGCGCCAACTGAAGCAATGCATGGCCGATCAGTCCCGCGCTGCCAAAGCGTCCCGTGAAACCGGGCGACGCATTCTGCACATCGATCGACTGCGGTGCATCCTGGCCAACGCATCGGAGCAGGCCAACCTCAGCAAGGCGCGAACCGCCGACGGCAAGCCCGTCTACACCCCCGCACGAAAACACACTTTGCAGGCACAGTGTCGCCAACTGAACGGCAAGGCCGAAGCTCTCATGGGCGAACTTCTGCGACTGGTGGCTGAGCGATACGCCGCCAAGGCTCTTCGCAAGGATCTGGACGCCAAGCAGCGGACATACAACCAGGAGCGTGCCAAGTCCTTTGCCAAACTGGTGAGTGCAAACGGGCTGGCTGACTCCGCTCTCAAGACCCCCTTCGCCCTCCGAAGATAGGCCCCGATAACCGCGCGGGAACGGGGACGGCGTCACGAACCCCCACAGGAACTCTCTAGGCCCATCATTTCCCGCTCGCCAAAGGTGGTTTCTGGCGGACAATGTGACAGGATTGCAAGTCGTGGGCAAGCCGAAGTTCACGGGCGCCCACTTTTGCTTCTGTCGAGCCATCGTCGGCTCGATATCTCGTATTTGCAGAGACTCCGTTCCGCGCGCGCCTTCTCTTCATGACCTTGCACTCATTGACACCAGCGTGGCAGTTTCCCCGAACATTCGGAGTGCTATTGGCTGCGACTGCTGCGATGCCTGTTGTTGCGCAGGTTCCCTTTACACAAGAAGCTGTGAGCCGAGGAATCAACTATTCGGTTCAAGGCAATCCCACTGTTTCGGGGTTCTATGGATACGGATGTGGTGCTGCCGACCTAGACGGTGACGGCGACCAAGACGTGATTGTGCTCGGCAGGTCGAACGGTCAAGTGGGAATCTTTGAGAACACGGGTGGCGGAACGTTTGTCAATCGTTCAACCACTTCCGGCATCGCCAACCTGCCTTCCGGAAGTTCCTTCGCCACCGCTGACTTCGACGGTGACGGACGGACGGACATATTTATCACACGTGTAGACGGTCCAACAAGCCGCCTGTACCGCGGTCTCGGCAACTTTACGTGGAGCAACGTCACCACAGCCGCGGGTATCGACACCACCGGCAGGCAGAGCAAATCTTGCGCCTGGGGTGATTTTGACAACGATGGCTGGGTTGATCTTTACGTCGGCAATTACGTCTATCCCGGATCCAATCCAACGCTGTGGGAGAACCAACTCTTTCGCAACAAGGGTGATGGAACCTTTGAGTCAGTGGGTGCACTCCGCGGAGTGAACACGCAGGGCGCAACGCTTCAACCCATTTGGACCGATGCAGATCGCGACGGATGGCTTGATCTGTACCTTTCCAATGATCGGGGAAATGTGCCGGGCGCTCCCCCCAATCAGTTGTGGCGAAACATCGGCGGAACGTTTGTGGATGTCACACCCACTTGCGGCGCCGGCTTGCCGTTGTGTTCCATGGGCTTGGCCTGTGGAGATTGGAACCGCGATGGATTGCCTGACTTCTATGCCACCAACACGGTCAACAGCTCACCCCCGCTCTACGGAGCATTTCCGCTGCTCTTGAGCCAAGGTTCCGCCACATGGAGCCAGGGCCAAGCGGCGTGGGGCGTTGCGTTTCCAAGCTCTCCCCCGCCTCAGGGCAACAATTCATGGGGATGGGGCTGCATGTTTTTTGACTGGAACAACGATGGCTACCAGGACCTCTACGTATGCCTGGACTTTGCTCCCAATCGGCTCTACCAAGGCTCCCCCACCCCACCCGCCGTTGATGTCGCACCAGCCGCAAACATCACCGGACTGGCCGCCAATGGCAATTACAGTTGCGCGCATCTGGACGCGGACGGCGATGGTGACCTTGACGTTCTCATCAACCCGCTGGCCACCACCGCTCAACTGCACATCAATCACGAGGGCGAGACACGCTCCTGGGTGCGTTTTCGCGTGAAAGGCCGCTGGCCCAACACTGCAGCCATCGGCGCCAATGTGGATGCGGTCTCAGGCGGCCTGATTCTGTACCAAGAGATTCTGGCCGGTGGAAATGGCTATCTGGGCCAGAACGAACAGATCATTCACTTTGGCCTTGGGAGCGAGACCACCCTGGCAACAGCCACGGCACGATGGCCGAGCGGTGGTCCCTCTCGTGCGTTTTCCAACGTGCCTGCGGGCACGCAATGGACGCTCTATCCCCCCGAGGCCCTGGGCGATGCCGACACAGACGGTGACGTCGATGCCGCGGATCGCGCTCAGATGTGCGAATGGCTAGGCCAACCCGTGCAACCCGGCCGCGAGATGATGGACTTTAACGGCGACTGGCAGATCGACTCCGCAGACGCATCACTCTTTGCACAATTGCACGGCCAAGTGGTGTCAGACCTCAACGGAGACATGCAGGTGGACGGCGCCGACTTGGGTGCCTTGCTCGCCGGCTGGGCGGGTAAGTCGTGCCTGCTGGATCTCAACGGCGACGGTTACGTGGACGGCGCCGATCTGGGCGTGCTGCTGGCTAATTGGAGTTGAGCCCACTTGGCAACGCAAACACGGCGTCGGGGATTGGTGTGAACTCCACATCAGTGATCTGCTCTGTTTGCGTGTTGGTACCCAACGTTTGTTCGGTGCGAGAAGCAAGCAGAATGCTTCCATACTTGCGATAGTCGTACAGGTATCGAGTGACCTGCATCGGCTGCCCCCCCGCGCTCAAGATGCGGCTGATGGCCACGCACAATCCTGTTTTCTGGTCAAGAAACACGTCGGCCGTGCCACCCTTGTCATCAGCCAGTCGCACCTGCCAGCACGTGGTGTCGTGAATCTGGAATGGCCCAACCAACGTGGCCGACTGGTATCCCTGACGCAGATCGCACTCCCACGCAAACTGCGCTTCGCGCGCAAGCTCTTGCAATTGCCCCTCGGGAATGCGTCGGGCGGTGGATCGTGGAGACCGCATCCAACCCACCTTTCCATCAAAGCCCTGCTCAAAGGCGCCGGCGTCAGGAATGGTGGTCACAGTCAAAATCCTGTTGGGGGCGCGTCGCTGCACCACGGTGGTTCCATCGATATCGATGGGGTCACCATTGGCATCGGGCCCTCCCCTGATCTTGACGCTGTACCGCACCGTGCGGCATTGCAGCGCGTCCCACGCGGGCTTGCCGCCCACGGCAGCCGCGTGACGCTCCAGCACCTGGTCCACGGTTGGTGTTCCTTGCGGAACTCCGCTGGCGGATTCCGCCCGCTGCGCGGCGGGTTCAGAGGTGCAGCCGTCTAACCAGGGCACCGTGGTGAGCGCCAACCACATCACCCACCGCGAGAGCTCGCGGCGGGTGGAGTGGTTGATTTGAATGTCACCGCTTCGGGTGCTGGGCAATCAAGATCCCCAGTAGCTCAGAAGGATGCCTAGGTCAGCACCATCCACCAGTCCATCGCCGTTCAAATCTCCGGCGCCTGAACTGCCCCAACTTGCCAGCAGCATGCCTAGGTCGGCACCGTCGACCATGCCGTCGCTGTTCAGGTCTGGCGAGTGAGACAGTCCCGCAAAGAGGGCGAATGCGCGCCCGACAGCGCGGCGGCCCACGATATCTCCGGTCAAGCGACCAGGGATATCGTCGGCACGAGGATGGATGCCGCCGTAAATGCGGGAGATGCCCGCTTCATCTGCGGCGTCGTAGTACGTGGCCCACTGCAGGTGCACAGGCTCCGAGGGCGCGATCTCAAACTTGGAGAACCCCGCCGGCACTACGGTCTCTGCAAATCCACCAGGGAAGTACTTGGACCCAGTGAGCTGAGTGAGCACCTCGGCCGAAGAACGGCTGAAGGTGCTGTGACCTGAAAGGTAGCCCGCAAAAGGTGGCGTGACAAAGTTGGAGGCTTGGTACGGCAAGAAGTACGTAATGGGCTGCCAGTCCACGCCATACAGTTGGGCCTGCGGATTGTCCGGGCCAATCTTGGTGGCGGAGTAAATGCCCGCACCGGTTGTCTTGCGCAGGAGTGAGACCGAGTCAATCACGCTGGTCCAAGGAGTGATGTTGAGCGTTCCATTGTCCAACAGGTCCAGATCCTTGCCCAAGTAACTGCTGAATCCCGTAACCAACATGTGCGTGCAACTTCCCATCTTCTTAAAGATGAATGGTGAAGTCATTCCCGGCGTGGCCAGTGACAGTGTGGGGCGACCCACGAGGAATGTTCCGTTGGCACCGATGGTGTGGCCATCCAAACTCACCGCCACCTGAATACGGCCCTGAGGCGACGGCACCTTGGAGAGCACTTCGTCTCCAAGCACCACGTAGGTGATTCCATTCAGTGAGGTTCCGGGCGTACCGGTGATCTCAAAATACTGATCCGCATCTCGCCCAGGTTGATCCACACGGATCTCGCTGATCTGGAGTGATCCCGGGAATAGCCCAGCGTTCAGCGCTCCTGGAGTGTCATTGGTTCCCGGCTCAAAGCCGCCAATCTGCCATCCACTACCGTTGCGATACACATGCCCCGGCAGTGGACCCACGGTGGAAACACCGGTAGCTCCACCGTAGAAGCCACCCAGCCATCCACGAATCATGATCTCGCCCTCGTGCGTTTCCATTCCTGTGGGCTCGCCCGTGAACGGGTAATAGGTAAGTTCCTGGAAGTCCGCCATGGCGCCGTCGGGCGCTGTATCCGCAGCGGTCACCACTTGGATGAGCCCGGGCACCAGAGGAATACCTTCTGAGTTGTAGCTGGCACCGCGCGGGTCTGAAGACTGCCCCATCTGACCCATGTAGCGCACGAAAGAGATTGGGCGCGGAGAATCGTAGTAGCCCTTCATACCCCACGCAGCCACAGCGGCATCGTGGCTTCCGCCCGCGATGGCCAAGTACATCTTCACGTCCCACTGCAAACGGTCCAAGGTGGGGCCAGCGCCACCCATTTTGAACTCAAACCCCTTGGTGTCCGCGACTTCATTGGCAATAACATGCCAGTGTCCAGGGGGAGTTTCAGACGTGGGGCCATCCGCCCAATACTCTGCGATGGCGCGATAGTAGTCCGCCTTCTTCACCGTGTTCGCTGGGTATGCGGCGCCCGTCACCGGGTTGAGACCGTACCCCTGATACTGGTAGCTGCCCAGGGGTGAGTTGTGATAGACGGACAACGATGCATTAAGAGTCTCAGGCTGCGCGGGATCCAGCAGTGCGCTGGTTTCAACCATGAACACCGCATCACTCTTGAGCGATGCACTGGTCACAGAAGGTGGCCCGCCCTGATCGCACATCAAGTTGGTGCTTGGATTACGGTCGAGTTCGGTGAGACCAAAGGTGGTCACGCCGCCCCAGTGCGGGCCGATGAACGCTTGAACTGTGGCGCCCACAATGATGCCGTTTTGCAAGATAAGAAAGTCAAAGGCGAGCGGCTGCCAGTGGTTGGGCTCCGCCATCTGCGTTCCCGGAATCTTCACGGGCAGCGCTGAATTCAAGGGCTCGTAGTCATTGTTGGGATCGTAGTTTTCTGCCTGGTTCGAACCATCGTTCATGCCGGCTGAAATGATCATCGATGCGATGCGGTTGCCCACAGCCGCTGGAGTGTCACCAACGGTGGTTGTGATGTTTGAGTCGTAGCCCAGCGCAAGAAACAGCGCGTCAAAGTCCGCTTGAAGGGCAGCCACGTTTGGACCATTGCCCGCCACGAAACGGTTCTTGAGAATTCGGTAGGCGGCATAGCTGATGGCAGTCCGCCGATCAGCCTCTGCATTTCCTGAAACGATCTTCTGCGTGCTGAATTGGCCGCGCGCCACCGGGTCATAGGTGGCCCATGCGTCGTACATGGCTGCGGACAAGTGGTACAGATTGCGGGCGTGTACTGGGGGCCTTGGGGTGGAGAGTCGAATGGCGTGCAGCGCCTCTTCGTCCCACACTCGGGCAATGGACCAGTTGGGGTCAATTTCATACGCCATGCTCGCGCCGCAAATGCTGAGCGAACCCACGAGTGCCAACACGCTGAATTTCATATCTACCTCGAGTGACAAGGACTGCTGTCGCGGCACGTCGCTACGGACGCATCGCTCGTAAATCGGCGAACACGCCCGGTGGTACCGAACGGTGTCCCGCACGAACTGGCTTCCTAGCACGGTAGCGCAGGATGGGAGAGGCGCAAGTGCAAAGAAGCCAAGGCGGACTCCAACTGGGCGGATTCTGCGGCCCAGCGCCACCGAGGGGATTCAAATTGCCAGTTTTGCTGCCAAAAATCGATCCTGCTTCATTGGGGGGCCCAAGGTTCTCGGGCGCATCACCCCCAAGGCGACTGCTGGGCTCCTAGTCATTGGACTCGTAGTCATAGTCATGAATCATGAGCACAACTTTTTTGCTGGGAACATCGATCTGCGCCAAAGACATGTAGTTCATGCCTGACTTGGCAGTCTTGTAAGTCGCGGTGATCGTGGCAGGCACACCTTCATACGTGGTTGAGATCTCCACCTTGCGCAGTTTGTGCGTTGCGCTGTCTGCCCAAATGGCCATGGTGTCACCGGGCACCACCACTCCCGTACCGGTCAACTTGAGAAGTGCCGTGCCATCCGGTGCCTTCACGGGTGAGACCGTGGAACTGCTGATGAACGCGTTCACCTTGCCTGCGGTGGGCAAGGTGTACTGATTGAGCAAACCACGCAAGCCCGTCAGATACTGCTCCAACTGCTTCATTTCACTTTCAGCCGCAAGCTTTCTGAAGAATCCAAAGGGCTGGTTGAACGCTTGATTGTTCAATTGCGTGCGCTGCAGGTTTCCATCAGGCCCATACTGCACTTGGTCAATGCGCACATCCTTCAGCTTGTCGTCAACATGAATCTCAGTGCGGCAATTCCAGGTGTACTGCTGCATGAGTGCGGCATTCGCCTGCCTAGCCGCCAGAATCTTGGCGCCCATTCCTCCGCCCTGGTCTTGTGCCGTCATTGCTCCAAGACTTAGAAGAATGCCAATCACGCCTGCCAACAGTGTTCCACGCATCATGTCACGCTCTCCTTGTTGTTCTGAATAAATCGCACGTCTAACGCCTAAACCCGCCGCCGCCGAAGGACCGGCCGCCACCACCGAACGAGTGGCCGCCTCCGCCGAATGAGTGGCCGCCCCAACCGCCGCCGCCACCCCACCCGCCGCCACCTCCGAAGGAGTGGCTGCCGCCGCCCCAACCGCCGCCGCCCCCGCCACCTCCGCCGCTAGAAGCACGCTGGCCTCCCCCCCAACCGCTGGATCCACCATTGCCAAAGTTTCGCGACCAAGAGTCCTTGTTCAGTTGGCTGGTGCTTTGATGGCTTGACCAATTGCTACTGGCCGAACTGGCGTTGCTTTGCCGGGTGCTCTGCGCGTTCTGCGCATTCTGAGAACGGTTCTCTTGATTCTGACTGGCCGTTTGGCTGGGACTCTGGACGCTATTCCAGCTTCCGTTGTTGTAGCTCTCCCAACCGCTACCGGTGTTCTTGTACACGTTGCCATCGTGGCCCGCGTACACGCCGCTATCCGTTCGCGCTACCGTGGAATTGGTGGCGTTGCTGTGAGCGCCCTCTGCCCACTGGCCTGAAGAATTCTCGGCGTAACCAACACCACCTCGCGCCGTGGACTCGTGCCCCGCCGCGGCCCAACTGTTGCCCTGCTGAACATAGCTGCTGCCCCACGACTTGTATCCGTTGGCTCCGCCGGTGTGTTGCGAATACGTGTTGTTCCAGGGGTTGTAGCTTTGAGCCCCCCAATGGGCGCCACCCGCGCCAGCCGTGGCGCCTCCGCGATAGTAGTTACCAGTGTTGGCGTTGTAGCCGGCGGTGTAGCCCGCGCCGCCGTATGGACCGTAGTGTGCGTAACCGGCTCCGTAGTAGCCACACCCGTTGTAGTGGTAGTACGACGCACAGCCGTACGAATAGCAGCAACTGTGATAGCCATACCAGCAGCAATCGCTGTTGTTGGCAAGCACGGCGCCTAGGGCGACGCCTGCACCAAACATCAGGGCCCCAGTGGTGGCTACGTACGCGCCGCTGTATCCGCTGGTGTACCCCACCGTCACTGTGGAGGGTGTGGATGAATACACCACGACGTACGTGCAGTTGTAAATGGGGCAACTGGGCGGAATGGTGTAAATGACCGAAGGCACGCTGGTGCAGACTTTCCATGGCCCCGTTGGCTGCGGCGACACAAACCATACGCCTTGTGCGCAGCAGTAGTAGGTGCCCGCCACATCCACAACTTGATTGGCTGTGTTCACCGCGTAGGACATGGTTGTGCCTTCAATGGGCTCGAACTTGGGTGTGCCTTGATAGGCCACCTCAACCTTGGCGCTATCGATCTTCACCGTTGCCTTGTGAGGCACCTGTGCAAGAAGAACGGCGTCCTTGGCTTCTACGGTTCCGGGTACTGAGGTCAGCACAAAGCCCATGGTGCTGCTGGGCGGGATCTTGGCAAACTCAGCGGGAAGTTTGGTGCTTGCGGCAGACCATGGACCCGTGAGCTGAGACGCACTAAACCATCGGCCCGCCACCAAGTAGTAGTACGTGGACGTGGGAACATCCAAGAAGATGGGCATCGCCGGATTGTCCACATACATCAGCGTGGTTCCCTCGATGGGGGTGTACGTGGGTGCCCCGTTGGTGACAATGAGCTCAGAAGGTTCGGTGCAGCCAATGACTTCAGGCACGGTTTGCAAGGGCGTTCCCGGAACGTTCTTCACCACATCCGTCCATTGCGCATCCTGTGGAAGCATCAGGAACTCTCCGGGCAACTGCTGCACCGGGGCCCAAGGACCTTTCACCGGATCTGGACCGGACAACCAGCCTGTGCCCACCATCAAGTAGTAGGTGGACTTTTGGGTGTCCATTAACACCACCCAGTTGGTGTTGACCGCCCACATCAACGTGGTGCCTGCCACCGACTGAAACTTGGGAGGCCCCATGTACATCACCAGTATCGCGGGCGAGTCTCGGTAGTAGATCGGAGGCGGCTGCAGGTTGAGCTGCACACCGGCGGGGGTGGGCTGGTCGTGCATGTACGCCATCACGCGCTGAAGCGCGATGTGCAAAAATGGCTTGTTGGGAAGCATGTCTAGGACAACGGCATTCAGCGCCGCCGAATCGGCGTCGGTCGCCCCAGGAAAGCGAACAGCCTTCACCTTCATGTTGGTCATGGCAACATCGGTCTTCTCTTCGTCTACGGCGGTGTCAGCTTGAACTGAAATCACACCCCACGCGGGCGCCTTAGCTCCTGCCAGGGTTACCTCCACTGCACAACGGAACTCGATTTGGTCGTAGTCCTTCCACGAGTCCACCTGCGGCTGGTGAAGTACGAGCGTCGTGCCATTCTTTGTGAACGTGCGCGGCCATCCCGGATCAGCGGATGCTGGCGGCGACGTTGCAGAGGTGCTGCCAGAATCTTGGAATGCGTGCGCCACAGGGGCCACCGCGGCAACGAGCGCAAGACACGACACAAGCAAGAGCGTGCGAACCATGGGAGTTCCTAGTGTTGGCGTTCTGGACTGCGCCAGTCCATCGGGCGGACCGGGGTGAACAGTCTATCGCACCAAAGGCGTCATTTATGGCGCCGAGCCGCCTGACGGCGTATCGCCGTAGTCGTCGCGATAGCGAATCTCTAGGCAATTGTTAAACATGTTCAGCATGGAGATCAAACCAATCATGGCGGTCACTTCCACAATCTCCGGCTCCGAGAAGGCAGCGCGCAACTCTTGAAACACTTCCTGTGAAATGGCGTTGGAGTCCGCGATCGCGGCGCGCGTGTACCGGACGGCCGCCTGCTCGCGGGGTGTCCGCGCCTCCTGAGACATACCCAGCGAGCGCACAATGTCCACATGCGAGTCGGTGCAAAACTGGCACCGATTGGCGCGAGAGACGGTCAGAATAATCAGCTCCTTCACCGAGCGCTCCACGTGGCCACCGGGGTAGACCGCCGCACTCAAGTGCGCGAAACCCTGAAGCAGTTCGGGGCGCAGACACATGGCCTGAAGCATTTCCACAGGAAGCCCCCCTCGGGCCACCGCAGCCGCGCTCTCTGCAAATACGGGGAAATGTTCCACAGATTTGAAGGCTGATTCAACGAGAGCGGGCGAGGCTTTGACGCGCATGGCGGATCAACATACCAATGGAACCCACGCGGGCGATCCTTCACCACTCGTCTGATAATGCCATTTCACTTTCATCGCACTCGACTTCACTGGCGCACATCTGTAATCTTCCGCGGATGATGTTCAAAGTTGTGTTTGCGCCAGTCATCGTGTGTGCCTTTGCCACGCCCTCGTACGCATCTCTCTGGGGAACCGCTTACAACACGGGGCAGATTCCGACTGCTCAAGGGTGGCAGTACTTTTCGCTCAACAGCGGGCTCACGGAGAGCGATGTGTTCTCCAGCACATCGGGAATCTTGACATCAAACACCATTGGCAACGGATACCAAGGCCAAGGTGGAAACCTGGCCTTGGGTGCGGCCACTGCGGGAAGCTTTGATGCCAACCAGGACTGGAAGGTCGAAGCACGCGTGCGCGTGCTGCAGGGCGAACTGTGGTCGTTTCATTATGGCTTTTGCATCGGCGCCGAGTTCGACGGCATGAGTGCAAGTTTGGGAATCATGCCGGGCACGTGGCAGGACACGTCGCTGAACGGAGCGGGCCGCGACAACACACAATGGACAACATGGCGATTGCAAACAGACCGCCAAGCGGGTGTGTTCCGCGTGTATGCCGACGATCAGTTGCTGGCCGTCCGAGCGCTGACCTTCGCATCAGCCAGTCCGGGGTTTCCCAGTAACTACACGTTCCTAGGGGACGGCACTGGCGGGGCAAACGCCCACGCGGAGATCTCCTCGTTTACCTTCACGCAATTGGCCATTCCGACGCCTGGTGCGCTTGCGTTGCTTGCTGCGGCCGGAGTGTTGGGGCACAAGCGCCGCCGATAGCCCAAGCGGAACGCAGGCCATGCGCGTAGCGTTGGGGGACCGTTCATGCCTCCCACTGCACCTAGTTCCGCCTCGGTGATGACCCTGTTGGGCCGCGGCCGAGTGTCTGACGCGCGCAGGGAACTTGCTGCGGTGCAGAAGAGTCGACCGCGCGACCCACACACATGGCTGGCCACCGCGTGGGTGGAGCACGACGCACGCAACATTGCGGCCATGCGGGCCGCGACAGAGCGGGCGGCCACTTTGGGCGCCCCGGCTGTGCCGGTAGACATTCTGCGCGCGACCGCGGCCAATTCTCTGGGTGATATGGAACTTGCCGTGACCTGCGCCACGCGTGCGGCCGCAGCGGCTCAAGGACCCAATCTGTTGCTTGCAGTTGCAGTTCTGGCGGAGTCGCTCTATCTGGCCAACCGCATTCAAGAGCTTTCGGCCTTGCTGGACTCTAACCAGCAGTTCAAGAGTGATCCACGCGGGCAGCTCCTTGTGGGCAGGATTCATCGACGCGCGGGGCAAGCCGCTGAGGCAGAAGCCGCGTGGCGTGGAGTCATTTCCAACACCACGGCGTCCGTGCGTGTGCGCCGATTTGCCAGTTCCGAGTTGGCCAAATTGCTCGACTCCCTTGGCAACTACGTCGAAGCGTTCAGTATGGCGACGGCCATGCACAGGGAGCTGGGCGCACCATTCGACACGGGCGGCCTGGTGTCGGAACTTGATGCCACGTTGCACCTATGTGAACGCGGTGCCTTTAAGCACATGGCGCGAGCAGAAGGACCATTCACACCCGCAGCGCTCATGTGTGCACTTCCGCGCAGCGGCACCACGCTCGTCGAGCAGATGCTTGACCGCCACCCGCGCGTTCATGGCATTGGCGAGTCCCCCGCCGTGCACGTGTTGGCACAGGAGTTCACGCGGTTGGGCGGTTGGCCTCAAGGCACGCTCTGTGCGTCAACCGCAGACTTGCGACGCCTCCGCGATGGTTACGCCACGCAGACGCGCGCTGGACTTTCCAATGACGTCACCACCCTTGACAAATCAGTGCAAACATGGCGGCGCCTTCCCGCTGTTGCAGCAGCACTGCCGGGCGCCAAGCTCATTCGCTTGCGCCGAGATCCTCGTGACACCGCAGTAAGCCTCTACCTCTCCGCGATGGACCCACGGCGCCTAGGTTGGACGGCCTCTCTGGCGGACATCAAGCGAGTGATCCAGGCTGAGCGCCGATGTGTACCGGTGATCGCGCAATCACTTCAGGTGGACCTGATTGATGTGTCCTACGAAGACTTGGTGCGCGAGCCCAAACAGCATCTCGAACGTGTGATGTCGTTCTTGAATCTGCCTTGGCATGACGCATGCCTGGCCCCAGAGGGCAGCACCAGAGTCGCCATCACTCTTAGCAATGAACAGGTGCGGCGCCCGCTCAACGCCGACAGCATTGGACGATGGCAACACTATGCCGAGCACTTTGATGACGCGTGGAGCGCCATTGAGCGCTAGTCACGCGGGGCTCGCTCGACACAACTCAGAAACCACTTTGATTCGGTGAAATTGGGGGTACCCTCAAGGCGTATGGCCAAAGCGATGCTTCACCGGTTGGCAGCCACCATACTGGCATGTGCAGCCACCGCTAACACAGAGGGTCAGGTGCAACAGGTTTCGATTCAATCGCCATTGAAGCGGAACCCACTGTCGGCCCCTCCCGTTGCGCTGGCCAACGGTGTGAGCACCCTGTCGATTGATGAATCACTCTGGGGCCAGACGCGCACGGCACAGGCCGTGAGACTTGTCGATGTCCCGCTCGGTCCTTCGCGCAACGCCACACTGCTTCTGCATCGCGTCACCCCATTTTCTCAGGACGCGGTCATCGTAGAAGTAGCGCCTGGCCCACGCGGCACACTCATTGAGCGTCCTCTCCCACATCCGGATGCCGACTTCTGGGTGGGCTCCGTGGAGGGCGATTCCAGTGCGCGAGTCTTGCTTTCGCGCAGCGCGGCCGGCATGTTTGGATATGTGCAGCTCACAACCGGCACTGCGATCTTGAGCAGCGGACCACCGCACGCGCGTCAACCCTTGGTGAGCTTCTGGACTTCGGATCTGCCTGACGGCGCCATCCCGTGGTTGAACTGGTCCTGCCAACTGGACGGCGCAGAACCCCAAGCGCTCATACAAAGCGAAGGCGGAACAGCAGAGGAAACCCCCTGCCGACAATTGAGCATCGCTGTGGACTCTGACTACGAATTCAGCGCCTTCTTTGGCGGCAACACCGCCATGGCCAGCGCCTATGCGGGCCTGTTGTTCACGGGCGCGCTGGATGCCTACTCGCGCGATCTTGGCCTTCGCCCCCAAGTGACCTACCTGCGTTTGTGGCCCACGAGTAACGACCCGTGGTCAGCCACCAATCTCTACACCGTGATTGACGAGTTCAGAAACTACTGGCTTGCCCACATGACCTCCGTAGAGCGCGTGACCGCGCACATGCTTGCCGGGCGGCAGATTGGTGGCGGAATTGCAACACCCAGTTCACTCTGCGGAACTAACGCGTACGCCGTTTCGGGGCACCTGACGGGGTTCTTTCCTTACCCCCTTGTGGACGGACATCCGCAGAATTGGGACATCTGGGTGGTCTGTCATGAGTTGGGGCACAATGTGGGTGCACCGCATACGCATAGCTACTGCCCACCGGTTGACGAATGCGCGCCCGAGTTTTTCTTTGGCCCCTGTCAAACTCAACAAGTGTGCCAAAGCACGGGCACGTTCATGAGCTACTGCCACGCGTGCGCTGGTGGCTTCGTGAACCAGCAATTGCGCTTCCACCCTGCTTCAATGGACAGTATTCAAACCTACCTCGGCACGGCGTGCGATTTGACCGGCCCCGCGCTGCCGCCGGTGGGAGTCACAGACGCTATGAGCGCCGTTCGTGGGGTGACCACAAGCTTGGACGTGTTGGCCAATGAAGTGGGACTGAACTGTGAGCAAATCTCAATCGGCGCCGCGCCCAGCACATCCACCAACGGCGGCAGTGTGACCATCCTGCCTGGAGGCGGGCCCGAGGGTCGAGACGTTCTGCGTTACCTGGCGCCGGCGGGAACCAATTCCACGGACATGCTTTGGTACAGAATTGTTGACAGTTCCCAGCAAAGCTCCCAGGACATTGCCGTAGTGGTGACCGTGCTTCCTCATCCGTGCGATCTTGACTCCAACGGAATTGTTGACGGCGCGGATCTGGGTCTGCTCCTGGGTGCGTTCGGCAGCGCTGGGCCCCTTGGGGATGTGAACCAAGACCAAACGGTGGACGGTGCAGATTTGGGCATGCTGCTGGGGGCATGGACCATCTGAAGTGCAAACCACTCTGCGCTGAGCCCGCGTTTCATGCCTAGAAGTGTCATTCGCGGGCCCTAAGATGCGGCATGCACCCTGACTTTGATTCCCGAGCAATACGCGATCGGCTCTCCGGGTTCCCTGCCGTCGTGAAGGCGGCTGCGTCGATGTGCCATCCTGACGATTTGCGTTGGAAACCGGCGCCGGAGCACTGGTCCATCCTTGAGATTCTCTGCCACCTGCGCGACGAAGAGCGCGAGGACTTTCGCGTACGCGCGGAACTGACACTCAGAGATCCACAACTGGACTGGCCCACGCTGGACCTGAAAGAAGTTGCGCAGAGGCGCCAATACAACAACCAAGATCCACCACAGATTCTCGCCGACTTTCAACGGGAACGCGCCGCCAGTATGGAATGGCTCGATGGTCTTGAGCCCTCCGCCGACTGGGGGCGGTCCAAACTGCACGCGCAGTTCGGACCGTTGGCGGCTGGCATGCTTTTGGCCTCGTGGGCCGCACACGACGCGCTACACCTTCGGCAGATCGCCAAGAGACTTCATGATCTGGCCGCACGTGATGCGGGCAAGTATTCCGTGAGTTACGCGGGCGAGTGGTGAGGCGGGGTCACTGAATCTCATCAAGCATCAAGGCCCCCTGCCTGGGGAAAAACCCCACGCGGCGGTCCAGCAGAAGCTGATTACCAATGATGCCGTGCGCCTTGGCCATTGAAAGGGACATGGCAAGGGCTTCCGGAAGCCTGCCGCAACGCAGCGTTACGGGCACGCCACCCAATGACATGTCAACGTTGTGTGTCTCTGTCTCAAAGTCATCGGAGTCAGGAAAGAAATCCGTTACCCGTCCAGCTTTGGGAAACTTGGAGATCGCATCATCTTGAAAGTACGAGATCTGTGCGCCGGTATCAAAGAAAAAGGTACGGAAGTCAACTCCCGCCACTTCGGCCATCATCATGGGCAACCCCATGAAGTCCCACAGCGGCACTGGCATGCCATCCAACTCCAACTCATCCTTTGAGATGGCGAGCATCTTGTGCCTCAGGTCGAAGATGATGTCAAAGTTAAACAGCACGTCGGCACCTAGGAGCCCAACGCAGTCGACCCCAACGTGATCTGCCAAGCCCTGCATTCCTAGGCCGTGGTAGGTGTCGTCAAAATAAAATGGTTCACCCAGAAGCGTCAGGTGCTTGTCCTTGCCAAAACTCTCTGGTGCGCCGGAATCAATGAGCCACAACCGAGACGCCACCTCAACAAACAGGTGCCCGTTTTCGAACCTCAGCGGCATAGATGTTGCCGTAGTCCGATTCATGATGACTCCGTGGATAGGGTATCACGTGGGAGCGCGACCGCAGTGCCAACTTCCACCTCCCCGGGCGTGTGCCCGAAGGCAAGAAAGCGCCCTGCCCGGCGGCTTTCCGCTTCGTAGGCGTTGACCAGCAGGGTGTCGTAGGACCGTCCACCCGGGGGCGCCACGTGGTACGTGCAGCCTCCAATGGATCGGCGGGACCACGTATCCACCATATCAATCACAATCGGAGCATGCACCAGAATTGTGGGATGCAGACGTGACGGCGGTTGCCAGGCTCTGCCTCAACTGACCCTCAACGCCAAAGAATTCGTCATACGTGCTACACGCTGATTACGTTTGAAGGAGCAAGGGGTTCGTTGCCTCACGCATGTGTGCTCGACCGCCCCAAGGCGTTAGGATCGGTGGCATGAATCGATTGGTGCGCATGACGTGTTCTGCTCGGGCGCTGCTGGTGGCGATTGGTGTGGCGTCGGTCACACATGCTGCACCCTCGAATGTTGCCGAGACCTACGCAGCGCTCGCCCAGGCGCACATTGAATCGGCACGCTTGCGGACGTTGGATGCGTGCAAGGAAAGAGGGTTGGATCTTCCCGCAGACTTCATTGAATGGGTGGACAGCGATCCCGTGGTCCGCGCCACCGTGTATGGATGCCGCAAGGATCCGTTGCCGGTTCTCTTGGCGCTGCGTTCGCTTGAGATTGATCTGGGTTCACACACGGTGCGGCGCCAGTACACCCAGTTGGCCCTGGCCGTGGCCATGCAAGATTCCTACGCAGCACGCAGCACAAGGGGCACACCATGGAACGATGCCGACGGTGCCACGCCGCCCCGGCAACTTCCTGACATCTCGTCGCGCCCGCCGCTTGTACTGGTGATTCCGGGCGATCCGCGGCAACCCGTCAACACCAAAGATCCCTCGCGCCAGTTAGATGCGGCGGATCACATCATGAATTTCTTGGAAGATCACGCGCAGGTGGACGCCGAGGTGGAGACCAAGGAGTTGCCACCGCTGGAATACGACCAGAACGGAGTCGCCAAGCCACAGCGCAAGCCAGTGAAAGTGACCAAGCGCGTACAGCGGCCCATGGTGGGGGCGGATGTCATTGCATCCGCCGCGCTGCAAGCCGAGTTCAACGCGTACATGGTGGCGCATGGCCACCCTGAAGTCTCTATTGACTGCGGTGACAAGGTGGTTAGTTGGAACTCCAAAGAGGCAATCTCAGACAAAGCTCTGCGCTCAAAGGTGGCTGCTGCCCACAACCTATTCCACGACGCGTACCGCGCCAAGGGTCGCATGCCCGCGGAACGCGATGCCGCGCCCACGCCTTCAGAATCCATGGCGTGGTTCATCCGCAATGACACCTATCCATTCAGTGACGAGGACCGCGCTGCACGCCAATGGCCACGCTTTCCATTGAACAGCCCCTGGCCCGTACTCATGATGCTTGCCGCCGATGACCAGCCATTGCGCGAACGAGAAGACATCTGGCTCAAGTTTCGCGACGCGGGTGAGTTCAGCACGTACGGCGAGTACATCGGCGGCATCGCTCAACAATTTGACATGCAGTCGGCGCGGCGCGTGAGCCCGCTGGCCTTTAACTATGGATCAATTCAGATGATGCGCAAGGATGGCGGCGTGTGCGGCACCATGGGCAACATCGGCGCTCGCACCAACCGCATCGTGGGGGTACCCGCGTCAACCGCCGGTCAACCCGGGCATTGCGCCATCGTGTTCATGACCCATGACGTAAAGACCGGGCGCTTTGGTTGCAAAGGTGGCCAATACGCCACAGGTGGTGATGAAGTCACCACCGTGCACGCGGGCTGGAACTACGACGATGTGGGTGGTCGTAGACCGATGGTTTTTCACCAATCCGTGGCGTGGGGTGTGAACTACGACTTTGCGTCATTCATTGACACGTTGGTCATGCGCCGCGCGTGGGATGCACTGGATGCTTCGGCGAAGGAGGCGCAGTGCGTGGCTCTGGTGGATGAGGGGCTGGTACGAAATCCGTTTGCGCTGGTTTTGGTGGAGGCTGCGCTGGCGAGCGCCAAAGATCAGAGAACGTTGACGGCTGTGCTTCACGCATTCAACGCGCGTACGGCCGAGATCGCCAAGGACAAGGAGTACGCCCTGTATCTAGAAACCGTGCGCAAGATGATTGAGGCGCGCATGGCGAAGCTTGCGCCGGCTTCGGAGAACAAGTCGGCGCACTATCGTCGTAGGGGTGCTGCAGAAGGGATTGCTGCCGCTGTCATCGCGGCCAGCGCAACTCTCCGGGCAGACACCGCAGGTGCCAGTCAATCCATCACCACCATCATTACCCACGGCTTCCAACTCTTTGCTACGGCCAAGCCGGAGTGGATGCTGGCCATGGGACAGCAGGTGCTCGCCGCGTCCGGTGGCCAAGGGACCATCCTGAGGTACGACCCCTCCACCGGTGCGTGGAATCTGGCTGGCGGTTCCGCTCCAATTCCGGGTGCACCGATCGTGCTGCTGTTCAACTGGGCCGATGAATCTGACGGCGCCTCATTGCCCGGCGTAAACATTGGTTACACGCAAGCGGCAGGCGACGCGCTGTACGCGGCCCTGCGCGCACCCAGAGGCGACCTTTCGTTTAGCCCTATTGAGGGCCGTCAACTGCACTTCATTGGGCACAGCCGAGGATGCTGTGTGAATAGCCAGGCGGTGCTCCAGCTGGGCAATGCAGCAATCGTTGTTGATCAAGTGACCACGCTTGACCCGCATCCCGTGGCACCGCCCATGACGGAGACCTGCGGGCTGACAGGCGAAGGATTCGATTGGGGCGATGAGATACCAGTGCGTTGGAGCAACGTGGTGTGGGCGGACAACTACTGGCGTGCTGATACTGGGCTTTCAGGATTCTGTCACGATTGCGACTTTGATGGCATGCCACTGCCCTCCACACAGGTGTACAACGTGAACTTGAAAGTACCGTTGGGCGAGGGCGGCTCCGATCTGGACGATTGCCTGCGCGGGTGTCGACTGGAGCACAGCAAAACACACACGTGGTATCACGGCACGATGGCGGGGGCCGGCTCAGACTCTGATTGCGCGGTGAATGCCAATGGAGCCTGGTTTCAGAACGCGGAGCCCGGCTGTTCGAGTTGGCAGTGCTCTGGATATGCGCACTCAGCGGCGGCGGGTGGTCAACGGGCGCAACTGGGTCCGGGGGCAAACCTCCTGCCCACCAGTCTGCTCTACAACGGCAACTTTGAAAGCAGTTATTCAGGTTGGCAGTATCACGGCGGCGGCGGGACTGGCACGATCGTTGCAGAGCCGGGAGTAGCCAACACCTATCTGCGACTTGAGCCCACCAAGAATCGGCGCTGGCACAACCGCTTCTATCTGCCCACGACGGCAATAACGCTTCACTTTGACGTGCGAGTGTTCACGGCATCGGCAGATGATCAGTTAACGGTGCGCTTGGTGGATGACTCGGGTGCCGCAATTCAACTGGATCCGGTCAGCTTGACGGCGACTTCAAGCGGGTGGACCGCATTCGAACGAGACATTCACGGGTTGGCACCTCGCGGCACCGGGCAACGGCTTGAGTTCCTCATCCAAAGCCAGTCGGGGTCGCTGACTGCAGTAATCGGAGTGGACAGCGTTCGGATTGATGAACGCGGATCATCGAGCGCGCCTGCCGACCTGAATGGCGACAGCGTGGTTGACGGAGCCGACCTAGGAATCCTGCTCGGTGCCTGGGGCGAGTGCGCGGCGTGCGCCGCAGATTTCAACACCGACGGTGTGGTGGATGGCGCGGACCTGGGAATGCTCCTGAGCGCGTGGACGGTGTGAGGCGCAGCCCCTACTTTCGCGCAAACGCAGCCTGCATGGCCGATGCGTCAAAGCCGTTGGGAACCACTCCATCAACGGCATATCGATAGAGCGCCACTTGGACGATGGCACGCAGAGTGCTGGCCACAATCGCCCACACCACAAGCAGCAGCACGCCGATGGACGCAATGGCAACGGCCAGCGCCACAGATTCCGCAACGATCCCCAGCACCAAGCCGGTGGCCACGATGCCCAAGCAGAGCAGCGTGATCAAGAATCCCATGATGCCAAATCCAACGGCCAACGCCAGCCCTTCGCCCCACGTCTTGCGAATGGCAGCCACGGACCGCTTGAGCGCGGCAAATGGACCCACACCCTCAATCACCAACGCGGGCACCACAAAGTAGCTGGCAATAGCCCACGCCGTGCCCACCAACATGATGGCGATGCGGCCAAGGAACCCCACTCGCTCCTCCAACGCGCGCAGAATGGTTCCGATGATTGCACTCACCACGGCCCAGCCCAGAATCTGCGGAAGCCTGCTCAGTGCGACAGAAATCCCGACGCCCACGCCTGTGGGTTGGCCGCGGAACTTGCGGTCAGCTGCCCCCAGCAATGCTGCATTAAAGAAGATGGTGACAAAACTGGTGCACAGATAGAACGCAAACATCAAGGCCAGTGCAACAACCGTCGCCGTTGCGCTGGCGTGCTCCGCCGTCGCGCCGCTGGTTGCTGCTCTGCGCGACTGAGCGAGTGAAATGAAGGTGCCGCGGAGCTCTTCGCTCAACAGAACAGGCACCGCAAAGCTGGCAATCACCAGCAGCGTTGCCGCTGCGCTGATCACCGGAAACACCGCGAGTGCGGGATCGCCCCGAAGCACTCCCCAAGCTTGCTTAAAGAGCGCCGCTGATCTCTTGATCTTCCCGATGGCCATGTGGTGATTCCTCTCCTGCGCTTAGACGCAAAGTGCGTGCGGATGCTACCGTGGGGCTCAAAATGCCCAAGACGCCCCGCCCCAGCAGCCGCCTCAAGGCATCCGCCCGCACCACCGCTCACCCGGCATTCGACCCCGACGCGGCCGCCACGGGCGATGGACTCTTCGGCCTCAACACGCCCGTTGCCGCCGCCAAAATCGTGGTTATTCCGGTGCCGTTTGACGCCACCACCAGCTACCGCCCGGGTACGGCCGCGGGACCCGCAGCCGTGCTGAAAGCCAGCGCACAGGTTGACCTTGAAGACCTGCAATATGGCCCTATCTGGAAGGCGGGCATCGCGATGCTGCCGTTCCCCACGGAGATCGCCGCGCTTTCGCGATCCGCCCGAAAGGCGGCCTTACCCGTTCTGAACGCCGGTGGCGCACAACCGGGCAACGCGCAACACGCACGCGCGCTCAGCACCGTGAATGCCGCCAGCACGCGAGTGAACACATACGTAGCCGCGCAAGCCGAGCGCATATTGAAACAGCGTGCCATCCCCGCAGTACTTGGCGGTGATCACGCCAGCCCATTCGCGCTCATTCACGCGCTCTCAACGCGCAACCCTGGCATGGGTGTGCTGCAGATCGACGCCCACGCGGACCTGCGCCGTGAGTATGAGGGTTTCACCTGGTCGCACGCAAGCATCTTTCACAACGTCATGACGCGCGTGCCAGCGGTGTCGCGGCTGGTGCAGGTTGGCGTGCGTGATTTCGGCGCGCGCGAACGAGACTTTGTGCGCAACTCCAAAGGTCGTGTCGTGTGCCACTACGATCAAACCTTGCGCGACCGCCAATCCCGCGGCGGTACCAAGGGCACATGGCACTCCATGTGCCGTGACATCGTGAAGGCCCTGCCCAACAAGGTGTACATCTCGTTTGATATTGACGGCCTGACCCCGGATCACTGCCCCAATACAGGCACACCTGTCCCCGGCGGGTTGACCTTTGCGGAAGTCTGCCATTTGCTGGCCACGTTGTCCGAAAGCGGAAAGCGCGTGGTGGGCTTTGACCTGTGTGAAGTGGCACCAGCCACCGGCGATGGCGAGTGGAACGCGAACGTGGGCGCACGTGTGCTCTACAAGCTCATGGGTTGTGCGCTGGGGCGCAGGGTTGCACCATGAGCAAGGCTTCACGACTCCTCTTTTCTGCGTGGGCGATCGGCGCAGCAGTGTTTCTTCATTGGAAGCTCTGTCAGTGGAGAGTCGACTTCACCAGTTACGACGTGGTGTACCTTGCGGTCTTCGAACACACCCCCGTCCAGACCTCTCGCGTGGAGATGATCCCTCGCACGGGACTCTTTGGCCGCTATGGAGTGAGCCTCAGCGATGCGGTGACCTTCGGAATCATTCTCCCGTCATTCCTAGTGGTCGGCACCATTTGTCTCAACCTAGAACTCCGCAAACGAGCGTTGATCGCCCAATCCAAGTGCCACAAGTGCGGATACCAACTCCCAAAACATGGCGCGAGCGCTCCCTGTCCGGAGTGCGGCACGCAGCCGTCATGATGACTGCGGCAGAGCCATTGCCCTGCCAACACTTTCAGAGCCAATCGGCCATGGGCGCGGAACTTACGCGAAGGCTGTTTGAACTCGCGGTTGAGCATGGCACGTACAGCAGTTCGTTTCTGGCAACCGAACCTGATCGGGAGTACTTCTGGAGCCACCACCGCACGGGAGTCATCGGTTTTGTGCGGAGCGGGAGACACCTCAAGGTGGTCGGTGGATTCCTTGCGCCCACGTTGGAGCGTGCTGCTTTGCTGCGGCAATTCATGGAGTTTGCGCGCACCTCTGGCAGCACCGTGGCCTTTCTCGATGTCGGCGACGATCAAGCACCACTCCTTCAGGCGGAGCAATTCCAGATCACAAAATGGGGTGAGGAGGCCATACTTGACCTTCCTGATCGCACGTGGCGCGGAAAGCACTTTGAGCGCGTTCGACAACAACTGAACTATGGCCAACGAAATGGCCTAAAAGCGTGCGAGGTGCCTGCGGGACCGGACTTGGACGCCGAGACAAGGCGCTTGCATCAGGAACTCTGTCAGGTCTCTGCACTTTCAGTGGAAGGAAAGCCGCAAGCGGCTGAAACTTCCATGATGCAAGCTCGCCTGCGCCCTGAACGCATGACCGGGCAACGAATCTTTGTAGCTCGCAATCAAAACGGAACGGGCCGCATTGAGGCGCTAGTGGTGTGCATGCCAGGCAAAGGTGGTGCCCTGTGGAGCGCCGAGATCTACCGCCACCGCCCCGATTGTGTGCGAAACGCCGTGGTATTCCTCGTTTACCAGGTTGCAGAGATTCTCAAAGGCGAGGGGGCGCAGCATTTGTCGCTTGGACTCGTGCCCGGCGTACGGTGCCAACAGCCAAGACCGGGCGACAGCGCGTTCACTCGTCGCGCTCTGCAATTCAGCTGGCACTGCTTGGGATTCGTTTTCGATCTCAAGGGTGTCTACGCATTCAAGGAACGGTTTCGTCCACGGTATGAACCGCGCTATTGCTGCGTATGGCCCGCAGGGGGATTGCCAATTGGCTCCACACTTGCATTCATTCGCCTTTGGGGCGTATTGGATCTGAATCCGGTTCGCACAGCCAAGAGGTTGGCAAGGCAAGCGTTGGTCGTGCGAGGACGGCGCAAGACGTTGGACACTCACGCTGACAGGTGAGTCGGCCCTTAACTCTGCGTGTGCGGCTTGGGCACGTGCTGGTCAATCAAGATCGGATTACCATCCGGGTCGACGATCACAAAGCTAGCCGGTCCCGTTGTTGACTCATCTGCTTCTGTAGCCGGCGTGATGCCAGCGGCCTTAAGTGCAGACTGAATCTCGCGCACGTCGTCAAACGTGCCCAGCGTTTGCGCTTGACGATTCCACCCAGGGTTGAACGTCAACATGTTCTTTGGGAACATTCCCTGAAAGAGCCCGATGGTGGCGGTGTCGTTTTGCAGAATCAACCAGTTTTGAGTTGCGTCGCCACTCACCTGTTTGAATCCCAGTTTCTCATAGAACGCACATGACGCGGTAAGGTCGCTGACTGTCAGGCTGATGGAGAAATTGCCAAGTTGCATGCGCGGGCTCCTGTTGCGATGCGATGGGACGGAAGGTGGGACCGTTGATGGACCCGGAGATAGCCTGAGCGTAGTCTGCCAAACCCCGTCAGGAACCTTGCGATGCCTCTCGACCCCTGAGTGCTCAGCGTTTGTGAGGCGTCCAGGTGGTAGACGCGGCCCAGGGTGCCAATGAATTCGGCCCCGAACCGAGATTTGCTTGCGTAGCACCCCTTCCGCGTTACTCTCAAGGTGCGCCGCACACCAAATGCATAAGGCGCACCATGCTGGGTCCGACTAGCCCTCCGAGTGCAACACGATCGCCGTGAGCGACACCCGCGCCTAGCCCGCCAGCGTCGTCCACCCATCTTGAGGAGGCACAATGCTTCGCACCAATTCGTCACTGACCCTCGGGGCTCTGGCTGTTCCCGTCATTGCGTTCAGTTCGACCGCAATGGCACAAAGCGAGTTCTTTCCCGCGACCACCATTCCCGGATCATCGGTGGGGTCGCACTTTGAGTTCGCCAACACCGCCGGTACTGGTTCGTTCACCCAGTTCAATTTCACCGGCGTCGCCACACACGCGGACACGCCCCCACCGGGTTTTCCGCCGATCCTGCACACGCTTGTGATTGTCTTCGAATGGCGCATCGCCCCCGGGCTTGAACACGACTTTACAAACTGGGGCCAGAGCGTCGATCACATCTCGACGGTGGTGGGCGGCATGAGCAACCCGTTCTCCACGGGTACGTTCATAACGCCGGGCGCGTGGGACACCGTTGCGGTGCACTTCTATGCCGGCTTTCCAATCACCGTGACCGGCATGTTCAATCATGAGTGGACCACGGTTCCCGCACCAGGCGCGATCGCGATGTTCGGCATCTCCGCATGTCTGGGTGCGATCGGTCGCCGTCGCAGGCTCTCTTAGAGCGCGCTTCAACGTCCCACGCCAACGAGCTCAAGCGCCATCGCCTCGGCGATCTTGATGCCGTCAATGCCGGCGGAAAGGATGCCCCCCGCGTAGCCCGCCCCCTCACCCGCGGGGTACAGCCCGCGTGTGTTCAAGCTCTGCAGGTCGTGGTCATCGCGCGTAATGCGAATGGGTGACGAGGTGCGCGACTCCACGGCAGTCAGCACCGCGTCGTGCATGTCGAACCCCTTCATCTGTCGTCCAAACACTGGAAGCGCTTCGCGAATGGCGGCAACGGCATAGGCCGGTAGCGCGGTCGAAAGATCGCAAAGGTGCACTCCCGGCGTGTATGAGGGAAGCACTGCGCCGAACTCCGTAGAGGGACGCCGCGCCAGAAAGTCGCCAACCAACTGTCCCGGCGCCTGGTAGCCGCCACCGCCCAACTCGAATGCGCGCGACTCCCAGAAGCGTTGGAACTCAATTCCCGCGAGCGGACCGCCGGGGTAGTCATCCTGAGGAGTGATACCCACCACGATGCCCGCGTTCGCATTGCGTTCGCTGCGCGAATACTGGCTCATGCCGTTGGTGACTACCCGGCCCTCCTCCGAGGTGGCCGCGACCACGGTGCCGCCGGGGCACATGCAAAAGGTGTACACCGACCGACCATTGCGAGCGTGATGCACCATCTTGTAATCGGCGGCACCAAGCAATGGGTGGTGAGCGTTCTTGCCGTACCTGCACCGATTGACCATCGACTGCGGGTGTTCAATGCGAAACCCGATCGAGAACGGTTTGGCTTCAATGTGTACACCGCGGCGGTGCAGCATGGCAAAGGTATCGCGTGCGCTGTGCCCAACGGCAAGCGCCACTTGTGTGGTGGCGATGCGCTCACCGCTTGCAAGAACCACTGCGCGAACTTCCTGCGTCCAACGCGCAGGCTCCGAAGCCCTCGCTGGCACTTCGGCGAATTCAATCTCTTCCACCCGCGATCCGAACCGGATCTCTCCGCCCAGTTCGATGATCTTGGCGCGCATCTTCTCCACCATGCTCACCAGCCGAAACGTGCCGATGTGCGGCCGACTGACGTACAGAATCTCTTCCGGCGCCCCGGCCTCCACGAACTCGCGCATTACCTTGCGGCCGTAATGCTTTGGGTCCTTCACTTGGCTGTAGAGCTTGCCGTCGGAGAAGGTGCCCGCGCCTCCCTCTCCAAACTGCGTGTTCGACTCGGTGTCCAACACTCCTTCACGCCACATGCGAAAAGTGTCCTTGGTGCGCTCGCGAACCGCCTTGCCGCGTTCCAGCACCAGCGGGCGAAAGCCCGACTGCGCCAAGATCAGCGCAACAAAGAGTCCGGCAGGACCCATTCCGATCACGATCGGCCGAGTGCCGTGAGTGTCCTGCGCATCCGAGCGGGCAACAAAGTGGTAGCTGGTGTCCGGTGCAGGCGCCACGCGCGCGCGATTCTTCAACTTCGATAACACCGCCGCCTCATCGCGCACTTCTGCGTCCACCGCGTACACAAAGAGAATCGCGTGCGGCTTGCGCGCATCCACCCCGCGCCGGAACACCTGAAATCGCACCAAGTCTTCGGCGGGGATTTTAAGCCGCGCAAGAACCGCAGCGCGAAGCGCTTCCGGGGGATGATCAAGAGCTAGGGCGAGTTCATTCAGGCGCAGCACAGCGCGATGTTGTACCCCCGTTGTGGCATTGTCGCGGTAGGTCACTTCAGGACCGCAGTCGGCGCTTGGTCGCGTTCAGACACCCACTCATTGACCAGTTGGGAAGCCACCGCCCACAGCAACGCGGACACAAACGGCCAAATCATCCGTACGCGCGGAGCCTCACGCCCGCCGACGGCGTGATCCAAAGAGTCCTGCAAGCCCCATGATCGCAACCGCACCCGGAGCAGGGACTTTGTAGCACTCAAAGTTGCCAGTGTCGTTGATGGTCTGAAACGTGCTCGCCATCGAATAGGTGGACCCATTGAAGTTGATGTTGATGTTGAACAGCGAGCTGGGATACGTCGTAAACAACAGCCCAAAGCTCGACAAGTGCTGCTCTGGATCTGTCACATGGTCGCAGTAGAGATTGTTGTCGTAATAGAAGCCGGAGGAGACAGTGTCCTGTGCAAAGTGGACCGAGCCATCTGGAACATAGAAGGTGGCTAACGCGTAGGTGCCGTCAGCAGCCGTTCCAGAGATCGTGATGGAACCCGCGGTGGCGCACCCAAGTCCATTGAGAGTGAGGCTGCCCACGGCCGAAACCCCAGAGCCAATTCCCGTATAGGTAAAGTTGTAGTGGATGAAGTCAGCATGGGCTACGCTGGCTCCGGCGGCAGCAGAAAGCACGGCTGCGATCAGATGGCGACATTTCATTGTGAACTCCAAAGGTAGGAAGGAAGACGGCAGGGAATGCGGAGCCAAGTTCCGTTGAAGAAACTCAACCCCTCTACCCGCCCTCCCCAAAACCCTCTCTTCCCCTTCGATCAGCCGCTCGCCTCAGTTGAGCTGCACGTCTAATCTGCAAGGCAGCAGGCTCGCTTGAACATACACCCAAACGACCTACCAAGGCAGAAAATGTGCGGTTTTTCTCACCGCGCCCGCACCACGCCCCGCCGGTGATGACCACGCGCGCACGAGAGACGGGCGCAACGCATCCCAACTTCGCGAATCTCCTACGCCAAAAGCAGAAACGCCGCCGAGGTCTCTCGGTGGCGTCTTGCGTGAACTGGCGAAGCCGGTTCGCTTTGCAACCGGCCTTGAAGTAGTGCGGGGGCAACCGCTTTCGAAACTGCGCGAAGTCAGATCAGAGACACGCGGAGCGTGGTCATAACCGGAAAGTTGCAACACCGTCTCCTCAGACATGGCGAGGCTGCTGCTGAGCGCTTGACATTTATACTGTTTACGATATACTAGGGCCGTGCTCCGTCCGATCCACTGGATTGGGTCTTCGCTTGAAGACCTCCGCGGGTTCCCCGAGGCGGCCCGCCGGGACATCGGCGCGAAGCTCACGCTGGTTCAGGGCGGAGAGTCGCCCACCGATTGGAAGCCCATGAAGAGCGTTGGAGCCGGTGTGATTGAGGTCCGCGTGCATCGCCCCGGCGAGTACAGAGTTCTATACGTGGCCAAGTTTGCCGACGCCGTGTATGTGCTCCACGCATTCGGAAAGAAGTCGCAGGCGACCCCGAAGTCCGATCTCGATCTGGCTCGCCGCAGGTACTCGCAGATGCTCGCCATGCGCAGGACCAAGAGCTAACGCAAGGAGAATCCACATGCCCGCACGAATCCCAAAGCGCACCACTCCACGCCACCGCACGACCAAGGTCGGGGGCAACATCTTCGCCGACCTGGGTTTCCCGCCCCTCGAGGCCGCAAGCCTTCAGTTGCGCGCACAGCTCATGACCGAGCTGATCCGCATCGTGCGCACCCGCAATCTCACGCAGGCGGCGGCAGCCAAGTTGTTCGGGATCAGTCAGCCGCGCGTCAGCAATCTCATGGGATGCAAGGTTGACAAGTTCTCAGCTGACGCATTGGTTCAGATGCTGGCGCTGGCGGGGATCGAGCTGGAGGTCAGGCCGCACGCCAAGCGTCGGGTCGCGTGAGTAGAGCTCGAATAGGCCGGGCGGCCGTGGATATTCTGGTGCGGTAAGACCACCCCTCACGCAACGCGCACCGCGAGCCGCACCCCCAAGGATCGGGCAACCCGCGCAATCGTCTCGAACCGCGGCTTTGCCTTCGGGTCAAGCGCCTTGTAGAGGCTTTCGCGCCCCAGCCCGGAGTCCTTCGCCACCTTCGACATCCCGCGCGCGCGCGCAACTTCACCGAGTGCTCTGACGAGCAACGCCGGGTCATCAATCTCGAGCGCCGCATCGAGAAACGCTGCGACAGCATCATCGCTGGCCAAGTAGCGGGCGGCGTCGAAAGGGATCAGCTTGGCGCGACAGCGACCGCCCGGCGCCTTCCTGTCCTTCGCGGCGCGCTCTTTCGACGGATTGGTCTTCTTGTTGTTCGTCATCGTTCGTCCTTAGATGGTTACGGCAAGTCGCCTTGCCTTTTCGATGTCGCGCTTCTGCGTCGCCTTATCGCCGCCGGCCAGCAGAATCATGACCGTTGAGCCGCGGCGCATGAAGTCGATCCTGTACCCAGGTCCATACTGGACCCGCAGTTCAGAAATCGTGCCGTCGATCGCCTTTCAGTTCCCAAAGTGGCCGGACTCCAGCGCCAGAATCCTGGCGGTAATCCGTGCCTAGGCGCGGCGGTCGCGAAGCTTGTCGAGCCACGCCCTGAAGCTGGTGGTCTGCAGAACCTCACGCACTTCCAGAGTGTATCCAATTGGATACATAATGCAAGCAGTTTCCGAACGAATACTTCAGAACTCGCATGCGAGACAGCGCACCCCCGCCACCAGGTAGTACTGGCGTAGTAGGTGGAACCTCTGATCTTGAGACAAGCCATGGATGACCTCCGGGCAGGTGGACCCTGAATGGCGAGTCACTCGATTGGCGGGTCGCGGAATTCGCAAGTTGCAAATCCGACCCGGCGGTTATGGCAGTCCCGCAAAGTAACGCCGCGACGCCCAAGTAGCTGTCTCGTAGAGCATGATTGCCTGGTGACAGGAGAGCCCGAACTAGTTCGAGCAAGCACCCCAGCTACCGAGCAACGTCCCCAAGTCGGCGCCATCGACGTTTCCGTCCCCATTGAGATCTGCGGCACATTCGCGGCACGGCCCCCAGCTCGAGAGCAAGGCTCCCAAGTCTCCACCGTCAACTATGCCGTCTGGAACGAGGTCTGCTGCACACGCTGTTACTTGAGCCACTACGAGCCGCACCTCGGACGGTGTTCTCACAATTTGCCACTGGTAGCGCTTCTGGTTTGCATACGCGACCGGAGGATCGATTGTCTCGTTAATGAAACTTCCAACGACCCCCTGTGCCGCAGTCAGCACTGTGAAGGAGTCGCCCACCTGCGGATCAAAAGTTCCGGTAGGGGGCGTCAACATAGAGACATGGACAACTCCATTGACAGTGGCTATGCCGCCCACTGTGATGCGGTCAAGCCCGGCATCCGAATCACTCCCGCTGAGTTGCACATTCCACGCCGTGCTGGGTGCCATGGTGATCGACTTCAAAGCAAGGTGGCCGATGCCAGTGTCCACCGCAAGGGCGCCTTCTGCGACAAGATCCAGTTGCGCCATTCCTGTTCCCGATTCGACAGTCAGTTGACCTGCGCTGGAAACTTCAAACTTGCCAGCGCCTTGGAATAGAGTGCCGGCAAAGACGCTTGTCACTCCGTCAAATCGAACGGTGCTCGACCCGTCTTGAAAGGTGACTGTGGCGCCGGCGGCCAGCAACGTGTCTGCAAGAATGCGCGTTTTGCCCGCAACCACGACATTGCCAGTGACAATCATCGGGCTGCCCGCGATGCGCTGCAGGTAACTCGTGCCAGTACCGGAGAGCTTGATGGTTCCACCCATGACCCACGCAGGGTCGCTCTGCAAGATGTTGACGGTCAGAAATCCAGCAGTCGTGGCAGCAAAGTCGATCGTTCCGTTAAATACTTGCTCCGGAAGGGTGTCTATGTGCTGGACATTCCATGTCATGAAGTTCTTGATGTTCCACACCGTGGCTTCGTCGCCATCAAGATCAACAGTCACTCCAGTCAGCACCGAAGGGGCAGTCATGACTGGATTCCCGAATTGTCGAACGAGCGCGTCCGATGTCAACGAGCCTGCCCAATTTGAAGTGCCAATCAGGTCCAGTTCGCCGCCTGACACAGTGCTGTTGATGATCTTGTGTGTGCCGAACAGTTCAGCTCGATCGCCGGGGCGCATGACGATGTGGCAGCCATCCAGCAGGCATTTCTCAACCCGGGCAACGGCTGGTGGACCTACGAACTCGATGAGCCCCCGACACTTGACGCCGCTCATGGTGATGAGCGCGGCCCCCGGACTTTGGTCGCGGCCAATGATTCGAAGAAGCGATGTCGGGGTCATGGTCCAAAGATTGTCGTCATTGCCTTCCAAGATCGATAGTCGATTGCCTGCTGCAATCTCCATCGTGTCACCGAAGTCCCGCATGAATCCGCAGCGAACTTCGAGAAATGCAAACTGAGTTCCATCTGCCGAAGCCTCCGTGAGTGACACGAGAGTGCCGTCGCCGACTGTGCTGCCATCGAGGTCAATACCCCCTCCCCACAGGTTCTGTGGCGGAGTGATGGTCAACCCGCCAACTCCCGGCCGAAGCGTGCCATCGTTGACGATCATGTAGAGAGGAGGCGATGGGTAGAGGATTGTGCCCCATCCCCGCAATTCCGATCCTGAGGCTACGGTGATAGTGCTCATTGCTTCGAGCGTGGCACCGTCCTTGATTTCAAGTATCGCCCCATGTTGCACAGTTGCAGTTTGTGTAGAAACATCCACCGCAGCGGGACCATTGTCGATGACCAAACTTGTCAGCTGGCGTGTCCCACCACTTCTGACTTGTCCGTCGACATCAACGTGGAATTGGGCAGTGAGCGGCCAACCAGAAGTGCTCAAGGACATGCCGTTGGAAATGAGGACGCTCATCGTTGGCGCTGGCCCGGTCAAGGTGACCAGTCCACCGCCCGCGGCAGCGGTGTCCCCGACGTACACGATGTCGAGCGCTGTTGGAACGACGCCTGAGGACCAGTTCCTGGCTTGGTTCCAAGTGCCTCCGCCGACCACCCAATGGACAAAGTCGGAGTTGGCGCTCGAACACGCCAAGAGCGCCGCAGCCGCACCCGAAGCAATCGCTAACGCCCGATTTGAGCGGCCCACGCATTCCCACAGGAAGTGATGTTCCGAACTAGCCACACCGTAATTTACGCAGGGGACCGAGCCGATTCTCAGGTGCACTCGGAAATTGATTCAGCGTCCGCGGGGACGCTCCACCCATGGGACGCCCCGTCCGCGCCACAGCCCCCGCTCGGGTCCCGGACAGAGACTCAGAGACTTTTGCCCCGACCGGGCGCCTTCGCGCCGATGCCGCGCCCCGCCGGAGATGACCACGCGCGCCCGAGAGACCCAGGCACCGCATCCCAACTTCGCGAATCTCCTACGCCAAACGCACAAACGCCGCCGAGGTCTCTCGGCGGCGTCTTGCGTGAACTGGCGAAGCTGGTTCGCTTTGCAACCGGCCTTGAAGTAGTGCTGGGGCGACGCTCTTCGAAACACCGCGAAATCTAAACAGAGGCACGGGCGGGCATCGCCGAATTCGCAAGTTGCAAATCCCCGCGGCTAGTTGTGCTTCTCGCGGCCTCCAGCCGGCGGCTCGGCCGCGGTCACGCGCCTACACCTCGCCCCCGCGGGGCCACCCGACCACAGCGGTCTCCAACTGAACCACGAGCACGGGCAACTCGTCCACCACAGTCTTCCAAAGCCGGTCAAAATCGACCCCCCAGTAAACGTGAACAAGCACATGACGCATCGCGACGATCTGCCCCCATGGAACCTCGGGCGCGCGGCATCTGCCTTCATCACTGATGCGCGCCGCAGCTTCGCCTATCTCCATGATCGCGTGCATGAGTGCGCGACTGAGCATCGGATCTTTGTCCAAGTCCGTGCGTGAGCGCCCGGCGATGAACTGCGCGGCCTGATGACCAGCATCGATCATGTGCTGGTACCGGATGCGGTCGGCTGGCCCATGCGGACGACTACGCGGCATGGATCAGCCGCGCCTCGCGGAGAACCTCGTCGCGAAAGTACTTCGAAAGGTCGGCAGGCGTGCGGAGATCAACCTTTCGGCCGATGATCGCCTCCAGCTCAAGCTGCATCCCGGCGGACGCGATAAACCCAGGTGCGCGCCCAGGCTGAAACTCCGCCAGAACGTCGATGTCGCTCTCCGGCGAGAAGTCCGCACGCAGCGCGCTGCCAAACAGGCTCAGCCGAGCGATGCCGTGGCGCCGGCAGAAGTCGGTGATCTTGGCGGCGGGGAAGTCGATTGAGGGGGGCTGCATGGCGAACCTGCACGACGACTTGAAGATTACATCATCGCGATCTTCATCGGCAATGGCAATCTCGCGGGTTCGCCGATCCCTTCTGAATTGCCATGGCCAGCCGTGAATTGATGCCTTGCGCGCTCCCCTTTACGATTGGACCAGCTTGCGCCCGACGAACCAGTGCGCGGCGGGACATCTGCAGTGAAACGAACAAAGAGAGCCCTCATCCGACTTGCTGCCCGCTCGCGCTGGCTGGTGCTCGTTCTGGCGCTTGTGGCCGTCGCGGTGATGATCTGGACCGTGTGGTATGGCGCAGGCTTTGTGATCCCGCGCAGCGGAAATGGCGGGGGGCCACTGATCGCAGTCGCAAGTGGAACACTTGTGCTGCGATGGGAAGATTCGCCATCGGGCATACCAAGCGCGTTCCTCAATCGCAGACAGAGTGGTCGCTTTCCGTGGCGCTGGTGGCCGGCGGCGAACCGCACGCCGACCGGGACACTTCCAAGCCACTCACAACTGCTCGTGCCGCTGTGGATGGTTGCACTCCCGCTCCTTGCGCTGTCGGCCGGGGGATTCCGAGCACACCGCAGTCAGCCGAGGCCAGGGGAGTGTCCGCGCTGCCGCTACATGCTGAAAGGCGCAACGATGTGCTCGGAATGTGGCATGACAATTGACGTCGCGATTTGATTCGTGTTGCTTCGAACACCGTCTCCTTCCCTCACCGCGCCCAACCCCGGGGTTGCTCGCGCTATGGCGAGACCAACCCCGTCATAACCCGCGCTCGGATCTCGGGCAGAGACTCAGAGACTGTCGCCCCGATCGGGCGCCGCCGCGCCCGCACCAAGCCCCGCCGGTGATGACCACGCTCGCACGAGAGACCCGCGCGCCGCATCCCAACTTCGCGAATCTCCTACGCCAAAAGCAAAACCGCCGCCGAGGTCTCTCGGCGGCGTCTTGCGTGAACTGGCGAAGCCGGTTCTGTTTGCAACCGGCCTTGAAGTAGCGCGGGGGCAACCCTCTTCGAAACGGCGCGAAAGGCAAACAGAGACACGGGCGGGCGTCGCCGAATTCGCAAGCTGCAAATCTGACCCGGCGGTTATGCAGGCCGGTCCACTGTCCTGTCCCGGGAACTCGCGGCGGGTGGCGTCCGAGCAGGGCGAGGTTTCGCGGCGGCGCGGGAGCAGCGTGAAGGCGAACGCTGTCCGCGCCGCGACCAAGGGGGACGATGCCCCTCCCCCTTGGATCCCCCTACCCCCCCGAAGGAGGGCGGAATCTGCCCGAGAAACTCGAGGCGTGCACGCCGCCATGGACTGTCTGGAGCTCCCCAGCGCCGGTGGACACGCTCATCATATTAGCCAGCTCTCCTTGC
>CAZXGD010000017.1:28341-63029 GCA_964640485.1 uncultured Isosphaeraceae bacterium | reverse complement strand
TTCGAGCGGTTCGTCATCATCGTCTCGAGTTTGGCCAACGACTTCTTGCCCACCAGTTGGGGTGAGTTCATTCCCACGTGGGTTGACATCGGAACCATGGTGGGAGCCTTCGGTCTCTTTGGCATGCTCTTCCTGCTCTTCTGCCGCTACCTGCCCATGATCGCCATTGCCGAAGTGAAAGGCGTCATGCCCCAGGCCGATCCGCACTGGTCGGGATATTCACACGAGTCCGGTTCGCACGGTCATGCCGGAGATCACCCCGGCCCCGGTACGCGCCCCGCCGTGGCTCATGATCCAGGAGATCGCTCGTGAGTACTGCCACTAAAGAGAGTCCCGCGCACTCCGAGAGCGCGCCCGTTCGCACGGGTCACTTGTTCGGCATGTTGGCGGAGTTCCAAAACCCCGCGCAACTGGTGCATGCGGCCGCCAAGGTTCGCGATGCGGGCTACCGGTATTGGGACTGCCACACGCCGTTCCCCGTACACGGCCTTGACCAAGCGATGGGGGTGCGTCGCACGGTGCTTCCAGTGCTGGTGTTCTGCGCTGGCGCCACCGGTTGCCTCACCGGATTCCTGCTGCAGGCATTCACCAACGGTTCCAGCCTCACGGTGTGGGCGCTGGTCTGGGTGACTGGGTACCCCTTCATGATCAGCGGCAAGCCCTACCTAAGCATGCCTGCATTCATTCCCGTGATGTTTGAGCTCACCATTCTGTTCTCGGTGCTTGCCAGCGTGGGACTGCTGCTGCTCTTGAACGGCCTGCCCTGGCTCTACCACCCGCTCTTTAGAAGCGAACGGTTTCGAAGGTTCAGCGACGACAAGTTCTTTATATCCATCGAAGCACGCGACCCGCGCTTCTACCGCACCAAGACCGAGCAACTTCTGAAGTCGCTGGGTGCTAGCGCCGTGGAGGCGGTGGAGGACTGACATGCTCAACTTCAAGTTGCCGCGAATCTTCGTTTACACGCTGCTCATCCTGACCACGGTCTTGGTGCTGCCCCCGCTGGTGTTTGCCCGCGTGCGCGTCACGCCCAGCCCCAGTCGCCCCGTGCACCTGATCTGGGACATGGACTTTCAGAACAAGTTCAAAACGCAGACCCCCAATCCGCTCTTCGCAGACCACCGCGCCATGCGACCGTTGGTCGAAGGTGCCGTGGCAACCGGCGAGGCGTACACCGATGTCCATTTCTATGACGGCACCGTGAACGGGCAATGGGCCACCAGTCTGCCTGAAGGCATGACGCTGGATATGGCGCTCTTACGCCGCGGCCAGGAGCGATTCAACATCTACTGTTCAGCATGCCACGGCTTCGCTGGATATGGCGATGGATCAGTAAACACTGTGGCGATGGACTTGGTGGCCAACACCAACGGTCCTGTCAACGGCACCACGTGGGTAGCCGCCAAGAGCCTGCATGACGACACCGTCATTGTGCAACCCGTCGGCCAGCTTTACAACACGCTCACCAACGGCATCCGCACCATGGCGGGGTATGGCGCGCAGATTCCCACCGCTGATCGATGGGCCATCGCGGCCTACGTGAAAGCGCTGCAACTGAGCCAAAACGCGTCCATGACTCTGGCTGAAGCCCCCGCCGCTGAACGCGACACACGTACCGCCGCCAGCGCTCAGCCTTCCAACTGACAGATCCTCTCAACGCACTCAACCCGATGGCCAGCACTCAACATTCAACTCAAGCGCTTCTCTCCGACAGCAACATCGTCGGAACCAAGCTGCCCGTGCGTGAACACATCGCCATGGCTGTGGCGGTGGTGATGCTCTCGCTCTCGCTCTGGCTGGGATGGAAGTCTGAGGACCCCACCCATTTTGCCAAGGTCTATCTGCAGAACTTTCTGTTTGTCTTAGCCATCTGCCTCGGCGCGTTCTTCTTTGTGTTCGTGCAACATGTCACGCACGCATCGTGGAGCGTGGCCGTTCGCCGACCCGCGGAAGCCATCATGCAGAATCTGCGATGGATCTGGCTGCTCTTCTTGCCAGTGGTGTATCTGGGCGCCACCCATCAACTGGATTACTTGTTTCCGTGGGCCAACCTTGAACACTTGGCCAAGGTGGCTCCCGCCGAAGCAGAGCTGGTGAAGAACAAGCAGGGGTTCCTGAATCCCACCTTCTTCTTTATTCGCGCCGCGGTTTACTTTGTGATCTGGGGGGGGCTGGCGTGGTATTTCTGGCGCAACTCCACGAAGCAGGATGCCACCGGCGACATTCGCATCACGCAACGCTCCGAACGCATGGCTGCACCTGCGGCCATCCTCTTTGGCCTCACCGTATCGCTTGCAGCCATTGACTGGATGATGAGCCTGACACCCGCGTGGTTTAGCACCATGTTCGGCGTGTACTTCTTTACGGTGTGCTGCACTGCAGGACTCAGCGCTCTGGCGCTGGTCTGTTTGTCCCTACACCGGGCGGGTTACCTGCATGGCATCATCACTGCTGAGCACTTTCAAGATCTGGGCAAGCTGATCTTTGCCTTCGGTGTGGTGTTCTGGGCGTACATCGCCTTCTCTCAGTACATGCTCATCTGGTACGGCAACATTCCAGAGGAAACCACCTGGTACCTGGTTCGCCAGGTGGGGGGCTGGAGTTACGTCAGCGTGGCGCTCCTCTTTGGCCACTTTGTCATTCCATTTGTGTTCCTGATTTCCAAGTGGACCAAGCGGTGGGCATTCACACTGACGGTGGGCTCGGTCTGGATGCTGGCCTTTGCGTGGATTGACATCTACTACTTGGTCATGCCGACGGTGCCGCACGACCTGGGTGGCTTTAGTACCTACCGCGAGTTCTCACAGAAGTACGCAGGCGAGTCCAACCATCTAATGAACCCGCTGAACTGGACCATGCTTGCAGGAATGCTGGCACTGCTCATGGCCGGCACCGCCGCTGCAGCGCGTCGTCATGCGCTGGTGGCCAAGCGCGACCCACGATTGAACGACAGTCTTCACTTTCAGAACATGTAAGAGAGCACACCATGTCAAGCTCACATCAGAACGAATTCATTACCGCCGCCGGCGTCCACTGGGACGATCCAGAAGAGGGCAAGACTTGGCTGGTTTCGCTCATCAGCATCGTCATCTTGGCAGCGCTGGTGATCTTTCTAAGCGTGGTGTATTTCCGCGGCGAGTCTGCAGAACACACCGTGAAGTTCGTGGACACGGCCTACACGGGCATGCAAAGCCGCAAATCCGCGCAACTTGAGTTGCTCACCCGCAGCGGCCCCTATTCGGTGGAAGTGGGCGGCAAACAGGTTTCTCGCCAGCGCCAGCCCATCGGCAAGGCCATGGAGAGTCTGGTGGCCAACCCACGGCTTGCACTGCCACCCGGCGCCGCGTCAACGGCGTCGTCCGCCACGCCTGAGGGTGATTCCTGATTCTCACATGAACTTCCACCTGCTCAATCCCCTGCTTCGATCGCGCTTGGCGCTGGCTGCGCTCGTGTGCGCTGGTTTGCTGTGCACCGGAAGCAGCACCCACGCGCAGGGCGGGGGGTACGGCGGCACCTACATGCCGCCCGCAGAAACCACGGACCCGATTCCGGCGCTCGATGGTGTAACCATCGCGGACAAGCTGAACACCCGCCTTCCTCTTGAGACCGTCTTGGTGAATGACCACGGAAAGACGGTCACGCTGCGCGATGTGATTTCTGCCGATCGCCCCACCATCTTGCAGATCGGATACATGCGCTGCCCCCAATTGTGCAGCCTGGTGATGAACGCGCTGGTGCGCGGCATGCAGGGGATGGATCTTTCGGTGGGCAAGGACTTTGACGTGGTCTCGCTCTCCATCAATCCGCTTGAGAAGCCCGACTTGGCCGCAGGCAAGAAGGCTGGCTATGTGGCTGAATATGGGCGAGGCGCCGATGGCACCGGCTGGCACTTCATGACAGGTGAAGAGCCCAATGTTCATGCCGTGGCGCAGGCGGTGGGGTTTGAGTATCGCTTGCAGCCCAACGGCGAGTACAGCCATGCCGCAGCAGTGTTTCTCATCACGCCCGATGGCCGCTTGAGCCGTGTGCTCTACGGTGTGAAGTACGAACCCAACACGCTCCGCATGGGCTTGCTGGAAGCCTCGCAGGGCAAGATCGGTACGACGCTCGATCGCATCATTCTGTGGTGCCACGTCTACAACCCCGATGCGGGCGGCTATGTGCTGTTTGCCCTGCGGCTCATGAAGCTGGGTGGCGCCATCACTGTTGCCGTCATGGTGGCAGGGCTGGCCTACTTCTGGCGATCTGAAGTCAGGCGCAAGCGCCTTGCGGCCCCCGAACTTAACGCGGTGACACACTGAGTTTCCTACGAGTGAACGACATGGCAATTTTCCACGAACTCCTCTTCCAATTTGGCGCGCGAACACAGCAGTCGCTGATGGTTGCGTTCCAGGGCGCGGCCGACCTCAAGCCCGCCGGCATCTGGCAGCCGCCAGCCGCGTCCACCACCGCAGCATCGCTGGACGGCGTTTGGGACTTCATCAACTACCTCTCGTACTTCTTCTTTGCAGTGATTGTCATCGCGATGGTGGCGTTTATTGTGAAGTACAAGCACCGGAGGGGCACTCCCTACCGCACTGACTATCCCCACCACAACACGCCGTTGGAGTTGGCGTGGTCCATTATTCCCACCTTCATCGTCATTGGGTTGTTTTGGGTGGGGTTCAAGGACTACATGGACACCCACACGCCACCGAAGGATGCGTATGACATCCAAGTGACGGCTCAAAAGTGGCAATGGACATTCACCTATCCCAACGGGGCTCAGTCCACAGATCAAATGCTCTACGTGCCGCGCGGCAAGCCGGTGCGATTGGTCATGAGATCCAGCGATGTTCTGCACGCGCTCTTCATTCCCGACTTTCGTGTGAAGCAGGACATTGTGCCAGGCCGCTACACCTATCTGTGGTTCCAGTGTGACTATCCCACTGGCATGCCGCCTTCGGGGCTCACCGACGCGGGCAAGGAGCTGTACATGGAGAAGGCCACCAATGGCTTCAACTTGTTCTGCGCCGAGTACTGCGGTCAGCAGCACAGCATGATGTATGCCAAGGTGTTCGTGCTTGAGCCGCAGGATTTTGATGCCTGGGTGGTTGAGCAGGGGCAGTGGCTGGACAAGATCTCAGACGAAAACTTGACGTCTATCGCCGGTCCCAAACTCTTTGCACGATGCGCACAGTGCCACTCCTTGGATGGATCGCATGTCATCGGGCCCAGTTGGAAGGGGCTCTATGAGCGTGTGCAAAAATATCCCGACGTCGGCCCAGGCAAGAAGTACCCCAACGCAGAGGACTACATCAAGGCGTCCATTCTGAATCCGGGTGAATACATCGCCCCGCCACTTGATGGGCAATCATTCTCCAACTCCATGCCCACATTCAAGGGCCAGATTCCAGACCGTGGCATTGACGCCATCATCGGCATGATCCGGCATCTTGACCAGTTCGACTCCAAGGGCAAGCCGCTCGCGGCGCCCGCAGCCACTTCAGGTAGCAAGCCATGACCTCGATTCCGCTTCCCACAAGCCGACCCGTTCGCGACACTCTCGAAACGCGTGCAGAGGGCGATGGCTATCTCACCTACACCAAGGGCTTCCTCTCTTGGGCGCTCACGTTGGATCACAAGCGCATCGGCGTGATGTACATGTGGTCGGTGCTGGGCAGCTTTTTGGTGGGCGGCGTCTTTGCGTTGCTGCTTCGCACAGAGCTCCTGACCCCGGGCGCCACGATCACCAAGAATCCAGACACCTACAACCAATGGTTCACCCTGCACGGGGCCATCATGGTGTTCTTGGTGATCATTCCCAGCATTCCGGCGGCGCTCGGAAACTTTGTGCTGCCGCTCATGCTTGGCGCCAAAGATGTGGCCTTCCCCAGGCTCAATCTCATGAGCTACTACCTGTGGGTCACTGGCGCGTGCTGCACGCTGGTGAGCTTGGCCATGGGTGGCTTTGACACTGGCTGGACCTTCTACACGCCGTATTCCACGACCACCGGCGCGGGTGGAGTGATTCCGGTGCTCACGGGCGTCTTCATCCTGGGCTTCAGCTCCATCTTTACGGGGCTTAACTTTGTGGTCACAACGCACAAGTTGCGGCCGCCCGGCATGACGTGGTTCCGCATGCCGCTGTTTGTGTGGGCCATCTATGCCACGGCAATCATTCAGGTGTTGGCCACCCCGGTGCTGGCGATCACGCTGTTGCTGCTCATCGTTGAGCGCACGGTGAACATCGGCATCTTTAACCCCAGCATGGGCGGCGACCCAGTGCTCTTCCAGCACTTCTTTTGGTTCTACAGCCACCCGGCCGTGTACATCATGATCTTGCCCTCCATGGGCATCATCAGCGAGATCATCGCCATCAACGCGCACCGGCACATCTTTGGATACCGGTTCATTGCGTTCAGCTCCATCGCCATCGCCATGTTCAGCTTCTTGGTGTGGGGCCATCACATGTTCACCAGTGGCCAAAGCGCGCTCATGAACGCGCTCTTTAGTGCCATCAGCTTTAGCGTGGCCATTCCCAGCGCCGTGAAGGTGTTCAATTGGGTGGCAACGCTCTACAAGGGCTCTGTGAGCCTCACCACACCCATGTGGTATGCGCTGTCGTTTCTCTTTCTGTTCACCATCGGGGGCCTCACCGGTCTGCACCTCGCCACGCTCAACGTAGACGTGCACCTGCATGACACGTACTTTGTGGTCGCGCACTTTCACTACGTCATGATGGGCAGCGCACTCATCGGCATGATCGGTGGATTGCACCACTGGTGGCCCAAGATGTTCGGCCGCATGTACAACGAAAAATTGGGCACCATCGCCTGCTTCGTCATTTTCATTGGGTTCAACGTCACGTTCTTCACGCAGTTCTTCTTGGGTGCGCACGGAATGCCGCGCCGGTACTACGACTACGTGCCCGAGTACCAGATCTACCACGTGATCTCCACGATCGGCTCGTACATCATGGCATTCGGCTTTACGTTGACCGCCATCAGCCTCTTTGGAAGCTTTCGTTCCGGACGCAAGGCGCCCGCCAATCCGTGGGGTGGCCGCAGCCTTGAGTGGCAGTGTGCCAGCCCGCCGCCATACGACAACTTTGCTCACCCCCCCAAGGTGGGCGATTGCTACGACCTCAGCATCGTGAAGTGGGACGAAAAGACCCAGGGCTACTGGGTGGATCGCGATGCCGATCCTGACCTGAATCCCAACGCGCCCAAAACTCATTCTGCGCATTGACACACTGACCAACACCTAGGGACCCACACCGTGAGTCATATCGCCGCCGACAAGCCCGACACCCAGCCCACGCCGGACAGCCATGGAACCCATGGCCAGCACGATGCGCATGGCCATGGGCACACGCCGCACCTGGCGCACCACTTTGACAACCTGCAGCAGCAGTTTGACAGCGCCAAACTTGGAATGTGGCTCTTTCTAGCCACGGAAGTGCTTTTCTTTGGCGGCCTGTTCGTGGCGTACGCCATTCTGCGCATGCGTTTTCCAGAGGTGTTCAGTTACGCCAGTCACTACTTGGACACCATGATGGGTGGCCTGAACACGTGTGTGCTCATTCTTTCCAGCCTCACGATGGCGCTGGGCGTGCGATGCGCGCAATTGAACAACCGCAAGGGGCTGGTGATCTGCCTGATCCTTACGTTGATGGGTGCCGTGGGATTCATGGTCATTAAGTACTTCGAGTACCAGCACAAGATCCACCAGCACTTGGTGTGGGGTCCGACGTTCTATGTGCCGCCGGAACCACACGGACACGATCCCCAAGAGCTGGCCAAGATGGAAGCCACGCTCAAGACATTGGCAGTGGCACCCACAACCACCGTGACGATCGATGTCAAAGATCCCACTCCATTTGCCATTCCGCAATTGGGCACCAGGCCGCCCGTGGATGTCAGCGCCGTGAAGGCTGCGGCCCGTGGACCCGCTGGTGTCGCGACCCATGTGGAGACGGTTTTGGATGCCAACGCGCTGGAGGCGCCCTCAAAGTTAGAGCAGGAGCGTCCGGCATTGCACGTGGCCGATCCACACATGCCACCCAACACGCACTTGTTCTTCGCCGTCTATTACGGCATGACCGGACTGCACGGCATCCACGTGGTGGTGGGAATGGTGGTCATCATCTGGCTCATCAAGCGGGCTGTGCGAGGAGACTTCAATAGCAGCTACTACACCCCCGTGGATACGGGCGGCCTGTACTGGCACATCGTGGATTTGATCTGGATTTTCCTCTTCCCGCTCTTCTATCTCATTCACTAACGCGCCGAAATCGGAGCTCTCAATGTCTCAGCCAGGCCCACACTCCTCTCCTGAAACTTCCGCGCATGGCGGCGGCGCCCATGATGTCCACCCCGAAGTGGGGCACTTGGTTCCCACCGGCACGCTGGTCGCTGCGGGATTGGCGCTGCTCGTACTTACCGTAATCACCGTGGCAGTCACCAAGATTGACGTGGGTGAGTTCAACTTGCCCATTGCCCTCGGCGTAGCCGCCATCAAAGCCACCATCGTCATTCTGGTGTTCATGCACCTCAGGTGGGATCGTCCCTTCAATCTTCTGGTGCTCATTGGGTCCATGCTGTTTGTGGTGCTCATGATGTGCTTCACCATGATGGACGTCAGCGCGTACTCGCCTTCATTCTTCAAAGGCAATCCTCCGGATGCGCAGACCACCCTGAGCGCATCGGCACCGGGAGCGCCAGTGGCGCGCGATGTGCAGACGCCGCCATCGCTGAATGGCCGTTAAGACCGCCACCAGGGTTGATCCCTTTGCAAACTCCCAGCGCCGGACGCAGGCCGGGGTGTTTGGAATGTGGCTCTTCATCGTGGCGGTGGTGATGATTTTTGGAGCCAGCATTCTGGGGTACATGGTGGTTCGCTTGGACCAACCTCCGGGCCAAGAGTGGAAGAGTGCGGGCTCACCGGGTTTGCCTGGCACGCTTCTTGTTTCCACCGCACTCTTGCTCGCCAGCGGATGGACTGTGCAAACGGCGCTCAACGGGGTGCGCGCGGGTCGAGTGACGTTGGCGCATGCCGCGCTGGGTTGGACCCTAGCGTTGGCCCTTCTCTTTCTGGGCTTTCAAGTTGTGGCGTGGATGCAACTGTGGCGAGAGCAGGTAACCATTGCCAGCGGTCTGTACGCGTGGACGTTCTACGTTCTCACCGGAGTGCACGCACTCCACGTGCTGGGAGGACTGCCTCCGTTGTTTCTGGTCTTTCACCGCAGCGGGTTGGGGCGATACAACGCGCAGGAGCACGCGGGCATCATTTATTGTGCCATGTACTGGCACACGCTTGATGCCATTTGGATTGTGCTCTATGCCACCCTGTGGTTGGGCTCGGGTTGAGCCGATACCCAAGGCATGGACGGCACATCCCTCTTTGTGAGTCTGCTTATCAGTACCGTGGGGCTGGCTTACTTCATCTATGGCAAGAAGCAGCGAGTGGCCATACCGCTCGTGAGCGGCCTCATCCTGATGACATTTCCCTACTTTGTTGAGAGCACTCTGATCACCGTGGCAATCGGTGGCGTGGTCATGGCGTTGCCCTTCGTGGTGAGGCTGTAGGGCTGCGGCGTGTGTAGCGGCACGCTCCCGAACCCGCACCCGCGCTTGCATCAAACACAAGGCAACACCCAATGGGCGTTTCTCTCGCAACACTGCCGTGGCCAAGAGTTCTTCGCGCAGGTGCACTCGCCTGTGCGGCGCTGTCCTTAAGCGCTCACGCGGATACAAACTTTTGGCAACCGCTCGCGCCTCTTGAAGGTGGGTGGATCGCCAGCCTGCACTACGACGCAGCCACGGATGTGCTCTACGCGGGAACCACCATTCAATCTGCGTACGGCCAGACGGGCATTGAAGGCACACTGCTTCGTTCGGCGGACCACGGTGCGACATGGGTGGACATCGGCACGGGGCTCGCGACTCTCACGTCATGGCATCGAGTGCAGGGGGTCACGCGCACGCCTGCAGGAGTGATCTTTGTGGCGCTTCACACCGGCGGCGTCGCTCGGAGCTTTGATGAAGGCGCCAACTGGACGCTAGTGAACTCCGGTCTTACTTCGCAGGTCAAGCCATTGCAGGTTCAGTTTGCACCAAACGGCACGGGGTATGTGGTGAGCGAAGCTGCAGGGACATATGTCTCAACCAATGGTGGTGCCTCATGGAGCGCATCCACAGAGGGGCTCACCAATCTCAACACGCGCGGAATCGCATTCCAAGGATCAGACGTGTATGTGGGAACCCGTGGTGCGGGGGTGTTCAAGCGCACGGGGCTCGGTGCCTGGTCCCCGGTGAACACAGGTTTGGGCGGCATGATCATCAACTCCATCCGCATGCTTCCAGATGGCCGTCTGAGTGCTGCAACTGATGCCGGCGCGTGGGTGATGAACGTGAACACCAACACGTGGACGGAGCTCGCGGGGCCGTTCTCGGGAATGGTGTGCAGCACAACCTTCGGCACCGGAACTGAGCTTTTTGTGGGCGGTTCCAACGGGCTCGACCTCTCGCACGACGGCGGCCAGACATGGCAAGCAGCAGATTCTGGCATTCCTCCCACGCTCGGCGTTCCACTCATCACCGCCGACGTCAGCGGTCGGCTCTTTGCTGGCACCACCCGATCGGGGGTCTTTCGGAGTGTGGACGGCGCCATGTCATGGCAGAACGCCAACACGGGGATTCATGCGCACAGTGTGCATCGAATCGCCGTGGGTCTCAACGGCACCATTCATGTGGGCTGCCGAGTGAGCAGCGCTTTTCGTTCAACGGACGGCGGCGCATCTTGGGAGGGCCCCACATTGTTCGGCTGGTCAGTCTTTGCCCTCTCGGTCAGCCCGTGGGGAGACGTGTTTGCGGGCAACTACAACATCACCGCGGGAGTCTCCGATGGTCATGTATGGCGTTCCCAAGACGATGGTCAGACCTGGAGCATTGTTGGCGGAAACTTAGGCGCGGCCATGATCAGCGGGTTTGACTTTCCCGCGCACAATCACGTCAGTTGCACAGCGGCGTGGGCACCGGGGGGAATCTGGAAGTCCACCAACAATGGCGATGTGTTTACCCACGTGGCACCTGCTCAGGCCATACCTGCCTACTGCTTGGTGCGAACACCCAATGACGACCTGTACTTTGGCACCGAAGGTCAGGGGGTGTGGAGAGTCCCCGGTGACGGCAGCGCCTCGGTCAACATGGGCTTGTCTGCATCGCAGCAGCTGGCGATCACCGCAGACGCTCAGGGACGTGTGTACGTGGGGAGCGATCGCAATCTCAGTGCGCTTTGGAGATCGCAGGGTGGCGGGCAGCCATTCGAGGCCACAGCGCTGCCGGGTACGGAGTGTTTCGCGGTCATCGCTCTTCCCGATGGCACGCTCTATGCAGGCACCCGCGCATTCGGCATTCATCGCTCCTTTGATCACGGAGACACGTGGCAGCAGGTGAACTCGGGCATCAACACCAATTCGTGTTTCTCACTCGCGCTGGGCCCAGATGGGCACTTGTACGCGGGTGTTCCGGGAGGTGTCTTTCGCTCCACGGCACCGGTGGTATGTGTGGCAGACCTAACGGGCGATCACGTGGTTGATGGCGCGGATCTCGGTGTGCTCCTTGGTCAGTGGAACGGCCCTGGAAGCGCTGATTTGGATCATGATGGCGTGGTCACCGGAGCGGACCTCGGCCAACTGCTTGGGGCGTGGGGTACCTGCCCAAACTAGTTCTTGGGCACACGCGCAGCAGAGCTCGCGCGTTCCGCCGCGAAGGCTCGTTGTGCGAACCACAGTTGTGGAATCACGCTGATCGGCTCCCCATTCGCGGCGTACACCATCGCCGCGAGGGGATGCTGCTGCGTCACCACCGTAATCGGCACGCCACCCACCTGGGTATTCCACACGCCATCGGCGCCGCCGGTCCTTGTGAGCAGTTGAGCCAGCGTCCACACCGCTTCCTCTCCACCCGCGCTCACCGTCACGGCCGCGCTCTTGCGCGAGGGGCTATCGCCGCGTTCAGCACTGGCAATCGCGCTATCTGGTGTGGTTGACTCTGGTGACTCGGGCTGCAGATCCATGACCGGGTAGTCCACGCGCGGCGTCAAGTAGTACCGGGCATAGCTGAACTCTTTGTAGCGCTGCTTTGAGTCTGGATCCGGCAGGATGACTGACGTCGTCGGGTTCGCGTGCAGCCACATTTTCCAACTTGCGATATTCACGCCAGAAAGTGGCACAATCTTGGCGTCTGCGGCGGCCGCAGGGCCCGCGATTGCGCGCATTCCCAACTGGCTCCACAAACTTGGAACCCAGTTCGCGTCCGGCTGTTCTGGCACGTCGTACATCACCAGATTGCTGTTGTACAGCAGCCCGCTCACCTTAAAGAGTCGCTGGCGCCCCTCCACTCGTCTATCAAACACCACCGCGCTGTCGGTGAGTGGGCTGTAAGAAACGGCGATCGGCACGCCACCGAGCGTGTCGTTCACCACTTCATGTGCATTCATCACCGCAAGCGGGTACGCGCGCGACTCGCCGTTCACGGTCACGCCGATCACGCGATCTGTGGTCACCACATAGTTGCGCCTGGCGTTGTTGTTGTACTCCAGCATGTCTGCGCCGCGCATCGCTCCAGGCTGGTCGAGAGTGTGCAAGAAGTCACGAGGCAGGCCGCTCGCCACCAAGAAGGCCGAGTCCGCGCGCATCGGGGTCAATTGAAATCCGTAACTGGAGACCGTCGTGCCATCTCCCACGGGTCGATTGCCGGTCATCACTCCCCACATCGCCCAAGTTACGAGCACGGACAGCACCGCGACCGTCAATGCGATCAGCCATCCTCCACCGGAAAACGTGAGCGTTGGCGAGCCCGCAGCGCGTGCTGCGCGTGGAGCCTGAACAGACGTAAGAACGGGTTCCGTGCTCATGGCGCGCTCACAGGCGCTGGCGTGGGTTCTGGCAACTGAATGGACCTCACGTGGTTCTCCCTCAAGTCCTTGGGCACCACGCTGCCCTTGTCGGCGACCATTAGCAGCAGCAGCAGCGGCAGGTACGCCAGACTGGCTAGAAACAGGCGCCGCGCGGCGCGGTCTGTCCGATGGGAGAGAAAACTCCACGAAAACCAGCACATGCCTAATCCAAGCGCCAACGCTCCAGCTGCGTACACGTAACCGCTGATCCCAGTAAGTGTGGCGAGCAAGCCCACCGGCACCAGCATCAGGCTGCTCAGCACGCACGTTTGCGCCGTCACTTGGCCCTGCGCATCTTGCGAAGGCAGCATCACAAATCCGCCTCGCGCATAGTCATCGCGATACATCCACGCTAACGCCATGAAGTGGGGTATCTGCCAGACAAACATGATTGCAAACAGCGTCCACGCACCAGGTCCCAAGCTGTCCACGGCGCCCGCCCATCCGATCATGGGAGGTATGGCTCCGGTCACGGCGCCTACCAGCGTGTTGAACGTGGTCATTGCCTTGAGAGGTGTGTACAGCAGCACGTAAATCAGAATGTTGGCCAGTGCGAGCCCGGCGCTCAGAAGATTCACCTGGCCGGCCAAAATGGCGCAGCCCGCGTACGCGGTGATGACCCCAACCATGAACACCGTCACCGGCCGGACATGCCCTGACGGGAGCGGCCGGCCGGCAGTGCGCTTCATTTGAGAATCGCGCCGGATCTCCAAGAGTTGATTGAGCATCGCCGCGCTGGCCGCGGCAAGGGCGGTACCCAAGCACGTCCACCCAAATCGTTCCCATGGAAAGCCCGCCGCCTTGGACCAAGGTGCCACCACAAATCCCACGGCCCCGGTCACCAGAACCAGCGCGCTCAGTCGTGCTTTGATGAGCGCACTCCATAGCGAAGCAACACCCGGCGCGGCAGAGGCATCTGTCGCGTGAACCGAAACTGGGGTGGAGCCTGAGTTTGCCAATGGTCAACCTGCGGAGAGCTGAAGCGGAAAAGGCATAGGATAGGAGTGTGCGCGCATGTCGCGTGCCACGGAAGGAGGACTCACGTTGAGCATTGCCGCCTGCATTCTAGGGCTCGTTAGTTCTGCGCCCTCTGCCGCCAAGGAGCCCATGGCTCTTGGGGTGCTGTTGGCCATTGTGGTGGTCTTGGGCTTGGTGGCAATGGCGTGGGCGTGGTGGCTACGCCCCATGAATCTGGCGCTGGGTCTGGGCGCGGCGGTCAGCATGTGGACACTTACGTACATGGCGCTCCTGCAGCCGGGATTTGTAGTGAGCGAGGCTCTCTTTGGGGGCGCCATTCTGTGCGTACTCGTCGCGGGTTTTGTGGCAGGCCGCATGGGTACCAGCCAGGCGAATGGTCTCTCTGTTGGGCTGATCGCTGCCACCTTCAACCTCATGATCGTGGGGAGCGCACTGGGCAAGACTGGCAGTGATTCTCAGTACATGCCCGCGCTCTACGCGGCCGGTCTCTTTGGAGCGTCAGCGCTTCTGGGGTGGGTGGGACAGTTGCTGGGGGCAAGATCAGGGGGCGATGGGCAATCCCCGACGCGTGAACCCTGCAATGCCACACTGGTGTTGTGTTGCGTGAATGCCGCTGCAATTCTGGTGCTCATTGTGCTGGGAGGCCTAGTCACCAGCCATGAAGCGGGTTTGGCTGTGCCCGACTGGCCGCACACCTTCGGCCACAACATGCTGTTGTATCCCGTCAGCCAGATGGAGGGAGGCGTGTTCTATGAGCACGCACATCGGCTCTTTGGCACCCTGGTTGGAGTGGCCACGCTGGTGACCGCGGCCACGGTGTTCAAGACTCAATCGCGGCGGCTTCCTCGAATCCTCGTGAGCATGGTGCTGCTGCTTGTCATCACGCAGGGGATTCTGGGTGGCTTGCGAGTCACCGGCACGTTCAGCACGGCCACGGATCCCGCGCAACTCAATCCCAGCGAATGGGGCGGCGTGGCCCACGGAGTGCTGGCCCAATTGATTTTTGCACTGTCCGCGGTGCTTCCTCTCACGGTTTCATGGCAGTGGTCAAACCAGCCCGCGACAACCATTCCGGCGGGTAGTTCCGTTCGCATGCTGCCGTTGATGGCGCTGTGCGCGTTGATTGCGCAACTCTTTCTTGGAGTGGCCGCACGCCAACTTCAGATCCCCGCCAATGCCGACCAAACCGCACAGATCCCCAAGTGGGCACTTCACGGACACATCACCATGGCGGTGGTCGTGCTCGTGCTGGTGATTCTGGCTGGGCTTCGCTGTGCCCAAGTGAAGGAGTTGCCAGGGGTTCAGCGACTGGGCAAGGCAGCCATGCATACCGTGGGCTTGCAGGTGATGCTGGGGATACTTGCGTTGGTTGCAGTGCTCGTTCGCAAGGGCCAAGTCATTCCCTGGTGGGAGTCCACGGCAGCGACCTCTCACCAAGCCGTGGGAGCTCTGCTACTGGCGGTGACGGCAATGCTGGTGGCGCAGACGCGCCGCTTTGTGGCGCCGTAACTGCTGCTGAAGCGGGCGCAGCGGCGGGTACTGACTTGTAGAAAACGAGGAATGGCCCAGACCGTGGCAGCACTCCCTGAGGAACCATGCCAGGTGGTACTGGCTTCTTGGGGTCTGGGCTCAGCCCGCTGAACATGAGCGGCACGCTCATCACCGCCGCATCGCCAGCAGCGGGTGTCACGCGCACTTTCACCAGAAGCGAGTCCCCTTCGGTTGTGGCGCCCAGATACTCAACCTTCAGCCGTGGATCGGGGCTTGTCACCTGCTCGATCTTCACACCATTGGAATGCTTGATTTCTACGTTGAATTCACGGGGTGTGCCCTGCGGCAGCACACCTAGGTTCTCGTAGTACTGCGCAAAACCAAATGCGGCGTCAATCTTGGTGCATTCGTGGCGCACCCGCATTTCAATCAGCGGAGCATCGGGGCGATCAGTCTCAATCAGCAAGTACTTTGGAATCTGCTCACAGGGCAGGGCGCTAAAGTCGTATCCAACGCGGTAACTGGTGCGCTGTGCCTGCGCGTTGGCATCAACGTCGGGGAACACCGGCGGAAGCCCCATGACACTCAACACCTTGAATGGCTTTCCGTCCACCGACTCAACGACCACTTCTCCTTTGGTTTGTGTGGGAAAGTCGTAGGCGTTCACAAAGGAGTCCTTGGAGCGCGTTCCATCCTTGCGCGGGTTCAGTTGGTACCCACGCACCGGATAGACCACTTCGGCGCGCAACTTGATCTCAAGCACGCCCGGCACCATCACCCCCGATGATGTCTCAAAGAGCATGTGCACCGAGGCCAGCTTCTGCCCCGTTGCTCCAGTGGTTTTCATACTCACTGGCACGGAGATTGATCCCCCGGCAGGAATCACTTTGCCCGCCATATCCACGGTGGTGCATTGACAGGTAGGTTTGCTGGCGATGCACTTCACTTGCTGCGGCAGCGTGTTCACGATTCGCGCGGTCACTTCCACCAGCGTGTTCGGTGCCACAAATCCAAAGTCCTTGAACGCTGGCTCGGCCTTCACGGGGCAGAGCGCCGCCTTCTGCTCCATCTCCTTGTTGAATTGTTCCAGTTCTTGCACGCTGCCCGGTTTTGGGGGCGCGGCAGCCTGATTGGGGGCGCCCAGAAGCAGGGCGAGAATGGCACATGGGCTGAGCAGCGCGTGAATCATGTCGGGGTGTTCTCCATAAAAGCAAGCGGCCATCCTAGGACGCCCAACCGCCCTTGCGGGTTCCGAGATATACCGGGTGGACATGCATGCCATTCAACTGACACGTCAGGGCTCTCCCGTGGCTCCCAATGTGGAGTATTCCAAGACCCATCCAGATCCGCAAGCGGCCGCGGGCGAAGTGCGCGTTCGCACGTTGGCATCGGCGATGAACCATCTGGACTTGTGGGTGGGCCGAGGGCTTCCAGGAATCGAAACCAAGTGGCCGATGGTGGGCGGTTCGGATGGCGTCGGCGTGGTTGAGTCCGCGGGTGCAGGGGTGGACCCCGCTTGGATCGGCAAGCGCGTCATTGTGAACGCCGCCATCAATCTCGCGCAGCCTGCATTGCCAGGAAGGGCGCCTTCAGGTGAAGACCTCTGGATGATCGGCGAACATCAACAAGGCACGCATGCACAATTCTTTGTGGCACCCGTGACCAATCTGTTGGACATCGGCGATGCCGACCCCGTTCAGGCGGCAGCGTTTGGATTAGTTCATCTGACCGCATGGCGCATGATGGTGACTCGGGGTGCATTGCATCCGGGGATGACGGTTCTCATTCCGGGCATCGGCGGAGGAGTGGCATTGGCCGCGCTGAACATTGCCAAGTACATGGGCTGCACGATCATCGTCACCAGCAGGCATCAGGCCAAACTTCAGCGTGCGCTGGAGCTTGGGGCCACCCATGGAGTGCTGGACGAGGGCACCGATTGGAGCCGACACGTGCGCAAACTTACGCACGGCCGAGGAGTGGACCTGGTTGCAGAGAGCGTTGGCAAAGCGGTGCACATGAGCTGCATCAAGTCCATGGCTCGAGGTGGCGTGTTGGTGACATGCGGATGCACCACCGGTCCCGATCCGCAGACAGACTTCACGCGCATCTTTTGGAATCAACTCTCCATCTTGGGTTCCACCATGGGCAACATGAGCGAGTTCAGGCAGGTGGTGGCGCTCTTTGCTTCCGGCGCCCTGAAACCCGTGGTGGACCAAGTCTTCCGGCCTGCAGAGGCGCAGAGGGCCTATGCGCGCCTGGAGGCTGGAGAGCAGTTTGGAAAGCTGGTCTTTGACTGGCAGGGCTAAACCGCACGAATTGTGTTGATCCGCCTGCACTCATCGTGTGTACTTGCGGCATGGCCACTGCTCCTGACGACTCGTGCACGGCTCTGCTTCCTGAAGTGGCGCAACCGCAAACACGTCCCATGCGCGGATGGGCGGTGCTGCTGCACAACGATGACACCAACGATGTGGAGTTCGTGGTGCGGACGGTCATCAACCTAGCTCGCCTGACCCCTACCGAAGCATTTGATCGCACCATGGAAGCGGATGACGCCGGTGTTGCGTTGCTCCTGGTCACTCACCGTGAACGCGCTGAACTGCTTGAAGAGCAGTTTCAAAGCTGTGGACTCACGGTCACCATCGAACCTGCACCGTAACTTCCGCGTTGGCAGCCAGAGGCTGTGTGCCCCCGCACGCAACGTGGTGCCGTATCATTCTCGTTTCCACCCATTGGGAAACGAGCCGAATGCGCACCTTTATCATCGCTGCCATTTCAGTCTTTCTTCTGCTCGCGTTGGTGGCGCTGTTTGCCGGAGACACCATCGCCAGCGCATTTAGCATGGGGGACGGAGAAGGCATCGCCGTTCGCATGGAACCAGCCAAGCAGGGCGTGCTTACCGAGTCAGTCAGTGCCCCGGGAGTGGTGGAGCCCAAGCGCAAGGTTGACGTCAGCGCGGAAGTCAGCGCGCGCATCGTTGAACTGCCCAAGCGTGAGGGAGACCGCGTTCGCGCGGGTGACATCATTATGCGTTTGGATGACCGCGACCTCAAGGCGGCCCTGCAGTCCGCAGAGGCCCGCCGTGATGGGGAGCGATACAGGCTTGAGGCGGAACGCTCACGAATCGTGGGCACGCAGAACACGCTGGAAAGCGCGCGCGCCACGGCACAGCGTCAGGAGGCGCTCTTCAAGACCGGCGATATCAGTCGTCAGGCATTTGAAGATGCCACCACGCGAGTGCGTGACTATGAAAGCCAGTTTCAAGCGGCGAAGAACACCATCGTTCAATTGGAGAAGAGTCTGGCTGCGGCCGAGGCTCAGATAGAGCAGCAGCGCGAAGCGCTCCGCAAGACCGTCGTGGTGGCCGCCATCGACGGATTGATCACTTTGCTGAATGCCGAGGTGGGCGAGTTGGTCGTGGTGGGAACCATGAACAATCCGGGTACCAAGATCCTCACCATTGCAGATCTCAGCAAGATGAAGCTCACCGCCAAGGTGAGTGAAGCAGACATTCCGCGCGTCGCCGTGGGCCAGTCGGCGGAGGTGCGCATCAATGGGTACAAGAATCGGGTCTTTAAGGGCACGGTTGAAGAAGTGGCCCTGCAAAGCACTCTGGAACGTGACGGCACCGGCTACTTCAAAACCGCGGTGGTGCTTGATTTGGGCGGCGAACAGGTCTTTAGCGGCCTAGGTGGCAATGTGGACATTTCGATTGCGTCTCACGAAGGGTTGGTGCTTCCAAGCCAAGCTGTTGTGCAGCGCAAGATTGAGGACCTTCCTCCTGCGCTTCGCAACAGTCCGCTGGTTCAAACTGGTCGCAAGTCAACGTCGGTGGTGTTTCGAGTTCAAGATGGTCGCGCGGTGGCCACACCAGTACGCACGGGCCCGAGCAATCTCACTGACTCTGTCATTCTGGACGGGCTCACCGTTGACGATGTGGTGATCACGGGCCCCTACAAGGCCCTGGAGCGCATCAAGGATTTGGACCGCGTGAAAGACGACAAGGCCACCGGACAAGCAGCGGCGGCACCGAAGGAGGAAGTGTCGGTTCAGGTGCGCTAGAAGCGCCATCCGCACACCCACGATGCCCGAGCCGCTCATCCAGCTCCGCGGGATCAAAAAGATCTATCGCGTAGGCGTGGAAACCATCCACGCACTACGGGGCGTGGACTTGGACGTCATGCCCAATGAGATGGTGGCCATCATGGGTTCAAGCGGCAGTGGCAAGAGCACGCTCATGAACATGCTTGGCTGCTTGGATCGCCCCACGGCGGGCGAGTACCGGCTGGGTGGTCGCTTGGTCAGTGCCATGGGCGCGGACGAGCTGGCGAGCATTCGCAATCAGGAGATCGGCTTCGTCTTCCAGAGCTTTGAGTTGCTGCCACGCCAAACAGCTCTTGAGAATGTGGAATTGCCGCTGCTGTACTCGTCCACGGCGGGTGGCTGGAAGAACCGGCGCCGTCGCGCTCTTGAGGCACTGGAACAGGTAGGCCTGGCGGATCGTGTGACGCACCGCCCCAACCAGCTTTCGGGGGGGCAGAAGCAGCGTGTCGCAATCGCGCGAGCCATTCTCAACAAGCCGCGCATCCTGATGGCGGATGAACCCACCGGCAATCTTGACACGGCCACCACCATTGAGATTCTTGCGCTCTTGATGGATTTGCATCGAACGGGGCAGACGATCTTGATCGTGACGCATGAAGTCGATGTGGCCATGATGTGCCAGCGCATCGTTCGATTGCGGGACGGTGACATCCTGAGCGATCTACCAGCCCAACAGGATCCACAAGTGAGCGCTGTGCTTGCCGCCATGGGCGGAGGGACAAAGGCGTGACGTTTTCGCCCTTCTTCATCTTCAAAGCCATCAGCATGGCGCTTGGCCAGATCTGGGCCAACAAGACTCGTAGCTTCCTTACGGCGCTAGGGATCATCGTGGGCGTGGCCAGCGTTACAGCCGTCATTGCGGCACTCACAGGGCTCAAAACCAAGGTGCTCACAGAGTTCGAGACCGTTGGGGCGTCACGGCTCTTTATCTTTCCCGACCGTCCAGACAGCGCACCGCGTCAGAAGTTTCCCTGGGAAAAGTGCCGGCTCAAGATCAGCGAAGCCGTGGCCATCCGCGACCAATGCAAGCATGTCAAAGGCATCACTCCCATCACCGATGTGGGCATGAGCGTGGAAAGCGATCACGCCACCATTGAGGGGATGTCCATCAGCGGCATCTGGCCTGCGTGGAACGATGCCGTGGGCCGCAAGGTGATCAACGGCCGCCCCTTCACTGAGATTGACGTCGACACGGCTCGGCAAGTGGCCATGGTGAATGAAGCCGCTATCGAAGAATTGAAGTTGCCGCCCGCCACCGTCATCGGCGATCACGTGCTTCTGGGCGGAAGGCGGTTCATGATCGTGGGCGTGGTGGAAACCATCCAGGCACGTATGTTCGGCATGAACTCCAGCCAGGCGGAGATTTACATTCCCTTTAGCGTTGCTGAAAAGCTCACGGGCCGCGACTACTTCATGCAGTTTGCGGCACTTGCCACCAGCCCTGCAGACGCTGAGGAAGCAAAGGCTGAGATTGAGTACGTGCTGCGTCGAGAGCGCGGACTTCAGCCTGACGATCCCAATACGTTCCGGGTGGCGGCGATCGACCAATTCATTAACCAATTCAAGGCGCTCGCCTCTGCGGTCACGGCCATCGCCGGTGGCATCGTGGGTATCTCCTTGCTTGTGGGCGGAATTGGAATCATGAACATCATGCTGGTGAGCGTGAGCGAGCGCACCCGTGAGATTGGGCTTCGCAAGGCCGTGGGAGCAACACCTGCCGCCATTTTGCTGCAGTTTTTGCTTGAAGCAGTCACGCTTACCGTGTTGGGTGGCATGGCTGGTCTCATCATTGGAAAGCTCATGGCGCTGGGGCTCACCTTCTTGCCAGGGGCCAATCTGGAGCAAGCACAAGTTCCAGCGTGGGCCATTCTGCTCGCGCTGGCATTCAGCGCGGCGGTAGGTGTGACGTTTGGAATGTTCCCTGCTATCAAGGCCGCTCGGCTTGACCCTATTGAGGCGTTGCGTCATGAGTGACGGGTGCCGTACCGCAGGATTCGCCATGGGCAGAGTGGCTCTGGCCGCCGCGATTGCAGCCGCCGCCTTGGCGCTTTGTACGGGTTGCCAGAACCAACTCTTTAAGGACCAAGAGACACCCTTCACCATTCCCGAGCAACAGCTTCGGGCGATCGAACCTGCGGATCTCTCTGCCGTCGAGCAGGCCCCCCCAATCTCGGCGGAGGATGCGCTGAAGCGTGCTGTGGAGGGTGGATTCCAGCCGACTCAATACGAGGGAGTGCGCGAGATCAACATCGCTCAAGTGCGCGCTTTGGCATTGGCCAACAATCTTGAATTGCGCGTGCAATTGGTGGCGCCGGACATAGCCAAGACGCGTGTCAATGAAGAGGAGGCCAAGTTTGAGGCGGTCTTCTTTGCCAACTACAACCGCAACGGCAACAGCCTCATCACTGACCTGCAACTGGGTGAGCCGGTCTCCAGCGATCAGGCCAACATCGGTGTGCGACTGCCTCTGGCCACCGGCGGAACCCTTAGTTTCACCCCCAGCTACAGCAGTACCACGCTCAACAATGCAGCGCTCCTTGGCACCACCAATCCGGATCAAGGCGGGCTCTTCTTCTCCATCAGCCAGCCACTGCTTCGCGGCGCGGGAGTAGAGACCAACACCGCCAGCATTCGTGCCGCCAAGCTCAACTCACAGGTGATCGATGCGCGCACCAAGTTGGAGGCCATTCGCATTCTGGCCAACGCCGACCGCGCCTACTGGAACCTCTACCGCGCCTATCGCGAGATGGATGTTCGCAAGCAGCAGTACGACCTCGCTACTGCTCAGATGGCGCGAGCCAAGCGCCGCGTGGATGCGGGAGACGCTCCGCAAGTTGAAGTGCTCCGTGCCGAGAGCGGCGTGGGCAGCACGCTTGAAAACGTCATCATTGCCGACGCGGCGCTGCGCCTGCGGCAGCGAGACCTGAAGCGCATTCTGAACGATCCAACCATGCCCATCAATGATGGCACCGGCATCGTGCCCGCCACGCAACCCAACCCGGTTGGGCTGCAGCTGGACGCCAATGTCATGAGCGCGCAAGCTGTTCGCAATCGCATGGAAATGCTGGAGCTAGAGCTTCAACTGGCGCTGGACGTCACCGACATACAGGTGGCGCGCAACGCCACACTGCCGCTTTTCACTGTGGACTACGAGTATCAGTTGCAAGGGCAGGGCACCAGCTTTGGCAACGCGTGGAGCAACTTGGGCAACGATGACCAATACACACTTGCGGTTCGCGCGGAGATTCCGTTAGGCAATGAAGTGGCCTTGAATCGACTGCGCCGTGCCGTACTGCAGCGCGTGCAACGTTTGGCCACGCGCGACACTCGTGCGCAGAGCATTCGCCAGGAGGTACTGAATGCGGTCGATGCGCTAGACACCGCGTGGCAGCGGATTCTGGCTGCGCGCCTTGAAACGGTACTCGCAGCGCGAACCTACGAGGCCGAAAAGAGGCAGTTTGAGGTGGGCCTGCGAACAAGCACCGACGTGCTCGATGCCGCAACGCGGCTCGGTGACGCGCAAAGCCGAGAGGTGAATGCGCTCGCTGGGTACGAGATCGCTCTGGTCGATGCAGCATTCGCCACCGGCACGTTGGTGGGCGGCACCAGAGTGCGTTGGGACGAACTTCAGATTGACAACCCAGTCCGGCAGTCGGATCGGCAGATGGAGGGCGGCTCCCCCACACCGGATGTCGACGATGCGCCACAATAGGCGCACCTGAGACCTTCGGCCTTAAGAGCCAGCGGGCAGAACCGCAATCGCCTTGCGAAGCAAATCGCGAAGCTCCGTGGGTACCGCACTGTCCTGCTCCGCCGCGCGGAAGGCAGCGCTCAGGGCCATGTCATCATGCGCGGTGATCCGTTCTCCGTAGTAAACCAACGCAGCCGCAGTCGCGGCCGTCGCCATGCGCCCGCCCAATGTGCGTTCTGCACTGCTTTCGCCCTCTGCGCGAAGCGCCATGTAGTAATTGCGGGCCCGCACGATGCGTGACAGTGGCGTGTGTGGATCAGCAAGCAACGCTGCGGCCGTGGGGCGCGAGGGATCAACTTCCTGTGCCACCCAATCCGCAGCTGCCTGCGCGGGATTGTCGAGCGAATGCAGCACCCACTCCAATGTCTGGTAGAGCGGATCTCCAAACTCATCTGGTCGCCTAGTTTCAGTCATGACGAACTCCGATCAAAGGTAAGCAGGAGTCTGCGCAGTTCCACGCGCGCTTCTTCGGGTGATTCAACGGTGGAGCCCACTGCGCTCAAAAGATGTTTGACAAACGCGTGGCGCATCCTCACGATTGCGTTGGCCACCTGCGCGTGTGTGGCCAGATTCCATCGGGCCATGAGCACTTCATAAGGGGGCGGGGCCTGACCATTCATCATGGGCAGCAGCACTCGGCTTTCAAAGATGTCCCATGTCCAGTCGCGGCCGGCATTCAATTGTTCCACGCGCAAGCGGTCCGCGGCCTCTTCGATCAGTCGCCTGATCCATGCGCGGTGAAAGGCCTGCTCCGGGGCGTCCGCGCCTGGTGTGAGGTCGGCCACGGGTTGGGACGAATCAAGCGCCCCGAGGCGATGCTCCCCGGGATGGCGCTTGGCGGCGTGCTCGTGCCGGTAGCGGTCATTCACATAGTTGCGCACCGCGTGCATCAGCAGCGTGCAGAATTGCCCTCTCCGGGTGTCCACCCGCCCCAGAAGGTTGCGCCCCAGCAGCACATCTGCGATGAACCCTTGGGTGAGTTCGCCAGCTTCGTCGGGGCTCCTTCCTGACTGACGCACATACGCCAGTATGGCTCCGTAGTACCGCACGGTTACCGTGTTTCGACTCTCACGGCATGTGGGCGAGGACTCGTCGCCCGCGTCGCGGACCAAGTCCCAGTCACTGGAGAGCGGCGGCCCCGATTCATTCATCCGGTGCGAAGACGCAGTAGGGGTTGGAGGGTGGAGCCGCGACATTCGCCAAGTCTTTCAATCATGTACGGAAGGCGAAGATCAACTCGGTGGCTTTGCGCCTGATTCCTGTCAGGTTGGGGAGTGCAGAGGCGAATGGGGAATGCTTCTCGTGTCACGGTTTGCCGATAACTATAGGAGAACGTCTGAAATGGGGTTCCATATCATCACCGCGATGCCCGAGCGATTGGCCAAGCGGCTGCTGTTGGTGGGGTGGGACGCAGCCGACTGGGACGTCATTGATCCGCTCATGGCTCGCGGGGCGATGCCCAATCTCAAGCGGCTGGTTGATGGTGGGGTGCGAGCTGACCTGCACACCTTGGAACCCAAGCTCTCGCCCATGCTGTGGACCACCATTGCCACTGGAAAGCACGCGGACAAACACGGCATTCTTAACTTTGTGGAACCCAACGCGGATGGCACAGGCATTCGCATCGTGGCGAGCACCACCCGCAAGGTCAAGGCGTTGTGGAACATCCTCACGCAGGCGGGGCTACGAGTGCACGCGCTGGCGTGGTACGCCTCGCAGCCCGCAGAACCCATTTCGGGCGTGTGCGTGTCCAATCTTTTCCGTGAGGGCCAACCCGCCGATCCGTCCGCGCCGTGGCCGCTGTGGCCGGGATCGATCCACGCCAGCCACTCAACCGCTGAGCGCATTGCCGTGTGCCGCCACCACCCGGCGGCCTTGGCGCGTGCTGAACTCAAGACGCTTCTGCCGGGGCTAGATCTAGTTCCCGCTTCTGACACTCGGCCCGCCGAGTTGGCGGCACGTTGGTCGCAAGCCTTGGCTGTTCACGGGGCGGCCCTTGAGGTCATGTCTGCCGACCGCTCGGCAGGGCAAGCGTGGGACTGCATGATGGTGTTCCATGAATCCATCGACACGATCGGGCATCGATTCATGGAACTTCGCCCGCCGCGAATGCCGCATGTGAGCAAGGATCAACTCAAACTGTATGGCCGCGTCATGGACTCCCTGTACATGCGCCATGACCAACTCCTTGGGGAGCTTCTTCACGCTGCAGGCCCAGACACGAGCGTCATTCTGGTTTCCGATCACGGGTTCCATTCAGGGGACACTCGACCGATCGATCACGGTCTGAAGGAGGAGGCTGGAGCGGTTCAAGAAACTCGATGGCATCGCTCCCAGGGAGTGATTGTGCTTTCCGGTCCGGGTTTCCGTTCCGGCGAGCGCATTGCTGCACCCTCGGTTCTTGACATCACTCCTACCGCTCTGGTGGCCCTCGGAGTGCCTGCGGGTGCAGACATGGACGGCCGCGTCATCGTTGAGGCCTTTGCAAACGCGCCCGCAGTGTCCGTCGTGGCGTCGTGGGACACAGAACAGGGGGAAAGCGGCTTGCATCCTCAGGATCTGCGCCAAGATCCCTATGACGCGGTTGATGCGCTGAAGCAGTTGGTGGACTTGGGATACATGCCCTCATTCACGGATGGACAGGCGCAGCCCATTGATACGGCTCGTCAAGAGTCCAAATGCAATCTGGGGGTGGTCTACATGACCACTCACCGGCACGCGATGGCTGTGCCCATCTTCCGCGAGCTGGTTGCCGCCAAGCCAACGGAACACAGATTTGTGCTGCCATTGGCGCAGTGCCAGCAAGCCATCGGTGACTGGGCGGGGTGCATTGAAACTCTAAAGGCGTACCTAGATTTGGGCACTGATTTTGTTGACGCCCGCATTCTTCTGGCGCACGCACTGGCATGCGTGGGAGAGGACCAGGCCGCAGACGCGCACATCAATCGGCTGGTGACCGAAGAGGGGTCCCACCCAGAGATGGCCCTTTCATTGGGCCAGTTGTTGGCATCGCGCCAGCGCTGGCAAGAAGCTGAGCAGTTCATGGCTAGGGCGCGTTCTCACCAACCCAAGGATCCAAACGTGTGCGTCGCCAGCGCTCGTCTTGCGCTCCAGCAGGGCAAACACGATCAAGCAATGGAACACTGTTTGGATGCCACCGAGATCGCGATGGCGCTTCCGGAAGCGCACTATCTGCTTGGCGTTGCCTTGGCATGGATGGGGGAACTCGAGCACGCGATGCAGTCGTTGCAAAACGCCACAGCCATGCAGCCCGGAAACATTGAGGCTCAGCGCTTCCTGGTTGCCGTAGCTGCGGCGGCGCAACGCTCTGCCATCAGCCAAACCGCGCAAGCCAGAGTGTCGGAACTTGAAGCCAAAGCTCGCGCGGCAGGCTCACCCGAGCCTGCGCCGGCGGTGTTCGGCGCCGCAGCATGGCGGGAGCGAACAATAAGTCCACAAAATCATGGAAATCGCGCATGATCGGTGTCGGCCGGATCCTCAGGCGGCCCAAGTTATTGGCCAATTCTATTTGTAGTGATTCACGGCGCTGATAGATGATTGCAGGCCCCGAATTGTGTGGCATTCTCCCAACGTCGTAGTGCAACCTTAGTGCGCAGTTCGCCTGTGGGGGCGGACCGCCAACGGCTGCGATGAGCCGGACCACTTTCGTGAGTTCCTTGCAGGCTGAGTGTCCTCTTTCTTTTGGAGCAGTGAAAAATGAGCAATCGTCTCGTGCGCTTGAATAAGCATTTCGTGGCTTGCGCCGCCGTTGTGGCCGGCACCGCCGCCGTGGCAAGTCAGTCCGCTGACGCCGCCATCGTGTGGAGCGGAGCCGTCAACATCAACATTCCCAGCACAACTGCCGGCGTGTACGCCAATCTGGCCAACGGCGCCAATGCGATCACCCCCGCTGGAGCTCCAGGCTGGGACATCAACGCATGGTCGTCCTCGACCCTCAACTTCTACGTGGGCGGAATGGTTGCCGGACAGCGCACCGACTTCGTCGCTGCCACGACCACCAGCACGGCCAACCTGGCCTTCAACACGTTGATCAGCGGAGCTTCGACGCTCACCACCGGAACGGGCACGATCACCACGACCGGCTTGGCGCTCAACAGCTCAAACAACCTGTTCGGCTTCCGCTTCTACCATGAAGGCGCTGGCGCCTTCCGGTTCGGCTGGATCCGTATCAGCCTTGGTGCAACCGCTGCTGCTCAGCCGCGCGCGATTGTTGAATACGCCTATGAAGACACCGGCGCTGGCATCGGCGCGGGCGTCGTCCCTGGCCCCGGCGCTCTCGCAGTGCTGGGCTTGGCTGGCGTGGCCTGCCGTGGCCGTCGCCGCAAGTAAGCAACACCGGCTCCACTGAGCCGATGGTCTGACAGAATCGCATGGGCGGCCCTCACCGGCCGCCCATGCTCTTTTTTCCGATCCCACGCCTTCCCCGCAACTGGCTTGGAAGCGCGGTATCCCTGTTTCTAGCTCCGAATGCAAGCAATTAGTGGAGCCTTGTTGGTGGTTCTCGGCGGTTGATTTACCCCAGATGCACCTGTTTTCAGGCTTGGAATTAGCAAATTCACCAGTTTGGGCTACTGTTGAATTAGCGCAGTTTGTTCCGCGCCGGCTGTGGACCTCTGGGTGCTCCATAGTCCTCCAGCGATCAGGCACGCCAAGTTGTTGCCCTTCGTGCAAGGCCCAGCGAGAGGTTAGGAAAAGGGAGTAAAGACATGTTGTTTCAACGGAAGCGCTCAACCGAGCATATCGGTGCGCTCGGCGCTGCAATCGCAGCTGCTGTAGCCATGGGAATCTCCCATGATGCTGAATGCGCAATCATCTACAGCGGGATCATGAACATCCCGGTGCCCGTCTCATCGTCGGGCGTTTACTTGAACGTGGAAACCAAGCAGTATGCGGGCGCATTGACGCCACTCCCTGTGGGGTGGGATGTCAACGTGAGCGGCACCGCGCTCAACTCGCTCAACTTCTGGAGCGGGTCGCAAGGCACGGTGTACATGCGGGCACCTGGAGATTTTTCTGGACCTGACGTTGGCAACCTGCCTCATGCCACACTCATTGGATCCGGCGGTAGTTTTTCCACCAGTCCAACCGCGCTCTTTGCGTCCAATGTCATGGGGCACTGGAATTACAACGATGAAAACGTCTTTGGTTTCCGCTTCATCAGCGGTACCGGCCAGATTAGGTACGGTTGGATGCGCGTTCAGGTAGGCACAGATGCTTCGGCGCGCGCGATCGTGGATTGGGCCTATGAAGACACGGGTTCTTCATTGATTTCAGGCGCTATTCCAGGTCCTGCGGCATTCTCCGTGCTGGGGCTTGGCGGGGCCCTGTTTGGCGGCCGTCGCCGCAAGGGCTGAGTTTCTACCGATTGCGATGGAGCGCAGGATCAACCGCTAGGCCCATGCGAGATTCGTCCAGCATGCCGCCTAGGAATTGGTTGATTGCACGGGCTTGGCCCGCTCCGTTTTGAATGAGTTCAGCGTGTTGCACGTGCAAGACACTGAAGTTTGGGCGCGCGGCGAGCCACGCGTCCACGGTGGCTAATTGCTGCTGGTAGATCGCTACCAGCCGTTCAGGAGGCAACTGTGCCCCCGGACGGGCGTTCCGCGCCAGCATTGCGGCCTGTGAGCGCACCACTTCGCCAAGGTCTCTTCGCAGGAAGATCACCTTGTAGGTGCGGTCCGTGGGCAGTTCCATCAGCAACAGGTGGATGATTTTGACCGCCTTGCCCTCTGCGTCGGCAAGCCATGCCTTGTCATTGCGGAGTTGCTTCACGCGCTCCAGCTCAAAGTACCCACGTGGATTGTCGTGGTCGGCCACGCGCGCGGCGTCAGTAAGGATCTCCATGCCCCCGGCGTGCAGCATCTGCATGGCAAGGCTGGTGCCCGAACGCGGAACACCGCTGACCACCGTGATGGCACTCGTCATGTGGTCCAGTCGCCCAGCAGCATTCCTAGGTCTGCACCATCCACCGTTCCATCATGGTTCAGGTCGGCGGGCCCGGGGGATCCCCAGCCGCCAAGCAGTATTCCGAGGTCTGCGCCATCCACTATCAAGTCACCATTCAAATCTGCCGCGGGCGGTTCGCAGAGGTCAGGTACTCCATCACCATCGGAGTCCGTGGGCAGTGGGTTTGAGACCAACTTGCGGATTCTCCCTGCGGTGTGTTCCACCACGTACAGTTCTCCAAAGGCATCCTCAGCGATGCAGATGGGCGTGGAAAGCGCGGGGCTTGTGACTTGCGAGGTGCGATCCACATACCCTGACACGGCGCCCGTGCCATCGTTGTATTGGAACGAAAACAACTTGTTGTTCTGGTAGTCGGCAAAGACATAGGCACCCACCAGGGCGGGGATGGCGCAACCGTTGTATCGAGTTCCGCCGGTCACGCAGTGGCCCACGCTTGCGGGGTAGTCGTAGACGGGCGCCTTGAGTCCAGGGCCGCAGGTGCAATTTGCGTTGGTGGTGCAGAGCAAGCCTTCAGCGCAGTTCCAGCCCAGATTGGCGGCACCGTCAGTGAGAGTGTTCACCAGGTCGATCTCCTCGCGGCTGGTGAGCCCTACGTCACCAAGCCAGAGCTTGCCGGTGGCGCGATCGACGCTGCAACGGAAGGGGTTCCGAAGCCCCCGCGCAAAGATCTCCTTGGCCACGGTGGTGCTGCTTGCGTATGGATTGTCAGCAGGAATGCCGTAGTTGGCGTTGGGATCGGCAGGAAAGTCGTCCACATCAACGTCGATGCGCAGCAACTTTCCCCACAAGCTGGTGTTGCTTTGGCTGCGCACGGGCCCCTGGGCATCGCCCGTGGTGCCGCCATCACCGAGAGGCAGATAGAGCTTTCCATCGGGTCCGAACATGGGCGTGCCACCCAAGTGGTGTGCGGTGGGCGCGGGGGAAGACAGCTTTAGTATCACTTTGGCGCTGGCCACATCGGCATGATCAGCATCGCCAGCTGCACGCGTGAACTCCTTTACCCACACTGTGGCTGCGTTGGAAGTGCCAGTGGTGTGAAACAGATAGAGCTTTCCATTGGCCGCGTAGTTGGGGTGGAACGCAATTCCAAAGAGTCCGGTGTACGTGGCGTCGGGTATGGCCGCGTCCTGGTCCAGAAACGGCGAGGCTTGAACCACTCCATTTTTGATGAGCTTGATCACACCGCGCTGTTCAGCCACATACAACCGCGAAGGATCAGTGGGCACCGACACCATGTGGATCGGCTTGGTGAGTCCGGTGACGAATGCCTGTGCAGAGAGCGTTTGGCTCCAAGCCCCGGGTGCCACCGTGAGCGCGGCAACAGCGGCGAGCAAGGCCGCCGCGCATCTGTTTAGAAGAGGAGTGCGGAGTCCAGTTAAGTCGGCGCGTTGAATGTGAGGCATAAGTGAAGGGTCAGCGTAGTTGCCTGCGCCCAGCGGGCATACCGGTCATCGGCATCCTGCGGTTTTCGGACTAATAATCACGAATAATCATGCCTGCGTGCCACGGTCCACGCGCCCCTACAGCCGGTGGACAGCGGGAGTTCCAGAATTGCCAAGCGCGGGGTTTGATCAGTGGCGTGCGCCGTCTATTGTGCGATTGGTTCCCAAGTTTGTTTTCCCCTTTCCTAAGGTGTGTCGTTCTGATGACTAAGAAGTGTGCAGAGGGCGCTACGGCAGCGTGCGCAACGGTACTGGCGGCGTGCGTTTGCGTGAGCGCAATCGCGGATGGCGATCTCAAGGCGTGGGGCTACAACTTCCACGGTCAGACCTCCATTCCTCCAACTCTTGACTCCTGCATTCAGGTGGCGGCGGGATACAACCACACGGTGGCGCTCATATCCAACGGCACGGTCTCGTGCTGGGGCAATGCCGCGCATGGACAGACCGTGCCTCCGGTCGATTTAGGGTTTTGCATTCAGGTGGCAGCAGGGGGTAATCACACTGTGGCGTTGGAGTCCAGCGGAACGGTGCGATGCTGGGGCAACAACAACAGCGGGCAAATCTCTATCCCGGCCAATGTGGGCGCGTGCACTTACGTGGCTGCAGGGGCCAATCACACGCTGGTCATCAAGGCAGACGGCTCTGTTGGCAGTTGGGGCAGCAATCAGTTTGGCCAGACCGATGTGCCCGCCAGTTTGGGCATGTGCGTTCAGGTGGCAGGCGGTGGCACACACTCCGTAGCTCTAAAACTGGGCGGAATCGTGCAGTGTTGGGGGCAAAACGACTGGGGCCAATGCAACGTGCCGGCCAATCTTGGAGTGGTGACACAGATCGCCGGCGGTGGGCACCACACCATTGCACTGAAAGCAGATGGCATGGTGCGCTGTTGGGGCGCGGGAATGATCAACACTGGCAACCCCTTCAACTACGGGCAGTCCATGGTTCCCGCCAACTTGGGTGCGTGCAAGCAAGTGGCCGCCGGTGGGGTGCACTCTGTGGCTGTCAAAGTGGATGGAACGGTTCGGGCTTGGGGCAACAATGACTTCTTTCAGTCGCTCGTGCCCGCAAACCTAGGCCCGCGCACGCAGGTGGCTGCGGGTGATTTCTTTACGGTTGCGCTACTGGCGCCCACCGACGCCGATGGCGATGGCGTTCCTTCAACGATTGACAACTGCCCGGGGGTCTTTAATCCCACGCAGGCCGATTGCGACGGAGACGGAGTCGGCGACGCCTGCGAGGCGTGGTTGGACTGTGATAGCAACGGCATCAACGACGACTGCGACATTGCCTATGGTCAAGCCACAGACTACAACAATGATGGGGTTCCCGACTCGTGCCAGTGTCTTTCAGATCTCAATGGCAATGGGTCGGTCGACGGTGGTGACTTAGGAATCCTGCTGGCGTTCTGGGGGCCCGTGACTACGTTTCCCGCCGCCGATGTGAATCATGACGGCGTGGTAAATGGCGCCGACATCGGCACGCTGCTGGGGGACTGGGGCCCCTGCCCCAACTAACGGGCTGCCTGCGACGCAAGCCGCGAACCGTTCGCTGAGTACCTGTGCACCAGTTGTTGGTAGTGTGGTCGCATGACCACATCTGCCATTCGCTCGATGGTTGTTTCGCTTGGCCTGACGATCCTGCTTGCAGCCAGTGGCTGCGCGTCGCACACAGCCGTTGCAGACGGGATTCCTGCAGGCAAATCCAAGCAGGAATTGCTGGCTGGAAACCAGCGCTTTGTGTCGGGCGGTATGAAGTCACATGCGTGGCAACAGGAGCGAGTCATCCAGACGGGGTCGATGGGCCAGTCGCCCTCCGTTGGTGTGCTCAGTTGCGCGGACTCGCGAGTGCCGGTTGAAATCATCTTTGACCAGGGGGTGGGCGACCTGTTTGTGGTGCGCATGGCCGGCAACTTTGAAAACCCTGCCGCCGTGGGAACATTTGAGTATGGGGTAGCAGCGCTCGGTGTGCATACGCTGCTGGTGCTGGGGCACACCAAGTGCGGTGCTGTCGAAGCGGCACTCGCAGGTAAGGCACTGCCCGGAGATATGCCGGTGTTTACGAGTGCAGTGGCGCCCGCGATTGCCGCCATGCCCAAGAGTGGTGCCACTTCGCAAGGATCTGACGGAAAGCCTGACCTGACCTCGGCCGTCGAAGCAAATGTGCGCTGGCAGTTGGCCAAGCTGCTTGAACACAGCGAGATTTTGCGTAAGGCCAAGGCCGATGGCAAGCTCACTGTGTACGGCGCCATTTACGACGTGGATACGGGGCGCGTGCGGTTCTTGGATTAGGCCCTCAGTGCACTCGGAAGTCATTGGTGTTCGATGAACGCAGTGCGTTGGCGCTATCGTGTTTCGCTCATGACGTCACATACGTTGTCCAAGTGTCGACTCCTTTGCGGTCTCCTCCTCGTTGGAGGAATGGCCTTGGCGGCGGGCGCTCCGCGAGTAGTGGATAGCCGCACCATCCAGTTACAGCAGACCGTCACCGTGCGAGACTTGCCCCCACAGGGCAAGTTGCTCAGGATGTGGGTGCCGGTTCCTTCAGATGCTCCGTGGCAACGCGTGCTGGACCTCTCTGTGGTGGATGCGCCCAAAGGGTGGAAGCTGGTTCCGCAGTCCGGCGGTCGCGGGGACTTCATATACGCCGAGGCCACCGGGCCTTTTTCTGGTCCGGTCTCTGTGACGGTCAAATGTCGAGTGATGCGTCAGGGTGTGGTTGGGTCCCTTGATCAGGCGTCTGGCCCCATCGATCCAGCACTCTTTCCAGACACGTTGGACACCACGGCGCCGCTGATGGCCAGTGACGATCAGATCAGGCGCATGGCACAAGATGCCTGCGGACACGAGCAGGACATTGCGCGCCAAGCTGTGATGCTCATGAATGCCGTGGCGACGGCAGCAGATCACTATTCCAAAGATTCAACAAAGCCACATTGCGGTCGCGGTTCTGCGCAGGATTGCATGGAGCACGGCGGAGGGTGCTGCACGGACTTGCACTCGCTCTTCATCGCACTTGCCAGATCGCGCGGTATTCCCGCGCGCATGCAATACGGCTATCGCGTGCTGGACTCCAGAGCGGGCACCAACTATGACCCCGGCTACCGATGCTGGGTTGAAGTGTTCGTGCCGGGCTCGGGCTGGATTCCCACGGACATCGTGGCCGCAGACGGCGCACCTCAGGCGGGTCAAGCTGGCAAGGCGAGCGCGCCCCAGATGGGATCACTGAGTGCCACGCGAGTGTGGCTTTGGCAGGGTAGGAGCTTTGAACTGCTACCTGCCGCCAAGCAGGGGCGAATTGACACCATGATTTGCGGTTGGGCGGAACTCGATGGCAAAGCCGTCGATCCGCTTCCTGCTGCGGATGGCAGTCCTTCCAAACTCAGCCGCACGGTGGAGTTTTCGGTGATTGAACGCCTCCGTTCAGAGGGTGCCCCCGTCTTGCCCGAATAAAGGCGGTGCAGGCGACGCTGCGGCTACAATGAGTCGCGCTCGCGCTTCGTCGGCTGGCGTTTTCACACGCCTACGCAAAGGAGACGCAATGCAGCCTCAACGCATGATTGGGAGCCTTTTGTTTGTGGCCGGAGTTGTGCTTTTCATCCTTGGCATTTCAGCGATGGACTCATTGAGTTCTCAGGTCTCTAAGTTCTTTACCGGTGCCCCAACGGACCGCGCGGTTTGGCTCACTATCGGAGGGGTGGTTTGTATTTGCGCTGGTGGAACTTCGGCTTTGTGGCCCGCTCGTTCCGTGATCCGGTGATTGAGTTGTCCCTTGTTCCGAACGTTCCACATTCACGAAAGGTCATCTGGCATGCTTTGGACAGTCGCTCTCATCCTCATCATCCTTTGGGCGCTCGGACTGGTCACATCGAACACCTTAGGGGGCCTCGTGCACATCCTTTTGGTGATTGCGTTGGTTGTCGTCATTGTGCGGCTAGCCAGCGGACGCAAGGTGGTGTGACCTTGGGAACAAGCTGTGTTAGGCCGTTCATGGGA
>CAZXGD010000017.1:10801-28241 GCA_964640485.1 uncultured Isosphaeraceae bacterium | reverse complement strand
GGGAAGGCTGTGATCCCAAGCAGGTGCGATGGGCGTGATCGAACTGTACGGGCGAAGGGACGCCGTGCAGTACCACGCGAATCCCAGGCTGAGCGCAAGTCCGATTGCGAGCGATACGGTAATGGAGACGAGGCGTCGCACTGTTGGCACAACCGCTCAGGAGTCACGCATGGATGTCACGATCGAAACCGAACGCGAGACAGACGGACACTGGCACTCGGCCTGCGCTCACGACTCCGGGTCGAACATGAATTGCCGCAGTTCCTGGGCGCAACGGCAGCCCACAGCGATTCTCGACGCCCACACTTCGGCCTCTTCTCGTGACTGCACTTTGAGCACGCAGAAGCCTCCGTTGAGCATGCTTGTCTCAGGGTAGGTGTCGGCGGACACCTTCCCTTCGCCAGTGACCATGACCGGTGGCACAGCTTCATCTATGCCACCGCCGAAAACATAGACGCCTGCGGCCTTAGCCTCCCGAATGACCGAGTGAGCGGAGTCACTTACAGATGGAAGCTCTTGCTCGGTGATATGACTCATGGCCGAACTAGGAAAGGAGATGAGGTAGTGCATGGAGGAGCGGGCTTAGCACGGCGGGCGTTGTGGGCGGCCGACGGCGCCAGCTGTGGTGCGTGAGTGTAGACCGCACTTGCGTGTCGGCACGAACGCTCAGCCCGGCCGCTCACGCATTGCGCGCCGCAGGGAAGTGCGGCAATAGTTTGGCGGGACATCGCCTGAAGCCGATAGACTTGGTGGCGCACAGGAATCACGCATGGAATTCACTATCGAAACCGAAGAAGAGACGGACGGACGATGGATCGCCGAAGTTCCGGCTCTGGCCGGCGTGATGGCCTACGGCACGACCCGCGACGAGGCCAGGTTCAAGGCCCAGGCGCTGGCGCTGCGAGTGGTGGCGGAACGTCTGGAGCACGGCGAGGGTGGCGCTGAATTCTTATCGATTGTCTTCCGCGCGGCATGAGCAACTGGCCCAGCATGAGATCGAAGAGGGTGCTCGCGGCACTGCTGCGGATCGGCTGGCGCGAGAAGCGCTCGTCGGGATCGCACCGGACGCTGGCACGAGAGGGCTGGCCGGACTACGTGTTTGCATTCCACGACGGCGAGGAGATCGGTCCCCGTATGCTGGCAAGACTTGCGAAGCGGACAGGGCTGTCGCCGGAAGATCTGTAGGCCTAGAAGACATGGCCGCACTCTGGGCAGCGCTGCGCGCCGAGGACAAGATGCGCACACTTCGGGCAACGCCCTGCGCGTGATCTGAGCAGTCCTCGTAGCCCGCGGGCGCTCGCTAACACAAGGGCGGCGCACGCTCCGAAGATCGCAGTATTGGCGAGCAGCCCGTCCCAGATCGGCCAGATGGGCAGATGTCGACTGGGCGTGGGCGTGAAGTACTTCGAGAATCCGGGCGGGTAACTCACAAGTCCGTGGCGAGCAAACCACTTGAACTGGCCATCGATGGCGATTCCTCCGCGTGTGGGAAGCTGGGTCGGGACCACGCCCGGATCGTCCGAAGCCAGCGCCGCCGCGCCGAGTTCAGATTTGAGCGCCAAGTAGGGCCAGCCAGCGGCCTCGATGAGTAATGTGACTTGAGACGCGGAGCCGTCGGAGATCTGAATGGGAGCGCTACCGAAGCCCGCGGCCGTGCCTGCGATGTCAGCTCGCGGCTCGGTAGGACCTAGATTGTTCAGACGCGAGGCGCGCAACTGATACCAGACCGAGGCATGAATTCGCCCCGTGCATCCGAGCACGTCACCGGTCCAGTCCGTACTTGTCGCGAGGGATCCGCGTTGATTTGCGAACTGCCGCAGATCCAGATCCGTCGGCCCCTGCCCGCGCCCATGCCAGCCAGCGGTTACATCCGCGAATAGTGTCAACCCCCAGCAGATGAGCACATTCACCACGAACCCAAAGACGACGCAAGCGAGCAATGGCCGCGCAACCTTCCGAAAGTGAAGCAGGGCCCTTTTCATTGTCTCTCTTACATTGCGTTGTGCCGCACGCGAATGCGTCGCGAGGGCGCCAGCCCTCGCAAGTGAGTGTAGACCGCACTCGCGTGTCGGCACGGATGCTCTGTTGGACAGTTGTGGGCGTGCGCATACGCGGCATGCGGTGGAATTTGAGTCAGCTCTGGACGGTCGGGTGCGGCGCGTCGTACAATTCGGCACCATGAGAACCTTCACTGTGGTTGTCGAGCGAGACAAGGAGACTGGCCTTCTGGTCGGCTACGTTCCGGGTTGGCCCGGTGCGCACTCGCAGGCCAAGACGCAGGAGGAGCTGGATGTCAACTTGCGCGAGGTGATCGGCATGCTCCTGGAGGATGGAGAGCCGCAGCTCGAAGGCGAGTTCGTCGGCACGCAGACCGTGCGGGTGGCGTGAATGGGAGTCCTCACTGATAGTCCACAATCCGCATTTGCGATGCCTCGCCGTCGCTCCATCGGAACACGAGGCGCCACTGGTCGTTGATCCGGACGCTGTGCTTGCCCGCTCGCGACCCCTTGAGGAGTTCGAGCCGATTGCTGGGCGGCGAGCGCAACTCGAGGAGCGATGTGGCGGCGTTGAGCACGTCGAGCTTCCGCAAGGCAGCAGGGACAAGATCGGGGGGAAGCGCCGCGGGGGACGGCGGGAGTGGAACAGCGTCTCCGTGGCTTTGTCAGCGAATCCATGGCCACGCCTGTGGCAGAACTTGCGCTCTTCACGGGAGACGGAGCTGGCCGAGATGTTTCCGCGGGGCCTTCAAAACCCGCTCCAGATAGTCCTAACAGCAACGCAAAGGACGACGCAAAGTACGACGCACACCCACGACGCTGCATGCCGCTGCATAAAAATAAACCGACATGCGCATCGACCCCAAAAGCCGGCAATTAAAGATCAAGCGCATCGCAGACTTGTGCACTCTTACGCAGCCTGATGCAGGCTGGCACATTGATGCGCAAATCGTGAAACAATGGGCGATAAAGGACTCGACCAGTCGCGGAAACCTAGCTGGAAACCAGCAAGGTGAGCAGGGGGGCAACGCAGAAGACGACGCACTCTCTGCGGATGACGTCGCACAGCTGTTGGCACAGATGCCGCCGGAAGTGTTGAGGGCCGTCCTGCAGCGTGCAGGAGAACTGAAAGCTAAGGAGGGCGCTGAGTGGGGTAGGGCGCTGAAGGAGCAACATGAGTAAGAAGCGTGCACCCAGACGCAGGAAGGAAATCAGTCCTGCGGTGCTGCATGCGTTCCAGTACGCGGCAGAGTTCAATCCACCCACGGATGCAGTGCCATTTCCACCGCCCACCTTGGAGCAGATTGAACTCGTCGTGAACATGACCGATGACGAGCAGCGCGAATTCTTTAGGGTCGCCAAGACGCTGCTGGAGGAGCAGCGGCGGCGGGCGTGGTACGCCAAGCGGAACAAGGGCAAGTCAGCAGCGTAACTCAGTCCGCGCTGGATGCCCTCAGGGCTGGATGCCCTCAGGAAGGGCCGCAAATCTTGAACCACCTTCAGGACGGCATTCGAGTGCGCAGCGGCTGAAGGCGTGGTTGTCGGACAAAACCTCGCTCTGTTCTCCACGACTGAGTGTCCAAGCACGGCAGAGGGAGCAGGGCCACACTGACCGCTTCGCTACTTCGTGTGGGAGCAGGCATCCACGATCACCCGCTCATTGGTGTTCCAGCGTGCATCAGGTATCGCCGTTGGCAGGTATTCCATCGCCGTCCGGACTGGCATCGCTGCCATGGTCATGGCGAACGGGGGAGGCTCAGACGAGGTGACTGGGATTGGCTGCGATCCAAGTTTCCACTGCTTCCTGGAGTATCAGCGCTCGTGCCGCGCCAGCTTCAGTCACGCTATCGACAGTGTCATTGCTCAGCCCGTGCGTCAGTTTCTTCCGTGCATCGAGATAGTCGAATAGGGCTTTATGGGTGGGGCCTTGTGCCCGAGGGAGACTTCAACACGGCGCTGCTCATCAGCCCGGGGACTTGATGGCGTTGGTCACGGTCACGCCCACTGACCAAGCGCTTTCGCCTGTCCAGCTGTCCCGCAGCGAGGGACTCCCGATGGTTTGGCGCTGCCCACAAGAGAATCCGAAAAGCGACCTATTCATGGGAAACCCGAGATGGGAGTCCAGAGGTAGCTCCTTGCTTGGAAGTCGGGCGTGGATTCCCCGGCGACGGACGTTGCTGGCGCTTGCGCCGACGGAGGTGGCGCTATCTGATCGGTGCGTGGGCAGGCAAGGCGCAGTCCAGTTGGAATGGCGCTCACGCCGCGCTGCGCATACGCCGTAGAAATGGGAGATCCAGTCCAAGCGCCGCGAGGCTGGCAAGGAGCGCGTAGGCGAAGAATGCCTCATCCAGATTGCCGACCACAGGCAGATTGTCTGGCAGGAGCTCGAAGACGCCGAAGCCGGGATTGAGAAGGTACGCAGCTGAGATCAGGGCGACAAGAACGGCGAAGGCCTTGGCCGTGGCGCTACTTCGCGGTGATCCTGGCGGACGCGGAAGAGGGGAACTGGGGTGCAAACTAGCCATTGGTATTGGTCTCCGGCATCAACTTGGCGACGGTGGCAGAACCTTTATGCCACCTAGTCCGTGGAGCAGCTGAAAGGCGACGAGCACCACCACGAGCAGGACGAGGATCGCCTTGATCTCACGCAGGCCGTCCTTGCGAAGGGCCGCATCATTGCTGGATATCCCGGGGATCAGTTTCGCGGCAAAGGGGTAAAGCGATCCGCTCAGGAGGATGAGTGTGGCGACTCGCGCGTCCTGAAGGCTGTCGCGGAGGAAAACAAGCCCGATCGTGGCGCACCACAGTACGGAGTAGGCCGCAATCGCTGCGTCCCGCTGCGCGGTCGTGGACAGATGGAAGTGCCTGACGATGAGGGCGCGCGCCTTCTCTGCAATTGGTGCCCCCAGGTAGAACACCGTCAGGTACAGCACACAGGAGATTGCGGTCATTGCGCCAACTCCGCGTTGAAACTTCTCCATCTTGTCCGCCGCCGCGCGCTCCTCGTCGTTCCACCACGTCCATGGCTTCAACCAGGATTCAGGCGGGATGATCGCAGCAGAGGACGGCTCCCGGGCAGCCCAGCCAACGGCAACGAAAATGGATACGGCGCACGCCAGCAACAGCAGAACTCCGAGCCCGAGCCTCCAGAACTTCCCTGGGCGACTGATCATGGCTCCTTCCCGGTGCCGCTGTCAGTGGACCCTGGCGACTCAGGACTACTGCTTGGAGACTTGGCCCGCCCCGCCTTCCAAATCGCAGAAATGGACAAGACCAGAACGACCGCAGCCAACGCATAGCCGACCGGTCCGTTCATGACTTCGCCGACCACGCCCATGGACTTGCTGTACACGACGACCACGGCTCCCAGCGCGGCGAGGATGACGATGGCGATCAAGATTGGGATCAGGGGCACAACTGCGATGAGCGTGGGTGTCTGTATCACGGGACGTCTCAATTGCTGGGGTGATAGTTGGTCGGGTCGCGCCTGCACATCCAAGGGGTGGGTCAGTGGCTGTTCTCAGATTGGGCACAGACAAGTGTAACTGCTCTGCTCTGGTGTGCGAAAGGCCACCAAGCTCCGTGCGAAGCCGATCCCGGTCAAGCCTCCGCTGCAGCGGGGCGCCAACCAGGCACTGGCACGGCTATTGAACAAGAGGGCGGAGGACCTAGGCCTGTCCGTCCGGGACCTAGGTCGCCGCCTGAAGATGCCGTCCACCACCGTCTACAAGACCTTGCGCGGGCAGCGTCGGCTAGACCCCATCGAGTTCCTGGACTGGTGCGAGGCGTTGGAGCTGAAGGATCCGGTGGCAGTGATCAGGTCGGTGGCGAGGAGGTAGTCAGTTCGCCGAAGTTTGATTCACTACTTGGACGCTGTGCTCGCACCCAACCTGACCAAGTGCGAGATGTCCGCACTGAGTTCTTGGACCACAAGGCGCAAATGGCCGTCGAGAGTGCCATCGCCTGAAGAGTGACGCAGAAGCGCTAGCGCGGCTCGCGCAGCGGCAGCACGTTCCTTTCGATCGGCCGAGCGAGAGGAACGTCGTATGGCTGACACAACCACATGGCGCACACTGTCTGTAAGGACGGATGATCTGCTGTGCGCGATTGCGTCCAGCGCAACGACCCGCACCGAGGCGGACTCATCAAAGGCGCACGCACTCAACAGAGACACCTCGGCCTCGGTGAGCGCGTCACAGTCACGTGCTGCCGCGAGGCTAAACTCTCGGATGACACTGCTGCTTGAGGCGACGCAGTCAGCCAGCAAGCCGTCATGAAGTGCGCTGCTCCAAGTGCTGTCGACAACCGAAACCTCCGCAATTGTCCAAACCGCCAGCCCCCTGAGGCTGTCCGGATTCCCGCTTCCCATCTTGAATGGATTCAGCGAGTTAGTTGCATCTGCGTGCGATTGGCACAAGTCTGACTCTTCAAACTCCCCGTTTGCGATCTTCTTCACCTCCAACAGAGCAGCGGCTCGGTCGGCCCCGCTGGCCTTGGGAAGCAGTTCCTTCAAGAACTTCATCGACTCAGTGCGGTTGACTATGACATTGCGATTCTCGGAAACACTGTGAACCAATGCCTGTACCAGAAGTGAAACCGATTCAGGCGTCAAGGAATCCCTGTGGGCGATGGCCGCTGCCATGGAGAGTTGGCCAAGTCCAGCATGGATCACGTGTTTGCCCTTGTGGCCCTCCTTCGTGATAGTGAAGTACGCGCCGCCCTTTGCGGGCTCACTGCCCTCGGCGACAAACTCCACCTGCCGGCGAGTGACCGCTGCGATGCGCGGAACACTTTCGTTCAATTGGTCTGGCTTGGGGATCGTCCAATCCAGCCACCGTCCCGCCGAGACGAGAATCGGGTCGGTGACAGCAGCGTCATGTGGATACAAGGCATCCCGGAAAGAACGCCTTAACTCATGGTTTCTCTTTGCCATGTTGCAAATCATGTTGAGTGATTCGCCATAGTCGATGTCAGACTTGAGTTTGGTTGCAAGCCCTGTGGCAATGCCCACAAACTCAGGAAGCTTCTCCTTCGGTGTTTGGAAAAGCAGCCCTCCGAATGCCTTAATGAGATGCCGTCGATACACGGTGCGCTTTGTCAATTGAGGATGGGCCGCGACTAGTTTCGCCAAGTCGTATGCCATCTGCGGCTTCACTCGTGGCCCCAAGCTCTCAATGGCGTTCCACACCGCTTCAAACAATCTGAAGTCACCCATGTCTGTGGGGTCGGCTGTCAAGCATGGCTGAAGCCATCCGAGGACTCGCTCAACTTGCGCGTTGGGAATGCAGTCTGCCGTCTTGGCCACAAAGGAAGCAGCCAACGAAAGGTGCCGTACCAGTCGCGTACCTCCAAGGACTCGTTTCAGCGCTTCGTCCATTTGTGCAGCGCTTCGGCTTTCCAGTAGACGCTCAGCTGCAGCATCCACGAGCTTGTGGTCTAGCGCTTGAATGCCATGCCAAACGCCTTCTCCGGGGAGATTGATTGCAATGCATTCCCGTCCAAAATCGGAATGGGCCCAACGAAAGGCCTGCCAATTCTGGGTGCGATAGGCGGCTTGGAGTTGCCGCCATCTCCGAGGCAGTGACGAATGGTGGTCCCCTTGGTTGGCCGCCCTCTCTGCGTAGTAGGCCTCGCTCGTATCTCTTTGTTCCACCCCCAACAAGTTTCGAAGGTCGAGTGATTCGTAGAAACGGGTGGCACTAGAAGATTCCATCGCATCCATCGCGATGGTGCCTCGATTGTCGAGCAGCAGGATCGCATCATCGTCGTCCAGCGCATTGAGTAGCGGCTCAATTGAGCTGTCAAAATGCTCACCAGCCTGCAGCAGAAGATTGTCCAGTGTGAGTAGCTCACATCGGAGTAGCTGTACGGCTACCTTCGCGCGCGCGTCGAGTCCACCTCCAGCGATGAGTGAATCGAGGAGCACAAGTCCCGCGCTAGATCCGTTCCTGTAGGCCATTCTGCGGGCTGACACCAGGGCCAAGCGAACGGACGGAGCCACATCGTCCAGGAGTCTTGGGCGATTCGACGTCATGCTGATTGCTCGGTGATACCTTGCAGCAATTCTATCTCGGCGATTTCCGCTTGCGCCCAAGCGACATCATTGGGATCGGGCGATTCTGCCTTCAGTCGTCCAAACGCTTCGATAGCCTCCGTGTATACGCACGTGTCGCGAAGGATTTGGCACCAAACGCGAAACAGCGCCCGTGCGGTGTCCGACTCGCCGAGCGGTCGCTCATGCGAGCCAGCAATGCCCTGGACGAGATGCATGGCTGAGTCGACAGCGCCCTCTTCCAGCATCATCTCCGCCAGTCGTGTAGCAGTCATCTGACGCAGTTCGCTGGGAGCCGCTGCGCCGCTGGTGGACAGAATGTGCTCAAGGTGCATCCATGCCTCTCTGTGTCCGCCGAGCGCCCGTAGTTGATCCGCCAGTGCTAGCGCCCGTGTCAGTGCCTCTGCTGGTTCCGTGGTCGGCTCCCGCAGGAAACCAAGTTGCTTGGTGATGTCGATGCGGCCCAACTTCAGCTGACGCGCCCGTGAGAGCCGCTCGCTTCGTGCGTTTGCAGTTCGCCGATGTGCTGCTGCTAGTACCGCGTGATCCTCCAGTTCCTGCGACATCGGTTGTGATTCGGACTGAGCGGCCGAAACTTCCATGGGCTGGATGTGCCACATCAAGCTGAGGGGAGCAAGCGTGGCGGAGTGGCGGTTCAGTTCTTCACGAAGGCGATTCAGCTGCTCCTCTTCGAAGAGGGTTTGGTACAGAGATCTCCTTTCTGGGGGGAAGTCGAACCACACCTCAATTGCTCCGCCACTTCCGTTGAGACTCATGGCCTTGACGTAGTAGTGCCGCCACCAGTGGAGCGCACTATCAGGCGGCAGTTCGTGAATGGCCTCCAGCTGTAAGTGGCTGCGTTCGCAGCTTTCATCAAGAATGTCTGCAATCCGTAGAAGTGCGCTAAGGAGCGGAACACGGATCCTGGCATTTGGAACTATGAGTTCCTTGTACCGGGGTGACTGGGTATCCAGGCAATGTGCCTCGCAGAGCGCGGCAACAAGTTTTGGTCGGTCGGCCTCAGTTAGGGGCAAGCCGATTGCCGCTTTCGTGCAACCTACCGCCATGTTTACGAGCTCAGCGGACAAGAGGTTATGGAGGTCTCGAACGATCTCTTGTTGGGTTGATCGCTCCAAGTGGTCCCATTCACGTTGAGAAAGGTGCTTATGTCCCTTCAGGAAGGCCTGCACGCAAGTGCAGTTGCCCGCCTTCTCAAACTGCATTCCGGAGTCATGCAGGTAGGCGGCGAAGTACAACACCTGTGCTTCCTCATTCGTCAGTCGGTTCGATTCTCCTAGTCGAGCAGCCAGAGCGTCAATCAATTCACACAATCGATCAGAGTGATTGACCGAATGATCGGTGAAGTGATTCAGATAGTTCACAGCCAATAGTGGTGTCACCGCTTGGCGCAGAGTCGTGACCCGAGCCCGTTCGGCACTGCTACCTCGGAAGAGCCTGAATTCTGGATCCAGCATGAGGCCGAAGGATACATCTGTCGCAGCACAGATCGACACGCGCGGAGATAGCCATGTTTTGTGACTAGTGAATAGTAGCCAGCCGCAGTCGATGCAATAGCTAAGAGAAAGCGCGTCCAAATGGATGCGCCTTCCCGTTTCCTGCGTAACCTGCAGCAATTGTCCAATTGGATCAATTGGCCGGCCTCGGCAGAAACCTATCCCTGTCACAGAGCGCGCAGAACTGCATCGGCGCACGCTTGCCCTTTACGATCGGGCCTTCAGGATGCCGACCACTGATGAGCCGCTCGTTCAGCTCCTTGCCGTGGCCTCCGGCATCGATGTCCATGGTGTGCAGCACATCGATGTACTCGCATGCGCCGCTTGACGGCGGCATGAACTGGGTGGCCTCATCCAAGATCTTGTAGAAGAGCCGCTCGTACAACTGCCGGTCGGCCAGGTGATCGGTGTTCAAGAGGTAGACCCCGCTTGCGGCCAGTCCCTCAATGACGGTCCAGAGCGCCTCATGGAGCTGTGAGTCCTGAGCCAGGTCCTGCGGTGGTACTGGGATGATTCCCTGCTCAAGCAGCATGGTGCGCCCGTTGCTACTGGGCGCCATCTCAAAGTCGTAGACCAGCGCCCAGTAGCTGCGGTCGTCAAGCTGGCCCTGTTCCTTGGCGCGCTTGCACAGCTCGTCGATCTTGGCTTCACGCTCTGCCAGGCGCTGGCTCTTGGCCCTGCGCGCGTCTTCCTGGCGCTTGATGCGCTCTGGGGTCATGGGCAGCGACCGTGTCGGCCCAAAGTGAATGGCAGGTGGTTCAGTCGGAGAGACGGTGATCATGTTGGGTTCCTTGTGAATGAAGTGTGATGGCGCAATGGGGGCATTGCGCTCGGTGAGGGAAATGCAGGCCGCCCAGCGTGCGAAGCCGAAGCCACGCAGGCTGGGCGGCCAATTGGAAACACGAATCAGTGGCAGGACCAGAGCAGGAAGAGCACGATGGCGATGCACAGCACGGCACCGAGCACCGTCTTTGCGCTCTCGCCTCCGGGGTCAGCCCCGGCGGCAGCCTGACGACAGCACCGCCGTCTCATGCCGCCCCCGGAAGTGCCCCGGCAAGTGCAAGAGCCTCGTTGAACGCCTTACGCTTCAGCTCGGCGCCCACGCCCACCAGGGTGGACGCAAATCGCCGTTCGTCGCGCTCCCGCTGGCTGGTGCCGCGCGTCATGCGCTCCCAGTCGATCCACTGGGAGACGCTGTTGTAGGCCGCCCATGCCGAGCCCTCGATGCCGCGGAGCCGCTGCAGGGGGTGGTCGAAGTTGGCCACCACCTGTGCACGTACCCGCTGAGCGCCTTCGTTGTCCTTCTGGAGCGGGCCAAGGACGCTGGTGAGGTAACGGCCAAACTGCCGCGGCTTCAGTTTGGTGCTTGCAAGGGCGTTCATCTGCAACTCAAACGTACGGTGCTGGTCCACGGCCACGCCTAGGACGCGCTGGGCGTCCGCGATGCGGTCGTGGATGCGCTCGGTGTGCCGCACCGAGATGGAGTCCGTGCCTGCACCGCGCAATGCCATGGTGAGCGTGTTGGAGCACACCACGCGCACTGCGCAGTTCATGGCGCGGAAGGCGATGCTTCCGTCGTGGCTGTTGCAGAGGAGGATGTAGGGCCGGGTGATGTCATCCGTGCCCTTGATGCGCAGCTCGCCGGGAAGGCGGACAAGCGCCCAGACCAGCGACCCGTTCCTGAGGGAGCCTGCGGTCTCGTACATGGCCAACCTGCAGCCGACCAATTCGTCCAGCCACTGGAACGCCTCCTCGTTCTGGACAGGCCTGTACTTCCTGCCCACGACGCCGACGACATCGCCAGTGTCCTGGCGCACGATCGCCTTGTGGGACGCCACCAGCTTCATCTCACGGTCCGAATGCACACAAATCTGCTTCTCGGTGACCTGCCAGTCCAGTCCCGCCAGCTTCAGGGCCGCTCCGCTGGTGACGGCGCGCTCCGTGCGCTGGCCAAGCCGGTGCCACACGGGCGTGGAGCCGGCTGCAAACATCTCCGCTGTGCCGTCCTTGCGGACGGTGATTTCATGGCTCATGGGAGAGCCTCCTTCCTGTGGATGGCTGTGGAAAGCTCCCCGCCGGCATGGCATCGCAGGCCGCACACAACGCGCGGGTATTGCGAATGCCAGCCGGGTAGGGGAGCCGCCGGCCTTGTAGCCGTGCACCACGCCCTTGCGGCTCTAGGTGCAAGCGAAGGCAGGCTTTGACTTGAAACGATGCCGCTAACGCTCACGAAGCGCCTGCCAGAGGAAACCCGATGCGTGATGGATCACGCAGCAGGCGCCCGCAAGCAGGAGTCTCGCCAGCCGTGCAGTTGCGGAAAGCAGGGTGATGAAGGACTCAGTCACTTGCCGCCCCCGCCCCAGACGGCACGATTGCTGCCGGACACTTCGATGCGTACGGGCATGACTTGCAGGGCCAGCCAGGACGCGTGGGGAACACGCCTTCCTTGATCCCGTGCCAAACCTCGCCGATCTGGTCGGTGCATGCCTGTACGGATTCAGGCTTGATGCGCACCTGATGGACCTGCACCACGGGCTTGACCGCCTTGGTCACGGTCACGAACTCCATCTCTCTGACCCGCCAGCCAGTCAGCTCCTTGTCCAGCAAGGATGCGTAGAGCCGGAGCTGCGGGGCATTCTCCTCCACCTTGTCCGGGTTCCACCTGGACTTGGAGGTCTTGTAGTCGCGCAGGATCAGGCTGTCGCCCACGCGGCGCACGTAGTCCACCTTGCCTTCGATGGGTGGGATCTGCGGGTCGATCACGCCGGCGACACGATCCTCGATGCAGACTGCGGTGCCCAGCGGAGCGCTCTCTGGGCTGGCGAGGAATGCATCCACCATCCTGTGTGCAAGCGCAGTGAGTGTGTCTGCCGTCTCAGACTTTGAGAACTTGATCGGCAGCAGCGAGGCGTCCAGCAGGTTGGTGACTTTGCCGGCCAAGTGTTCGCCGGTTGGTGCGGCTAGGCCCTCCATCTGGTGCTCGTGCACCTTGGCGAAGGCCTCGTGCATGGCGCTGCCGAAAAGCAGGCTGCTGGGCACGAAGTCAGGCTCTTCGTTCTCCACGTACTTGAATGCGAACGCACGTGGGCACAGTTGGTACTGGGTGACCTGTGTCCAAGACAGGTACGGCCTGCCGGTGATGGACCGGGCCAGTTCAGAAGGCGCGTTGGTGCTTCGGGGGCCGGGGGCGGGGCCGGGGGCCGGGGGTCCGCCCGCCGGCGGAACCCCATCCTTGGGATTCCGCGCGGCGGGGCGGTTGCTCAGGAGGGCGCTCATGCGCGGCTCCTCTCCCGGGCGTTGCGTCCTTGGTCCTGCCATTCCTTGAGCTGGTCGATCAGCGAGCTCGCCTGCTGCAGGTCGAGCTGGGTGCTGTCGATGCCAAAGGATTCATTGGCCACCGTGTCAAGATCGCGGCTGAGGCGCTTGGCCAGCGAACGCAGGGCGCCCATCTGGCTCTCGGTGGCGGCGCGGACGGCGCCGCCGTAGCGGGCGCCGTTGTCGGACACACGGTGCGATCCCGCTTGCTGGACGTTGGGACGTTGAGCGCGGCCGTTGCCGTTGGCGTGACCATTGTTGGCAAAATGGGAGCGCGGGGACGGGGGTTGTGGAGCTGGCTTCGACTGGCGTTCCAGCGCATCCTCCGCCTGCGCGTAGATGCGGTCGATCTCGTCCTGCAGGCGTGGTGGATCGGCCAGCAGCGACTGGTCCAGCTCTGCGGTGATGTTGATGCTGAGGCCTTGGGACTGGTAGTTCTCTGAGCTCTTGCGTGAGAGCCCGACGTTGACGGTCAATGGCATAGGAAACCCTTCCTGTGGAAGGGGTCTTGCGACCCGTTGGTGTGGTTGACGAAGCCCTGGGAGTGGAGCAGGGGCCGGTCAGGGCGCCCTGTCGGCGGCTACGACAGCCGTCATTCCATAGTAACGCGGAAGAGGCTGATTTTTAGGTGTTGGAGTGCGGGGCTGCCTGGACGCCTCTCACACTTGACTCGTACTCGACCTCTTGATCCAGAAGAGGCTGGAACCAATTCCATAGGGCAGGGAAATCCAGATCAACGGGGATGTTCCGCTCAACGTCACATTCACAGTCCATGGTTGCGTTCCAAAATGAGTCGCACGATCGGCGTGGGTGACGTGCGATGAGCGATTGGTAGAAACTCGTACAAACGTGATAGTGGTGGCTGTGAATGAATGGCGACCATTGCTCTTCAAGCTCTTCTTCATCACGGATGTCCACTAGTTCCACTTGGTTGAGACTGCGACGATCCACGTTGCCCCAAGCGCCCTTGAGAAGCTCGATGGCCTTGCTGTCAGTGGCAGGTGCGCCGTACCCAAACACTGTGAAGATGTAGGCGTGCTTCATCGTCCGCTGGACGTCCTGCCAGCTCGCAGCAGTGTGGGGATCGGCGCCATAATCCTTCTCCAGCATCGGGAACAGCAACCGCGTCGGTGTCGTGGCCTGTCCACAGCGCCCGCAATGGCCTTTGTTGCCGAACGTTAGGGGCTTGTGTCTATCGCAGTATGTGGTTGCGACACATCCATGCAAGCAGGCGAATCGCGGTGGGATCAAGCCTCGGTCTATGTAGTTTCGCTGGACTGCCTGCACCAAGAACGGGTCCCAGTTGAACGTGGCGATGAAGTCCTTGGGCCGAAGGAACAACACAAGGTGGTCGTAGAGGGTGGGGCGATCGGGTAGCCGCAAACTGCTGAAGTAGGAGGCAGCCGTTCCTTCAATCTCAGCCAGCAGCGTATGGTTGCGATCATCGCTCGTGAGCGCCGAATACACCGCTTCGAAGTTCATGCCACGGTGTTCAACCCTGTGGCGCTCCAGCAGCGGTCCAAGCCCCAGCACATAGACAAGGTTGTGCATCAAAGGCAGTCTCCTACCGTACTTGTCGCCATCGGGGAGCGCAGCCAGGCTCGCACCAGCTCCGAGCAGCACCATGTGCGGTCCGCCAAACGACGGATCAGGTAGGCGATCTGTGGATTCACTCAATGGCATGATCCATCTTAGGTCAGCGCTGGTCACGGTCACGCTCAACTAACATGGCACTTGCCGTGTCCTACTGTCCGACAAAGAGTTTCGTAGCGGCAGTCAGACAGGCGGAAACGCCACCACCGCGAGTCCATGCTCATTTCTGAAAACAGCCTCGATGAGTGGGTGAGGTCCCACGCGCTGGCCGCTCAAGGCCGGGTGGTTGAGCTGGTCCATCGCCTTATTGTTGCGTCCTGCGCGGCGGCCAAGGACAGAAGGTTCCCCCTTGGAGACAGCATTGCCCAGGTCGGTCCGGATGGGCAACTCACGGTCGAACAAGGGTTTGATCCATTTGTGCCGACGGGCCGGTCGTTCTGGGAAATCGGAACTGGCAATGATCCCAAGACTAAAGCCACCGATGACTACAAGAAGTTAACTGAGGCCACGCCCGAAGAAGTTCGAAGGGAAGCCACTTTCTTGTTTGCAACGCCACTGTCTGGAAGGCGCGTGTGGCCGAACACTCAGAAGCGAGGTGGGCAAGGGGAGTGGCTGGACGCTCGTCGGTCGAAGAAGGAATGGAAGGACGTTCAACTCATCGATGGCACCAGACTGACTGAATGGCTCCAGTTCTTCCCAGTTGTCGAACGCTGGCTTGGGCACGTGATGGGTTTACCCACGGGCCAACATGAATCAATCGAGCAGATTTGGGAGTTGCTACGAGTCGCCGGTGAGCCATCCTTGAACCCCGGCTTGTTTCTTCAAAACAGGGACGCAGCGAGTGCCAAACTGAGGGAGGCATTTGATGGGAGGCGCGCGCATCTGAAGCTCGTCACCAGGTTCCCAGACCAAGCGCCCGATTTTGTGGCCGCCTACGTGGCATCCCTGGATGACAAGTGCAGGGCGGAAGCGCAAGGACGTTGCGTGCTTGTATCGGGCCCGGAGACGTGGAACGATCTTGTTGCTGAGGGGAAGCGACTTGTGCTTGTCGCGGATCACCGCCTCAGCATCGCTGGCGCCGATGGCATGAGGCTTATTCAAAGGGCGTTGGATGGGGGGCACGCTGTGATCTTGGCCGACGTCCCCGGAGGCGAGGCTGATCCAGACTCCGAGACTCTGGTGGGGCCGAAGGATCATGAAGTGGAAGCTGCGTTGAAGAAGTGCGGATACCGAGACGAGCGAGCGCGAGTTCTAGGTCAACGGAGTGGTGGCAATTTGGGCTCGCTTGTGAGGCTGCTGAAGGGTCGACTCTCCAAGCCCCCTTGGGCAGACAGCGCATTCGCGAACGACTTGGCTGTCGCGGCCCTGATAGGTGGATGGAATGACGAGTTCGCAGAAGATCGCAAGGTTGTCGAATCCATCGCTGGCACGAAGTACGACGACTGGATTGGTGGAATGCGCCAAGCGTCACTGTCTCCGGGTGCTCCAATAGTGCATCGAAAGAAGGGTTGGCGTTTTGAGCTTCGATTTGAAGCGTGGGATGTGCTGGGACGGCGGATATTCGGAGATCACCTGGACAGATTCAGGAAGGCCGCCGTTGCCGTTCTGCGCGAACGTGATCCTCAGTTTGAACTTGCGCCCGAGGAACGCTTTGCAGCCAACATTCACGGCAAGGTATTGAAGCATTCCCCTCGAATCCGAGAGGGGATAGCGGAGAGTCTTGCGCTCCTTGGGACGCACCCAACGGCGCTGATTTCCTGCAAGGTCAACAGGCCTGAACTTACGGCTGTGCTCGCCGTGCGCGAGATTCTTGCGGGAGCGGATTGGGTCCAATGGGCGAGCCTGAATCACTTATTGCCGTTGCTTGCTGAGGCGGCGCCACACGAGTTCCTGAATGCCGTTGACGCTGCGTTGGCTGCTCTGCCGTGCCCCTTCGATGAGCTCTTCAAGCAGGAAGGCAAAGGGACGATTGGGGGCGGGTACTACATGACGGGGCTCTACTGGGCCTTGGAGACGCTGGCATGGGATCCAGAACTGCTCCTTCGTGCTGTGATCTGCCTTGGTGGGCTTGCGGCACGAGATCCGGGAGGGAACTGCTCCAATCGTCCGGGCAACTCGCTCACGACCATCCTCCTGCCTTGGTGTCCACAGACTTGCGCCTCAGTAGCGCAACGACGCACCGCAGTTGAGGCGCTCTTGAAGGAACATCCCCTAGTCGCGCGAGGACTCTTGCGCAGGCTTCTCCCTGGCGTGACCGACATGTCCTCGGGCTGCCGGAAGCCCGATTGGCGGGACACGATTCCGACTGACTGGACCAACGGTGCTCCCCACGGCGAACAGCGACTCCAATACGAGGGTTACTCCGAGCTGTTGGTCAATAGTGCAGGGGGAGATTGCCAGAAACTGGGCGCATTGATTGTGGAGATCGACCGGTTGGCGCTAGCAGACCAGGTTCGACTGCGTCAGACCATTGGATCGCCTGAGATTCGGTCGAGATCGGAGGAGGAGCGCTTGGTCATCTGGAATGCACTGCTGGATTTAGTGACCAAGCACAAGAGGCACGGCAGCGATAAGTGGGGAATGAACTCTTCGCAACTGAAGGAGATCACGGATTTGGCCGAGCCGCTGGCGCCTAGCAGACCAGCGCTGCGTCACCGACGGCTGTTCGCTGGGCACGATCATGAGTTGTATGAAGACAGGGATTTCAAGAAGCAACAGGAGGTCCTGGACGAGCTCCGCCAGAAGGCCGTGGCGGAGATAGTCACGGACGGTGGAATCCCGGGAGTACTTGAGTTTGCTACTGCCGTGCCAAGGCCATGGATCGTTGGTTACATGCTGGGATTGAACGGCAGCGCTGAAATGGACAAGTCCATCCTCCCCGAACTTCTGCACGACGAAGGGAGTGCCGCTTCTAAGTTTGCAGGCGGATACACGCGTGGTCGATTTCAGATCGGAGTCTGGGATTGGGT
>CAZXGD010000017.1:0-10791 GCA_964640485.1 uncultured Isosphaeraceae bacterium | reverse complement strand
AGGAGCGACGAGCTGGAAGCCTGATCAGGCCGCGCAGTTGCTCACAGTCCTGCCCTTTGTTCTCGAGGCATGGGAACGAGCTGCCATGTTGCCGAACACCGCTGAGAACTTGTATTGGCAACGGACGCCTGCAATCCCATACGACGCGCGCACAAGCCTGGACGTCCCGATCAAACGCCTGATCGACAATGACAGACCGCACTCCGCTATCAGGTGCCTCTCTCGGAGCATCAACGAAGGCAAGCCAATCGAGTGGGACCAAGCCAGTCGTGCATTGCTCGGCGCGCTCAAGACGACTGAGCCGGTGCACTCAACCGACGCGCACGATGTTGTCGCTGTCATCAAGGCGCTACAACAAGATCCAAATGCGGACTCGGCGGACGTCTTGAAGGTGGAGTGGGCCTACATTGAGCTGCTGAACGAAGCAAACCAGGCCGCGCCATTGCACATCGGACGACACTTGGCAGCGGACCCGGAGATGTTCTGCCATGTGATTCGGCTCGTCTACAGGGCACGGAACACGCCGAAACCAGTGGACGGACCGGCAGACGAGGAAGGCAGGATGGCGACTCATGGGCACAAGCTGCTGTCAGAGTGGGACACGCCGCCCGGTCTATTGGAGGATGGAGGATTTGACGGCCAAGCCTTCTCCCATTGGTTGCAGTCCGTCATGCAAAGGTGCGCAGCGTCTGGACACCTTGAGGTGGCAATGACCTGGGTTGGCCAGGTTCTGACCAATGCCCCCGCCGATCCGTCTGGGCTCTGGATCCATCGGTCAGCTGCGGAGGCGCTCAACGCGAGCGACGGAGAGGAAATGAGGCGCGGCTATTCAATGCAACTTTATAACTCCCGAGGCTACTGTCATTACACACATGGCCGGGATGAACGCGCGCTTGCCGAGGCGCTTCGCACCAAGGGCAATGAGGTTGAAACCGCGGGCTTCCACCGTTTGGCTGTCACGCTAAGACACCTTGCCGATGGATATGAGCGGGACGCCAAAGAGGCGGTGTCGGTGGATCCTTTTGATGATTGACTGACCCGGCCCGACGGTTACTCTGTTTGCATGCGATTGCCTCTTGAGTTGACAGACCACCATGTCCCAGTTCCGTATCCAGCCATACGGCGGCCCAACAGCGAAAACCACGGCTTCATTGACATCAAGAATCGCCCGGAACTCGCAGGCGACATCCCTAAAGCTCGCGATTTTCCTCCATTGCTTAATCTGCTTCGGGCTATAAATCGCTCCGGCTCACCATTCGCAACCCTAGGCTGCGAGAAGGCCTTCAGTGACTACTCCGTGCCGGACCACCCAGAGCTGAAGACCAAGCTCTGTGGGTATGTGGATATCTGCTTCGCGCGTGTCGACAGGAACCTGGACAGGGGGGCATTTGAGGAAGCGGCATTCAGTTTGGCGTCATATGCCGCAGGGAAGCCACAGCCCCAATTCTCAAAAGCTCGTATGGAGTTATGCAGGGCCACCTATGCGCCACTCGTATCAAGTGACATCAAGGAAGCGGCCTATTGCATGAGCATTTGGGTTGCTGGATTTGGTGTGACGGAGGCCGAGGCACTCGAGCGATACTCGTCGCTCATGGCCATCGCCACAGAGTTTTTCGAGCAGAGCGCTGTTCCTGAGGCCACAACGCCGGCGTGATGCCGCTCCTGTGTGAAGTCCAAGGCCGCCGCGCCACACACACACGCAAACACACACCCGCAGGCGGCATCGCCAGCGCGGTAATCATCCACGTGGATCGCGATGGAGGATCCTAGGTCGTCTCTGAACACGTCTAGAGCGCGGACAACTCCTTGCCGACCAGGAATCGAGTTCTCTGGTGCTTCTTGACGGACCAAACTCGTGCCGTCACTCGCTGCTTCTCATCAATCAGGACATCTGCCCTTGAAATGAGTAACGATTTGAAGTGACTGGGCACTGGCACTGAGTTGCAAAGTGAGCGCGCTGCTCCTCGTATGCACGGCGACCTCCGTAGGCCCTTCAGATCCCAACATTGGGGTCCGTCGCCCGTGACGAGAGACATGACGGGCCTGTCCTTCGCGGTTGTTTCTGTGGTGTCCTCCCATGACCTTGTCGTTGAGAGCAGGGCAACCAGAGAGGCCTCCTCAAGATCCGGGTGCAACGACGCGGCACGCATGAAGTCGCGCACGAGGTCACGGCGTCGATTCCCTGCGTTGTTGTTGCTTGCACGTCTCCACACGAGTCAGCGCTAACATTGGTTCACAGCATGGATGCCTTGGAACGCAACACCCTGTCGGGGCTGGAAGAGGCCGTCAAAACTTCCGAGGCATGTGGACACTGAGTCGGTGGCGAACAATCCTGGGTCGCTGGGCAAGCCTGCTCTCCTGCGGAGCGACTAGCTTTGCGCTTTGGACAATTGGCGCAGCGTCGGCCCACTCACTGCTAGAGGTGGTGACAGACCACCTGGCGTCCATTCACCCAAGTGTGTTGGTGCCGATGCTCTTGGTCCTGTTCCTCGCGGGATGCTGGTCTTTGGGACATCGACGTTGGTTGGCGTTCTTGGGTCTGAGGCACTTCTGGACCTATCCGCCGTTGTGGATTGCCACTCTCACCACGCTGTCCTTGGCCGCAGCGAACGTAGGCGTCACACAGGGCTCGTGGAGATTGGCGAACGCCTTCGACGTTGGCTGGTGGACGATCACCCAGGTGCCTTGGTGGCTGTGGGTCGTCGCTGGGATGGCAGGATGCATTGAACTCATGGCAACGAGGCGCACGACGGCGGTCAGCATCCACCCCCTTGAGTCGTTCGTTGGAGACACACCCTTACCGTCGCTTCCTGATTGACCTGCGGGCACTCCAGGACCTACTGGATCGAGCCTCGTCGCCTGAAGGAATTGGGCCTGGAGTAGTCCTGTCCATGCGGATCAATGTTCCCGCAGTAGATCGTGGAATTGAGTACGCGGTCAAGAACCTTCAGAACATCGTGCTGCTCAGGACGGACAAGTAGCCGAAGGGTCCCAAGTTCATTTATGCGAACACGACGACTCTTCTTGAACTGAAGGTGGACCGCGTGTGCAATCACGTAGTCATCGACAAGCATCCGAAGAAGCACTAGCACAAGTGCTCCGGCGTCATCTCGCCTCGTGGACGGTGTCCGTCAGACCCGGGTGGACACTTCTACATCGGGAGCGAGCGCGGAAACGATCTGGTGAAGAGCTGAGGCGCCAATGCGCGCTTCGTGATCGAGCGACACCATCGTGGCTTGCACCCGGTGGGCAAGCGAGTGGATAGACATTAGATCGTTGTGTAACTCAGAGGTGCGTGCTTGAACAAGGAGGTCGCCTGATGAGAGCGTCCGCGCGGGTGTGCGTCTGGGCTGAGAGTGACGTTCGCCTCCGCAACGGCGGAAGCATCCTTGCCTCCGCCCTCAATACCACGGTGATCGAGATCTCGTGCGGCGTTGGAGTGAAGTTCATGAAACTTTGGTGTTGGTTGAACGCGAGAACACTCCTTCAATACGGGATTGGGGTTGCGCCCTATGACTGCGGTGTAAACACGGCCTTGACGCTGGCCAGATTGTTGTCGAGCCTCGTCTTGGCCGCAGACACCGCTTCGTTGGCCCGCGCCGTGGACAGCAACGAAGCGTGGCCCTCAGCCAAGGTCTCACCGCGACGCGTCGCGCGGGCCTCAGCGCGGAGCGCGCCCTCGAGTGCGGTCCATTCCGCATCCGTACGCGAAACTGCCTTGAATTCGGGAGGCGTCGCGTGGCCAGAGCCCGCGACATAGGTCTCGAGTAGCGCCTTTTTCCCAGGGTCCGCGGCTAGGACGAGTGCCGTCCGCACAGTGGCGGGCGCGGCCTGGAGCGCCACCTGCGCAGCCGACAGTTCGCTGCGTGCAACGTTTCTTCCGGCAATCAGTTCCGAACTCCCGGGAGAACCCTGCAGCGCCGCATGCGCAACTGTAAGTGCGGCGGCCTTTGTGTCCACCAGAGACTGCGCGCTTGCAAGCGTGGAGGCATGATCGCCGTTTGTCCCCAACTCATCCACAATCGCTTTTGCCTCGTTCGAGGAGAATCCTGCGACGACCAGAGCCTCCGGTGTGAGGCCGATTCGCGCGGCGAGCAGCTCCGTTTGCGGGCTTGGAGCATCGGTCGGCAAGGCAAGTATAAGTAGTGCAGAGATCAGAAGTTGAGGCAGGCTGTGCATGTCGGGTTCTCCTTCCGGAAAGCGGTTCTAGCAAGTAGAGAGAGCAGAACGCAGAAACGAACGACGACGCCGCTCACGCTAGCGATGTACGCACGTGCGCGCAATCGAATTTTGGAAAACTGCAGTTTTGTGTGTTGACGCGCGTCGTCGGCGTCGTATCACACCCTCGAAGTTGAACGCAGTGGCGTTCCGCGCGGCTAGCATTGCGGCCGTGCGCATGATTGGGATGCGCAGCGCGGCCGCACTGGCCGAAGGGGAATTCACATGCACATGCAAGTCGCCAAGATCTGGGCCGTCGCGGGAGTGCTCATGCTTGCTGGAGCTGCGTCCGCCGACGAGTGCGACTGCGCACTGCCAGCCAACTATGTGGACGACGAGAACGACATTTGCCTAGCGGCGCTCGACGAGCCGCCCGAGTGCGTCTCGGGCTGGCAGCAGATGTGGATCAATGTGGCCGGCACTCCAGTGCAGATCTGCGTGCCGACGTGCAATCCCAGCACGACATGTAGCGCCTTCGCGAGCGCCGTGCTCGAACATTACCGGCAGGGCGGAAGCTACGACCTCGATTGCTTTCCGACCGGCCTCAAGTCGTTCGCACAGGTCCGAGCCACGTTCTGCGAGTGGCGCATGAAATGCCTCCTCGACACCGAGTGCGACCGGGACAGCAATGGGACCATCGACGGCGCCGACCTCGAAGACTTCATCTCCGACATCGAGGACCAAACAAACCCGTGCTGCGACGGCGCGGCGATGCGGGCCAAGGCCATCTGCATGTGGATTGCGCACTGCATGAATCCCCCGGAAGGCGCGGTCGGCGTGCCGTGCGGAGAGCTCAAGGCGACGATCGAGGCGCTGATCTCGTCGGGCGCCAATCGCGATGCTGCGCTCGAGTGCCTCGAGGATGCGTGCGAGGTCCCTCCCGACGGCGACCCGAACCCCATCGAGAAGCCGGGCCCATTTCCTCCTCCGGGAGGCGGCAGTGGATGCGGCGGCTCGGGCTCCCCGCTGCACATCACCGCGGATGCAGCCAATCCGGCCACGAGCGATCCGGTCGACCTTGCCTACGGCCACAAGCTCGAGTCTGTGACTGACCTTGTCGTGCCGGTGGCCGGGATCCCGTTCCGGCTCTCGCGCGACTACTCCAGCAACACCCAGTACCAGGGTCCGGGAGCGATGGGCGAGCACTGGTCGTCGTCGGTCCTGCGCGACCTCAAGTTCTCCGAGGTCGAGGTCACAGATCCTTCGCCGGGCACGTGCTGCAAGATGACCGGTGGCGGCATGTCGGGTGGATCGATCGCGACGACGGATTGCGTGTGCTCCGCGAAGATTCGTGTCACTGGGCAAACTGCACAGTACATCGAGAAGGGCTGCATCGAGAACGGCGACGGGCTCTGGCCCGTGTGGCGCGTCGTGGAGCCCGGCGCGTGGTCGATGCACTTCTACCGCGAGGAGGACGTCTCGGATGCGTGCGGCGACTGTGACCAGTTCGACGCGGCGCTGATCGGGCGCCTGTTCAGGGTCGAGGATCCCTACGGCAACTACCACGAGCACAGCTACGCGCTGCTGCCGCAGGTCGGCGGCGGAACGACGGCGCGCGTGTCGCGCGTGGACTGCTACACGTCGGCCGACCAGCTCCAGGCCCGGATCCACTTCGTCTACAACTTCGCCGGCTCGGGCCAGCCCTCTGGCACGCTTGCGCGCGTGGAAGTGTGGCGTCCGCGCACGGTGAGCGACGGCGGAGAGCCGCCATCGCTCACTCCCGTCGAGGTCATCACGCAGCGTGCGCACTACACGTACTACAGCTACTCGGGCGGAGGGCAGCCGGCCCACCTCGGAACCACGGGCGACCTGATCCAGGTGCGGGTCGACGAGCGCGTGGACCCATCGCCGGGCGACGACGCGGAGATCCCCGTCTGGAGGTCCCGGATCACGCAGTACCGCTACCACGGCGGCCTTGCGAGCGAGATAGTGACGGACACGGACGGCGACGACTACATCGAGCAGGGCGCGGCGCATCAGCTGAAGATGGTGATCGAGCCCGAGCAGTTCGAGTTCTACGCGCAAAGGCGGGCCGCCGATGCGGGAGGCGTGCACGATGCCGTGGAGTATGCGGGCGACCTGCTGCTCCTCGACGACAACGACACGGATGCGGCCCTCCTGAAGCCAGTTGAGCTTGCAGCGAAGATCGTTGCCAAGTACGAGGACGATGGACAGAAGCGCGTGCTCGAGCAGTACGTGCTGGCCGGCTGCGGCTGCGGATCGGGCGGCACGCAGGGCATGCGTCAGGACTTCGAGTACTTCCAGTACGACGAGGGCCGCACGACCAAGATGACCGAGTCGAAGCGCGGAACCGACCCGCTGTGGACCGCCTACAAGGTGGCGCATGTGGACCTTGAGAAGCTGGGAGACGAGCCGCTCGACGGGGAGCCCGATGCGCGCGGCTGGTACCTCGTGAACCAGGCGGTCTCCGATCCGACGGAGGCGGGTCCGTTCGAGGGAATGTTCTGGGTGACGCACTACCAGCACTCGGACGACAGCATGGCGGTGCTCGAGAGGCTCTACATGCCCTCGGCGACGGACGAGTACATCCCATACCACGTGGATGGGGATCCGGTGCCGCCGAGCTACACGCCGAAGACCGACGGCGGCCTCGTGTACGCGTACGGCTACAACAGCAACGCGCGCCAAACGGAGCTGCGCGTGGGCAAGGGCGAGCAGGACGACAACGATATCGAGGACTACGATCTTATCTCGCACACCGAGTACAGCGCGACGACGGGAATGGAGCACCTTCCGACGGTGCTGAGGCGCGTTCGCATCGCGGGCGCGACCGGCGTTGCAAACTTCGGCGGCGGCGGACTGGACCCGGACGACGTCGAGACGACGACGTTCGAGTACGGCATGCACAGCGAAACACACACTGACATCGCTGGGGTCGCATGGGTGAAGACGACCGTAGAAGCCGAGCTTCCCGAGGAGAACGGGCCGGACGACGGCGGGGGCGCCGTGACGTACTCGAGCTGGGAGGTGCTTGATCCGCGCGGACTCAATACTTGGAGTATCGCCGCCGACGGGTCCTACACTAAGCGAATCTTTGATAACGATTCTGGTGGAGATGGGGGCGAAAGTGTTTCAAGAACTGGGGCGCCGGTGATTGTCATACGCAATGCGAGTAGATCGGGCGATGGATTCCCGGACGACGAGTGGGCCCCCGCAGAAGGACTGCCGTCCGACAGGAACTCAGATGGCGGATCTCTGACGAATTCAATGGGGCGTGACGTTCTTGGTCGAGTCCAAGAGACGGTGACGCCTGGAGGAGTAACTCGGGTGACAGCTAGGGAAATGCGAAATCCTCCAGAAGGGAGTCCTGGCGAAGGACTTCGCCAATATGCCGAAGTTTCTTTGCCATTCGAGTACGAAGAGGGTGTCTTTGACGGGCCCGCGAAAGTTGTTTGGATGAACTCTGTTGACAAGATCTTCCAAGTGATCGGCGCAGCGCCTGCGAGTACCTATGTGCCAGCGGTGACAGCGCAGGGGTATAGGCAGATCTACTCTGAGTACCAATTGGATGCAGAACTGCTCTCGAGATCGGAAACTGTTATGCACGTTTCAGGCCTTGTCGATTTCGTCCGCAAGTGGCACGATCCAAACGAGACCGAGGGATTCTTTGAAACCGCATATTCTTACGACTCGCTGGGGCGTGTAAGTGAGAGCACATCCGGAGTTGGGACGAGGACCGGGTTCGAGTATGACTTCCTAGGACGAATCAATGTCACAAAGAAGTCTTCGACTGCGGAGGGAGCGGTCTGGGCGACCGTTGAGACGCGCTACTACGACAGCGACACGACCACAGAGGGCATTGGCGATGGGAATCTTACCTACGTGGTGCAGCATGCGGACGGCACAACAAGCCGACCTGCGCGGACGTACTACGACTTCAGAAACAGACCCGTGGCAGTTGAGCATTCCCTTCCACCGCATAACGTCATTGCGTATGACAATCTCGATCGTATTGTCGAACGCGCTTCTATCGACGAACCAATCGGAAGCGACGCATTCGATCTGACCGATGATTACCTACATCGCATCTCGTACGCGCGAACCTGTTACAGCCAACGAGGGCAAGTGTTCAAAAGGGAGGAGGCGATTCTCCCCGCCGAAGACGCCAGCAGCAAGACTTATCTATCGACAAACTTCTGGCTCGACGCCAGTGGACGCGAAGTCGGCCTTCGACGGCATTCCGCTTCCGCAGTTAAGACGACTTACGATGGCCATGGTCGAAACTCGGCGGTGTACGAAACTGACGGCAGCGGGTTCGGCACATTCGAAGCGGTGCACACCTCGCATGCATCAGTGACGACTGCCGACCACGTAATCCGCCAAACGGAGACTCGATACATTTCGGGCGAGGCTGGATGCAAGGGGCTGCCGGATCTGATCACGGTCCGGTTGCGACCTCACGATTATATGTCAACGGGCACACTATCCGGAGGAAACGGAGTGGTCACATTGTTTGGCGGATGTTTCTACGATGGGGCGGGCAGACTCAGCGCCGTCGTCGACTTCGGAACGCGACAAGCCAGCTTCAGCACGGGAGGTACTTCCCCAACCATTACGCAAGGGTCGGTGCCAACGTCAAGCCCTGAGGAACATGTAACCTCTCGAACGTACAACGCAAATGGGCTGATTGAGACTGTAACAACTCCGGGAGGCGCAGTCACAAGGTTCTTACGTGACGGCTTGGGGCGAGCGTTCGCGACAATCGAGAACTACGTAGACGCCGCGGTCTCCTGGGCGGACGCGCCGTCTCCCGAAACAGGCAAGCGTTGGATTGCATCCGGCGTCGGGACGACGGACGGTACGGATAAGGTCACGAGCAGGGTCTTCGATGCCAGCGGAAACGTTGTCAAGTACGTCGCTCACCAGAACGAGGGGGTAGGGGACCCAGGCACGGCCGACCAGGTCACGACGTACTCGTACGGCGTCGAGGCGGGCGGGAACCCGGACGACTCGGCGCTGTGGTCGAACGACCTGCTTCTCTCGGTGACCTATCCGGACACGGGCGTCATCACCTACGCCTACAACCGGCTGGGCGAGGTGACGTACTTGACGGACCAGAACGGGACGGAGCATTCCTACGTACGCGACCTTCTAGGGAGGGTGGAGCTCGACTGCATCGAAAGTTTCGGCGCAGGAATCGACGAGGCGATTGCCTGCATCGAGCGCGAATACGACGATGCCGGGCGCCTCGAGCGCGTTACCTCGCTCGACGACGGGGACAGCCCGGTCAACGAAGTGAGATTCGCGTACACGCCGCTGCATCAAGTGGCGGAGGTCTGGCAGGATCACAACGGCGCCGTCGAGGTGGACACAGGCGAGCCGGACACCGACACGCGCGTGGTTCGCTATGCCTACGACACCGTGGATTCGACTGCGGGCAACTACACGCGAGTCAGCGAGATGGACTACCCACGGAACATCAACTCAGGGAGCCCGGTGACCGCGGTGCTCGAGTACCAATACGGGGCCGGGCTCAACGATGCCATCTCGCGTGTGGAGAATCTCGAAATCGATGACTGGGTGGAGGTCGTGAAGTACGACTACATCGGCTCGGGAGTCTTCGCGCAGGTGGACTACGTCGGCCCGAGCGGGAGCACGGATGTGCAACTCGACCGGACGGCATCTGCCGACGGCAAACGCAACACGCAGGGGCACACCACGCAGAGTTCGGGCGTGTATCCCGGACTTGACCGATTCGGCCGGGTGCAGCGGCAGGACTGGGTTGACGGCGGTTTCGACGAGGGGCCCGACGACTATCCCGACCGGCCTCAAGTCGTGGCGTTGGGCTACGCCTACGACGCCGCCGGGAATCGCACGCAGATGGTGGACCAGCGCCCGCAGTCCAACTGGAAGCATAGCTTCGAGTTCGAGTACGACGGCCTGCACCGGCTGACGGACGCCGATCGGGGTGTCTGGGATGGAGATTCGCTTGAGTCGCAGGCAGGAGGCCAAGAATGGACGCTCGACATGCTGGGCAACTGGATGCAGTGGAAAAAGGACGCGAACTTCGGCGGCTCGTTCAGCGCGGCCGAAACTGAGGACCGGACGCACAGCGAGGTCAACGAGCTTGATTCGCGCGAGGCCGACAGCACGCCAATCGAAGCCATCGCCTACGACGCGGCGGGAAACCTTAGGACTCGGACCTCGGGCACGGTCGTCACGACCTACGTGCACGACGGGTGGAACCGGCTCGTGCGCATCTACTCGGAGGATGGCGAGGATCCCGAAATGCAGATCATGGCCCAGCAGTTCAACGGGCTCAACTGGCGGACTTGGAAGGCGGAGGACACGCTCGAGGCGCCGCAGTGGGTCTACAACCCGCCGCCGATCGACGACGACGTCCTCACGCAGTCGCCGCTCGACGGCGTCCTCGACAAGACAATTGTGTACGCCTACAACGCCTCCTGGCAGATCGTCGAAGTGAGCCTCCCCAGTTTCCGTGGACACGCCTGAGAGACGGACTTGCGTCCGTCAGAAGGAGTGTGTTCCATGTCACGCATGAGGCGATACCCATCTGAGTTCCGCGAGTCCGCAGTCAACATGGTCCTGGTC
>CAZXGD010000016.1:54652-71869 GCA_964640485.1 uncultured Isosphaeraceae bacterium | reverse complement strand
GACGGACGCAAGTCCGTCGATCAGGCGTGTCCACGGAAACTGGGGAGGCTCAAGTTGTCTTCAAACGTGCAGTTGACGCACCGCAACCCGCACAGGGAATCACCCGACCAAATCGCCCCGCCCCCACCTCCGCCTGCATTAATAAGGCTGTTTCCGGAGAAAGTAGTTCTGTCTGCGCCAAAGTTGGAGTAGATCAGCGCGACCGCCCCGCCATTGGCTTGACCTTTCACGGAATTGATTTCGTCCGGTGGGTTTCCATGCACAAGATTGCCCACGAATCTGCACTTGGAAGCGTGCGCGTAGTAAAAGTACAGGTAGACAGCACCTCCCCAGTCTTCACCTTCGTTTTCTTCGAAAACGCATTCCTCTAGGTATACAGGCCCATGGAAGAACGTCCCAGTTTGCACGCCCTGACCCCAGAGCGCACCCCCGCCCTCGACCACCGTGTCCTCGTCTTCTTCATCCTGATCCTCAACACAGCCATTTCCGTGGATGAAGCGCAGCCCCTTTAGCGTCACAGGTTGGCCCACGCCGGTGCCATCCAGAATCATGATGTGTCTGATGTGGTGATCGTCCTCAAGATCACCGCTCAGGGTTGTGACATCTCCTTCTTCCCTCTCGCCGTTTTCGTCGTAACCTCCGATGATTGTGACCGACTTCGTGATGGTGAAGCTGTTTTCGGAGTTAGTCCCCGGTTTGTACACGTAGCCTGATTCACCCCGCTTGATACGGATCTGATTGAATCCCGGACTGGAGGCGCTCAACCGCTCGAGTGCGTAGCTCAGACTGTGCCACGCGGTTCCCCACGAAGTTCCTGGATGCAACGTCGGATCGTTGTCGACCCCATCCGGGGCGACGTACCGTATGTTTGTCGTCTGACCCTGCGCCGCATTGCAAGCCAAGACAACCGCAGCCACCCAGACGAAGAAATCCTTGCGAGACAATCCCATGATTGAACCTCCAGGACTTCAAGAGTAGCACGTTCCCTTCACGCCGCAGGACTAGCTTGGGTCGACCCATGCTCCAAGCAGGATTCCCAAGTCGGCGCCGTCCACTGAGCCACTGAAGTCGAAGTCTGCCTCACTCCCAAACCCTTCACCCCAGCGAGTGAGGAAGATCCTCAAGTCCATTCCGTCAACCACACAGTCGTTGTTGAGGTCGGCGGGCGACGCACCTGGGCTAAGCAACCACACCGCAACGCCGGATCCAGGCGGAATGGTGGTGCCGGATGCCAAGACGCAGCCAGTCGCACCCATCGCTCTCGCTGTGCCAAGGAACCCAGGTGTCGGAGATTGGAATAGGTCTTTGAGCTTGAACACCTTGTCGCCAACCCAGACGACCTGTTCTGTTTCACTGCCGCCTCCAGTGTGATGTCCGACTTCGCCAAGCGCAACACCAGAGTCGCTGAGACCCGTGCAGCCGCCTTCGAGAAAGCCTTCGGGAAGCGGGAGCTCGTGCGGCCGACCGCTGGCATCCCAGATGGTGGGTGTTCGGAAATAGGTCGTGGATCCATCTCGGCTTGGAACGTCTGTCCATCCAGCAACACTCCCGGCATTGTTCACTGCCAGCGCAGCACATTGAAGACCGCCTTGAAGTGGCTCCAGCAACTCTAGTTCGCCATGCTGCCACCGGAAGGCCATCCACGGACCCGCCATGTTTCCCACCACGACACCGCTCTCAGACACGTCCGAACCTTCTGCGTAGGGGCGCCCATATGTAGATGGATCGAAGTAGACGATCTCGCCAGCTCGCCAAAGAAACCCCATTTGAATGTTGTCTGCCATTCCTCGGCTGCCGACAACCCAATTCTCGCCGTTGACCGCAAATGCATCGCACCAACCTGAAGGGCTGATCGGAGCGAGCTGGATGGAGCCTCCACCCATCCAAATGCTTGCCGAGGAACTGGATTGTTCCTGACCCCCGACGATCAAGCTAAAGCCTCCAACAGCGGTGCCTTGATCGTTCAGGTCCCAAGCCCACGAGGTGTATGTGTTCGGCGAAACCGCCAAGTCAACGAGCCCGTGCTGAATGTCCCACTTGACGGCGCGATCCCATCCATTGCTGCACATCACGCGGCTTCCCACCCAATCTCCATGACGGTTCACCCCCCCGGGACGCAACACGGTAGGTCCCCAGATCGGGCAATTTGGGGGGCTCACAATGGTGAGTTCGTATGGGCATGGAATGCCATCATCGGCAATCGCAGAGCCGGTGAACACGAGCGAGATAGCAACGGGGCACGCAAGGCTCGATGTCCTCATCTTGGGCATGGAATTAAGCCAGAACACTTGCCCGACTCTACGAGCAATCGGACCGCAATCAATGGCAAACTATGCAACTTCCAGTTTGATGGTGGTTTCCGGTCGCGCGATCTGGGCCTTGGAGTTATACCGCTCGTCGGCCGCGGGATTTGGCCCGATCAAATCTCGAACGCTCACGACCGTCCGAATAATGCCCGTTGACGTACCCCTTGCGTCTTTGGGCATTTTTACTATCATTCGGCGCTCTTCAACTCGCACCGCTTGCACGACTGGTCGCACTGCACTGGTCGGAGGTTTAGAACGATGGCCAAAAAGGTCACTAAGCAATTTAAGCTCATGGCTCCGGGTGGCAAGGCCACTCCAGCTCCGCCATTGGGTCCGGTCTTGGGCGCAAACGGCGTCAATCCGGGCCAATTCATCACCAAGTTCAATGAAGCCACCAAGGCGCTCAACGGCCTCATGGTCGGCTGCATCGTCACGGTGTACGCGGACAAAAGCTTTGACATTGAAATCAAGACTTCGCCGGTCTCCGCTCTGATTAAGAGTGCCCTCAAGATTGAGAGCGGCTCGGCCACGCCCAACACCACCAAGGTGGGCAAGTTGACGCAGGCTCAGGTCAAAAAGATTGCTGAAGAGAAACTGAAGGATCTCAACACCACCAGCCTCGAGAGCGCCATGCGCATCGTGGCTGGCAGCGCGCGCTCCATGGGCGTGACTGTGGAGGCCAACTGACATGTCGCAAGTCACAGGAGTCGCAGCCAAGAAGAAGATCGTGCTAGGCAACAGCAAGCGCATGCGCGCGTCGCAGGAACACCTGGTCTCCGGACCGCAGGAGCCCGCGGCTGCCATTTCAGCGCTGCGCAAGTTCAAGGCGCCCAAGTTCGATCAAACCGTCAATGTGGTTCTGCACTTGGGAATTGACCCCAAGGCCACCGATCAGGCCATTCGCGGCTCGGTCAGCCTTCCCCACGGAACAGGCAAGTCTTCGCGCGTGGTGGCTTTCTGCTCCGGCGACAAAATCGCTGCCGCCAAAGCGGCTGGCGCGATTGAGGCCGGCGCAGATGACCTTGTGGCCAAGATTGAAGCTGGCTGGATGGATTTTGACGTTGCCGTGGCCAGCCCAGACATGATGCGCGTGGTGAGCAAGCTGGGCAAGGTGCTGGGACCCAAGGGTCTTATGCCTTCCCCCAAGGCTGGCACCGTGACTCCCAATGTGGCCGATGCCGTCAAAGAGTACGGCGCGGGTAAGCAGGAATACCGCAACGACGATGGCGGCAACATTCACGCCATCATCGGGCGCATGAGCTTCAAGGACGAACAGTTGGTTGACAACTTGAACGCGTTCATTCAGACCATCGTGAAGGTGAAGCCCGCATCCGCCAAGGGTCAGTACATCAAGAAGTGCGTCGTGGCGGCATGCATGAGCCCCAGCGTGCAGGTGGCCGTCTAAGGCCCCGCAACCAAAGGAACAGGACCCGTCATGTCCAAGCCAGTTAAGCAGATGATCGTCAAGGAGTACCGCACACGCTTCGACTCCGTCGAAGCCGCCGTACTGGTGGAGATTCGCGGCATGGACGCGCACTCCACCAACAAGATGCGCACTGACTTTGCTCACAAGAGCGTGCGTGTCACCGTGGTGAAGAACAACCTAGCTCGCGAGGCCCTCAAGGGTGGCAAGCTGGAAACTCTCGCCAAGCACTTTGCCGGTCCGTCCGCCATCGTGTACGGACCCGGCAGCGTGGTGGATTTGGCCCGCGACCTAGTCAAGTGGTCCAAGGGCAACGACAAGTTCGTCTTTAAGGCGGCCGTTCTCGATGGCACCGTCTACGAAGGCCCCGCGGGAATCGGCGCGCTGAGCAAACTGCCGACCCTTTCCGAGGCTAAGTCCAACGTCATTACGTTGGTGCTCTCCCCCGCCCGCAAGGCGGTGAGTACTGTCATCGCGCCCGGAGCCAACCTCATGGGCATCGTGAAAGAAATTCAGTCCCGTTTGGAGAAGGGCGAGACCATCACAGCAAAGGCTGGTTGATGACGCACTTCCATCGTTCACTCACCTACAAGCGTCTCCATCCCCTTCTGACTGGCCTGCACCCGCGGGTTAAACGCCGGACGTTCCGGCGCCTCTTGGAAACGGTCGGTGGAAACTCAGTCTGATTTGGAGAATCACAATGTCCGAAGAAACAAAAACGTTTGGAGCCAAGGCCACCAAGATCGGCGACGAAATCGCCTCCCTCACCCTGAAGGAAGCGGTCGAGTTGGCTGAATACATGAAGGACAAGTACGGCATCGAGCCCGCCGCTGGCGGTGGCGTGATGATGGCCGCTGCTGCGTCTGATGCTCCGGCTGCTGCGGCCCAGACCGAGTTCGACGTGATCCTTAAGGAAGCCGGCGCCAACAAGATCAACGTCATCAAGGTGGTCCGCGAGGCCACGGGTCTTGGCTTGGCCGATGCCAAGGCGATGGTCGATGCTGCGCCAAAGGCCATCAAGGAAAAGATCTCAAAGGAAGACGCCGACAAGCTGAAGGCAGCCCTGGAAACTGCCGGCGGCAAGGTCGAACTCAAGTAATCCCGCGACTCCAGCTGGCCCGCCCTTCGCCTCGCGGCAAAGGCCGGAATCTGGCTCGGGTCGTCAGATCAACGGACGCCCGGCACCTTCGCCGGGCGTCCGTCTTTTGGGTTCCTGCGTGGCTGCCGAAGGGTGGCAATCGGATAACTCACAATGGACTCTCAGCAAACCGGATGCCGAACGCATCAACAGAGTTGAGAGTTACGGCAATTTGGGATACGCTTGGTGGTCTTGGCGGCGGTTACCCCATCAACGCGAGACTGGTGAAAAAAGGTCCAGCGGACTGTCGGCGGTACTCCGCCGCTGTCGCTTTTGGACGAGAGGCGAGCACAACACATGGCCACGATTACTCCCCGCGACTTCTCCCGAAAGCGCTCCGAATCCGACCCGGTTCCAAACCTGATGAAGGTTCAGCAGGAAGCGTACGAACGCTTCTTGCAACTGCGGGTGGATTCCAAGGAGCGCAAGACTCATCTTGGCTTGGAAGCTCTGCTGCGGGAGATCTTCCCGATTGAGAGCTACGACATGTCCATGCGGCTGGAGTACAGCCACTACAAACTGGAAGAGCCGCGCTACACCCCCGACGAGTGCCGCGAGTTGCGCCTGACGTATGGCCGCCCCCTGCGCGTGGCAGTCAAGCTCTCCAAGGGCGAGGGCGAACCCGTTACTGAAGAAGAGATCTACCTAGGCGACATTCCCATCATGATGGGTGGCGGTGAATTCATCGTCAACGGTGCAGAGCGCGTGATCGTTAGCCAGTTGCACCGCAGCCCCGGCGTGGATTTCAGCATTGCCAGCAGCTTTGGCGATCGCCCGCTGCACAGCAGCCGAATCATTCCAGAGCGCGGCAGTTGGATCGAATTGGAAGTCACCAAGAAGGATGTGCTGGCGATGCGAATCGACCAGTCCACCAAGCTGGCGGCCACCACGTTCTTGCGCGCACTGGATGAGAAGTACTCCAGCACCGAGAAGATCATCGAAGAGTTTTACGACGTTGAAGAGTTGCCCGTCAAGCGCTTGCGCCCCGAGCACTATTCCGCCGAACTCATCATTGACAGCGACACCGGCGAGGAACTCTGCAAAGTTGGCTCCCCCGTCGGCGACAACGTCGAGGCCATTCTGGCCAGCAACCTGAAGAGCATTCGCGTCATTACGAATCCTGGCGACCCCGTCATCCTGAACACGTTGGCCGAAGAGAAGCTGGACTTCCTAGCCGAGGTCAGCGAGCACGAAGCCGCCCTGCTCAAGATCTACAGCCGTCTCCGCCCCGGCAACCCGCCGCAGGTGGACAAGGCCAAGAAGCTCTTCGAAGAAAAGTTCTTTGATGACAGCCGCTATCGCCTTGGGCGCGTGGGCCGCTTCCGCATCAACCGCAAGTTTGTCCACGACCCCCGTTACAAGCAGGTGGGCGAGGACGTGCAGCGCATTCGCGCCGAAGACTTCTTGGCGGTCATCCGCTACATCTTGGATCTGCGCGCCAAGAAGTCCAACGTGCACGTGGACGACATTGACCACTTGGGCAATCGTCGCCTGCGCACATTGGACGAGCTGGCCGTCGAAGAAATGCGCAAGGGCTTCCTCAAGCTCAAGCGCACCGTGCAAGAGCGCATGAGCGTGAAGGACCCCGCCGAGATTGGCAAGATCGCCGACTTGGTAAACAGCAAGTCCATCTCAAGCGCCATTGAGTTCTTCTTTGGACGCAGCGAGTTGAGCCAGGTGGTGGACCAGACCAACCCGCTCTCCATGCTGGTGCATGAACGTCGTCTTTCGGCACTTGGACCAGGTGGCTTGAATCGCAAGCGTGCCGGCTTTGAAGTGCGCGACGTGCACATTTCGCACTACGGGCGCATCTGCCCCATTGAGACTCCCGAAGGCACCAACATCGGACTCATCGCCAGCCTAGGCATTTACGCCGAGGTTGACGAGTACGGATTCCTGTTGACCCCCTATCGCGAAATGAAGGGCGCCAAGGTGAGCGGCAAGACCGTCAAGCTGCGCGCCGACGAAGAACTGCTGAAGGTGCTGGCACCCTCAGACACGCTGAATCCCGAGGGCCGTATGAAGGACGACAACGTCCTGGCCCGCCGCGACGGCGATCTAACGCTCGTGCCCGCTCCTGACGTGGAGTTCGTGGACATCAGCCCCAAGCAAATCGTGGGAGTGTCCGCCAGCCTCATTCCCTTCCTTGAGCACGACGACGCCAACCGCGCGCTCATGGGAAGCAACATGCAGCGCCAAGCGGTGCCGCTTCTGCGCAGCGATCCGCCCTGCGTGGCCACAGGCATGGAGCGTGTGGTGGGAACGCACAGCGGCATGATCGTCAAGGCCACTCGCGCCGGCACGGTCACATACGTGGATAGCGAACGCATCATCATTGACAACGCCGACGAGTACGTCCTTCGCAAGTTCGTTGGCCTCAACGAACGCACCTGCCAGAATCAGCGCACCGTGGTGCGCCCCGGGCAGAAGGTGAAGGCGGGCGAGATTTTGGCTGACGGCGCCAGCACCAAGATGGGCGAATTGGCCATCGGCAAAAACGTGCTGGTGGCCTTTAACACCTTTGACGGCTACAACTTTGAGGACGCCATCGTCATCAATGAGCGTCTGGTGAAGGACGACGTCTTTACCAGCATCCACATTGAGAACTTCGATGTGGAAATCCGCGAGACCAAGTTGGGTCGCGAGGAGTTCACCAACGACATCCCCAATGTCAGCGAGAAGATGCTGCGCAACTTGGATGAGCATGGAATCATCCGCATTGGCGCACGCGTCGGCCCTGGCGACATTCTGGTGGGCAAGGTGAGCCCCAAGAGCAAGAGCGAATTGAGCCCCGAAGAGAAACTTCTGCACGCCATCTTCGGCCGCGCCGGCGAAGACGTGAAGAATGATTCGCTGGAAGTACCTGCGGGCACAGAAGGCATCGTGATCGGTGCTCGCCGCTTTAGCCGCCGCACGCACTTGAACGAGGAACAGAAGAAGACACTCAAGAAGGAACTTCAGACGTACGAGGAGTTGATGGATCAGAAGGCCATCCAGCTCTTTAAGCAAATGGTGACGCTGGTGAACCAGGCGCTGGGCGCTGAAATGGTCGACCCCAGCACCCGCCAGAAGGTGGGTGCCAGCGACATCCCAGAAGTCATCTTGGAGCAGATCCAGAACTTTAATGACAAGTGGATGAAGGGCTCCAAGGAGGCGCGCGACGGCGCCATGGTGACCTACGGCCAGTTCTGGCCCCGCATCCAAGCGATCTTTGTTGAGAAGGATCGCAAGGTCGGCCACATGAAGCGTGGCGATGAGCTGCCTTCCGGCGTGTTGGAGATGGTGAAGGTGTACATCGCCACCAAGCGCCAGCTCTCCGTTGGCGACAAGATGGCCGGCCGTCACGGAAACAAGGGCGTCATCGCCCGAATCGTTCCTGAAGAGGACATGCCCTTCCTCGAAGACGGCACCGCCGTAGACGTGTTGCTCAATCCGCTGGGCGTGCCCAGCCGCATGAACGTGGGGCAGATCCTAGAAACACATCTGGGCTGGGCCGCGCAAGTGTTGGGTTTCCAAGCGGTCACTCCGGTCTTTGACGGCGCCAAAGAAGAAGAAATCTTCGACTGCGTTCGCGAGGCCAACAATCACGTCAAGCAGCGCATTGCAGACTTTGAGTCCACAGGAAAGGCGCCCGGCACCCCCCGGGAGCTGCTGGCGGACATGCCCGACACCGGCAAGGTTCAGTTGCACGATGGCCGCACCGGCGAGCCGTTCAAGCAGAAGACCACCGCGGGATTCATGTACTTGCTCAAGCTGCATCACCTGGTGGATGACAAGATCCATGCCCGTAGCACTGGCCCATACAGCCTGATCACCCAGCAGCCGCTGGGCGGCAAGGCACGTACGGGCGGTCAGCGCTTCGGCGAGATGGAAGTGTGGGGCTTGGAGGCGTACGGCGCTGCCTACGTGCTGCAGGAACTACTCACCGTCAAGAGCGACGATGTGGAAGGCCGTACCAAGATCTACGACGCCATGGTGAAGGGCACCAACACGCTGCAGGCAGGAATGCCCGTGGTGTTCGACGTGCTTTGCCACGAAATCAAGGGTCTGGCCATGAACATTCAGCTCGAGAAGCGTGGCGGCGAGTCCGCCGCACTCCTGTAGCAGTCATCCAATGCCGGGGAGGCCGCCCTCCCCTTCTCTCTTGCTTTCCCGCAGAACAGATCACCGCCTTCAGAAGGTCCTCAGATGAGAACAGAGATGAGCATGTCCGAAAGCGTCTACGACCGCGTGAACGACATTGGCACCGTGAAGATCACGCTGGCCGGTCCTAACGACATCCGAAGCTGGAGCTTCGGCGAGGTCAAGAAGCCCGAAACCATCAACTACCGCACGTACCGTCCAGAGCGGGATGGTTTGTTCTGCGAGCGCATCTTTGGCCCTGAGCGCGACTTTGAGTGCGCCTGCGGCAAGTACAAGGGCACCAAGTTCAAGGGCATCATCTGCGACCGCTGCGGCGTCAAGGTGACCCACAGCCGCGTGCGTCGCAAGCGCATGGGCCATATCAATTTGGCCGCGCCTGTGGTTCACATTTGGTACTTCAAGGCCATGCCCAGCCGCTTGGGCAACCTGCTGGCCATGAAGACCAGCGATCTTGAGAAGGTGATCTACTTCCAGGACTACGTGGTGACCGACCCCGGCACCACCGATCTGGAATTCAAGCAGATGCTCACCGAGGACGACTACCGCTCCGCGGTGGAGAAGTACGGCAGCGCCTTCACCGCCATGATGGGCGCGGAAGCGGTGCGCGAGTTGCTCTCTCCGATGAAGCTGGACCTGGATGAACTTTCCGGCCAGTTGCGCAATGACCTCTTTGAAACCAAAAGCAAGCAGAAGCAAAAGGACCTCTCCAAGCGCCTAAAGATCGTGGAGCAGATCCGCAACAGCCCCAACGATCCCACCTGGATGGTGCTGGACGTGGTACCGGTGATTCCGCCCGACTTGCGCCCCTTGGTGCTATTGGAGAGCGGCAATTTTGCCACCAGCGATCTCAACGACCTCTACCGCCGCGTCATCAACCGCAACAACCGCCTGAAGAAGTTGATGGATCTGAACGCGCCGGAAGTGATCATCCGCAATGAAAAGCGCATGTTGCAGCAGGCCGTGGACGCGCTGTTTGACAACGGCCGCTGCCGTCGCCCCGTGTTGGGTTCCAGCAATCGCCCGCTCAAGTCGCTCACTGACATGATCAAGGGCAAGCAGGGTCGCTTCCGCGAAAACCTGCTGGGCAAGCGCGTTGACTATTCAGCGCGTTCCGTCATTGTGGTGGGTCCAGAGCTCAAGTTGTGGCAATGCGGCCTTCCCAAGAAGATCGCGCTGGAGTTGTATCAGCCCTTCATTATCCGCAAGCTGAAGGAGCACGGACTTGCGGACACCATCAAGAGCGCCAAGCGCATGTTGGAACGTCGTGATGTTGAAGTGTGGGACATCCTTGAACAGGTGATCCGCAACCATCCGGTGCTTCTGAACCGCGCCCCCACCCTCCACCGCATGGGCATTCAGGCCTTTGAGCCGGTGTTGGTGGAAGGCAACGCCATCAAGATCCACCCGCTGGTCTGCACCGGCTACAACGCCGACTTTGACGGCGACCAGATGGCTGTGCACTTGCCCCTGAGCGTTGAAGCTCAGGCAGAAACGCAGGTGCTGATGATGTCCATTCACAACATCTTCAGCCCCGCCAACGGCAACCCCATCGTCAGTCCGTCGCAGGACATCGTGATGGGCGTGTACTTCCTTACCGTGGCTCCCAAGGACCTGCCCGCGGACAAGAAGGACATCCGCCGCTTTAAGGACTATGCCGAGGCTCTGCTGGCCTACGACATGGGCCAGATTGACTTGCACGATTGGATCGAGGTGCGCCTTGAAACATTCGTTGAAGAAGTGATGAAGGAGAAGGAGCAGCCCAAGAAGATGAGTGAGTCCCACCGCGTGGTCACCACGCTGGGACGCTTGATCTTTAACGAGATCCTTCCCGACTCCATGCCCTTCTACAACTGCAGCTTGGGCAAAAAGGGCGCCGCTCGCGTCATTGACGACACCTTTGCCCGCAAGGGTAAGGCCGCCACCATCGATCTGCTGGACCGCATGAAGGAAGCGGGCTTCCGCTACTCCACGGTCAGCGGCCTTTCGTTCGGCATCACTGACCTGCGCATCCCCGCCGAGAAGCAGAAGCTCATTGATGACACCAAGAAGAAGGTGATTCGCGTTGAGCGCCAGTACGACAACGGCGCCATCACCAACACGGAACGCCGCAATCAGGTGCTGGAACTTTGGGCCAAGTGCCGCAACGACGTCTCCGACCTGCTCATGGAGACGCTCAAGAACGATCGACGCGACACGGTCACCGGCAAGGAAACTCCGTTGGGTACCAAAGATGCGCCCTCGCTCATCGGCGCCAAGTACCTGAACCCCGTCTTCCTCTTTGCCGACTCCGGCGCCCGAGGCAATCGAAGCCAGATGCAGCAGTTGGCAGGTATGCGCGGTCTGATGGCCAAGCCCAGCGGCGAGATCATCGAGACCCCCATCATCTCGAACTTCCGCGAAGGCCTCACCGTGCTTGAGTACTTTGCGTCCACGCACGGCGCCCGCAAGGGGTTGGCGGATACCGCGCTCAAGACCGCGGACTCCGGCTATCTCACCCGCAAACTGTGCGATGTGGCGCAGAGCGTCACCGTGGTGGAAAACGACTGCGGCACCAAGGCCGGCGTTCCCAAGCGCGCCATCTTCAAGGGCGAAGAGGTGGACGTACCGCTGCGCGATCAAGTCCGCGGCCGCACCAGCGTGGCCACGATCATGGATCCCAAGACCGACCGCGTGGTGGTTGAAAAGAATCAGATCATCACCGACTCCATCGCCCGAGACATCGAGTCATTGGGCATCGATTCCGTGCAGGTGCGAAGCGCGCTCACGTGCGACACCAGCCGGGGCGTCTGCGCCAAGTGCTACGGCATGGACCTCTCCACCGGCCAGCCGGTGGAAAAGGGCATGGCCGTGGGCATCATTGCCGCACAGTCCATCGGCGAACCCGGCACCCAGCTCACCATGCGCACCTTCCACACCGGTGGAATTGCGGTGAGCAGCATTAGCGAAACGCAGCACAAGACTCAGAACGGCGGAACCATTGAGATCGTGGACTGCAATGAAGTGCAGATCAACTTGCCCGATGGCGGCACCGCTTGGGTCGCCCTCAAGAAGAACGGCCGCATTCGCGTCAACGACACCAAGGGCCGCGAGTTGGAGCATCACCCGGTGCCCTACGGCGCGTACCTCCTGGTGCGCAACGGCGACCACGTGAAGAAGGGTCAGGCGCTGGTTCAGTGGGATGGCGCCAAGGTCCCCGTGCTGGCGGAGAAGTCCGGAATTGTGAAGTTCAAGGACATCATCCCTGGCGAGACCGTGCGCGAAGAGAAGCGCGGTGAGGCCACCGAGCGCATCATCACTGAGCACACCGGCGAGCGTCACCCGCAGATCACGATTGTGGACGACAAGGGTGACATCCTTGACTTCCACCACTTGCCCGCCAAGGCCCGCATTGAAGTGAGCGAAGGCGACACCGTGCATGCGGGTCAGACCATCGCAAGCCAGCCCAAGGAAGCGGCCCGCAGCGCGGACATCGTGGGCGGTCTGCCCCGAGTCACCGAGATCTTTGAGGCTCGCATGCCCAAGGACCCGGCGGTGTTGGCAGAGATCACCGGCAAGGTGGAGCTCTACTCCGACAAGCGCAAGGGCAAGATGACCATTCGTGTGGTGGCCGACGGCGGCGAAGAGTTTGATCACCATGTGCCGCAGGGCAAGCACCTGCGCGTGCATGCTGGCGACTATGTGGTGGCGGGCGAGCCGCTCACCGAAGGACCGCAGGTTCCTGCGGACATCTTGAACATCAAGGGTGAAGAAGCCCTCTACGTCTACATGCTGGACGAGGTGCAAAACGTCTACCGCGCTCAGGGCGTGGTGATCAGCGATAAGCACATTGAGGTCATTCTTCGTCAGATGCTTTCCAAGGTGCGTATCAGCACCATCGGAGACACGGAGTTCCTGCCCAACGAAGTGGTTGAGAAGTTCATGCTGCGCGAAAAGAACGCAGAGCTCACCACCAAGCTGCGCATTGAGAACCCCGGCGACACCGACCTCCCCGTGGGCGCACTCGTGTCCAAGGACGACGTGAAGGAAGCCAACGCATTGGCCAAGGAAAAGGGTGGCAAAGAAGCCAAGACCCGCAAGCCCAAGGCTGCCACATACAAGACACTGCTCTTGGGCATCACCAAGGCCAGCTTGCAGAGCGAGAGCTTCCTCAGCGGCGCGAGCTTCCAGGAAACCACAAAGGTGCTCACCGAAGCCGCCCTGCGCGGTGCTACGGACCACCTGCGCGGACTGAAGGAGAACGTCATCCTGGGTCACTTGATTCCGGCCGGAACCGGCTTTGATTCCTACCAGCGCATTCGCGTGCAAAAGCTGGTTGAAGTTCCTGCCGGCGACGAGACCAGTGACGAGGCGTTCTTGGATGAAGCCCGCGAAGAGGCCGAAGACTTGGGCGCTGCACGGCCCGGTGAGGAGTCCACCATTAGCGACAGCCGGGCATTCACACCCTTCCAGGATGTGGCAGATGCCGAAGAAGCTGCAGATGGCGGACCGCTCATCGGCCAAGAAGTGCCTGCTTCTGATGACGAGGACGGCCCTGCCGACTGAGCCCGCGCCAACTTCTGGCAAAGGTGAACCCTGGTACCGCGAAGGCCTTCGCTTTCAGTGCACCATGTGCGGCAATTGCTGCACTGGCCCTGAGGGCGCGGTGCTCTTCACCCCGGCCGAAGGGCGAGCCATGGCCAGCAAAGTGGGAATGCCTGAGGCCGAGTTCCTCGCGACATTCAGTCGACCGATGGGCTCACAGCGCAGCCTGCGCGAAAAGAAGACCACGTTTGGCAACGACTGCATCTTTCTCGATCGCGAAAGCATGCCTGGCAAGGCCGTCTGCGGCCTGTACGAAGCCCGGCCATCGCAATGCCGTACGTGGCCATTTTGGGAAGGCAACCTGCAAAGCCGAAAGGCGTGGCTCAAGACCAAGAAGCACGTCCCCTGCCCTGGAATGGACTCAGGTCCGCTGCACACCTTGCAACAGATTCGTATCGCACTTGAAGAAGATCGCTCGCAGGGTGGCAGCGCGGCACGATGAACTAGCCTTTGGTACATGCACAGCTTGCTGCATCTTCCGTTGGACGCGCACGATCTAGCGCGAGTGTGGGCGGAAGCGGCATTTGATCCACGCGTAGATCGCGAGATTCGTGCGTTGCACGCAGAGTGTGCCGCTGAAGTTCGGGCCCAGCAACCGATATGCGTGGCCAGCGGCAAGTGTTGCCGATTCCAAGAGTATGGGCATCGGCTGTACGTCACGGGCTTGGAGACGGCGTGGGCGCTGCGAGAGTTGGGATCAACCCCAAGCTTGGAACGCGTGACCTCAGCGGTTGAGCGAGGCGACTGCCCATTCTTGGATGGCGCGATGTGCCGGGCGCATGCGGCGCGGCCACTCGGGTGCAGGACGTATTACTGCGATCCGTTGGCACAGGTGTGGCAGCAGGACTTGTCTGAGCGGTTGCTTGGGCGGGTGAAGCGGCTGCATGACGTGTGCGCTGTGCCCTATCGGTATGGGGACTGGCGAACGATGCTGGCACACTTTGCGTGAGTGGCCCCGACGCCGATTGGCCTACAATCCTCGATTCGCCATGCCCTCTGCCCCAGTCACACCCGCGTCCACCGCGACGTCTCGCGATGTCCACCGCATCGCCTTCGTCAGCTTGGGTTGCCCCAAGAACCTCGTGGACAGCGAGAAGATGCTCGGCGTCCTCCGCCAGAGCGGTTTCGAGCTGGTGAGCGATCACGACTCCGCAGACGCAATCGTGGTGAACACGTGCGGCTTTCTAGAAGCCAGCAAAGATGAAAGCCTTGAAGTCATCCAAGAGGCCATCGCTCGCAAGCAGGCTGGCAAGCTCAAGCGTGTGGTGGTGGCGGGCTGTCTGGTGCAACGCCACCGGGCACGCATGTTGGAGTGGGCTCCCGGGATCGATGCCATGATCGGCGTCTTTGACCGAGACCACATTGTGGATGCCGTGGGTGGCCCCGCCGCACGCGCAGCAAACACCGGGCCGGGCACCCTGGGCACTGACGCCCCACGCTACTGGATCGCGGGCAATGCGCTTCAAGCCGCCTCAGATCGAGGGATGCAAACCACTGGACTCACCGTCAACGGCAAGGACGGCAAGGGCGTTGGCTACTTTGAAGATGACTCCAATCGCTTTCGCCTGACCCCCCGCCACTGGACTTACCTGCGAGTGAGTGAAGGCTGTAACCAGCGTTGCGCCTTCTGCACCATTCCAAGCATTCGAGGCAAGATGCGCAGCAAGCCCGTTGACCGCATCACGGCAGAAGCTCGCGCCCTGCTGGCCGACGGAGCTTTTGAGCTCAACCTCATCGGCCAAGACACCACAAGTTTTGGCCACGACATCGGTTACGAGCCCGGGCTCATCGGCATGCTCACCGCCGTCAACGACGCTGTGCAAGAACATGGCGCTGGATGGGCCCGCCTGATGTACGCGTATCCCAGCAACTTTACGGATGACATGATTGACGCGCTGGCACGATTGCAGCATGTGGTGAAGTACATCGATATCCCGCTTCAGCACATGAGCGACCACATGTTGAAGTCCATGCGCCGCCATACCAGCCATGCTCAGCAAGCGGCTCTGCTCGAGAAGCTGCGAACGCGCGTGCCGGGAATCGCCATCCGCACCACGTTCATTACTGGCTTCCCTGGAGAAACCCAAGACGACCATCGTCAACTTCTGGAGTTCGTACAGGAGTTTGGGTTTGATGCCATGGGCGTGTTCAAGTACAGCCGCGAGGATGGAACTCCCGCTGGCACCATGGACGCCGATCCACAACTGCACGTTCCTGCCCACGTGAAGCAAGAGCGTGAGCAAGAGCTGATGCTCGCCCAGCAAGAAGTGGCCTTTGAGAACGCCGCCTACGTGGCCGAGCAACGTTGCCAGTTTGACGTGCTCATTGAAGGACCCGCCGCCGGCGGTAGCGCAGCGCTGGCGACGACCGGGGTGAGCCAAGGCGGAATTCTCCATGCCGGCCGCTGCTACTTTCAGGCTCCGCAGATTGACAGCATGACCTATGTGATGTCCGCCAAGAAACTTGCACCGGGTGAGCTCATTCGATGCACCGTGGTGGACAGCAGCGGATACGACCTGGTGGCACAGCCCACCGAGGACTTGGAGAAAAAAGTGCAACTGCCCATTATGCGTTCGTCGTAGCCTTGCATTATGAACCTCATTCGCTTGCCCATCGTGTTGACGCTTGCGCTGCCTACGGCGGTACTGGTGTGCTTGGGGTCGAACGCCGCGCAGGCACAGAATTCGGGCCTTACCGCACCCGCACCGCTGGACTTTGACCCCGCCAGACCCGAACGGGTTGAAGGCTGGTGGACCAACGGTCAAGAACTCATACGCCTTGAACCAAATGGTGCCTACCAGTTGTGGCTCACGCAGGATCGTTTTGCGCGACCCGTCGAAGTGGGTGCATGGCGCCGCTCCAACTACATCTTCTTTGACTTGGAGTCTTACCGTGCCAAGCCGGGAACGCGCGTGCGAATGGAAATGGTGAAGCGCGACGGAGTGACGTGCATTGCCCGCGAAGACATGGCGCCGTTTCGCCGGGCTCCGGTGCCGCCGCATGTCTTTGGCGACGAAGTCCTTGGCGCCTGGGTGACCGACAGCGACCAACTGCTCATTCTGGAGAACGGACGTTACGAGTACCGCCGACTCACCAAGGCATCGGGAATCAGCCAGCACAACGGCATTTGGCGAACCGAGAATCAGAGCGTCTACCTCGCTCCCGATTCCGGCGCGGTGGCACCCATCAGGCTGGACGCACAAAAGAGTGAAGACGGCAGCATGGTGCTCAAGGGCACCTACGGAGTGCTCCGCCCCGTGCGACCTGAAACCGCGCCGCCAGCCAGCGCGCCGCCCGCCAGCACACCGCCAGCCAGCGCGCCACCAACCGGCGCACCACCGGCGAACACGCCACCGACGAGCACGCCGCCAGCGAGTGTGCCACCCGCCAAGGCACCACCCGCAACGTCGCCATCAACGCCGTAAAGGCAGCCGCTACCGCATCGGATTGCGCTAGACTTACGGGCTTTCCCACTAAGCCCGTGAATATCCGCAACTTTTCCATCATCGCGCACATTGACCACGGCAAGAGCACACTTGCCGATCGTTTGATGCAGGCCACCAAGGCCGTCAGCGCGCGTGAAGCACGGGCGCAGATGCTGGACTCCATGGACCTTGAGCGGGAGC